>CACZIT010000001.1 GCA_902781315.1 uncultured Prevotellaceae bacterium
CGAAGGCCGAAGGCCTGGCAAGAACACAGGCAGGGGTGCAACCCCTGCGAATAGTGCACATTTGTATTTAAGCGCCGAAGGCCCGACAGAATAATTCTGGCACCCCGTCGGGGTTTTAGAATACTCTCTTGGTTCTTTAGCAGGGGTTCCACCCCTGCCTGTGTTCTTGCCAGACCTTCGGCCTTTTCCCTGCTTGCGGACGGGGAATAAACCCCGTCCCTACTCCACTTGATGCCCTTTACGCCCTTCCATTCCCTTTCTCTGAAAAATTCCGACAAAACTTCCTCCGCGTGAAACAATGAAATAGAGCGTGAAACAATCAAAAAGAAGGCTTTGGGGCACATGAAACATTGCTCGAGACCCCCAACCCCCCAACCCCCTATGTTAGGGGGCTATAAACCTATGGTTTTAGTGATACAACTCTATGAGATGGAGCATACAGAGCATAGAGATAGAGCGACTAAACCTATGAGTTAGAGACATCAAACCTATGGTTTAGAGGGGAGGGAAGAAGCGTGGAGGAACGAAAAAGCCTCTAACCTGTTGACGGACAACGGGTTAGAGACTTTGCGGAAATACGGGCGTATTTCGGAAAAAATATTTTGCGGTCGGGAATTTTTAAAAATTAACTGGGTATTTTCGACCAAATGTTTTTACAAATCATTGGCACCGGCAGGGAGCCAGTCGGTGGCAGTGCGGAAAACGGTGGCGGGGGTGATGGCCTCGGCCTCGCGCTTCGTGAGCTGGTGGCTCCAGCTGACACGCTGCGAGGCTGCATCAGCCTTTGCTCCTTTCCCTTTTGGGAGAGGTTGGGGGGAGGCTCCGGGACCGGTGTTGCCGTACTCGTAGTAGCGGGCAGTGAGCTCGTTGTCGGGGTTGCGCCAGTTCTCCCAGCCTTCGGGGCGTATGTGGCTGCCCAGTTCGCAATTAATAAATAAGGTGTAGGCATAGGGGCGCCAGGGACGACCGAGGTAGACGCGGCTGACGCCTTCGGCTGCCGTGAGGCGGCAGTGGCTGAACACGTAGCCGTAGTCAACGTCCTGCGGCGTAGAGGCGGCGGTGATGTAGGAGTCGGCGAGGCTGTGGATGTGGCAGCGCTCGAACCAGGCGGTGGCGGGGCCGAAGATGAAGTCGGTGGTGCCGCAGATGTAGCAGTCCTGGAACCACACGCGCGAGCGGGCCTTGCCGGTGTAGACGGTGTCCTGATGGCCGATGAGGCGGCAGCCGACGACGCTCACGCGGTCGCCTTCGATGTGGAGGGCAACGGCCTGACCAAGTCGTGCGGCATTGTTCTCGATGGTGAGGTTGCGCAGGGTGATGTCAGAGCCTTCCACCTTCAGCGTGTAGGTGCGGAAGGTACCCATGGGCCTACCCCCATCCCCTCCCTGAAGGGAAGGGAGATAGATGTTGGCGTGGTCGTCGTAGGTGATGACGGTGTGCTCGGCATCTTCGCCCAGCAGTTCGATGTTCTCCAGATGGGTGGGTATGATGAGTTTTTCCTTATAGACGCCCCGCTTGATGAAGATTACTTTATGATAGTCCATGAAGGCGCGACACACCTCGATGGCTTCGCCGACGGTGCGGAACTGGCCCGTTCCGTCGCGTGCCACGACGATGGTGTCGGGGTTGTCGAAGGGGTTGGCAGCCGAAGCGCTGAGCGTGGCGGCAAGGAGGAGTAGGGTGATGAGGTGACGCATTTTTAAAGTTTAGAGTTTAGAGTCAGTTGAAAGTTTAGAGTTCTTTCTCCGCTTCACTACGAAAGCGCCCCTGCGGGTCGAGCGGAGAGTGTAGAGTCAGTTGAGAGTTCTATAGTTGAGAGTTCTTTCTCCGCTTCACTACGAAAGCGCCCCTGCGGGTCGAGCGGAGAGTCAGTTGAGAGTTTTCTCCTTTCTAGGGGCTCTACATGATCTGTGAGACTTCCTGGATGCCGCGAATGGTCTTGAGGTGCTCCATGACGTGGGCCACGACGGAACGGTCGTGGACGCGCAGCTCGATGGTGCCGTCGAAGATGCCTTCCTCGCTGGTGACGGTGATGCGGCGGATGTTGATGTCGAGCTTGTTGGTGATGAGCAGTCCGAGGTCTAGAATCATGCCCTTGCGGTCGATGCCGCGTATCTGGATTGTGGCGTCGAAGAGCAACTGCTGGTGCATCTCCCACTTGGCATCGAGGATGCGGTTGCCGTAGCTCGACTTCAGGCGTGCTGCCACGGGACAGCTGCGCTTGTGGATCTCGATGTGGTTCTTGTTGTCGATGAACCCCAGGATGTCGTCGCCGGGTATGGGGTGGCAGCAGTCGCGGAAGATGTACATCTGGATGGTTTCCTCGGTGAGGTAGCAGGGTATCTTCTTGTTGAAGCCCTTGCCCACCTCCAGCAGTCCGCGCTTTACGGGGATGGTCTTCTCTTCTTTCTTCTCGCTCTTGATGAAGGGTACGAACTTCTTCCAGCCCTTCTTGCCCTTCTTGCCCAAGAGCAGGTCGAGGTCGCGGTCGCCGAGGATGATGGTCTTCTTGCCGAGGGCCAGGAAGAGGGCGTCGTGGCGCTGTATCTCGTGGAGGTCGCAGAGTTTGTCGATGACGGAGGAGGTGAGTTCGAGGGAATTCTTCTCGAGCCATTCCTTCAGTGTCTGTTCGCCTTTCTTCTGGGTTTCGCGGTCGGCGCGGCGGAGGCTGGCCTGGATTTTTCCTTTGGCCTTGGCGGTAGAAACGAAACCGAGCCACGACGGCTGCACGTGTTGCGACTTCGAGGTGAGAATTTCCACCTGGTCGCCGCTCTGCAGATGGTGGCTCAGCGGCACGAGTTTATGGTTGACCTTGGCCCCGATGCAATGGGTGCCAAGGAAGGTATGGATCTGGAAAGCAAAGTCGAGGGCTGTGCATCCGGCGGGCATGGTCATGATTTCGCCCTTGGGGGTGAAGACGAAGATTTCGCTGGCAAAAAGGTTGAGCTTGATGGTGTCGAGGAAGTCCATGGCGTCGGGCTGCGGGTCGTCGAGGATTTCCTTGATGGTGCCCAACCAGTCGTTGAGTTCGCCGTCGCCGGAGTCCACTTCCTGAGAGCTGTCGTCGCCTTCCTTGTATTTCCAGTGGGCGGCAAATCCCTGCTCGGCTACTTCGTCCATGCGGTCGGAGCGTATCTGCACCTCTATCCAGCGGCCCGTGTGCGACATGAGCGTGACGTGCAGGGCCTGATAGCCGTTGCCCTTCGGGTGGTTGAGCCAGTCGCGCAGGCGGTCGGGGTGTGACTTGTAGATTTTGGAGATGGCGACGTAGATCTGGAAGCATTCGTTGATTTCGTCTTCGCGCTTCTTGGGTGTGAAGATGATGCGGACGGCGAGGATGTCGTAGATTTCGTCGAACGTGACGTGCTTGTTCTGCATCTTCGTCCAGATGGAGTAGGGCGACTTCACGCGTGCCTTCAGCTCGTACTCGATGCCCATGGCGTCGAGGGTCTCGCGGATGGGGGCGGTGAAGTCTTCGAAGAGCAGATTGCGCTGCTCGCGGGTGATGGCCAGCTTCTTGTTGATGTTGTCGTACTCCTCGGGGTGCTCGAAGCGGAAGCTGAGGTTTTCGAGTTCCGACTTAATCTTGTTGAGTCCCAGTCGGTTGGCGAGGGGTGCGTAGATGTAGAGTGTCTCGCCGGCAATCTTGTACTGCTTGTTGGCGGGCTGCGACTCGAGGGTGCGCATGTTGTGGAGTCGGTCGCAGATTTTGATGAGGATGACGCGTATGTCGTCGCTCATGGTGAGCAGCAGCTTCTTGAAGTTCTCGGCCTGGGCCGATGCCTGTTCGCCGAAGATGCCGCCAGAGATCTTGGTGAGTCCGTCGACAATCTGTGCTATCTTCGAGCCGAACATCACCTCGATGTCCTCGACGGTGTAGTCGGTGTCTTCGACGACGTCGTGGAGCAGTGCCGAGCAGATGCTCGTGGAGCCGAGTCCCATCTCCTCGCAGGCAATCTGCGCGACGGCGATGGGGTGCATGATATATGGCTCGCCCGAGAGTCGCTTCACGCCCTTGTGGGCCTGGCGTGCAAAGTTGAAGGCCTTGGTGATGATGTCGGTCTTCTTGCGGTGGGGAGATGCCAGGTAGGTGCTGAGCAGCCGCTGGAAGGCATCGTCGACCATCTGGCCGCCATCGTGCTGTCGGTCTTCTTCCTCGTTGTTGGCCTGTGCCTGCACGGGTTCCTCGGCGGGCTTGTGGCCGTTGCTATCAGTGTCGTTCATATCGCGTTTCCTCCTCGTATGTTCTTACTTGATTCTCAGTTTCTTTCCGGCGCGGATGTTGTTGCCGCGAATGCCGTTCTTCTTCTTCAAGGCAGCCACGGTGGTGTGGTTGCGCTTGGCGATAGACGACAGGGTGTCGCCCTTCCTGACGGTGATGGTGCGGCCCGACGAGCGACCGCGGCGTCCGCTGCGCGAGCGGCGCAGGTTCTTCTTGCTCTTGCTGTAGCGACCACGGCTCTTGCGGCTGTAGGTCTTGCGGCTGGACGTATAGGTGGGCTGGGCATCGTTGACGGCCACCTCCAGGCGCTTCGTCAGCAGTTCGTCGGCGCGGTGGGAGAAGATGGAGTCTTCGTTATCGATGAATTGTGATACGTAGTTCATGGGGAGCCGGATGGCCGACGGCTTGTTGCTGCCGTTGACAATCTGGCGGCGGTACTGTGGGTTGAGTTCGCCGAGCTGCTTGACATCGATGCCGATGACCTCGGCAATCTGGTCGAAGTGGACGTCGCGGTTGACGATGATGGTATCGGTCTTGGCGGGCAGGTCGGTGATGAGCGGGCAGATGTTGTGCTCGCAGTAGTAGTTCATGATGTAGTTGGCGGCGATGAAGGCGGGCACGTAGCCGCGTGTCTCGGCAGGCAGGTAGGGATAAATCTGCCAGTAGTCCTTTTCGCCTCCGGCGCGGTGGACGGCTTTGTTGATGTTCTCGGGACCGCAGTTGTAGGCAGCGATGACGAGGTGCCAGTCGTGGAAAATCTTATAGAGGTCGCGCAGGTAGCGTGCGGCGGCGTACGACGACTTCACGGGGTCGCGGCGCTCGTCGACGAGCGAGTTCACCTCCAGTCCGTACTGCTTGCCCGTGGCGATCATGAACTGCCAGAGACCTGTGGCGCCGACACGCGAGACGGCCTTCGGGTTGAGTGCCGACTCGATGACGGGCAGATACTTCAGTTCCAGCGGCAGGCCGTAGGTCTCCAGTGCCTGCTCGAAGATGGGCATGAAGAAGTTCTGTGTGCCCAGCATGACGGCCACCGAGCGGCGCAGACGGCCGCTGTAGCGGTCGATGAACTTCTGCACCACTTCGTTCCACGGCATCTCGATGGCGGTGGGCAGCCGGTGCAGTCGGTCGACGAACTCTTCCTTGGAGTATTCGGGATTGATGTCGGGCATGTTGCACGAGCTGTCGGGCTGCAGGAAGTGCTGCGTGTGGTAGAGGTCGAGCAGGCTGTCCACTTCGAGCTTCAGGGCCTCGGGCACGTCGATCTCAAGGTCGTCGCCGTCCTCATCGTCGTCGTTGACCACCACAATGTCGTCTTCGCTGATGGGCTCGTCCAACTCGTCTTCGTCCTCGCCCTCTTCCTCGTCGTCAAGGTCGGCATCGTCGATGTCTTCTTCATCTTCTTCGTCGTCCTCGTCGATTGTTTCCACGTCGTCAGTCTTCTCGGGGTCTTCCACCACGACCTGCGCCTGCAGGCTGGACGTGCAGAACAGCATCAGCAGGGCTATTATCCAATACGTTTTCTTCATATATACTTTTTTATTATTTTTTCTTGATTGTTCTGAGTGAGATGGTTTTTATCTTTTTTGGGAGGAGCGGGTCAGAAAGTCAGACTGCACTGCAGGCCCAGCCCCGACGAGCGCAGCGGGTTGCGCTCGGTCTTGCTGCCAATGACGGCTGGCGTCACGTGCAGGCTGAGGTCGTCGCTGATGTCGAACTCGGATAGCGACGCGTCGACGTAGGCATCGACCACCGACAGTGCGTAGACGCCCACCATGACGAAGAAACTCATATCGCGCCAGCGGCGGAAACGGTCCTTGCGTTTGCGGAACAGCTCCTGATAGCGCGTGATGTTGCCTGCGTTGATCTCTGCTCCCAGATGCATGAACTGGTTGTAGCTCTCGGTGCGCGGGTCGTCGTCCATGAGGTCGAGGTAGGCCTGCGAGTAGTCGTGGTACATCTGGTTGTTCCAGCGCATGGCGTAGGCACAGCCCACGAAACCTCCATAGACGATGGGCAGTTTCCAGTACTTGTGGTTGTATATCTGACCGGCACCGGGGATGGCCAGGGCGAGCCACATGGCGCGCTTCGGATTGGGTTTCCATGTGGCCCAGTCGCGCTTCTGCTTCTTTTTCCCTGCTGCCTCCAGGCTGATGGTGTCGCTAAGCAACTCGTCGGCCATGATGACGCCGTCGGGGGCATCGATGGCAACGGCAGCCTTGCTGGCAGTGCGGGTGCTGTCGGTCTGAGCCTGTGCCATGCCTGCACACATGAGCCATGCGGTCGCAACGAGTAGCTTTCTGAAGAGTCTTTCCACGCCGGTATTTATTCCTTTTTTTAAATGTGTATCTTCGGTTTTATTGTTCCTTCATTTTGTCGAAGAGGTTCATGATGCGTTCCAACTCCTCTTCGTCGGCAAAGGGAATGCTGATTTTTCCCTTGCCCTTGGCCGAGCAGCTCAACTGTACCTTGGTGTTGAAGAAGGTAGAGAGGCGCTTGCGGAGCACTTCGAACTCCTTGGGCATCTGCGTCTTGGCCACTATCTGGCCCTTGCTGCCCACGAGGCTCTCGCCGTTCTTCAGCTTCTTCACCAGTTCTTCCACCTGGCGCACGCTGTAGTCGTTCTTCAGGATTTCCTTGAACAGCTTAATCTGGGTGGAAGGACTGTCGAGCGACAGCAGGGCGCGGGCATGGCCCTGATCCACCTCGTTGTTCTGCAGAGCCATCTGCACCTGTGCCGGCAACTTCAGCAACCTGAGATAGTTGGCTACGGCCGTGCGGCTCTTGCCCACGCGCTTGGCCACCTTGTCCTGCGTCATGCCCTCACCCTCCAACAGATGCTGGTAGGCCAGTGCAATCTCGATGTCGTTCAGGTCTTCGCGCTGGATGTTTTCTACGAGCGCCATCTCCATGACGTTCTCGTCGTCGATGGTGCGAATGTAAGCGGGAATCGAGGTGAGCCCTGCCAACTGTGAGGCACGCCAGCGACGCTCGCCGGCCACAATCTGATAGCGGCCGCCAGGCATCTGGCGCAGCGTGATGGGCTGGATGATGCCTATCTGTTCGATGCTGTCGGCCAACTCCTGCAGGGCCACGGGGTCGAACTCCCGTCGCGGTTGGTTGGGATTGGCATCAATCTCGCTGATGGCAATCTCGTTGATGGTGGAAGAACCTTGTGTCTTCACGCCTGTCGTGTCGATGAGGGCATCGAGGCCTTTGCCGCCCTCAATAGCGTCTAGTCCGCGCCCCAAGGCGCTTTTTGTGTTTGCGTATTTCTTTTTAACAGCCATTTTCTTCAAAAACTTCTATCTTCTAACTTCTCGAAATAATCTCCTTGGCCAGGGCCAGGTGGTTCTTGGCGCCTGCCGAGTCGGCATCGTAGAGAATGGCGGGCAGTCCGTGCGAAGGAGCCTCGCTCAGCTTCACGTTGCGCTGGATGACGGTCTTGAACACCAACTCCTGGAAGTGACGCTTCACCTCGTCGTAAATCTGGTTGGCCAGACGCAGGCGCGAGTCGTACATCGTCAGCAGGAATCCTTCGATTTCGAGTTTTGGATTCAGTTTCGACTTGATGATGCGGATGGTGTTCAGCAGTTTCGAGATACCTTCCAGTGCAAAGTATTCACACTGCACGGGGATGATGACCGAGTCGGCAGCCGTCAGCGCGTTCACGGTGATGAGGCCCAGCGACGGTGCACAGTCGATGAGGATGTAGTCGTACTCCTTGCGCAGCGGCTCCAACAGGTTTTTCAGCACACGCTCGCGGTTCTCCAGGTTCAGCATCTCAATCTCGGCACCCACCAGGTCGATGTGGCTCGGAATGATGTCGAGGCCGTCAATGTCGGTGGTGTAGATGGCATCACGCACGTCGGCGTGGTCAATGATGCACTCGTAGAGCGAGCAGTCCACTTCCTGAATATTCACACCCAGACCGCTCGATGCATTGGCCTGCGGGTCGGCATCGATGACGAGCACCGACTTCTCCAGCGTGGCCAGCGAGGCTGCCAGGTTCATGGTTGTCGTGGTCTTACCCACGCCACCTTTCTGATTTGCTAATGCTATGATTTTTGCCATGATTTTACTCTCCAATATACTATTGTTTCAATACTGGTTGCCGCAACAAAGGGCCACACGTCTTAGGCACAAGAATAGGTTCTTTTGCCAACATGAAGCCGCTTTTTGCAACTTTTTAAAGTGCAAAGTTACGAAAATTATGCGAGAATCTTGTAATTTAAACCTTTTTTCGTACTTTTGCAGTCAAAATTATACTTTTTATATGAATTCTACCACCCACAATCCTCTCGGTCTGGCCACCGCTGAGCCGAAAAACGACAAGACGACTGTGCAGCGTCCGCTGATTCTCATCTCCAACGACGACGGCTTCGATGCCAATGGCATACGTGCACTGGCCGATATGGTGAGTCCCTTCGGCGATGTGCTCATTTGTGCTCCCGACGGACCGCGTTCTGGCTACTCGTGCGCCTTCACGGCCGTCGATCCGCTGACGCTGCGCCCGCGTCCGTCGCTGGGCGAGGGCATCGAGGTGTGGTCGTGCAGCGGAACACCGGTCGACTGCGTGAAGCTGGCCATCGACCAGTTCTGCTTCGAGCACGACGACCCGGCCCACTGCTCTTTTCCTGAGGCCCACCGCCACCGCTTGCCCGACCTCATCCTCGGCGGCATCAACCACGGCGACAATTCCACCGTCAACAACCACTACTCCGGCACGATGGGCGTGGCCATGGAGGGGTGCCTGAAATACATTCCTTCGATAGCCTTCTCCAGTTGCTACTACAACCACGATGCCAACCTCGAGCCACTGCGCCCATACGTGCAGCAGATTGTCAGACAGGTGCTCGAAGAAGGCTTGCCGAAGGGAGTCTGCCTGAACGTGAACTTCCCTGCTCGCGAGCAGTTCGAGGGTGTGCGCATCTGCCGCATGACCTACGGCCGATGGGTCGATGAGGTAGTGCGGCGCCATCATCCGCGTGGCTACGACTACTACTGGATGGTGGGACGTTACGAAAACGACGAACCCAGTGCTGAGGACACCGACCAGTGGGCACTCAACAACGGCTTCGTCGCCATCACCCCCACCCATATGGATGTCACTGCCTATGCCTTCATGGACCATCTGCGCGAGTGGAATATTTAAAGGTTGAGAAGGCACCTGCGGTGCCGTTGAGAAGGTTGAGAGTTTTTGATTTTGATGTTTAGCGTTTACTGAAATGAAATACTATCTGATTGTCGGCGAAGCCTCTGGCGACCTGCACGCCTCCCATCTGATGCGGTCGCTGCAGAAGGAAGACCCCCAGGCCGAGTTTCGCTTCTTCGGAGGCGACCTCATGTCGGAGGTCGGTGGCACGCGTGTGCGTCATTATAAGGAACTGGCCTACATGGGCTTCATACCCGTGCTGCTCCATCTGCCCACCATCTTCCGCAACCTCGCGTTCTGCAAGCGCGACATCACCGAGTGGCAGCCCGATGCCGTCATCCTCGTCGACTATCCGGGCTTCAACCTGAAGATAGCGAAGTTCCTGCACAAGGAAAGAGTGAAGGCCCTGAAAACGCCCTCTCTGAAGGGCAGGGTGGGGCAGAGGCTTCCCCGCGTCTTCTATTACATCTCGCCGAAAATCTGGGCCTGGAAGGAGTGGCGCATCCGCAGCATCAAGCGCGACGTCGACCAGCTCTTCTCCATCCTGCCCTTCGAGGTGGATTTCTATGAGAAGAAGCACCACTATCCCATCCACTACGTCGGCAATCCCACGGCTCACGAGGTCAGGGCATACAAAGCCGCTCTCCACACGCCAGAGGGCAAGGCGCAGCTGGCCGTGGCCTTGGCTCCCCTCCTTGAGGAGGGGTTGGGGGAGGCTCCCATCATCGCCTTGCTGGCAGGCTCGCGCAAGCAGGAAATCAAGGACAACCTGCCCGCCATGATTGAGGCTGCTGAGCCCTACGCCTCGGAGTATCAGCTTGTCGTGGCTGGCGCACCGTCCATCGACGATGACTACTACATGCCCTTCATCTCCGGCAAGCCCGTCACCCTGCTGAAAAACCAGACCTACGCCTTGCTCTCGCATGCCACCGCAGCCCTCGTCACCAGTGGCACGGCAACCCTCGAGACGGCACTCTTCAACGTGCCGCAGGTGGTGTGCTACAAGACACCCGTGCCACGTCTCATTCGCTTTGCCTTCAACCACATCATCAAGTGCCGGTTCATCTCGCTCGTCAACCTCATTGCCGACCGCGAGGTGGTGCGCGAACTGCTGGCCGACCGCTTCTCAGTGGAGAACATCCGCAACGAGCTGCGCCGCCTGCTGCCAGGCCACGATGCCCGCACGACCATGCTCTTCGACTATCGCGATGTGCAGAAGCGGCTCGGCGACGACATCGCACCCGACAATGCCGCCCAGCTCATGGTGCGCTATCTCAGGCAACAATAAAAACAGGGAGACACGGCATGTCGGCTGTGTCTCCTTTTATTTTTTTCCTAAGTCTGATGCTTATTTCGTGCGCGTCAGCGTGAATTTCTTGCCGTCCATTGTGCCGGTGATGGTCTTGCCGTCGGCACTTAGCGTCATCGTGTCTTGGTCTTTTCCTGTTCCAACGATGACCTGGTTGCCCTTCACGACGTAGGTATCTTTCTGCGACGAAGGGCCGATGGCAAGTGCTGCCTTCATGGCCTTGCGCTTAAGCCAGGGAATGCCGGCAGCCTTCATGGCATCGTCGTCAATATTCATGTCCATCTTCATCACCACCTCCGCGGCCGATTTGAATTCAAGGGTGATGGCTGTTTTCATGCCATTCATCACGCTCTTCGCTTGCTTCATGCCCTTGTCAATCTCGCTGTTCAACTTGGCTGTTTCGGCAGCGGTCAGCTTGCGACCTCTCTTCTTTTCAGCCTCGGCGATGGCTTCTGCTTTTTTGGCGGCAATGTCCTTTTCTAATTTTTTCAGTTCGTCGTCGAACTGGACTTTCATAATGTTTGCATTGTAGTAGACGCGGCCCGTCAGATTGGTCTGTCCGTAAGCGCCGATGCCTATGATGAGCGTCAGTAAGGTCGTCAGGAGGAAATGCTTCATGTTCATGTTCGTTGTTGATTGTTTTTGTAGAGTATTTGTCGTTAAATCAAAAAGAGAAGAGAAATCCCACATGTGGTTTCTCTTCTCTTAGTAGGGACGCCCGGGCTCGAACCGGGGACCTCTGCAATGTGACTGCAGCGCTCTAAACCAACTGGGCTACGCCCCTATTACTTTCAGTTAGCGGCTGCAAAGGTACGAACTTTTTCCGTTACCACCAAATTTTTTTGCGATTTTCTTTCCTTTTTTCTTTTTTTTCAAAGGTGCTGCCCTCATTCCCGAGCAAGCTCTTCTCCCGGCAGGCCTCCCCTCCCTATGGGGGAGGGGTTGGGGGTGGGGTTTCCTGTGGCTGGGGCTTATTGCCCCGTCTTCCCCAGGATGATATTCACCAGTGCCGTCACGTCCGCGATCGTCACGCTGCCGTCGCCGTTGATGTCGGCCATACCCTGGTTAGCAGGCAAGTTCTTTCCAAGGATAATGTTCACCAGCTCCGTCACGTCGGCAATGGTTATCGAGCCATCGTTGTTCACGTCGCCCTGAGATGTTGCCTCCATCTCTACGATGTTCAGGAACTTGTCCCATGCGGGAGTTGCAAGATAGGCATCCCTCGTTCCGGCAGGCACGTATAGGGTGGCTTTTGAGAATACTGAGCTATGCGTATCTGCATCCCATATTTGGAAAACATTTTCATTAATCGTAAATGGATTCTGTATTTCTGAATAAACCGATTCCAAATTGGTACAGCCATTAAAGGCGTAATTATCAATTGCCGAAACAGAACTCGGAATTGTAATAGTGGTAAGTCCTGTACAATTGAAAAATGCCATGCTTCCTATCTTTGTTACAGAATTGGGAATAGAGATAGACGAAAGTGAACTCATCCCCTGGAATGTATTAGAAGAAATCGACTTGACAGTATTGGGAATAACAGTATTCATGCAACCAGCAATCATGCTGTTGTCGGATTTCCTTATGATTGCATTGCAGTTGCTTCGAGAGTCATATTTCGTGTTACCTTCCTCAACAACTATTGTGGATAGCTCTGTGCAATTGGCAAGAACACTTCCTCCAATATATGTAACAGAACGAGGAATCACAATTGATTTCAAAGAACTGCAATATTCAAATGCGGCGTAGCCGATACTATTTAAAGATTGTGGAAATTGTATTGACTTAAGTTCGGAACAACCCAAGAAAGCAAGGTTGTCAATATCTGTCAGTCCTGTAAAATATTGCAATTCATTGAAACTTTTAATATCCTTACTATTGAATAGTTCTTCTTCTATAATGGTAACCGCCGCTGCCTCATCATAGCTGAGTTCACCGTCACCATCCTCATCCCAATTGCTGACACAGATTGCCCTTACCATAGGGTCAGCAAAATCAATGATGCCTTTATCTATGCCGGCCGTCTTTTTCATCGACAGTCGGTTGCCTAACTCATCGTAGGTATAAGTTACGGTAGACCCGTCGGCATACGTCACTTTCGTCAACTGATTGTTAGCGTCATATTCGTAGGTCTGCGCAAATGTCTGCAGGGTGGCCAGCAGGAGGGCCAGGGTATATGTTATTATCTTATTCATATCTTTTTACTAGTTAGGGAATTATAGGATACTTGTCTCTATAATGTGTGTCATATTTTTTAAAGTCTTCTTTTATTTTTTTACCACCATCTTTACCGCTTTTTAATATAGAAATTGGGTTGAGTAACTTTATTGTACCCCCTAAAGAATACACTGGGGATCCATAATTATTCTGATTGTTTGACACATTTTGATTCAGATTAGTTTCGGTACTTTTCTTCACCAAATCTATTGCGGAGCTATTATTCTTGGTCTTATTATCAACTTTGGGTATTATATAATAATCATCATTCTGTTCTTGACTATTGCTCGTCGTGGGACCATATGTTTTTTCCATTTCAGTATCAACATAATTATAGCAGTTTTCAAGATCTTTTCCAGAATTGTTTTTTCTACATATCTCGTAGCCCCCATTTCGTTTGTTTTCAATATATTCCTTTGTATACAACCCTTCGGGATCAATTCCCATCACCGGATTATTATCCGCATAAGGATAGAGGTTTGTGCTCCAGATGGGGTCTTCGCTGAGGAAGCGGCCGATGGTGGGATCGTAGTGGCGGGCGCGCATGTAGTAGAGGTGGTCGTTGAGGTACATCACGCCATACTTACCTACGTACTGGAAGGGGTTGTAGTCGGCCTCTTCCTTTCGCAGCACATTGCCAAAGTCGTCGTATTGGTATTTGTGGGTGATGTTCCCGTTCTCATCGACGATGGCAACTACCGAGCCGCGCAGGTCGGTAACGTAGAAACTGAAGACACCGTTGACGACACGTGCCTCCAGTCCGTTGCCGTAGATATATCGTGCGCCGCTCTTCGAATCGCTGATGACATTGCCCATGCCGAGCGGGTCAACAGCGAAGTTGGTGTCGCCATAGGAGGCGATGAGGCCTGTTGGGTCATAGGTGATTTCCGTCCCTCCGGCATTAATCAATCGGTCGCTGGCATCCCATGTGTAAGTCTCGGAACCACGCTTTGTTGTATTGCCGTTGGCATCAAACTCAAAGCTGATGTTGCCAGCCCTTGTGATGCGGTTGGAGTTGTTGTAGCTGTAGCTGACTTCTTCGTCTGAAAGCACTTTCCTGCCAAACGGCTCAAAAGCATTCTGCCTGACAATGTTCCCGGCATCATCCAGTTCGAGCGTGTAGTTGGCTATCACTGTCCCGTTCTCCATGTAAGTCTTTTTGCCAATGAGCCTGCCTGCCTCGTCGTAGCTATAGTCCACATAAATGACATTCTTATACCCATACTGGGCTTGTTCTATCTGGTTGTCCTTGCGGTATGAGAAGCGAGCTAATGGGGATTGCATGCTTTGTAAATAGTCGTAGTACTCTATTTCTGTCATACGGTTTTGCCCGTCGTATGTGTAGATGGCGGAACCTTCTTTATAATTAATCCCATTACAATTGCCATTGGCATCATAGTTGTAAAAAATGAAATCATCATAGTCGTCAGCACTATAGCTACCGGTTAAGCGCCTTAATGCGTCGAACTCAAACTCTCGTTTCTTACTACCTTTAGTGATGCGTTGCAAGAGAGGACGATCATAATAGTATTCATACTGATAGATACCATCGTCAGTGACGCGGCCCAATCCGTCGTATGTGTAATTGTATGTCGTTCCGTCCGGCTTGGTGAGGCTCTTGATGGTTCCGTCTGGATTGTAGGTGTAGTGCCTTGTGTTGCCTCCGAATGACACCGAGGTGAGCCAGTCGGTAGCTTCGTCATAGGAGAGGGTGGTCACGCCGTTTTTGGCATTTGTAATCTTCTTGAGGTTGTCGTTAGCGTCATATTCGTACCGAGTGGCGTGATTGGCAGCATCGGTTTCCTTCGTCAGGAAGTCATTTTTATTGTATTCAAACGACTTGGTACGATTCAGTTCGTCGGTCGTGCTGATGAGTCTGCTTGCATTGTCGTAGTTAGCAGAAGTTTCCAGATTCAGTGCTGGCATCATGGTCTTCGTCAGGTTGCCATAATCGTCGTATTCGAATTGAGTCTTGATGCCCAATGCATTGGTGACCTCCATGGGAAGGCCTCTGCTGTCGACGGTTATGTCCGTCGTTACCTCTTCAGGAGCGGAAATGTGGGTCAGATTTCCATTCGAGTCGTAGGTGTAAGTCGTCGTGTTCCCATTCGGGTCGGTGATGCTGGTGAGATTGTTCATCTCGTCATAGGTCATGTGCGTAGTCGGATTGTCGGAATAGTCCTTCAGTGTGAAACTGGTGACGTTTCCTTTCTCATCGTAACAAATATTCTCAATCTCGAGCTCATTATCCTTAATGTAGGTTGGAAGCTCGGGATGCGAGTTGTCGCCATAAGTATTGCTGTACGAATAATCTTCGGCTCCCGTTATGGTGGTGACGACGTTGTTTGTGTCGAAAGTATAGTTGAATGCCGATGTCTGCCCATTGCGCAAGACGTCAACCTGTGAAGTCAGTTGTGTAGCTTGATTGCCATATTCTGCCGTCACCGCTACCGTTGTCTGGGCTGTCGGCACGCCGTTCAGGCCGTTTGTCGTCTTGGTCAGTCGGCGGTTGGCATCATACTCGTTTTCGATGTAGTTGCCCTTTGGCAGCTGGATTTTGGTCAGTAGTTTCGACACGGCCGGATTCGAGAGATTGTTATACTCATAGGTCGTCGTGTTGCCTTCGGCATCGGTGAAGCTCTGCAGTTGCTTCTTGAACGTCTGCGGATTGTCGAAGTAGGTGAAGGAGATAGTCCTGTTTTCGGGTGCCTGCACTTCTGCGAGCAGGTCAGTGCCTTGGAGATAGCTGAAGTTCAGCGAGCGATGGCCGTCGCTGACGCTGCTGATGCGCTTTGTGTTGCTGGCACCATTCTCGTAGTTGACGGTCAGCGTGTTGCCGTTGCGGTCGGTGATAGTCGTGAGGTGCAAGATGGCGCTCTCAGAGTTTTCTTGCTTGGCAAACCTGTATTTGATTTGCGACTTTGAAGTGATGACCACATCCGTCCCGTCGAGCTCGCAGTCGTCGTAGACACCCATCGACTCCGGAACAAGTTCACCATTCTCTGACTTGTAGACGTCTATCTGTCCGCCGCCCCAATGCACGATAGCGCGGGCACTGCCATCGGTGAGGTCGCCCACTACTGTGATGAACGAGTGATAGGTGTGACTCCATCCGTCGCCCATGGGTTTGTAAGACTCGTCCTGGTCGGTACTGCTCTTGTCGCCGTAGAACACCGTTGGCAGGTTGGTGTCGTAGCTGTTATACGAGTGGCTGAACGTAAGCGGCATCACGCCATCCATCGCAAAGCTGGTCTTCGTGTAGTGCTGGAAGTTTCCTAACTCCAGTCCCGTGCCCAGGGCAATGGTCTTCAGCGTGGTGTTCAGAGGATGGAAGTAATCGTCGTCCTGCGGATCAGGGGTCTCTATCTCTCCAGACTCAATCTTCTTCATGATGCGGTAGAGCATCACGAACGCCTCGCCACGGGTACAGTAGGCATAGGGGCGGAACTCGTCGTTGGCGGTAGAGATGATCCCCAGTTGTGCGGCTTTGCGGATATACCCCATCAGTCTCGGCTGAGTGCTGGCAAGCTGCACGACATTCGCATCGTTCGGGAACGGATTGTCTGTACTCGTGAGGTCTGGCTGGATGTTGAACGTCTCCATCAGCACCTTCAGCACATGGTCGCGTGCTATCTGACCTTCGGGTTCAAAGGCCAGACGGTTGCGGTCGAAGGGGGTAATGCCATCGCCATACTCCAGATAGAGCAGGGCTTTGGCCGCGCGGTAGTAGTAAGTCGACGGGTCTTGCAAGTCGAAATACACGCAAGGATAATTATCGGAAGGAAAAATAGAGGGAACATTTGAAGGCCCTCGATAAAGTCCAAAGATAGAAGTCTTCGCTACTTCTGAACGAGAAATCTTCCTACTTGGTAGCAATAACCCATTTTCTCCTTCTACTATTCCTAAGTTGTAGAGATAGAGTGCGGCTTGTCTTACTTGTCCACTAGTACAATCAGGAAATGGTTCTATTAATTCTCCATCTTCGATGATAGTTCCAAAGCTACTCCAAGGAGCAGTGTTGGCATATAAAGACTTGCAGCCAGAAGGAACATGCAATGTAATAGATTCAAAATCGATTCCGTCGAAAGCCTCGCTATTTGTCTTGGGAATTTCCGTGGCGTTACAATAGACGTCACAAATGTTTTCGCAACCTTGGATAATTCCCCAACCAATGGAATCTACAGTACTAGGAATGGTTATACTTTGGAGATTCGTACATCCTTCAAGACAATAGCTATCAATGGTCTTAGTGCCTTCAGGAAAGACTATGTAAGTCAGTTGATCGCAATAACTGAAAGCAGAACTTCCTATTGTTTCAACACTATTTGGTATGTCAATGGTTCGTTTGGTACCGACAAAGGAATAAGCTCCTATGCTGGTTACATCATCTGGGATTTGTGTGTTCTTACATCCCAAAATAAGCATATTATAGTACGTGTCGATAATTGCATTGCAATTGTTTCGTGAGTCAAAATTGGGATTATCGGGGTCGACCGTAATCGATTCCAAGTTAGTGCAACCAGAAAATGCAAACGAATCTATAAACCTCACACTCTTGGAAATAAAAAGTGATTTTAAAGCTGTACAATTCCGAAATGCGTCATTTTCGATGCTAGTTACGCTATTAGGTATAGATATCGATTCCAGACGGTTACATCCTTCAAAGGCACTATTGTCAATAAGAGTTATGCCTTCGGGAATTATAGTAGTATTGCAACCTCGTATTAAATAATTTCTGCTTGTTTCAATAATAGCGTTACAATTATTGCGGGAGTCATATCTGGTGTTACCAGGCTCGACAACTATCGACATCAAGCTGCCGCAACCAGCAAATGTATTCTGATTAATACTATTGACGCTGCTTGGAATAGTGAGAGACTCTAATCCACTGCAGTCTGCAAAGGCCCAATCACGGAGAATAGTGACCGTTGAGGGTATCTCTATGGAAGTAAGGCTGCTACAATAAGAGAAAGTCCCATAATCGATTATCGAGAGGTTCTTAGGAATATTGACAGAACCAAGACTGCTGCATCCGAAAAAAGCATATTGGCCAATGTTGTAGATGTTATCATGAAGATTAATGCTTTTTAAGTTTGAACATTCACGAAATGCAGAGGCTCCAATATATGAAATTCCGTCAGGAAGAACAATCGATTCTAAAGAATAACAGCCAGAAAACGTAGAAGCCTCTATGCGAGTTACAGATGGTGGGATGTTTACTGTTTTCAGCCTTGGACAGTGAGCAAAAGCTCTTTGCCCAATCGTTGAAACACTATTAGGAAGGGTTACGGAAGTCAGTGACTCACAATGCATAAAGGCTTCCTCACTTACCGTATAGACAGAATAAGTCACACCCTCCCATTCAACAGTGGGAGGAACAATAATATCCCCCTTATACCAAGAATTGTAGTCAGCGACAGAGGCAGATCTTAGGCTATTATCTAAGTTATAGGCGATACCATCAATTAAGGCATCGTATGCGCTCACTTTCGTAGAGAGCGAGATGGCTATCAGGGTGAGTAGGAATAGTCTTTTTCTCATGCTGAATTTTATTATTTTTTAGTTGTTTTCGGATGATGTGGATTGAATAGAGTTTGTAGTTGTCGCTGCAAAGTTACAAAAAATAATTTACTCGGCAAAGGAAAAGGGGCGGAAAATGAGTTGGTTTTCAGGGGAATATGAGTTGTTTTGCTGAGGAAAATAAGTGAATTTCCGAAGCAAAACAAGTTGGTTTCTGAGATAAAACAGGTTGGTTTGCCGGGCAACTACCCAGATGTGTACCCAGCTGAGGCTTGACTTCGATGTCGAAATGTTGTAATTTTGCAGCATCGAAATCAATCAACAACTTAAAAAACAGAAAAAAGTTATGGCAGTATTCTACAAGATGATGAGAAACGAGATGAAGTGTAACCAGAACTATGGCCGCTACTATGCCCATACGGTGAGGATGGGACGTGTAGGACTGGAGGAGCTGGAGGGACTGATAGAGAAACGGTGCACGGCGACGCGGGGCGACGTGCGGCTGGTGCTGATGGAGCTGGTGGACGTGATGCAGGAGGAGCTGCAGGCGGGGAAGGTGGTGGAACTGGACGGCTTCGGGCGCTTCGCGCTGTCGGTGAGGGGCGAGTGTGTGGACCGGCCGGAGGAGTTTTCGCCCGATGAGCACGTGAAGGGCCTGCATTGCAACTTCACGCCTGCGGGACGTCGGCGCGGCATGGGCGACGGCACCATCTGCCGCCGCTTCTACGAGGGTTGCGAGGTGAAGGAGGCTCCGCTCTACGACAAACCTCGATGATAGTCGCATGGTGTCCACGAAAAACACGAAGGGCACGAAAGAAGAAAGGAACTCTGAAGGAAAATGGCGCTGTCACGCCATTTTTGAAGCACAGGCGGATACCGCATCGGCAAACATGTTTGCCATGCAGCATCCGCCCATGCTTCAATTCCGCTTCACGGAATTCCTTCAGAGTTCCTTTCTGAAATCATCAGCGTAGCACCCGCTTGATATTGATGCGAGGTTCGCCGAAGTTGAGCAACAGACCGTATTTCAATTGTAAGGCTTTCAGATAGTTAAGCACTTGACTGAAGTGAGCGGGTGCGAGTTCGTCTAAAGCTTTGATCTCTACGATGATATGGCCATAGCAGAGAAAATCGACAAAGAAATCATGAGCCAACGGCTTTCCTTTGTAATGCACAACGAGGTGTTTCTCTCGCTCATAGGGGATGCCACGCAACTGAAACTCTATCTCCAGGGCATCTCCATACAACTTTTCAGGAAACCCGTTTCCAATTCTTTTATGTACCTCTACAGCCGCGCCATTCACTTTATATATTTCGGCTTCGATGGCTTCATCTTGTATAGGGTGATGACTGAGCATAATCTTCTTTGGATATGTTTTTTCATGGCAAAGGTAATACATTTTTCTCAAAGTTAGAAATCTTCGGCAAAGAAAAGGACGGGCAGAAAGAATTTTGTTGAAAACAAAAATGACGAGATGGGGCTATTCAGGAATGATGAGTTGGCTCATCAGACCGGAATGGCCCTATCTCGTCACAACGCATAGGCGTTCTTTCTGCGTGTCCTTTTCTTTGTCGTGCCCTTTATGTATTTCGTGGACAAAAAGAAGAATCAGCCGAGGAACTGGAGGGTGTAGAGGTAGATGACGGCGGCGGGGATGGCCATGAGGGAGGAATCGAAGCGGTCGAGCATGCCGCCGTGGCCGGGCAGGATGTTGCCGGAGTCCTTGATGCCGAGGGTACGCTTAAAGAGACTCTCTACGAGGTCGCCCCAGGTGCCGAAGAACACTACGACGAGGCCGAGGCCGAGCCATTTGAGAGTTGAGAGTTGAGAGTTGAGTGTTGAGAGTTCTTGGGAGGCAGAGCCAAGAGGTGAGCCGGTTGTAGCGAACTGGCTGATGATGGCTGCGGCGATGAGCACGAAGATGCCTCCGCCGATGGAGCCTTCCCAACTCTTGCCCGGCGAGACGCGTGGGAAGAGCTTGTGGCGGCCGAGGAGTGAACCGGTGCAGTAGGCGCCGGTGTCGTTCACCCACAGGAAGACGAATACGCTCATGGGCAGCATCCAATGGTAGGCAATCTGGCCCGTCTGCGGGTCGGTCTGGAAGCTGAGTACGTTGATCATGGAGAAGGGTAGGGCGACGTACATCTGCGAGAGCATGGTGTAGGCCCAGTCCTGAATGGGATTTTTCTGCTTCAGATAGAGTTCGCTGATGAACAGATAGATGATGGTGAGCAGATAGGGGACGAAGGCTGACGGGGGAACGATGCCCGTGCAGTAGCCTGCCATGGCGAGGAAGAGATAGACGCCGGCAGCCGTGGCAATGAAGCGGTTGACGGTGGTGTCGGCAACGTGCTCGTTGACGAGCCCGCAGAACTCCCATAGCGAGAGGCCTGTGATGATGGCAAAGAGCAGAATCATGGCGTCGCCGCGCAGGCAGATGCCCGTGACCATGATGGCAACGAAGAGGATGCCGGTGATGGTGCGTATGATGAAGTTGTTCATATCGGTTGGATGTTAATGGGACATTAGTTCTGCAGGTCGGTGCTCTGCTGGTTGCGCTCGTAGTCGGCCTGGGCCTGGCGCACGGCCTCGGGCATGTCCTCGAGGCGGGGAGCATCGGTCTCGGCGGCCTCTGTCTTCTCTGTTTTCTCTGTGTCCTCAGTGTCAGCCGTGAGGTGGGCGTTCTCCTCGATGATTTCCTGCGAACGGCTCACCCACGGGCGCTTTCCGAAGATGCGCTCTACGTCCTCGGCGAAGATGACCTCGCGCGAGATGAGCAGCTCGGCCAGTTTGTTGTGGCCCTCGCGGTGCTCGGTGAGCAGCTGCTTGGCACGGTCGTACTGGGAGTTGATCATCTTCAGCACCTCGTCGTCGATGATCTTGGCAGTGGTCTCGGAGTAGGGGCGCTGGAACTGATATTCCTGGTTGTTGTAGTAGCAGATGTTGGGCAGGCGGTCGCTCATGCCGGCGTAGGCAATCATGCCGAAGGCACTCTTCGTGGCGCGCTCCAGGTCGTTCATGGCGCCGGTGGAGATGTGGCCGGTGAAGAGTTCCTCGGCAGCACGGCCACCGAGCAGGGCACACATCTCGTCGAGCATCTGCTCCTTGGTGGTGATCTGGCGCTCTTCAGGCAGATACCAGGCAGCGCCGAGTGCCTGTCCGCGCGGCACGATGGACACCTTCACGAGCGGGTTGGCATGTTCGCAGAACCACGACACGGTGGCATGGCCGGCCTCGTGGAGGGCGATGGCTCGCTTTTCGGCGGCGGTCATGACCTTGGTCTTCTTCTCCAGACCGCCGATGATGCGGTCGACGGCGTCAAGGAAGTCCTGCTTGGTGACGGTTGCAGCGTTGTGGCGGGCAGCGATGAGGGCAGCCTCGTTGCAGACGTTGGCAATGTCGGCACCCGAGAAACCGGGCGTCTGGCGTGCCAGGAAGTCGATGTCGAGGCTGGAGTCTACCTTGATGGGCTTCAGGTGGACCTGGAAAATTTCCTTGCGCTCGGTGAGGTCGGGCAGGTCGACGTGAATCTCGCGGTCGAAGCGTCCGGCACGCAGCAGGGCCGAGTCGAGCATGTCGACGCGGTTGGTGGCGGCCAGCACGATGACACCACTGTTGGTGCCGAAGCCGTCCATCTCGGTGAGCAGGGCGTTCAGCGTGTTCTCGCGCTCATCGTTGCCGCCCATGGCGGGATTCTTCGAACGGGCACGGCCCACGGCGTCGATTTCGTCGATGAAGATGATGCAGGGAGCCTTGGCCTTGGCCTGCTGGAACACGTCGCGCACGCGGCTGGCACCGACGCCCACGAACATCTCGACAAAGTCGGAACCCGACATCGAGAAGAAGGGCACACCAGCCTCGCCGGCAACGGCCTTGGCGAGCAGCGTCTTACCCGTTCCCGGAGGACCTACGAGCAGGGCGCCCTTGGGAATCTTTCCGCCCAGGTCGGTGTACTTGCTGGGGTTCTTCAGGAACTCCACAATCTCCTGCACCTCCTGCTTGGCACCAGCCTGTCCGGCCACGTCCTTGAACGTGATGCCCAGGTCGTTGCCCTTCTCGTACATCTTCGCCTTCGACTTACCGACGTTGAAGATGCCACCGCCACCCATGTTCGACCCCATACGGTTGAAGAGGAAATACATGAGGACGAATAGGAGTAGGAGCGGCCCGAAGCTGTAGAGGAAGTTTTCGAGCATGCTGGAGGTCTTGTTGTTGTAGCTGAAGTCGACGAGGAGACCTTTCTTCTGCACCTCGGTGAGGTATTTCTCAAGCTCATCGGCCGAGCCGTACTGCACTTTCACGAAAGGTTCGGGACCCGTCTGCTGGGCCGTCTGCTGGAAGACGTCGCGTATGTTCTTCGACTTCACGTACATCTTCAGCGTTTTCTCAGCCGTGTTCACCTCCACCTTCTGGGCATAGCCCTTGCCGACGTACTCCTTGAACTTCGTGTAGGTGGCCTCCTGGCGTGCCGATCCTGCAGCAGCCGTAGCGAGCGAGTTGCCGCTGTCGGTGAAGAAGAGCATGAGCAGCGAGAAGATGATGATGCCATAGAGCCAGTTCATGTTGAAGCGTGGCATCTTCGGCTGGTTGTCGTTATTGTTGCGGTTGTCTTGCTTCTGTTCCATATTGCGAAAAAAATGGTGTGAGGATGGTTAGTCAAGATTGGGAACCTCGGTCTGCGGTGCGTCCTGCCAGAGGTTCTCTATATTATAATAGGAGCGCATGTCGGGCACGAAGATGTGCACCATCACGTCGGTATAGTCCATTGCCACCCAGTGGGCCAGTTCCAGTCCGACGGTGCGGACGGGCTTCTCGCCCATGTCGATGCGGGCCGTCTCCTCCACCGAGTCGGTGATGGCTTCCACCTGTGTGGGCGTGTTGCCTTGGCAGACGACGAAGTACTGTGCGATGGCTCCGTCGATGCCGCGCAGGTCGATGACGGTGATGTCCTGACCTTTCTTTTCCTGTATACCTTTAATGATGGTGCTGACCAGTTTTTCTACTTGTGTTTCGGCAGTGCCGATGGTTTTTGCTTCTTCCATTCAGTGATGTTGTTTTCTTTTTTATCTGAAAAAATGAATTTTTGTCATTAAAACACTGCAAAGATAGTGCCTTTTTGGCAAATAACAAGAAGAAAATGATGGATTTTGCAGTTTTTTATAAAAAAAGTTGCGAAAATTCTTGGTAATTCAAAAAAAAGCAGTACCTTTGCATCCGCAAATCGGTTCCAAGGGTGGAACTGAGGCAAAAAAGATTGGGGTATGGTGTAATGGTAACACTGCAGATTCTGGTCCTGCCTTTCCTGGTTCGAGTCCGGGTACCCCAACAGCAGAAGACTTCCGACGAGGAAGTCTTTTTTTGTTTCCTTGCGAAATCTATGGCAGCGATGGACGAAAAGAAACGGGCGAAGTCATCACGAAATGACTTCGCCCGCATTCATTGATGGGTATTGGGTGTATTATGCTTAAGCCTCTTCGTTTTCTTCAGCAGCCTCTGCGGCAGCATTTTCGGCGTCGATGGCTTTGATCTTGTCGTAGGTGAGCTTCAGGTCGTCCTTCAGCTTCTGCACCTTGCGGTTCATCTCGTCGATGAGCGAGTTACCCTTCTTCGAAGCAGCATTGAGGAAGCCGAGGTTGTTCTCGTAGGTCTGCACCTCCTGCTTCATCTGCTCGTAGCGGCGCATCAGTCGGGTGCGCTCGTTGTCGAGAGCGTCCTCGCCACGGCGTGCCACGTTCTTCAGGTTGCTCTTGAAGTTGTCCAGACGGCGGCGTGCTGTCGAGATGTTCAGCTCTTTGTAGATCTTGTCGAGCACCTCGCGGTATTCGGCATAGAGCTTGTCCTTCTCGCGGAACGGCACGTGGCCCACCTGGTTGTATTCCTCCACGAGTGCGTGCACCTTCTCCTGGGCGTCGTCGGAAGCATTCTCCAGCAGTTCCTTCAGCTGGGCGATGATGCCGCGCTTGGCTTCCAGGTTGGCGCGCTCTTCGTTGCGTGTGCCGGCGGTGGCGGCGTTGCGGGCTTCGAAGAACTTATTGCAGGCTCCCAGGAACTCTTCCCACAGCTGGTCGCCCAGCTTCTTGGGCACCATGCCGATGGTCTTCCATTCCTTCTGCAGGGCAATGAACTTGTCGCCCGTCGACTTCCAGTCGGTGCTGTCTTGCAGGGCCTTGGCCTTCTCGATGAGTTCGCGCTTCTTCTCGGCATTCTCGGCAAAGCGCTGCTTCATGCCTCTGAAGTATTCGGTCTTGCGGCTGAAGAAGTCGTCGCAGGCGGCGCGGAAGCGCTCGAATATCTTCACGTTCATCTTCTGCGGAGCGAAGCCGATGGTCTTCCACTCGTTCTGCAGTTCGATGATCTGCTTGGTGTGCTTGTCCCAGTCGCCGGCACCCTTGTTTTCTTCAGCGGCGATGGCTTCCACCTTCTCGCAGAGTTCGGTCTTCTTCTGCAGGTTCTCCTCCTCACGGGCACGCAGGTTCTCGAAGTGCTGCTGGTGGCGCTTGTTGATGATGGTCGATGCAGCCTTGAAGCGGCTCCACACCTCTTCGCGCAGATCTTTGGCCACGGGGCCTATCTCGCGGTACTGGGCGTGCAGTTCCTGCAACTGGTGGAAGGCGCTGATGACGTCGGTCTCTTCGGCCAGCTTCTCGGCAGCCTCGCAGAGTTTCGTCTTCAGTTCCAGATTCTTCTTGAAGTCGTATTCGCGAGCCTCGTTGTTCAGTTTCAGCAGGTCGTAGAACTGCTCAACGTAGAGCTGATAGTTGCGCCACAGTTCGTTGGCACGTTCAGCAGGCACGGCCTTGATTTCGCGCCACTGCTGCTGCAGCTCTTTGAACTGCTGATAGGAGCGGTTGGCCTCGTCGGGCGAGGTCACCATGCCCTTTATCTTCTCGATGATCTCAAGTTTCTTTTTCAGGTTTTCCTGCTTCTCGGCTTCCTGCTCTTGGAACACCTTGGCGCGCTTCTCCTTGATGACGTTCATCTCGACCTTGAACATTTCCTCCAGGTCGTCAGGACGCACGACATACTTATCGGGATCGCCGCCACCGTCGATGTATTCCTTCAGCTGCTGCTCTCGCTCGGCGATGTGCAACTTGTAGAAGACGGTCTTCAGCAGGTCAACTTCTTCCTTCACGGGTGTTTCTTCACTGTGAGCAATTTCCTTCACGCGGTCCAATACTTCCTGTTTCGAGGTGTAAATTTTCTTTTCGGCCACCTCTTCAGCCACGGGCTCCTCGGCAGCAGGCTCCTCGGCGGGTGCTTCCTCTGCTGCAGGTGCCTCTTCTGCAGCAGGCTCCTCGGCGGGTGCTTCCTCTGCTGCGGGTGCCTCTTCTGAAGCAGGCTCCTCGGCGGGTGCTTCCTCTGCTACGGGTGCTTCAGCAACTTCTGCTGCGTTTTCTGCCACGTTCTGTACTTCTGCTGCGGCCTCAGCTGCAACTTGCTCTTCTGCTAACTGACCCTGTTCCAGGGCATTCTCTTGAGAGTTCATCATTTCACTGGTTTAAGTTGATGATTCGGTTTTGTTTACACACTTCAGACCAACGGATGAGGGCATATTATCCCCCACCCATAGTCCTTCAAGCTGCAAACTTAAACAAAAAAAATGGAATCTCCAAAAGAAATTCCATTTTTTCAACTTTTTGTCGAATATTTTCTTAAGTATACCCGTTTTCCAAGTGCCTGAAAGCCAGCTCACGCACCTTGTCACCTTGTCACAGCAGTCGCTTGTAGCGCAGGAAGGCCCACGTGATGGCCGACACCAGGACCGAGATGATGAGGGCAATGACGAATCCGAAGGGTGCCGACTCCATGCCGTTGATGAGGTTCATGCCGAACATCGAGGTGACCAGCGTCGGAATCATGAGGATGATGGTCACCGACGTCAGCGTACGCATCACGGTGTTCATGTTGTTGTTGATGATCGAGGAATAGGTGTCCATCGTCGACTCCAGGATGTTGGAGTAGATGGCGGTGGTCTCGCGGGCCTGCGTCATCTCGATGTTCACGTCCTCAATGAGGTCGTCGTCCAGTTCGTCCACCTGCAGTTTGAACTTCAGTTTCTGCAGCAGGTTTTCGTTGCCGCGTATCGAAGTGTTGAAGTAGGTCAGCGAGTCCTGCAGGCGCGAGAGTCCGATGAGGCTCTCGTTGTTCACGGTGTGGTCCAGGTTGTGCTTGGCCTTCTCGATGAGGGCGTTGATCTGCTTCAGGCGCTTCAGATACCACACCGCCGAGCTCAGGAACAGGCGGAACGTCAGGTCAACGTTATCGATGAAGCCCACGCCGCGCTTCTGGTGGAACGACACGAAGTCGAGCATCATGTTGGTCTCGTAGAAGCAGACGGTGATGGTCACGTCGCGCTTGTGAATGATACCCAGCGGCACGGTGGTGTAGGGCGTGCGCGAGCGTATCTCCTTCACATAGGGTATGCGCAGGATGATGAGCATCCAACCGTCGTCGTACTCGTAGCGGGCACGCTCGTCGGTATCGCTGATGTCACTGATGAAATAGTCGGGAATGTTGAAGCGCTCTTCGAGTTCGCGCTGATCGTCCTCTGTCGGACACGTCACCTGTATCCAACAGTTCGGCTCCCACTCCGTCAGGTGGGAAAGCTTGCCGGTAGTGTTCCAGTATGTCTTCATTTTGCTAATCCTCCACTGGTTTTAAGCGTAGTGTAAAAAGTCCTTTACGCCCAGAGGATTAGCCGCAGCGGGCATTATCCTCGGGCGACACGTTTATAACTGTCCGCCGGATAATCGTCCATGATTTGTTTCTGTTTAAATTCAACATGGATCAGCAGCCTGTGGCTGGCTGATCGTTTCTAAAATCGGTTGCAAAGGTACAACAAAAAGTTAAAAGTTCCAAGTTTAATGTTCAAAAGTTTTAAAGATTTCATCCTTTTTGAAAAAAACTTCCGTCTTTCATCTTTCTTCTTTCATCTTTTTTGTACATTTGCAAAAGAAATAACTCAAAAACTTAATGATTTTATGAACCGTATCAGACTTTTCTTCGTCGTCTTGGCAGGCTGGACACTTTCAGCTGCCGGCGCTCCCGTCGACTATGTCAGCCCGCTCGTGGGCACGATTTCGTCCTTCGCCCTCTCCACGGGCAACACCTATCCCGCCATCGCCATGCCGTGGGGCATGAACTTCTGGGTGCCGCAGACAGGCAAGATGGGCGACGGCTGGCAGTATGTCTACACGCAGAACAAGATTCGGGGCTTCAAGCAGACCCACCAGCCATCGCCCTGGATCAACGACTACGGCCAGTTCTCCATCATGCCTGAGGTCGACAAGGTGTCTGCGCCTACCGCCGACCTGATCTACGACGAGGAGAAGCGTGCCTCGTGGTTCTCCCACAACACCGAGGAGGCGCGTCCATATTATTATAAGGTATATCTGGCCGACTACGACGTGTGGGCTGAGATAGCTCCCACGGAGCGGGCGTGCGTCATGCGCTTCACGTTCCCCGAGTCGAGCATGTCGGAAAAGCGCATCGCCCGCATCGTCGTCGATGCCTTCGATAAGGGTTCGGCCATCAAGTACGATGTGAACCGTCGCGTCATCACCGGCTACACCACGCGCAACAGCGGCGGCGTGCCGGAGAACTTCCGCAACTACTTCGTCGTGAAGTTCGACAAGCAGTTCGACTTCTACGGCATCCAGAAGGATGGAAATGCTTTCCATGGCAGCGAGGCCGAGGGTAACCACGTGCAGGCCATGGTGGGCTTCCAGACGAAGAAGGGCGAGCAGGTGGTAGTGCGCGTGGCGTCGTCGTTCATCTCGCCCGAGCAGGCCGAGCGCAACCTGCAGGAGGTGGGCAGCGCGTCGTTCGATGCCATCAAGGAGAAGGGTCGCCAGCGTTGGAACGATGTGCTGGGCCGCATCGAGATTGAGGACGACAACGTCGACCATCTGCGCACGTTCTACTCCTGCCTCTACCGCGCCACGCTCTTCCCCCGTATGTTCTACGAATACGATGCCGAGGGCAATGCCGTCCACTACAGCCCCTACAACGGTGAGGTGTTGCCGGGCTATATGTTCACCGACACGGGCTTCTGGGACACGTTCCGCTCGCTGTTCCCACTGGTCAACCTGCTCTATCCGTCGATGGGTCAGAAGATGCTCGAGGGACTGGCCAACGTCTATCTGGAGAGTGGCTTCTTGCCCGAGTGGGCCAGCCCTGGCCACCGCGGCTGCATGGTGGGCAACAACTCCGCTGCCGTCGTTGCCGAGTTGATGAATCTTAATACCGTCCAGATGGAAAGAGATGGGAAAGACGCTTCTTCTAAAGCCTCCCCTGCAGGGGGAGGTGGGAGGGGGCTCCTCGAAACCCTCTGGCAGGCCGTCATCCACGGCGCCAACGCCGTCCATCCGGAGATTTCCTCCACGGGCCGCTGTGGCTTCGACTACTACAACCGCCTGGGCTACGTGCCTTGCGACGTGAAGATCAACGAGAGTGCCGCCCGCACGCTGGAGTATGCCTACGACGACTGGTGCATCCTGCAGATTGGCAAGCAGCTGGGTAAGAAGAAAAAGCAACTGGAGCCCTATGCCCGCCACGCCATGAACTATCGCAACCTTTTCAATCCGAAGTACAACCTCATGCAAGGACGTCAGGAGAATGGCGAGTTCTACGAGCCGTTCAGTCCGTTCAAGTGGGGTGGCGAGTTCACCGAAGGCAACTCCTGGCACTACACGTGGTCGGTGTTCCACGACCCCGCCGGACTCATCGCCCTCATGGGTGGCACCGACACGTTCACCCAGATGCTCGACTCGGTATTCATCGTGCCGCCCATCTTCGACGACAGCTACTATGGCGGCATCATCCATGAGATTCGCGAGATGCAGGTGGCTGGCATGGGCAACTACGCCCACGGCAACCAGCCCATCCAGCACATGATCTATCTCTACGACTATGCCTCGCAGCCCTGGAAGACGCAGTACTGGGTGCGCGAAACCATGGACCGCCTCTATTCTTCTGCTCCCGACGGCTACTGCGGCGACGAGGACAACGGCCAGACGTCGGCGTGGTATGTGTTCTCGGCACTGGGCTTCTATCCCGTCTGCCCGGGCTCGGGGGAATACATCCTCGGCACACCGTATTTCCGCAAGGCCACCGTACACTTCGAGAACGGCCGCACGCTGACGTTCACGGCAGAGCAGAACTCGCACGAAAACCGCTATATCGACCGCATGACCGTCAACGGACAGGACTACACCCGCAACTACCTGCGTCGGGCCGACCTGCAGCAGGGTGGGGAAGTGGTCTATCGCATGTCGCCTGTGCCTAACCGCCAGCGCGGCACCAGCCAGAGTGACCTGCCTTATTCGTTCTCAACCAGCAAGAAGTAACGCGTGGGTATGGAAAACGTCCGGCTCATCATCTTCGACTTCGACGGCACTCTCGGCGACACGCGCCGCAACATCCTGCTCACCATGCGGCAGACCATGGAGGCACTCTCGCTGCCTGTGGCCGATGAGGCTACGACGGCAGCCACCATCGGACTGCCTCTGCGCGACTGCTTCCTGCAAATCTATCCCGATCTCTCCGACGCGATGGCCGACGCTTGTGCCGCCACCTACCGCCGCCTCTTCGACATCAACAAGAAGCAGCTCGTGCCGGCGCTCTTCCCGCATGTCCGCGAGACACTGGCCGAGCTCCATGCCCGCGGCTACGTGCTCACCGTGGCCTCGTCGCGGTCGTCGGCATCGCTGCGCGAGTTTCTCTCCGACATGGGCATCATCGGCTACATCTCCCTCATCCTCGGAGCCGACGATGTGGCGCGTGCCAAGCCCGATCCGGAGCCTGTCCTCCTGACGCTCCGCACGCTGGCCATTCCCGCTGCCGAGACCCTCGTCGTAGGCGACATGCCCGTCGACATCCTCATGGGGGCTCGTGCCGGAGCCCGCACCTGTGCCGTCACCTATGGCAATGCCACCCCCGCCGCCCTCCGTGCCGCAGGTGCCGATTTCCTCATCAGCGACATCGCCCAGCTCCTGGAGTAGCCCCTCGCCAGTTCCTCTTGCAGCCCCCCTCGCCAGTTTGTGTTCCCGCTTCCCTCGCCGTTTGTGTTTGCTGCGACCGCGTCGCAGCCCTATCCCCTAAAAAGAGCAAGCCCCGCCGCCGTCCTCTCAAGAACAGCAGCGGGGCTTCTCTCTATTACCCCCTCTCCTTCGGGGCGACTGGGGGCTTTAGAGCAGCCACCGATGTGGCTGCGGCCCCACAAAGGGGAGCGAATCCCCCATTCGCGACGGAGGGAAGGCCGGGGGTGGGGTTTTAGGGCCTAGGCTTTTACTTCACCGGTATCTCCTCCAGCGCCTTCTTCAGCAACTGCCAGAAGGGCTCCACGGTGGCAATCAGGGCGCGCTCCGTCGTGGTGTGCGGGCTCTTCATCGTCGGACCGAGGCTCACCACATCCAGATGCGGATACTTACCCAGGATCACCGAGCACTCCAGACCGGCGTGGTCCACCTGTATGATGCCATCCTCGCCGTTCAGCTCCTTGTAGATCTTCAGCAGCAGGTGCAGAATCTCGGAATCGGGATTCGGATCCCAGCCGCCGTACGAGCCGGCCGTCTCCACCTTCATGCCTGCCATGTTGAAGCAGCTCTGCAGCGTGTTCACGATCATCATCTTCATGTCCTCGCGGCTCGAGCGGGCCAGCACCTTCAGCGCTGCCTTGCCACCCTCGATGTCGATGATGGCCAGGTTGCTCGATGTCTCCACCACGTCGGGGTAGCTCGGAATCATGCGCAGCACACCGTTGTGGCAGCCATAGATGGCATCCACGAGGTTGTCTTGAATCTCCACGGGCACCTCCATCTTCGGTGTCTCCACATCTTCCACGATCACCTCGATGCCGCTTTCAATGTTCTTATACTGGTCGGTGAAGGCCTCCAGATAGTCCTCGGCCAGCTCCTTCAGGGCGGGCACGTTCTCCTTCGGCAGCGTCAGCACCACCTCAGCCTTGAAGGGGATGGCGTTCCTCATGTTGCCGCCATGCCATGTGGCCAGGCGGGCGTCGCACTCCTCGATGGCGTCGCGCACAATCTGCACCATCATCTTGTTGGCATTGCCGCGACCCTCGTGAATCTCCAGACCGCTATGACCACCGCGCAGACCCTTCAGCGTCACGCGCACGGCAGCATCCTCAGCGTCCGTCTCCACCTCTTTATATTCAAGCGTACCAGTCACGTCGATACCGCCGGCCGAGCCAATCACGAACTTACCCCACGTCTCGGAGTCCAGGTTCAGCAGGATGTCGCCCTGCAGCATCTTCTCAGGCAGGTCGTTCGCACCGTACATGCCCGTCTCCTCGTCGGCGGTGATCAGCGCCTCCACCGGTCCGTGCTTCAGGTCCTTGGCCTCCATCACAGCCAGGATGGCTGCCACGCCCAGTCCGTTGTCGGCACCCAGCGTGGTGCCCTTTGCCTTCACCCACTCACCGTCTATCCACGGCTGTATGGGGTCGGTCTCGAAGTTATGCGTCGACTCAGGCGTCTTCTGCGGCACCATGTCCATGTGGGCCTGCAGGATCACACCCTTGCGATCTTCCATGCCCGGTGTGGCAGGCTTGCGCATCACCACGTTGCGACCCTCGTCGATGAAGGCCTCCACGCCGGCTTCCTTGGCGAAGTCGAGCAGGAACTGTTGTACTTTCTCCAGATGTCCGCTCGGGCGCGGCACCTGTGTGAGTGCATAGAAGTTCTTCCAGATGCACTGCGGTTTCAGGTTGCAAATTTCGTTCATTTCATTTAAGATTTTAGAGTATGTTTTAATTAATGTTGATAGCTTCTACTTTCTGGTTTATTTTTTTCCTTCTTCCTTCCGCACACGCTTCACGGTGTGCTTGATTTTGCCTATCAGGAAGTTTATCTCCAGCGAGGATTCCGTCTCTGAGGTCTGCAGGTCGGGCATCACGATGTCAGTGAGCACCTCCCCAAAGTGCTGCATCTTGGCCTTCTGCTTTTCCTTGTCGGTTTCTTGGTGAAGCTCCACCAATTCGCGCTTGAGGCTTCGCACCTTATAGAAGGTTTCAATGATGGCAATCGTCGCATCTTCAGCGCGTTTCGACTTGAGAATAGTGGCCAGCATGTAGAGCCCTCGCTCTGTGAATGCCTTGAAATTATACTTGCTATGGCGTCCCTTGCCACCTTCTAAGGTCAAAGAGGTTGAGCTTAGAGATTCCTTTGTGGTCGAAATTTTCGACCTTAGAGCCGCAGATTCCTCCTTGGTCAGCTCGAACATATACCCCTCGTGAAACTTACGAGGATTATTCTTGACGGCTTCGTTCACACGCTTCGTCTCCACACCATAGAGTGCAGCCACGTCGCGGTCGAGCAACACTTGTTGCCCGCGCACAATAACTATTTTCTTTTCTACTTCCTCCAGCGGAATCAGCCCCGTGGATGTTTCTTCCTTTGTGATGTCTGGCATGTGTATAGAGGTTTAAAGGTTTTTACGACCGCTTTGCCTACTGTTTCGGCTTTGCCGACGTCAGGCTCAGGGCAATCCAGGCATAGATGCCCAGGAGTACCACCAGCAGCGTCTGCACCGAGTGCACGATGAGCACGAAGTACAGGGCGTCGTTCTCCTGCACACCGTAGAGGATGAGCATCGTCTTCACGGCGAAGTGCCAGGGACCGGCACCGTTCGGCGTCGGCACAATCACGGCTATCGAGCCTACGATGAACGTCACCAGTGCGCACGACATGCCCAGTCCGGCCGTGGCGTCGAAGCAGAAGAACGTCAGGTAGTAGTGCAGGAAGTAGCTGCCCCAGATGGCCAGCGTGTAGAAGACGAACAGCGGGATGTTCTTCACGTTCTTCAGCGACATCACCCCCTGCCAGATGCCCAGGAACACGTCCTTAACCTTATTATATATAGCGAGGCGGCGCAGCAAGAACCACCCCAGCACACCGATGGCACCGAGGCAGATGACGGTCACCACCCAGCCGGCCGTCGTGAAGCGGTGCAGGATGGCATCGAGGCTCGTGCCGGTCTTTTCGAAAAACGTCATGAACACGCGAAACTGCGTCACAAACGTCAGTCCGGCTATCAGCAGCACCAGCAGCGAGTCGATGGCGCGCTCCGTCACCACCGTGCCCAAAGCCTTCGGAAACGACACGTCGTCCTTCTGTTTGAGCACGCCGCAACGGGCAAACTCTCCCACACGCGGGATGAGCAGGCTCGCCGCATAGCTCAGGAAGATGCTATGCACGCGCACCGAGGCCCGCGACACTTCGCCCAGCGGCTCCAGTGTCTGTCGCCAGCGCCAGCCGCGGAAGGCCTGCGCCAGCACGCCGAACGGAAACGACAGCAGCATCCACGTCCACGACATCTCGTGCAGCAGCACCTCGCGCACCCGCCCGAAGTCGAAGCCGCGGTACATCCAGTACAGAATCGCACCGCCCAAAACGAGCGACCCTGCCACGTTCACTATGTTCTTGCCTGTTTTGCTCACGTTTTCGTTTCCGTTGTATTTTAAATCCTAAGCGAAGTTCTTTCTTCGCGACTTTTGACGCAAAATTACATAATCTCAACCGAAACACAAAAAGAATCGCCGTTTTTTTTATTACTTTAAGCTTTCTCCTTTCATCTTTCATCAGTTATCATCCTTTCTTTCAACTTTTTTTCGTATCTTTGCACCCGCACCCCTGTGGTGTTTGCAGCACCCCCCGCGTCGCGCCCCTGTAGAGTTTGCTGCGACCGTGTCGCAGCCAGTGTCAAGTCAGCTGCCCCCCTGTCGCAGCCCAAGTCAAGAATCATGAAGCAAGTAAAACCGAAGAAAAACCTTGGTCAGCACTTCCTGACCGACCTGTCGATAGCCCGCCGCATCGCCGACACCGTCGATGCGTGCCCCGACATTCCCGTACTCGAGATAGGCCCCGGCATGGGCGTCCTCACGCAGTTCCTGCTCACGAAGCCGCGCCCCGTCTGCGCCGTAGAAATCGACCGCGAGTCCATCGCCTACCTCCGCCAGCACTTCCCCGCATTCTCCACACCCCTCCCTTCGGACGAAAGGCCGGGGGTAGGGCTCTCTTCCCTCCCTACTGGGGAGGGCCAGGGTGGGGCTTCTTCCCTCCCTACTGGGGAGGGCCAGGGTGGGGCTTCCCCCCTCTCCTTCGGGGAGGGAAGGCCGGGGACGGGGTTAATCTCCGGCGACTTCCTCCGCATGGACCTCCGCGAACTCTTCGGCGGCCGCCAGTTCGTGCTCACGGGCAACTACCCCTACGACATCTCGTCGCAGATCTTCTTCAAGATGCTCGACAACCGCGACCTCATCCCCTGCTGTACGGGAATGATTCAGCACGAGGTGGCGCTGCGCATGGCCGCCCAGCCCGGTTCCAAGGCCTACGGCATCCTCTCCGTGCTCATCCAGGCGTGGTACGATGTCGAGTATCTCTTCACCGTCGAGCCCTCCGTCTTCAACCCGCCACCCAAGGTGCAGTCGGCCGTCATCCGCATGACGCGCAACGACGTCGACTCCCTCGGCTGCAACGAGCAACTCTTCCGCCGCATCGTGAAAACCGTCTTCAACCAGCGCCGTAAGATGCTGCGCGTCTCCCTGCGCCAGCTGCTCAGCGCCGACGCCATCGCCGCCCTCCAGCAATCCCTTGAGACCACCGCTCCCCTCCCTACTGGAGAGAAGCTGGGAGTAGGGTTCCTCACCCTGCGTCCCGAACAGCTCACGATCCCGCAGTTCGTGGCCCTCACCAACCTGCTGGAGCCGCTCCTGCAATCATCTGATTCTCAATGATTTAACCCCCGTTTTTCTTATTACCACATCCAGTACCACCGTTTGGTAAACGTTGTACCACGCCCTGGTACATTGTTTACCACGCCCTGGTAATCCCTTTACCAGGCCCTGGTACAACGTTTACCAGCGCGTGGTACATCAGTGGTAATTTGCCGTCATTCTTTCAAATGCACAAAAGGATGATAAAATATTCTCTGAAAAAGCTTCTTTGCTCGCATTTTTTTTGTACCTTTGCAGCCGTAATGAAATAGGAATAGGAATCTGCGAGGTCCTTCTGGCTCTCTACGGCGGCATTCTTGTTGTGCTGCCCGTTCTCGCAAACAGGCAGCAATACCCGTGTTCGTTACTGAATGCGGGGAAAGAAGACTATGTCCCAAGCTCCTGTTTCTCCCTTTCATTACGGTTTCATTACACCCAGATCCTATTATTTCATTACATTTCGTTTAATCGTCTACCGTTCAAACCGCAACTTTGGCTTCAATTGTATTGACAGTTGAGGAAGGAGACTATGGTCCCATAGTCTCAAGAGGTAATATCTGGAGGCGATGAGCAGAACGCCTGCTTGCTATTGAACTCCATCAAGCTTGCCGCCCGTCGGTTCGATTACGTAGCGGAGTAGAGAAAGAACTTGGCGCCCCGCGCCTTGAACTTTGAACTTTGAACCGTCGCGAGCGACATTGAACTTTGAACCGCGCGAAGCGCATTAAACCGGCGCTCCCGCGCCTTGCGCTCGGCTTTGCCGCTTTCGTAGCGAAGTGGAGAAAGAACTTGGCGCCCCGCGCCTTGAACTTTGAACCGTCGCGTAGCGACATTGAACTTTGAACCGTCGCGTAGCGACATTTAACTTTGAACCGCGCGAAGCGCCTTAAACCCGCGCCCCGCGCTTTGAACTTTGAACCGCGCGAAGCGCCTTACCCCTATGAAAAAAGTCATCACTTACGGCACTTACGACCTGCTGCACCAGGGCCACATCAACCTCTTGCGGCGGGCGAAGGCGTTGGGCGACTACCTCATCGTGGGAGTCACCAACGACAATTTCGATCGCGAGCGTGGCAAGCTCAACGTGCGCAACAACGTGCTCGAGCGCGTTGAAGCCGTCAGGGCCACGGGCTTGGCCGATCAGATCATCATCGAGGACTATGTGGGTCAGAAAATCGACGACATCCAGAAGTACGATGTCGACATCTTCACCGTGGGCTCCGACTGGGAAGGCCATTTCGACTACCTCCGCGAGTACTGCGAGGTGGTCTATCTGCCCCGCACGCAGGGCATCTCCTCCACCCAGCTCCGCGAGGAGCAGCGCGAGGTGGTGCGCATCGGCGTTGTCGGTGCAGGCCGCATCGCCCGCCGCTTTGTGCCCGAGAGCCACTTCGTCGATGCCGTCGAGGTGACGGGCGTCTACGACCTCGTGCCCGACCATGCCTACCGCCTGGCGCAGGACAACCACCTCTCCCATATCTACGAGAGCTACGAGGCACTGGTGGCCGATGTCGATGCCGTCTATATCGCCACGCCCCACCTCTGCCACTACCAGCAGGCGCGCTATGCCCTGCAGCAGGGCCGCCACGTGCTCTGCGAGACCCCGTTGGTGCTCAGTGGCGACGAGGCCCGCGAGCTCTATCAGCTGGCCGAAGATCGCCAGCTGGTGCTCCTCGAAGCCAACAAGACCGCCTTCTGCCCGGCCTTCAACCACCTCGTCACCCTCATCAAGAGCGGACTCATCGGCGAGGTCGTCGATGTCGAGGCCTCCGAGTCGAAGGTGTGGGGCGACCCCACGCTGCGCGAGTTCGACCCCCAGCAGGCCGGTGGCTCCATGTACGAGATGGGGTCCTATCCGCTGCTGCCCATCATCCGCCTGCTCGGCACCGACCATGCCGACGTGCGCTTCTATGCGAAGTTCGAGAACGGCATCGACATCTACACCAAGGGCGTCATCCAGTACCCCCACGCCGTGAGCACGTTCAAGCTCGGCCTCGGCGTGAAGACCGAGGGCAACCTTGTCGTCTCGGGCACCAAGGGCTACGCCTACGTGCCCGCCCCGTGGTGGAAGACCGACTATTTCGAGCTGCGCTTCGAGGACCAGAACCAGAACAAGAAGTACTTCTACAAGTGGGACGGCGAGGGCCTGCGCTACGAGATTCGCGAGTTCGTGGCCTGCATCCTCAACCACCGCCTCAGCTCCGCCCATCTGCGTCGCCGCGAGTCGGTGGCCATGGCCGGCCTCATGCAGCAGTTCGCTGCCCAGACCGCCATCACCACGCTCTGACGGCCCCACAGTCTTCTTTTTTGTAATCACAACTTTTTCCCCTCATCGCGACTATTAAAACACTTCAACCCCCAATGCTCTGCGAAGAAATCTTTTTCAACACCTATAACCGCGACGCCGAAGGCCTTGCCTTCAGCCCCTATCGCGTGTGCCCCATCGGTGCCCACTCCGACCATAACTTTGGAAAAATCACTGGTCTGGCCATCGACAAAGGCATCCACATCGCCTATGCCCCCAAGCAGAACGGCGTCGTCGAGATGAAGTCGCTGCAGTTCCCCAAGCGTGCCCAGTGGCACATCAGCGACGTTCCCAAGACCAAGTGCAACGACTGGGCCGACTACCTGCGCGGTGCCACCTGGGCACTCGGCAAGGACCATCGCCTGCGCGTGGGCCTCTGCGGCGTCATCGAAGGCTCACTGCCCATCGGCGGCCTGTCGTCCTCGGCAGCCGTCATCATCGCCTTCCTGCAGGCCCTGTGCCGCGTCAACGATATCGAGCTCACGGCCCAGGAAATCATCGACGTCGCCTACGATGCCGAGCTCAACTACGTCGGCGTCAGCGTCGGCAAGCTCGATCAGAGCTGCGAGGTGCTCAGCAAGAAAGACCATCTCCTCTACCTCGACACGCTCAACGGCCAGTACGAACTCATCCCCCAGCATCCCCAGATGAAACCCTATAAGGTCATGATCTTCTTCTCGGGTCTGGAACACAACCTCTCGGGTTCCAAGTACAACATGCGCGTCGACGAGCTGCGTGCCGGCGTCTATGCTCTGCAGGCCTATGCCGAGATGGACTACGGCAAGTTCAAGGAGGCCGCTGCCCGCCACGTGCCCAAGGACGTCTATCTGAAGTACAAAGACCGGCTGCCCGCCACCTGGGCCCGCCGCTGCGAACACTGGTACACCGAGTTTGAGCGCGTGGAGCAGGGTGCCGAGGCTTGGCGTCGCGGCGACATCGAGACCTACGGTCGCCTGTCGTTCGGGTCCGGCTGGAGCAGCATCCACAACTGGGAGAGCGGTGCCCCCGAGCAGATTCGCCTCTATGAAATCATGCGTCATACCGACGGCATCTACGGTGGCCGCTTCTGCGGTGCCGGCTTCAAGGGATGCTGTCTGGCCCTCATCGATCCCGCCTACGAAGACGCCATTCGTCAGACGGTGACTACCCAATACCTGCAAGCCTTCCCCGAGCTCGAGGGCAAGTATGCAGTCTATGTTTGTGAAAGTGCCGACGGAGTAAGAATATGAAATGCCTCATCCTCGCGGCTGGCTATGCCACCCGCCTCTATCCCCTTACAGAGAACTTCCCCAAGCCCCTGCTGGAGGTAGGCGGGAAGCCCATCCTCGACTGGCTCATCGACGATATCGACCAGAGCCAGCTCGTTGACGAGTACATCGTCATCTCCAACCATAAGTTTGCAACCATCTTCCAGCAGTGGGCCGCCCAGCGTCCGCAGCCCATCACCGTGCTCGACGACGGCACCACCTCCAACGAGACCCGTCTCGGTGCCGTGCGCGACATCCAGTTTGCCATCGACCAGCGTCAGCTCGACGACGACCTCCTGGTCATTGCCGGCGACAACTTGCTGTCGTTCAGTCTGGTCGACTTCGTGCGCTATGCCCGCCAGAAAGCCACCACCTGCGTCATGCGCTACTACGAGGAGGCCGAACAACGGCTCCGCAAGTGCGGTGTTGCCGAGGTGAACGACGACGACCTCATCCTCACGATGGAAGAGAAGCCCGCCCAGCCCAAGAGCCACTGGTGCATCCCCCCCTTCTACTACTACACCCGCTCCGATGCCCGCCTCGTCCGTGTCGGCATCGAGACTGGCTGTGGCGTCGATGCCCCCGGTAGTTTCATCGCCTGGCTCTGCACGCAGACTCCCGTCCATGCCTTCCAGATGCCCGGTCCCCGCTACGACATCGGCAACCTCGACAGCTACCATGCCGTCCAGCAAATCTTCACTCCTGACAGTAACCCCCGCCAGGACAGCCTCACCTAGCCCAATGCCGCCCCCTGGGTGGAAGACCCACCATCCATAACCATTCGAACCTTTGAACGTAACTTAGGAATTCTTAGAAACTAGAACCGCGGCCCTATTGTTTTATCTGTGCAATCTGTGTAATCTGTGGGCACAAATCCTTGTGATCCCCGTCATCCGCGGCGAACTCTGCTGCTTTAATTTCGCTCTGCAGCTCAGCTCCTCTTGAAACTTGAAACCTGAACTTTTGAAGCAGCGAGTACAGAGCTAAGTTTACTTGAGTTATGTCGAGTCGCGCCAAAAGTCAACGAAGTTAAATCTGAATCCTTGAATCAACCCTAAGGCAGTATGGGTGGGTGAAAGAACAGTGAATCCAATGCTTCAAATAGAATACAACATATTGTTATTAACTCCCAATAATAGTTAATTATGTCACTTGTGCAAACACTTCAACATAGTCAAGAAAAACAGCGTCTGTTTGAGTACTTTGTTGTTCAGTTGGATAAATGGAAAATGAGTGTTTCAAATATAAGCAACGCGCCATTTACTAAACTTCAACTCCAAAAACTGCTGTTTTTGACAGCAGCACAGGATGCAACAGAACAAAATCATCCTATGCTTGATATGTTTGATCGTTTTTATGCTCTCAAATATGGTCCTGTTGAGATGGATATATATGATGCCATGACGCAGGGTTCTTTCAAAGCATTATATTTCGGAGAACGGTTTTGTGTAATAGATAAAGAGAAAACTGGCTTTTTTAATAGCATTCCTGAAGATCAAAAAACGATGGTCGACAATGCTATCTGTTTATTGAAGAAAAGAAACCCGGCTTATATTCTCAAAAGCCCTTTTGAACTTGTGGAGATTACACATGGTTGGACAGTTTGGCAGATAGCCATGATAATGGCAGACATGTCAAATTCTAAAATGGAAAGAATGACCACTTCCGATATTTGCAAGAGTACTCAAAAAATCTATTAGGGCGATGGAACCTTCAAAATACGCATCGGAGCTTGTAGAGAATTACAAGAGCGAGTTTCCTGCTGGCTGGATTGATAGTCAGTTTAATTGGGATGGTCGGACAGGAAAAGGAGAAAACCTGAAGGCCGGGATAGGCAAAATTTTATCATATAGAAAGCTTGCATTCTGCAACTATGCTAAAATTGTTCTCTCTGGAGATTTCTTGGAGCATGACGTGACAACTGCTTTACAGCAGTTAGAGGAATTATTTACGGAAGAAATAGTACCTAAAGGGAAAGATAAACGGAATAACCTTTTGATGAACTATTCGCAAATGCTGGATAGTCTCAAAGTGTCGAACGATATTGTACGGTATCATGTAGAGAATGTAAGAAGTCGCTACGAACAAAAGAATGAGAACGATTTCCTTAGCGCTATCAAGATTAATAAAGCTATACCAAATGACGACAAGCTTCTTCGTCTCCTGGATACTATTTGCGGCGCTTGCTGGTTGGAATACTGCTTTTCCTATAATGAGAATTTCATAAAGGAGGTGCTTATAACAAAAGAAGAGTTACAAGATATCTCATCATTAGCTCCGGATATATTGTTCATCCGCGATGCAACGGTTAGGAAGTTGAATTTCTTGCTCTATAAGTTGTCTCGTTTCTCAAAAAACGGAAAGATAACCTATAATTATAACTTCAAACATGTAGACTTTAGGCATGATGAAGATGGGCAAGGGTGTTATGACGAAATGAAAGATCATTTTTGTGAGTATCTTGACCCGAATACGATTTCTTCAGATAAGATACTGGAGTGGCAGTCGAAGTCTCATGATGAGGATGTAAGATTATGGAGTTTGACTATGCTTATGCGTTACTACGCAAAAGTTTTCAAGAATAGTAGTCAAATAGATAATCTGATAGTTCTCAATGACAAGCAATTTAATGATTCATTGCCCACTGAGTCCAACATTGTGAATGCCTATGCTGACAAGACCGCGAGAAATTATATGTACAATTCGCGTTTTTCTTTCAAGTGTCAGTTTCTAAAGGATTACACGCTGCAGCAAATGAGAGCAGACCTTGATGAAATCGAAGCCATTCAAAATGAAACGCTCATTATAAATTATCATCCATATCAGAAAGCTTTCGAGTTCTCTTTAAGGAAAGTTCTTGAGCATATGCGTAATGGGGTGCAGAAAAGAATCATTGAAGAAGAAATTGATTATCTGCAAAACTACTATGATAAATTCAAGAAAGCCCTTGAGTGGTGTAAGAAGTATCAGCCTTATACTATGCAACTAAGGTATAAGTTCTCTACAATAGTTGATGAACAGAAAGATAATGAAGGAAATGTTTTACAAAGCATAGAAGTGTTCTGCCCTTCATCTTTTATGCGTCCATTGCGCTTCTCATATCTACAAGAGAAAAAGGTGGAGTTTGAAACAAAGCTTTATATGCTTCGAAATGATTTGGAATCTTATGAGGAAAGGAGCCAGATCAAAGTCATGAAACAAGAAATGGAGGCTAAAATGGAAGAGGCGAATAAAAAGGCCTTTGAGCAAATGAGCTTCTTCTCCGCAGTGGTTATTTTCCTTGTTGGTTTGATTACCATCTTCACAGGGAACGATGCTAAGGTGTCACTTGTAGATAAGTTTCAATATGTCATCATACTTGGTGTTCTGCTACTCCTCTTCGTGTGCTTGGGACATTTCGTGATTACTCCTCGCTATGAGAAGAGCAAGCCTTGGGTCTTTGGCGGTTTAACGGCGACCTTTTTATTTGTCCTTTTATGGTACATCATAAGGACCTTTTGATTAAGTTAGAAAGATTTGATTATTGAAAGCATAATAAAGCAATGAAAGGAATAGTTCTCGCCGGAGGTTCCGGCACGCGGCTTTACCCGATTACCAAGGGTGTGAGCAAACAGTTGTTGCCCATCTACGACAAGCCGATGGTGTATTATCCCATCAGTGCATTGATGCTGGCAGGGATTAAGTGATTTTGATGGACGATTCTGAGGGAAATATGGAAGGCAGCGCAATAAAGTGCGTTAAATGAAGTTAATTAGCCGACGATATGCTTAAAAAGCTGTATTTTTGCAATTGGAATTTATAATGAGATTTGAACATCGATGATGCCCTTGAGATGACTCTGGCAGCAGTGAGAGAGGAGTGGTGACATGAACCTGTCCCCTGTCACTTAAAATACGTTATAACTATTGTAAAATAACGAGATTATGTTGAATGAATTAAATATACGCCATTTTGGGCCGATAAAGGAGGCTCATTTGAAGTTTGGCGACATTACTGTTCTGATAGGCGCACAGGCAAGTGGCAAGAGCCTCTGCTTGCAATTGTTGAAGTTACTGTTGGACAAACGCTATGTGGCAGCTACAATGGATAAGTACAACTATGTGATTGCCAAGAATCCAGATAATATACTGAACTTTTATTTTGGAGATGGCCTGGCCAAAATGTGGACGGAAGATACGGTCATTTCTGATGGTGTTAATACATATAAGAAGAACGGATTGCTTGGCAAAGGTAATCCGAATGCACAGGAACAGTTGTTTTATATCCCCGCACAGAGAATCATCAGCATCTCTGACGGTCGTCCCAAAAACTTTATGGAGTATGACTCATCCACGCCCTTTGTCTTACGTCAGTTCAGTGAGACATTGAGGATGTTTTTCCAATATGGCTTGAATGGCAGCAAAGTTGTTTTTCCGATAGGGTATAGATTAAAAAGTGGTGTGAAAACCTCGCTACAGAAAAACATCTTCCATGATGGAAGAGTTACAATTGATAATCGTTCCGGCCAGAAGAAGATGCAACTTTCTGTAGGTGAAATGGATATTCCGTTTATGGCATGGAGTGCAGGACAAAAAGAGTTTATGCCCCTATTGATGGCTTTCTATTGTCTGTCTGGGCCTCCACAGAATGTGATTGACAGGAGCCAGTACCGTTATGTAGTTCTGGAAGAGCCGGAAATGGGCCTTCATCCAAGGGCTATTCAGTCGGTGTTGCTACAGACTTTGGAATTGGTACAGAATGGCTACAAAGTGATTCTTTCGACTCATTCTCAGGTACTTCTTGAGTTTGTATGGGCTTTCAACACTATCAAAGACAGCGATGCTACAGTTGCACAGAAAGAAAGATTGCTTCAACGGATGTTTGGAGTGGAGCGTTTTGAGAGTATCGGCAATATGTTGGAAGGAATATTTGACAAGAGTATCAATACCTACTACTTTGCGAATAAGGGAGATGGCGTGACTTCTGTCGACATATCAACCCTTGATGTCACTAGCGACGACACAGATGTTTCAGAATGGGGTGGGCTATCTCAGTTCTCTGGCAAGACATCGAACATCGTATCACAGGTTATCAATGGAGAGTATGAGTAAGTTTGAGGCGATAGTGAGGTCGGTAACAGATATTTCCGAGGGGTACAAGCCTGGACTAAGTGCAATGGGGGCCAACTCTCGATATGTGTTAGCAAAGGATACCCGAAAATTGGATGGCAGTGTGGATATAGATGCTTGTACTCACGATAAATACCAGGGCGACCATCGTTGGGACTATGTGTTATCGTACGATGAAAGGGCTTTTTTTGTTGAGGTTCATCCGACAACGGGTGGAGAAGTAAAAGAGATGGAGGCGAAGCTAGGATGGCTTAAAGCTTGGCTTAAGCAACATGCGAAACCTCTTAATGAATTTCCATCTGGCAAACCGCGCTTTACTTGGGTCAGTTCAGGGAAATGTGGACTTTTGAAGTCTTCGCCAGAGTATCGCCGTGCAGCAATGTTAGGCTTACTCCCTGTGAAGATGCTGGTGCTTGAATAGGCACTCATGACAGACTTTATGCTTTTAACTCGCAAGTCCATCTATTAACGACCAATTAACGGCCCATTCGTGGGAATTGGTGTTGAACAAAGTCGTTGAACGGTTTTTGACTGATTTGAATTTGATTTTCGATTGATTTCTACGCGAAGCGTATCACAAGTTATGAATGCCAACGGCCTAATGACCAGTGGCGAAACATGAATCATGAAGCTTGAAACCAGCGACCACCGTCGCTTCTCTCTCCCTTTAGCCTGCTTACTGCCTTGCTCCCAAGTAAGGCTGGAGTAAGCCTGAAAGGAGCCTGTAAGCAGGGAAGAAGCAGGGTATAGACGTGTTGAATACTCACCATATAGGTATTGAGAAATAGTAGTAACTTTGTTTTCTGTTTTGTGAACTAATTTATTAGAAATCAATATGTGGCCAGATAAAGAGAGTAACATAGACTATCTGAATTTCGGATATTTAGTGGATATGGTGGCGGATATTGCTACCAATCGCGAACTGTCACCTTCTACCATTGGGTTGTATGGTGATTGGGGTAGCGGCAAGTCCAGCCTGATGAAATTGGCCCGCCAAAAGATAGAAGAACAGGATAAGTCCGTCAAGCGTGGCAAAGAGGATGGTGATCAGTTGAAGACTCTGTGTATAGAATTCAATGGTTGGCTTTTCGAGGGTTATGAGGACGCAAAAACTTCGCTTTGTGGTGCTATATTTGATGCTCTCGCTGATGAAACGCGATTTGGCCCTAAGGTGGTCGATAGAGCAAAGGAGTTTCTTGAGAAGATTGATTTCAAGAAGATTCTTGGTAAGGGAGTCAAGTTTGGGCTTGATTATCTGCTCACAGGAGGTGTTGGCGCACTGACAGACTTGACGCTCAGCAGTGTATTGAATTCTTTAAAAGACTCTGCTGGTAGGATTGAGTCGAAGCAGATTGAAGAACTTCTTGCGAAGCTTAAAGCCGACGAAAAGACCCGCACTGAAATAAAGAATTTCCGCAAGGAGTTTGGCGAGTTGTTGAAAGATAGCAAGGTGGAAAATCTTGTTGTGTTTATTGACGAATTGGATCGCTGTTCACCCGACACAATATTGGAGATATTCGAGGCTATGCGATTGTTCCTCTTTGTGGAAGGGACTTCGTTTGTGATAGGTGCTGACCAGCGTCTTATAGAATATGCGATTAAGAGCAAATATAAGGAAGTACCTGGCAACAACCTTGACATTAGTAAGGAGTATTTGGAGAAGGTCGTACAATATCCCATAAACATTCCTCAACTCAATAAACCTGAAGTAAACCAATACTTATCGTGTCTCCTTTTGGAGAAAACGCTGGAAGAGGATGACTTCAATAAATTGCTTGAAGTAGTCTGTGCGTTACAGCCCGAAGATGAACTGACTATGGAGCTGATTAGTGAGAAAGATCAGAAGCTGGCAAACAAGTGCAAAGAAGATATGGCGTTGGCTAAACAAATCTCTTCAGTGCTCGCACCCAGCATCAATGGCAATCCAAGGCAGTGCAAACGATTCCTCAATACGCTCTATATGCGGATGAAAATGGCAAAATCGCGGCATGTGGAGCTTGATAAAAACATTCTCGCCAAGTTGATGTTGGCAGAATATTTCAACCCCGAGTTCTTTAAGGCTGTTACTAAGCCGGAAAACCGAGAGTTGTTTAAAGCTTATGAACGAGGAGAGGAACTGTCTCCTGATAATCCGTTTGCCGCGTGGAAAGATAAAGAGTGGGTTAAGGGCTGGATGCAGAATGGCACTACCCTTGATGATGAGAAACTTGACAAGTATGTCTATTTCGCCAATAGCAAGAACCGTTATGGGCAGTCCAATCTCGATCAACTGAGCCCTACGGCACGAAAGTGCTACGATTATCTCGTTGACGGCACTGAGACAAACAGGATTAAGGCTTTGAAGCTGGTTGACAGCATTGCACCAGGGGAGAAGTCAATCATTGCAACGGAGGTCTTTGCTGTGATTGAGAATTCATCAACCATGAATGTGGAGGTGCTGCGCTCGTATGCTGATTTTAGTGTTAAGGCTGGAATGATCGAAGAAGCCTTGAAGAAAATGATGGAACAGCCCGCTAGCAAATATACGTCAGATGCATACGGGCAATTGACTTCTTTCATGAGCAAACTTTCAGAATCCGAAGCCAAAAGGTTCAAGGAGTATCTCTCCCAGAACGAGGAGGTAAAAAGAGCTGTAGAACGCGGAGACACTATTAATCAAAAAATGGCAAGTATAATTAAACGCAAGTAATGGGAACATCAAGTTTATATAAAGGACCGAAGAAAACGGTGCTGCTTCCTTCCGACTACAGTCCTGATGAGGGTATCGGAGAGGCTGTACCCGCAGCCCCTGCGCCAGAAGAAGAACAACCGCAAGGCAATCCAGATGAACATCAGCCCGACAACGCCAACAGTGATGAACAGCAACCAACGCAGCCCAGCGTAAGTTGGAGTGCGGCGAGAAGTGGTATAACTCGTGCTATGAACAATCGCAGCACGGGCAATGTAAAACGTGCTATTAGCAACTACACCAAGGCTCTTGGAGGTCATAGCAATGCTACGCGTCAGGCCACGACCGTACGTCGAACTGCTGGAGCGATTTATGCCTACTTCTCCGGTTCGCCTGATGTAATTAGAAAGCGGTTTGAAGATGCAGGTGTTCAGTTCGAGAATAGGTCAACCAAGGAAATATTTAATGATATCTTCCAGATGTTGGCTTCGGTCCCTAACGACCTTGAAGACTCATTGGCTAACCAAGCTTTACAAGAGACCTTTGGAGAAGTCGCTTTAGATGATAGCATAGATCTCAGCCAACTCGATAGTTTCAATGAGGAATTGCTTCAACGTTTGATTGGAGGTGTCATCAAGCATTATATCTTTGATAAATTGGTTCAGCAATCTGAGCAAGGTGCACTTAAACGATGTGATGGCAATACTCATAAACTGCAAGACCTGGAGAAGAAGATTAAGCGCTACATTGATGGTATCGTCGATGGTGTAGTTGGCAATATTGTCAGAAGCGGAATCAATCCAGGAGATTTTAATAAAGTTGTAGATGCGTTGTTCGATGCCGCTTATCAACAGATGGAGGAATTGTGATGAATAATAAGTTTGTATTTAGGCTCTCAGACTTTGATACATTTAACATTGACGGAGCCGCCAGTGTCAATATTAACGATCCATCTGCGTTTCGTTACACCTTTTGGAATCCTATTGGAGGCAAGAAACGGATGTATGTTACACCCAAACGTTTTCAGGACTCAGCACTTGATTTATTCTACTTATCATTGATGGTGTATTATGTGGATTGGAAGGTGCTTCGAGCAGATCAGGACGATGCCTGGACGCGAAATATGGAGCTTTACATACCTGTCAAGTCACTTGCCGTATGGGAGCGTTGCGAACCAACTATAAAGGCCGCTCTTGACTTTCTGACTGGTGACCATTGGACACTCCACTTTCGTGAGTACATTCCACAGACCGACGACGAAGTCGCCTATCGCAAAGGCCGCTACCATTTCCGTCGTTCCGTGCGTAAGATAGATACTGATACGCTTTGTATGCTATCAGGAGGGCTGGATTCTTTCATTGGTGCCATAGACCTTCTTAAGGACGGAAAGGATCCATTATTCGTAAGTCATTATGGAGGCGGGAAAGGCGTGAAACAGTATCAGGATGACGTGGTAACATCACTTGCCACTCATTTCAATCTTGACCCTAAGCGGTTCTTTCGTTTCTATGCCGCAGTACAGAGCGGGTCAGAAAACTCTACTCGTTCACGCTCACTGATGTTCTTTGCCCATGCCATTGCTATAGCTTCCGGTATGGGACACCCTGTGGAACTATTTGTGCCAGAAAATGGGGTCATTTCCTTGAACATCCCTCTCACCCCTATGAGGTCGGGAAGTCTGAGTACCCGCACTACTCATCCTTATTTCATGGGGCTTTTGCAGGCTCTATTGAATGACCTTGGCATTGATGTAACTCTGGTCAACCCCTACCAATTCCTAACAAAAGGAGAAATGATGCAGTGCTGCAAAGACAGGGCCTATCAGGATAGTATGTATCAAAAGACTCTTTCCTGCTCTCACCCAGACCAAGGCCGTTGGTCTGGCGAAGATGCCGGTCATTGTGGCGAATGTCTTCCTTGTACCATTCGAAAGGCTGCCATTATGAAGGCAGGATTGACCGACACATCCAATTACCGCCACCACTATGAGACACCTGCTGGAAAGGAGGCTCTTCGCTCCTACAGATTGGGGCTTGCCACCCCCAAGTATCCATATGCTGCCATCCAGATGTCAGGGCCTGTAAACTATCGTTTAGATGACTTTGCGGCCTTATACGAAAGGGGATTAAAGGAACTGAAGGATTATTTAGATACTGTTTGATGGAAAACCTGTTCGATTCACATTTTCATCTCGACCTTCAAAAGGACCGTGCGGCAGCCATTCGTCAGATAGAAGAGCAGCGGATATACACTATAGCCGTGACAAATCTGCCTGATCTTTATCGTAAAGAGAAAACGGAGGTAGCAAGTAAATATATCCGTTACGCTTTAGGTTTCCATCCAGAACTTGTTCATCAGTTTCCTTCTCAGATACCCTTGATGTGGGAGTTGCTTCCGGAGGCTCGTTATATAGGTGAAGTGGGGTTGGACTTTGTGGATGCGAGTTTTAGGAAAGAACAAGAGGCTTTTTTCTATGAGCTGGTAGAACGTTGTCGATATGACAGGAGTAAGATAATTACCATTCACTCCCGTAAGGCGGTGAAGCGAGTGCTTGACATTGTCGGAACGAACTTTCGTTTCAAGTCTATACTCCACTGGTTCTCGGGAAGTAAGGATGAGCTAATTAAAGCGCTTGAGGCCGGTTTCTATATCTCGGTGAATAGTGCAATGATAAAGTCCATTAAGTTCCTGGATCTATTGTCACTCATACCTTCTGAACGGTTGCTGCTTGAGACTGACAGTCCGTTTACGGACTTACGCTGTTCACATTCGGAGACATTGAAATATGTTAAAGACTTTCTTGAAAGGCAGAAAGATTCGCTTTCGTTGTGGGAGAATTTCAAGAGGGTGTTAGAGTAGTGTAGATCTAATAGAGTTCAAATAATATTATATTATAAAATACAATGAGTTATGGCTAAATTTAAAATTGGAGACGTGGTGCATCTGAAGTCAGGTGGACCTAAGATGACCATTGAGAGTGTATATCAGCCCGATGAGACGGGGGCAAGACGATTGGCATATAGTCATCTGAAGATGAACTATCCTCAGAGCGATGTATTTTATGTCTGCCGCTGGTTCAATGAGAGCAATAAGTTAGAAAACAGTACATTTGCAGAAGAAGTAATTGAATCGTAAATACACAATGGAAATAAAGGTCAATCAGTTGCCTCAGAAGATTAAGGATGGTTGTCTGTTGGATGCAATGGTGAACTTGCACTTCAAGACTGAACTTGTCCAAAGTGTGATTGAAAAAGCAATAGAAGAGAAACTATATTCACTCATCGGTGTTGGATTGTTTTCTAAAATTCCAGTAATTGACAATGGAGAAGTGTTGAAAGGTCGTACTTTCTTTGCGAATGACATATATCGTATCATGGTCGTGAGTGACACCTTATCTTTCAATATTGTTAAAGGCTATCCAACATGGTCGCCATACAAATCTTTTGTGCGTGACTTAATCAGTGCTCTTCTTGACAAGATTACGATTACCAATGTTGATGTACGCTATATGAGCCACTTCGGAAATATTCCATTGTTCGAAAATATTGATGGCATCATCAAACTCAACCAACTACAGGCTTTCCAAGGCGCACGTTATACATTCCAATGTTTTGTAAATGACGGTGTTCCGGGGAGAATTCCAGCACAGGCAACGGTTAACCTAACAGATCGCCAACAGGTGGTTCCTGGCAGATTAGAGTCAATCGTAGATATTTCTGTTTCAAGTGAGGTGAATGGAATAGCCGTTGATGATATAATTAGAGCACTCGATTTTGTCCATATTTGTGAAAAGCATTTGTTTTTTACAATTATTTCTGAAGGGTTCTACCAACAACTGAAAGTTGAATAATGAAACTGTCAAATTATTGGAACCAGGACTTACAACAATCGGAAACGTCCCATCCTGCCTCTTTTGTTAATACTATCGATAACTATGAGGTTAACAAGATAGATGAATCCTGGCGACGAGTGATACCTGTAGTGAGCGAATTACGTAATTCTGTTACGGCAAGGTTTTACTCACAGGATAGCATTGACAATGCTACTATGTCGGTCGCTCGTTTTGTGAGTAAGCTTCCCGATGATGTGTTGACCCAAAAGCAACTTGTTGACTTTGATATTCAAATGGAGGAAAGCATAGAATTTGTTTTCTCTGGTCGTCAGCGAGTCAGGGTCAATTTGATGTTTGATGCAATGAACACTTATGAGGAGGCATTCATTTTTTACCAGCAGAATGGTCGACTAACCCAGTCTAATGGCTATATGGCAGATGTGATTGAAATATTAAGACACATCTTATGAGGCGTATTCCATCTTACCCTAACCGTATATTACCTGGGCGAGCTTCAAAAATAATTCAGGTGAATAAGTCTTTACATGACTATTATTTGATTCGGTATGATACTCGCAATCAACCGATACCTGATGCCGAGACTTTCGATAAGATTCATAAAGAGAACTTCTCAACGGGCTATTTCAAAAATGGATGGTCTACAACATTATTAGGTGTCTATTCAAAGAATGATGCTCGTTTTGTAATCAAGAAGGAGGTGCGAGAGCGTTTGTCAAAGCCATGGCTACAAGGAGAAAAGTCAATAAAAGTACGAAATAAAGATATTGATTATGTTATCAACCGAGGCTTTTTTGGACTCATGATACGTGATGTGTTGAGTTGCTCTTTCGATTTGATTGTGACGATAAATAACAAGTATGAACGTACAGATAAGGTGTCGTATGAAATTGTACACGAACCTACACATTCCAATTATTGGCATTTTTCGATATATGCCTATGCTATCAATGAGAATACAAAAGAGAAGTATTATCTGAAGGACGATCTCCCATCCAAGAATTCAGCAAGCAATGCCACAAGGAATATTGCTGATATCCTGAAAAGATATGTCGTCTTGCAACCCGATGTTCTCAGAATAGCTGTGCCCAAAAGCATTTATAGTAGTAGAGCTAAAAAACAACGCTTTTATAAGGCAAAACGAAGCAAGTGAGAAGCTTATATAACTAAAAAGCCTATTACAGGTCGCCCCATTATTTAATGCACATCCTATGATAGACAATAGACATTATTTGATACTTTCCTACTCCGACGCGGAGCTTCGCAACCTCATTGAGGAGTACATAATCCAGCAGAAAGCGGAATTCACTTTCGAGGGCGTATGCTCTTTTATTGCCTACTGGGCAATGGAGGAAGGGATGAAGACGGGAGCAAGCAAGATTATTTACGAAAGTAATAAGATTCAGCCGGATGACCAGGATAGGGTGAGGCCTGTTCTCGATGCCTTTATCCGAGATGCCAGGTTTGAAAGGATATAGCGAGACAAGCCTGAAAGATATGCGCACGTTCTATGAGCAATGGCAACTCTTCGTAAATCGTCAGCCGATGGCCGACGAATTGCCGTCCGCGTCGGAATCCCTCACCATCCGAAACCATTCGAACCTTTGAACGTAACTTAGGAATTCTTGAAACTAGAACCGCGGCCCTATTGTTTTATCTGTGCAATCTGTGTAATCTGTGGGTGAATAATACTCGTGATCCGCGTGATCCGTGGAGAAAGTTTTCGTGAATTTCGTCTTTTTCGGATGTTTTCGGAATATAATTCAAAAAAAAGTTGTATCTTTGCACATTGAAAGTGATATGTTGGGATTCTGCGAGGTCTTTCTGCAGCCTCTACAGCGGTGTCCATCCGTGCTGTCGTCCTTTGTTAACCGTCAGTTCGCTCTCAAGTCTTCTCCCGACCTGAGCACCCCCTCAACATCCCCTCGTATCCCTCTTAGCCTCCACGTATCCCTCGTATCCTCACGTATATCATAAATAACCTGTGCAATCTGTGTAATCTGTGGGCAAAAGTACCTTGATTCGCGTGATTCATGGAGAAAGCCCCCTCAATCAACCGTACTATTATGGGAGTATATGAAAATAATATCGTACCAATAAAGATAGCTCATTTGGCGGAGTATGTTTCCAAGGTAAAGCGTATCTCGCTGGATGATGCTCTGGTCTACGTCTATGTAAATCCGATGTACGAGCGGCTTTACGATGAGAATGCCAAATGGTGGTATCTGAGCACGGAAGCACTGTATGGAGAGTTCGAACTCAGGCGTAGGCAGCAAAGTATGGAAGTCCCTAAAGAGGTGTTCGAGTTCTATACCTACTGTCTGGAAAATTATGCCACGCATAAGCGGATTAGCGGCATGCAGGCTTGGGTGTTGTTCAAGGAGACAGGAGCTGATGAGTACATTATCGGCAATTACGACCTCCTTCACACCCAAGGAGTAGATTATATTTTGGACGATATTCAGAGATTTATAAGCAGAAGAAAAAGATGATCAAACTGTATCATGGTTCAACAGTAGCGGTAAAGAACCCTTCTCTCAGACCAGGTCGCCCCAATGCCGACTTTGGTAAAGGTTTCTATACCACGAGCAATTTGGAACAAGCTGTTAGATGGGCACACATCAAGCAGGAACGCGAAGAAGCTCAGCGTGCAGTGGTCAGCGTCTATGAGTTTGACGAGACACTCTTAGACAGACCTGATTTGAACATCCGCCGGTTCACTGGTGCCGATGAGCCGTGGCTCCTTTTCGTTACCGATTGCCGCAAATCCCGTAGGCATGATTATGATTTGGTACAAGGGCCAGTCGCTAACGATAAGGTCTTTACTACGGTCAACCTGTTTGAAAGTGGTGTTCTGAGTGCCGAAGCAGCCATCTTGCAGTTGAAGGCATATAAAACCTATGATCAGCTATCCTTTCATACAGTGCGTGCGATAAGTGCGCTTCGTTATTTAGAAACATTGGATGTGTAGAAACATCAATTAGCTTAAGGCGGACGCCCTGCAAGAACTGCTATAAATAAATCTGTGCAATCTGTGAAATCTGTTGGCACAAAAACCTGCGTTCCTCGGAGAAATATAAACATATAATTATCATGTAATCGACCATATAATTTGGCCATATAATTTTAATTAATGAATAATTAACGGTCAATCAACGGCAATTAATGTTAAAAATTAAATATCTTGTGGTCCCCGTCATCCGCGGCGAACTCTGCTGCTTTAACTTTCGCTCTGCAGCTCAGCTCCTCTTGAAACTAGAAACCAGAAACTGCGCTTCAGCTCATTGCGCTCGGCCCGAAGGGACGCTTGCGTAGCATAGCTGAGAAACAACCTATTACCTGTTACCTATTACCTATTACCTAATATGCGTCCTCTCCTCCTCACCCTGTTCTGCCTCATTAGCGGCCTCCAGGCAGCCACTGCCACAGCTCCCCGCGTCGGCGACAAGGCAGCCCCCCTCATCGCCCATCGTGGTTGTTGGTCGGGCGACAGTCTGCCGCAGAACTCCATTGCCTCCTTCCGCAAGGCATTGCAGCAGAACATCTATGGCACCGAGTTCGATGTCCATCAGACCCTCGACGGCAAGCTCGTCGTCAACCACGACGACACCTTCTATGGCATGAAGATAGCCAGCACCACCTATGCCGACCTCTGCACGGTCACCCATCCCAATGGCGAGACCATCCCCCTGCTCGAGCACTTCCTCCGTACCTATTGTGAGCTGCGTCCCAGCGTGCTCATGATTGTAGAGCTGAAGACCTGCAGTGTCGATGCCGTCGTCCGTTTGATTGAGCAGTACAACGTCCTTTCCCGTTGCCTGTTCATCTCCTTCTCCCAGCAGTATTGCTTAGAGCTAGTCAACAAGGGCCTCGGCCCCGTCACCGCCTACCTCAATGCCGACCTCACCCCCCAGCAACTCAAGGATGCCGGCATTGGTGGCATCAACTATCACTATAGTCACTACCAGTCGCACCCCACCTGGATTCCCGAAGCCCGCGCCCTCGGCCTCTGGACTGGTACCTGGACCGTCAACGATCCCGCCATCAAGCAATCCTTCCTCTCCGACAGCGTCATCGTCACCACCGACAACGTCTTTCAATAGCCTATGGAACAGGCTTAAGCCTCTTGCGCTCGGCTATGCCGCTTTCAGAGTGTAGCGGGGAAAGAACAATAAACTTTAAACTTTGTCCCGCGCATCGCGCCCTGCCTTGCTCATTATGACAAACAATATGAAAATTGCAGTTGCAGGAACAGGATATGTTGGCATGAGTATAAAAAATCGCTAAAGAACCTACAGCAATATAGCCGTTTCCTGCCGTTGCGTCCTTGCTTATGTTGTTAATAGATATATACCACAAATTGTAGGAAAAAAGAAATAATTTTTATGAACAGAAAAATTGCTTTTTTATTGTTATTAGTTCTGTATCCATTCATTATTTTTGCACAGGATCAAGTTTCCAAGAAACAATCAAACTTCCACCTTGGCCTTGACCTCCAGACCAAATATGTCTGGCGTGGCATGGAGATGCAGACAGAGGATGCCGCCCCCGTTCTCTTCCCTCAGCTGAGCTATCAGAAGAGCGGCTTTTATGCCTACGTGATGGGCGGCTATGCCGTCAACGGCAAGTACAGCGAGGTGGACCTCGGCCTGAGCTACACCTACAAGTGGCTGACGGTCGGTCTGAATGATTATTACTATCCCACTACGACCACTCCCTATGACGATTACTTTAACCTGAAGGGTCGAGAGACCGGACATTGGTTGGAGGGTATGGTCACCATTGCGCCCGAGTCGATTCCCGCCTACCTGACCTTGTCGAACTTCTTTGCCGGTGCAGACAAGAATTCCGAAGGCAAGCAGGCCTATTCCACCTATGCCGAGGTAGGCGGCCATTATGACTTCCTCGACGACCACCAGCTTGCCCTTGCCGTCGGTGCCGCCTTCAACAAGAGCTGCTACAACGGCTACGGGCACGGCTTCGGAGTTTGCAATATTGAACTGAAGTATACTTACAACCTCTCGTTCAAGAACGGCTTTGCCCTGCCTCTCAGCGTGATGTACATCATGAATCCCGTCTACGAGAAGTCACACGTGAACTTCAAAGCCTCATTATCCTTCTGAGAAAATGACCAAGCGGAATGCCGTCATCATGGCCGCGGGAACGTCCTCGCGCTTTGTTCCCCTGTGTTTGGAACGCCCTAAAGGCCTCCTTGAGGTAAAAGGCGAGGTCCTGATCGAGCGCCAGATCCGCCAGCTGCATGAAGCCGGCATCACAGACATCACGATTGTCGTCGGCTACAAGGCCGGGATGTTCCAATATCTACAGGGCAAGTACGGCGTCGATCTCGTGATGAATGAGGACTATGACAAGTACAATAACACCTCTTCCGTGATACGTGTCCTTGACAGACTGGCAGATACCTACCTGTGCAGCTCAGACAACTACTTCCCGCGGAATGTGTTCCTCGACGAGCCAGGTGAGAGCTGTTATTCCGCCCTCTATGCAGAAGGGCCGACCGGTGAGTATTGCATGACCGCAGATGAGGAAGGCACGATCAGTAGCGTAACAGTCGGCGGTCACGACAGCTGGTACATGGTCGGACACGTGTACTTCAACAATCTCTTTTCCAAGCGCTTTGCCGAGATACTTAAAAAGGAATACGAAAATCCTGAGACCCGCCAAGGCTATTGGGAGGATGTCTATATCCGCCATATCCCAGAGCTTCCCATGAAGATCAACCGATATGCCGACGGCGACATCCTTGAGTTTGACACACTCGACGAACTCCGCTTGTTTGACGGCAGCTATCAGTCTGACACCCGTTCCGCTATCCTCAAGACCCTTTGTTCTGAGCGTGGGTGGAAAGAGGAAGACCTCCATGGGTTCCGAAAGATAAAGTTTGATGAGAACTCCTTCCAGTTCTCATTCCTGGCAGGGTCAGACCGATATCTCTTCGACAGCCAGTCAGGCCTAAAACTGATGAAACAATGAAAACCGCAGTCATCCTGACAGCCCGCAAGGAGCGCGATAGCGTCGTTCCGTATCCGCTCTTGCGGTTCTCTGAAGGCGTATGCCTCCTCGACCGTACGTTGCAGATACTCCGCGAAGCAGGCTATCAGCACATAGTCATCGTGATTGGCTACAAGGCAGAGCTGTTCAGCAAGTACGAATCCACAGACGTGACGCTCATCATCAATCAAGACTATGAGTTCACCTCTTCAATGGGCTCTCTGGCATTAATAGAAAGTGTAGTCCGTGAAGACTTCCTGCTCATCGAGGGTGATACATTCTATGAGAAGAAAGTCATACAAGAGCTCACAGACATCGCAGAAGGCAACTGCCTCGTGATGACGGAGGAAAGCGGCAGCGGCGACGAATGCTTCGTCGAGACCCAGTCCGGCTTCGTTACCAGCATTACGAAGGACCGTCACCGTGTCCGTCGCTTCGAAGGCGAGCTGCTCGGGCTCATGCGCATATCCCTTCCGACCTTCCGTAAGATCATGGAAGCCTGGCACCAGTCCGACAATCCTTACCTGAACTATGAGTACCTGCTCATGGACGTGACGGATGCGATAGAACGGCCCGTGCTTCACTTTCCCAATCTCATCTGGGGAGAGGTCGACCACATGTCAGACTTCAAGAAGCTCAAGAATGAGGTTTATCCACGTCTCCGCAGGAGGGAAGACCCGTTCGATCCAGCCAATCTCATGAGCCACCTTTCCCTTATATTCCCTGATGAAGATGTCTCCGACGCTGTCATCAAGAAGATCGGCGGCATGAGCAACAAGAATTTCCGTGTTGATCATTCCGGCCGGAGTTACGTGCTCCGAGTTCCAGGAAACGGCTCGGAGGGAATGGTGGAGAGGTCGAACGAGATGTTCAATGCCAGTGAGGGCAGCCGCCTCGGTGTGAATCCTGTCACCTATTACTTCAATGCCAAGACAGGAGTAAAGCTGACGGAATATGTGACAGGAGCAGAAACACTCAACAGTGCCACCATCCAGCGCCCCGACAACATGACGAAGGTTGCCGACATCTACAGAAAGATACACGGCGCCCATGTCCGCCTGCGTAATGAATTTAATGTTTTCAAGGAAATCGGCAAGTACGAGATGCTGATGCAGAAGGCAGGTGCCACCATGTACGACGGCTGGGAAGATGTCCTGCCCGCTGTCATGTCGTTGGAAAACCGCCTGAACATGCTTGGTGTCGATCTGAGGCCGTGCCACAACGATGCCGTCCCGGAGAATTTCATCAAGTCCGCAGACGGTCGTCTCTATCTGATAGACTGGGAATACTCCGGCATGAACGACCCTATGGCCGACCTTGCAGCCCTGTTCCTAGAATCCAGTTTTACTGATGAAAATCAAGACTACGTACTCAACCGCTATTTCGATAGTGACGTGCCAGTCCATGCACAAGAGAAAATCCTCTGCTACCAAATACTGTGGGACTATCTCTGGGCCCAATGGACGGTCATCAAGGAAGCCAAGGGCGATGACTTCGGAACATATGGCATGGACCGTTACACCCGTGCAATACAGAATTTGAAAAAGATTAACAACACATAAAACTTCATGGAAAGAGAAAAACTAGGAAAAAGAATCGACTGGGTAACCACTCTTGTTCCCTTTTTTGGTGTCGCAGCTCTCTGCGTGCTGTTCATGGTCATCCCAGACAGTTCGAAGACTGTCTTGGAAAGTGTCCGCAAGTTCATAGGTGACGACTGTGGTCTATATTACGCCATTCTTGGTGTTGGAGTATTCTGGCTCAGCATCTGGACAGCCTTTTCCAAATATGGAAAGGTAAAACTAGGAAATCTGGACAAGCCCCAGTATGGAAATTTCATGTGGGGTGCCATGATTTTTACGTCAGCCCTTGCTGCCGACATCATGTTTTACTCCCTGAGTGAATGGGCCATGTATGCTAGCGACCCCCATGTCCAGTCCATGGGCAGTATGCAGATGTGGGCACCTACCTTCCCCCTGTTCCACTGGGGACCAATTGCATGGTGTTTCCATATCATCCTCGCCGTTTGTTTCGGTTTCATGCTTCATGTCCGCAAACGAGAGCGTCAGCGTTTCTCCGAAGCTTGCCGTCCACTCTTCGGTGACAAGATGGATGGCGAATGGGGCCGTCTGATCGATATCATTGCCATTCTTGCCATGTTGGCAGGCATTGCGACGACGTTCTCCCTAGCCACTCCGTTGCTCTCAGCTGCCCTTTGTGAGGTGCTGGGAATCTCTGACAGTATAGCTCTTACCATTCTCCTGCTGGTTGTCATCGCCGTCATCTATACACTTGCTGTATGGTTCGGCATGAAAGGCATCTCCAAGATGGCTAAATGGTGTATGTATTTCTTCTTTGCCTTCCTTGCCTATGTGCTCTTTCTTGGTGGTGAGACACGCTACATCCTCGAGACAGGCTTCCAGTCCATCGGAAATCTCATTCAGAATTTCATCGGTCTCTCAACAACGCTTGACCCGCTACGTGAGACCTCTTTCCCCCAGAACTGGACACTCTATTACTGGGCATACTGGATGGCGTGGACCATTGGTACCCCCTTCTTTATCGGTATGATCAGTAAAGGCCGTACCATCAGGAACACGATTCTTGGCGGTTATGGCTGGGCCCTGGCCGGTACTTTCACGTCCTTCATCATCCTTGGTAATTATGGTTTGGCGCAGCAGATGAAGCACGGCCTCGACATTGTAGGCTTTGTTGATGGCGGTGGGACTTACTATGAAGCCATCCTGAAAATCCTCGGCACATTGCCACTACCAGAAGTAGCCATGACACTTCTTGTCATCACGATGATCATGTTCTATGCTACCTCGTTTGATACGCTGACACTGATTGCCTCTACCTATTCCTACAAGCGCATCTCGCCGGATGAGGAACCCCACAAGGCCATCCGAACCCTATGGGCTGTAATGTTTATCTTGTTCCCCATAGGTTTGATCTTTGCAGAGAACTCGATGTATGGCCTGCAGTCAGTAAGTATCATTGCTGCATTTCCGATAGGGATTATAATTTTAATGATGATTTGGTCCTTTTTCAAGGATATTAATAATGTGTTTGAGAATAAATGATTCTATGAAAGAAATAACGTCGGTAGAAGAGTTTAAGGCTATTCAGCTCCAAATATTGAAAGATTTGGATGCTTTTGTTAGGAATAATAATATTTATTATTCTTTAGCATATGGTTCTTTGATAGGTGTCATACGTCACCACGGTTTTATTCCATGGGATGATGATATCGATATTTATATGGAAAGAGCGCACTATCAGCACCTCATAGACCTTCTGCCTAATAATTATCTCGGAAAATATGAAATGGCATGTCTCGAAAAAAATGCAGCATGGAATAGACCTTATGCTAAACTTTTTGATATGAGAACATTGCTCATAGAGAGTGTGTCAAATAATACGGGTATCGGTGTAGGTATTGATATTTTCCCTGTTGATGAGATACCTGGAGAATCAAAAGAATTTAGACAATACAATCGCGAGATGTTTTTGCTTAGAAATATATATACTCTAAAATCATTAAAATGGATGATTAATCGTCCGTTTTACAAAAATGTCCTTGTTCTTTTATCAAAAGCAATTCTTTTCCCTTTTAAATACCGCTCAATGGCTATGGATATTAGTAAAAAAGCTCAAAAGTATAATGGTGCTGATACCGGTTTTTTAGCTGATAATGTGGCAGGTTATGCATCAACTAAACCTTTCTTAAAGGAGAGCTTCTCAGAATATATTAATATGACTTTTGAAGGTTTTCCTGTCATGGTGATTAAGGGATGGCATGATGTGTTGACTAAGACTTTTGGTGATTATATGCAACTTCCACCGGAAGAAAAACGAGTAACTCACCATGCTTTCGAAGCCTGGTGGAAGTAAATAAGGAATTATTGATTAAGTTGGAAGATTTTAAATTTTGTTTAATAGACCTCAAATATCCTTTCAGCCACCAAGCCTTTCACTACACTTCTGCTTTATTTATGCAATCTGCCCAATCTGTGTAATCTGCGGCGAACGAAGTGAGCCTTGTCAGATTTGCTACAAGTAGGAGAACTTTGAAAATAGAAACAGCAGCTCTGCTGTTCCTGAAACTATAAACTAGAAACTGCACATAGTGCTTTGCACCCTGCAAGATCTGCTATAAATAGGAGAAACTAACTTACAATGAAAATTATCGTAAAACCGATAAAAAACTAAATACTAATTAATTGAAACCATAAGTATTTTGCTAGATAATAATTCCACATCCACCAACAAGCGAATAGCCAAGAATACAATGATGTTATATATTAGGATGGCTTTTTTGTTGGTCATTTCATTATATACATCCAGAGTCGTTTTGACTACTTTGGGGGAGGTGGATTATGGCCTTTTTAATGTTATAGGAGGAGTAATAGCGCTTCTTGGGTTTCTTAATACGTCGATGTCTGTTTCTACATCTCGTTTTATTACTTTTGCCTTGGGCAAAAATGATATGAAGAACCAGTCTCATGTTTTTTCAACTTCTTTGCAAATTCATTTTTTTATAGCGTTGGTCATTTTATTGATTGGAGAAACTGTTGGACTATGGTTTGTGTCTAATAAAATGACTATTCCAGCAGATAGAATGTCAGCAGCATTATGGGTTTATCAATGTTCGATAGCAACTTCCATAGTGAGTGTAATAAGTGTACCATACAATGCTACCATTATTGCTCATGAGAAGATGTCGACTTTTGCATACATTTCTATATACGAAGCCGTAGCAAAATTAGTTATAGTTTATTTACTAATTATTTCTCCATTTGATAAATTAATACTTTATTCTCTTCTTTATTTTTTAGTGCAATTATCTGTAAGATTTATATATGGCTATTATTGTAAGAGTCGTTTTTCCGCAACTAAATATGTAAAAACTAAGGATTATGATTTATTTAAGCGAATGATAAGTTTTGCAGGGTGGAGTTTGTATGGCAGCGGCGCTGTAGCTCTTAGTAATCAGGGAACAAATATCTTGCTAAATATTTTCTATGGTCCGGCTGTGAATGCAGCATGTGGAATTGCATATCAGGTGAGAGGTGTATTATTAAATTTCGCCTTCAATTTTCAAACGGCATTGAATCCTCAGATAATTAAAACGTATGCGCAAAAGGATATGCTATCAATGTATAAGTTGATTGATCGAAGTACTCGAATATCCTTCTTTTTGCTATTTATAATAGCGATGCCTTTATTGATGGAAACGGGTGAGTTGTTAAAATTCTGGTTAAAGGAAGTACCTCGATACACTGATGTTTTCCTTCAATTAGTTATTGTTGCCTCCTTAATAGATACAACTACGAATTCTTTGTCAATCTCTGCATTGGCAACAGGAATCGTGAAAAAATATTATCTTACAATAGGTACAATATTTATTATGATAGTGCCTATTTCTTATATTGCATTGAAATTAGGTTTTGAAGCTTCCATCGTTTTCGCTGTTGATATTATATTGTGTTCTGTTATTTTGGTAGCAAGGATTTTTTTATTGCATCATTTAATTGGCTTAGATGTCAATTCTTATTTAAAGTCTTTGCTTTCAATATTTAAGGTTGTATTAGTGAGTGTGCCAATAGCTTTTTTTGCCAGACATCTTCTTCTTCCATCTTCTTTTGGGGGGGTAATTCTTGTTTGTTTTATATGCTCTTTGGCAGTGACTCTTACTGCTTATATTTTCGGAATCGAAAAACATGAAAGAGAAGTTATTAATGGGAAGATTAAAAAAATAGTATTGAAAAGATAATATAAAATGCCCAATTTGCCAGACAAAAATAACTGCTGCGGATGTTCTGCCTGTATTGATTCATGTGCAAAGAAAGCAATAACATTAGAGTTGGATAGGAACGGGTTTTATTATCCCGTAATTAATCATAATCTATGTGTCGAATGTAAAGCATGTGAATGGAATTGCCATATTCTGCATCAAGATGAGATAAGAAGAAACGATCGGAATCAAGAAACGCTGTTTTCTTGCTGGACCACAGATAAAGATCTATTGCGGAGAAGTGCCTCTGGTGGTGCATTTGCTCAGTTAGCAAGCGATTTTCTGGAGATTGGTGATAGTCTTGTTGTTGGTGCAGAATTAGGTAAAGACGGATTGGTTAGGCTTGTTGTTATAGATAAAAAAGAAGATTTATGGAAACTTCAGCAATCCAAATATGAACAATGTAGATCAGAAGATATTTATAAATCTGTCAAAAAGAAACTGAGTCAAGGGAAAAGAGTCCTTTTCTCAGGACTCCCATGTCAAATAGCAGCATTATATCACTTTCTCCATTATAAAAATTTAGAAAGATTATTTACTATTGAAATTCTTTGTCATGGAGTTCCCTCTCGGTATCTTACAGATCTTTCTTTACGATTAAAAAGGGCGAGATCAATCCATTCGTATCGTACGAAATCTAAAGGTTGGTATGATGGGAATCGTACGGTTTACGCTATGTCTGACGGGAAAATAATTGAGGAAATATCAACACAGGAAGATTTTAGGTTTAAGTCTTATTTGACCTATTCTTGTCTACGTAAATCATGTTATGGTTGCCGTTATGCAACTATGGATAGAGTGGCAGATTTAACTTTAGGTGATTTCTGGTATGGAGGAGAAGATAAAAGTGACTATCAAAACTATGATGGAACATCATTGGTTATTGTAAACTCTAGCAAGGGAGTATTTTTATGGCAAAGGAGCGAGAAACTTATAAAGATTCCAGTAAGTTTTGAGATGGCTACAAGAAACAATCAGGCAATATATATGCCAACTTCAACTTATCCGCTCATATTATCAGATGATATATATAAGATAAAAAAAATGCCCGTGGTATTCCAGGCTGCTTTATTTCAGAATGGTTTCACAAATAGTCCTATTCGTTCACTTCTTTTTAAGATGTTTTTTTTCCCATTAAGGCGGGTTAAGGCTAAGGAGAAAGCAAAATTAACAGCAATTGTAAGAAGAAAGGAACTCGATAAGTTAAAAAATAGAGGCAAAATAAATGAAGATTAAGTTAGTAACATTTGCGCCCCATCCTAATTTTGGTACGTGTTTGCAAGCATATGCATTGAATGCTGTTCTTGTAAAAATGGGATATGATGTGGAGTTTATTTATAATGATAGATTCAGCATCCTGCAAAAACTTGGTCATTTTATTAATCGCTTAGCTCAAATAGTTGGATTGAAACGAGTACACGTAAATGGGGTTACTGGAAGAACTGATATCCAACAATTGGAACTTCCCAATAGTCCATTAAAGTCATTCCTTGCTAAGTATATGGGTCTTAATAAGCTGGAAATCATTCATAAGAAACGACATTCGTTGCAATGGAAAAAAGTAGTGAAGTTTGCGTGGATGGATGGTAATTTTAAGATGCGCCATTTATATTCTAAGGCAGATTATGAAAGTGTTGTAAGAGATGCAGACATATTTATAACAGGAAGTGATCAGATTTGGAATCCATATTGTGCAGGTTATGACCCAATGATGTTTTTGGAATTTGTAAAAGGAAGGAAGAAGAGCATCTCTTATTCATCTAGCATTTCACTGCCTGAGATTCCGAACGAAGTCAAAGATCGGATTAGAAATAATCTTTCATTTTTTCAGCATATTGCGGTGAGGGAGCAAAGATCAGTGGAACTTCTCAATAATCTTTTAGGTAGAAGGGATGTAAAACTAGTCGTAGATCCAACTTATCTTCTATCTATTCAAGAATGGGAAAATTTTTCATCTAAGGCTCAAATTGAATTTAATCTCCCGGAAAAATATATATTTTGTTATTGTATAGGTTCAAAGCGCCAAAATTCATATAACTCAGCACTTCAAGAAGTCAAAAATCTGACAGGTATAACAGAAGTAATAAATTTAGAGTGTTATAACCGAGATTTTAGTAATTGGGGAGACGGGCTTCTATATAAGGATGCTGGACCATATGAATGGGTCTATTTGCTTCAACATGCATCTTACATTTGTATGGATTCGTTTCACGCAACGGTATTTGCATTGAAATTTAAAAAGGACTTTGTTCATGTGTTGAAAAATTGCAGTGATGAGATTGGGTCTCAAAATTCTAGAATGTATGATATGCTTCATCGTTATGGCCTAGACTATAAAATATATGAAGAAGGCAAAAATGATTGGCAAAAACCGATTGATTACAATAGAGTAACTCCCTTAATAAATGCAGAAATAGATGATTCTTTAAATTATTTGGCTTTCGAATTGTCGCATTAATAGGATTATGATTTCGTCTTTGAACGCTTTTAGGATTTTTGCTACTCTTATAATTCTGATTTGCCATATGGATTGGATTTTCCCTATTAAATGGCATTTGGCGCCAATAGGAGTTTGTTTGTTTTTTGTGTTGTCAGGTTTTTGTGTAGAACTTGGTTACGGAACAAAAGAAGTAAAAGTATCATACTTTATTAGAAAGCGTATTATAAAACTTTATCCAATATATGCTTTCACAATGTTGATAGGCTTAGGACTTGCAATAGTAGGCCATAAAGAGTTTTGTAGTATAGCCATTGACCTGTTGTTAAATAGTGTGCTTTTACAAACATTGATACCTTCTTTTCAATCTCTTAATGGTATTGCGTGGTATGTTGCTACTATTTGTTGGCTGTATCTAATATATGCACTTGTCTTGAGAAAACTGAATAGTCCTACTCTTATAACGGCAATGCTTATTTATATGGTATTGTTAGATCTCTTGAGACCACATGTGGATGCTTATGGGCAAACATTGTGGTTCTATACGTTTTCTCCTTATAGCCGAGTCGTTGAGTTTTGTATGGGGGTATTGGGCGCTAGAATATTTCATAACACAAAGAATACCAAACTGTCGCAAAAACAAATAGCGATGTTAGAAGGGGGAATTTTATCTGCGATTGTTGTATATGTACTGATAGATAATGACATTCGGGCACACATATGGATTCTTAGTATTCTCTATACTATGGCTTTTTATGTATTTTCGTTTCAGGAAGGTGCTATCTCAAAATTTTTTTCTGGAAAGATTTTAGTTGTCTTTCCCCATATTCCTATGCGTTTTATATGATACATGGCTTGTGTTATATATTTTTTATGACTTTGTTAGATGTAAGGGAAAAGAATTACAGTATACTTAATATAACTACGGTTTTATTATCTATTGTTACAGCTGTAGTGGCATCATATACCATCAAGTATTATGATGGGAAAATTCAAAAAAAGATAAAGAATATATGAAACAGTATGACTATCTTATAGTTGGAAGTGGTTTGTATGGCGCGACATTTGCTTATTTGGCTAGACATAAGGGGAAAAAATGTCTTGTTGTTGATAGACGGTCTCACTCAGGAGGAAATGTGTATTGCGAGAATGTTGAAGGAATCAATGTTCATAAATATGGAGCACATATTTTCCATACCAATAACAAAAAAGTTTGGAATTTTGTCAATTCCATTGTTGAGTTTAATCGCTACACCAATTCCCCGATAGCACGATACAAAGACAAGTTATTCAACTTGCCTTTTAATATGAATACTTTCCATGAAATATGGCCAGATGTATACACGCCATTACAAGCTGAAGCTAGAATCGACGAGCAAAAGAAAGCCGCTTTGGAAAAAATGAAAGTTGATGGTGTTGAGATACCAAGGAATTTGGAAGAACAAGCTCTGATTCTTATAGGGGAAGATATTTACCATGCACTCATAGAAGGTTACACAGAAAAACAATGGGGGCGCCATTGCTCTGAATTACCGCCATTCATTATCAAGCGTCTCCCTGTGCGTCTTGTCTTTGATAACAATTATTTTAACGCACTTTATCAAGGTATTCCCATTGGCGGATATAACAAGCTGATAGATGGTTTGCTTGATGGAGTTGATGTTCGTTTGAATTGCGACTATTTGATGCATCGGGGCGAATTGAACGAATTGGCAGAGAAGGTGGTGTACACTGGAGCTCTTGATGAATTTTTTGATTTTAGTGAGGGAAAGTTGCAATATCGTACAGTAAGATTTGAAACAGAGATTTTGGAAGAACCAAACTATCAGGGGAATGCTGTTGTTAATTATACGGATAGAAATGTGCCTTACACTCGAGTAATTGAACATAAGCATTTTGAGCATTTCGGTCAAACCGTTTATGATATACCCCGAACTGTTGTAAGCAAAGAGTTCAGTATGGAATGGAAACCAGGAATGGAGCCCTATTATCCAGTGAATGATGAGACGAATGTGGCCTTATATGGCAGATATAGAGATCGTGCAAACCTGATTCCATATATGCAATTTGGTGGACGTTTGGCAGATTATGCATATTACGATATGGATAGAATAATAGAAAATGTCTTCACCCTTTTTAATATTTGAAACATATGAAAACGAACAATTCTACAATTTTGGTGGTTTGCCATAAACCAGCAGATGTTTATGATGAAGGAATATATACACCTATACAAGTTGGAAAGGCCTTATCAAATATAGACTTAGGTTATATTGGAGATGATACTGGTGATAATATTTCCAATAAAAATCCCTACTATTGCGAATTAACTGCACAATATTGGGCATGGAAAAACTTGCAATGTAGAAATGTTGGTTTGTGCCATTATAGAAGGTACTTCGAGGATATCTTTACAGAAGAAAGACTCGATGACATATTCAATAATTATGATGTCATTCTTCCTCGGCCTTTTGTACATAGTGTTAGAGGTGGGAGCATCCTCCATAAGTTAATAACAATTTTGACAATTGAGGATGTGGCAATATTTTTGTTAGTCATCAAGAAGTTATATCCTGAATATGAACAGGCCGTTGTTGACTATATGAAAGGAAATCTCGATATTCCATACAATATGTTCGTTGCGCCCAAAAATCTTTTCGATAAATTTTCTGAATGGCAGTTTTCTATTTTGTTTGAATGTGAAAAGTATGTAAGACTTTCAGGATACAGCCGACTTAGAAGGCTATTTGGATATTTTGCAGAGTGTTTATGGGGGATTTATTGCCTTCATAATAAGTTAAAGATATTTTTTGTTCCTTTAGTTGGGACATTAGATTCTCGCTATAGGAGCAAAATACATGATATGGTAACTTGTTCCCTCTATCATTGTTTCAATCCGACAAATTATTCAACTATAGATCAGCTTGTAGGTGGTTCTATTAATTTATTGAAGAATGATAGTATTTATGATGCCATTTTGTCTCAAAAATAGAATATATTTATATTTAATGGATTATGACGATACAAGCCAAGTCATATAAAAGTCAAAGTTTTAGACATTTCTTAATTTATTTAGCGGCGACTCTGGGCGTTTTGTTATTGTACCTTTTTCTGATTTCAGAAATTGTTGACAAACATAATGCATATACCGGATTAATCTCTCACGGTGCCATTGGACTATTTTGCGTAGTATTGTATTCTCAAGTTTTACTTCGCGATTATAAAATGTCGGCAACGCTGTTTATAGCATATATCTTTTACGCAATATTCGGATATTTGCATTACACAACATTTGTGGACCCTCAATATTTGTTCCATCCTAGTTTTGTCGTCTACACAACTGGTGACTATCCTGCAACAGCAGAACAAATATCTATTTATATAGATAAATTTGATTACACCCACTCCAGTATTCGAGATTATGCCTTTATGCCACACCCCGAATTATATGCTTTATTAAGTGTCATTTATAAAATTTCGGGTAATTTCATTTTGACAATTATTCCTATTAATTGTTTTTTTCGTTTTATATCTGCAATATCTGTGGCTTATATTGTTAAGGTTCGCAATAGTGACTATAGGGTAGCGCTATGTTTGGGCTTAGTTTATGTTCTTTTAGGATTAAGTAGTCAGATGGGACGATATTCTCTTGGGCTTTTTTTGATCACATTTATTACAACTCTTTTCGTCCTATCATCAAAATTCCGATTTGTTTGGGTAATAGTAATGTCATACATTTATTATTTAATGAGGGAACCATATGTACTAGTACCTTTTGGCGCATATATTTTGTATGAGTTTTTTAAAGCAGAGAATAAGAATCGTTCAGGTAGAAGACTAATACTTATAGTCGTAACGATATTTATAGCAATGGCTACTGCAAGTTATTTTGAAGAATTGCTCTTTGAAAATGAAAGTAATCTGTCATATCTAAGTTCATTAGACAATGTTTATACATATTTGTTATTTCCTGTAAAATATTTTATTGCTATCGTAGGTGCTTTTCCGTGGACGTACCAACATTTTTTTGGGGGTATTCCCGAGTTTACACATTATATAACTACACCTTTTAATTCGTGTATGGCATTTTATGTTACACTCGTTGTTTTTCCCTATATTTACAAGAAAATATGCTCACGTGAAACAATAGATTATTTGGCGTTTATAGCAATTTTAATTATGGCCCTCGCTGTGATGAGCTCGGCCGTTAACCTAGGCTATACCATTTTTGGTTTCCTATTTTTTATCCCTACAATTGTGGAGGATTTTAAAATTAGAAGAATGATAAAATTTACTATTGGATTCTTTGTGTTTATGGCTTTATTTAATTTCATATATGTTGTTTTAGGTATCAGTGGAGTTAAAAGTATCTTTGGATAGTGATTGATATGTGATAGAACTTATTATTAATTATGAAAACTAATGTTATTTTTTCAGGTGGTTTGGGTAACCAGATGTTCCAATTTGCTTTGGTACTTGCTTTAAGGTCGAAAGGCATTAAGACAGATTTGGATATTTCATTTTATAATTATACTCAAATGCATAATGGATATGAATTAAAAAAGATATTTGGAATAAAAGATCATGTTATTAATAAAAAAGGAACACATCTTTTATGGTTACGCTTTCTTGACAAGTTTAACCCAAGAAGCTTAGTTTTGAAAGATAATCTCTCTTATAATCATATGGTGATATCTCACCCCCAAAGGTATATTCGAGGGTATTGGCAGAGTGAACGTTATTTCCAAGATGTCTCCGAAAAAGTCAGGGAGGCTTTTCGCTTTAAAAAAATTGATAAATATAATCTTGAGTTAGCAGAGTCTATGCAACAGACTGTATCTGTAAGTTTACACATACGACGTGGCGATTATGCAAAATTCGGCATCCCTTTCGCTGGCGAGGAATTTTATCGAAGAGCAGTTGATGTAATTTCTGAAAAAATTGGTCCTGCATTTTATTTTATTTTTTCAGACGATACAGAGGAGGCTAACCGCATAGCCAATCTTTTAGGAATTAAATATAGATTAGTGAACCATAATAAAGGGGCAGAGTCTTATAAAGATATGTTCCTGATGAGCCAGTGTAAACACAACATAATTGCAAATAGCAGTTTCTCTTGGTGGGGGGCATGGCTTAATGCTAATATAGGAAAAATAGTTATTGCTCCACAGGTTTGGATAGAGCGTAGGCCTGAATTCAAACCTCAGTGTAAAGATTGGATTTTAGTTTGAATTATGATGATGATAAAACAACAGTTTTGTAGAATTGCTCTTAAAGGTTTAAAGTTATTGAGCATAGACCATTGCATGTCAGATGGGATGTATTTGCAAATGCTTTATTATAGAGTGTTTGGTAAGAAGTTGAATCTTGATAATCCAAAAACCTATAATGAAAAGTTGCAATGGCTAAAATTGAATTATCGTCCGGCAATTCTCTCAAGTTTGGTTGACAAGAATGAAGTAAAGCATTACGTTGCCGAAAGAATAGGGAATGAATACGTAATTCCTACTCTTGGTGTATGGAATAGCTTTGATGAAATTGATTTTAATTTTTTGCCTGACCAGTTTGTGTTAAAGTGCACTCATGATTCTGGTGGCGTCGCGATTGTAAAGGATAAGGCAAACATGAAGAAGGAGGCTATCAAGAAGAAACTGTCTGCTGCCCAAAAAAGGAACCATTATTGGAGTGGCCGAGAGTGGCCTTATAAAAATGTTGTTCCACGGATAATTGCCGAACCTTATTTGGAAGACAAGACGACTCATGAGTTAACAGATTATAAGTTCTTCTGCTTTAATGGCACAGTTAAGGCCGTGATGGTTGCAACAGAGCGACAGACGGGGCACACGAAGTTTGATTTTTGTGATACGAATTTCCAACACCTTCCCTTTCGTTGGGGGCATGATCATTCTTCCCAAGAACTGAAAAAACCGCAGGGCTTTGAGGCGATGTTGGAAGTAGCGGCTAATCTGTCTAGTTGTTTCCCGCATGTCCGTGTTGATTTGTATAATGTTGAAGGGAAAATATATTTTGGTGAACTCACTTTTTTCCATTGGTCTGGTATGTGCCCATTTGAACCCGAAGAATGGGATAAGAAGTTTGGTGAATGGATGGAATTACCTGAATAAGTAGAATATGGTAGAATGTTCAAATAGTCCTAAAATCTCTGTAGTTATGTGTACATATAACACAGAGGAATTTTTAGTAGAAGCCATCGAAAGCATTTTGGCCCAAACATTCCAAGATTTTGAATTCATTATTTGGGATGATGGCTCAACAGACAATACCAAAGCGATAGTTGAGAAATACAAGGATGCTCGCATAAGGTATTTCTATCATGTTAACACAGGGCTAGGTATGGCTTTGAGGCTAGCTTGTGCAGAAGCAAAAGGTGAGTATATTGCACGAATGGATAGCGATGATATCAGTCTTCCAGAACGTTTTGCCACGGAGGTGGCATTTTTAGATAATCATCCGGAATATGTGCTTGTTTCGTCAGCGGTGTATGATATTGATGAAAATGGAAAGTTGTTAGGACGAGTTTTTCCTTGCTCAGACGATAGGGTGTTGAAAGGTGTGTTGTCTTATCCGGCGAGTATGATCTCACACCCAATGGTGATGATGAGGCGTGATGCTTATGAAAGAGCGGGCGGGTATATCCCTATAAGAAAAAGTCAGGACATGTTGTTTTGGAGTCGAATTGCTAAGCAGGGAAAGTTTTACAATATTCCTACTCCATTGGGAAAATATAGGATATTATCAAATTCACTAGGTCATGCTTGTAATCCGTATGCCCCAATTTTTTGGGTATTTTTGCGTAAAATGATAAATGATGAAATTGTTTTAGATTCAGATGTAGATACATTCAACTCTTTGTATCAGTATTCTAAACAGTATATTGAAAGAAGAGATAATAATAAAGTGGAATGGAAGAAGACTTGGGAGGAAAAAGTTTTTTCAATTGCTTGCCCATTGCTTGGTAATCGCTTCGCACAAGATTCAATAGTAGGAATTAAAAATCTATGTTATCTCGTCAAGTTGCATCTTTTTAAGATCTTTAATTAATGCCCTTTCTATCTTTCTATATCAAAATAATAAGTCCACTCTTTATGGCTTTAGAATATATTCCTTTCAACTCATAATTCTCCTAGAAAGAATTAAAATCTTATAAAGTAAAGAAAGCATGCCAAAACTCCTCCAAATCAACGTTACTGTCAACTGGGGCTCCACAGGAAAGATAGCAGAGCAGATAAACTTGGCTGCTCAGGATCGTGGATGGGAGACCTATATCGCCTATGGGCGAATGGTAAACGCAAGTGCCTCGACGCTGATTAAAGTGGGTAACCGCTGTGACCAGTTGTGGCATGGGGTGGAGAGTCGACTGTTGGATAGGCACGGCTTGGCATCTCGTAATGCTACGAGGCAACTTGTTCAAGAGATTGAACGCATACGGCCAGATGTTATTCATCTGCATAACATCCACGGTTATTATCTGAATTACCAGATACTTTTTGACTATCTGAAGCAGGCAGACATACCTGTTGTGTGGTCGTTGCACGACTGCTGGTCGTTCACTGGCCATTGTTCACACTTCGTGACTGCCGGCTGTGAGCGTTGGAAGACGCAATGTCATGATTGCCCACTATTAAACAAAGTATATCCGAAGTCGTGGCTAGTGGACAGAAGTAGAAAGAACTACCTGCAGAAACGTGAGGCTTTTACGGGCTTGAAGCAGTTGGTGCTGACACCGGTATCACAATGGTTGGCAGGCCTGGCGAAGGAGTCGTTCTTGGGCAGTTATCCTATCCATTGCATTCAGAATGGCATCGATCTGCAGCAGTTTGTGCCTTGTGGGGAGCGGACGGAGGTGCTGATGAAAAGGGGCATCAACTCGGCAGCACGAGTAGTGCTGGGCGTTGCGAGTGTATGGGATAAGTGGAAAGGCTTGGACAACATGATGGCATTGCGGCAGCATCTAAGTAAAGATTATACGATTGTGTTGGTGGGCGTGAATGATAAGCAGAAGGCTGCATTGCCAAAAGGTATCGTAGGCATTAGCCGCACCAACAACGTCCGGGAATTGGCAGAATTGTACTCGGCAGCGGATGTATATGTGAACCCGACGTATGCCGATACGTTCCCAACAACAAACCTCGAGGCACTGGCATGCGGAACTCCAGTTGTCACCTATCGGACAGGAGGCTCGCCAGAGGCCATCTCACCAGAGACCGGTGTAGTGGTGGAGCAAGCAGATGTGCAAGGAATGGCAGAGGCGATTCGTAGTATCTGCGATAAGGGTAAGGATCACTATACTGAGGTCTGCCGTAAGAGGGCAGAGGAGCAATTTGATAAAGACAAATGCTTCGAGAAGTATGTGGAGTTGTATGAGGGGGTGATTAGTAAACGAAAACGTTAACCATAACGCTAATGAAAAACGAAATGACAGAAAAAGACATCATATTCAAGAAGATTGCTCCAGGTGAAGAAGTGGATTCCAACTGTTTCTGCCACTATGGCTGGGAAGGGATCGGCTCTTTTGCATTTTGGAAGTATGCTACAGCCTATTATGATAGCGCGGAAATACTGTTCGATAAGTTTAAGGATTCAGCCGGACATTATGCGATTCTTGATGGGACCGGTATCACCATGTGTTTTCTGTATAGGCATTTTGTGGAGTTGTCTATCAAATATTTGAATGTGAAATTCGTATGCACAAGCGAAGCTGATTATAAAGCACTCCTTGAGAAAAATCATAATTTGTATGAGCTATGGTCGATTACAAAACCTAAGCTGAGCGAGTTGAAGAAACGGGTTGGGTCATCGGTGAATTTAGGGGTATTGGAACATTATGTATTGGAGTTTGATCGATTTGATAAAGACTCTATGACTATGCGTTATCCAGTTAAAAAGGATTTGTCCCCAATGAATGAGGCAACAAGATTGGATATATACAATCTTCATGACAGGATGAGTGAACTTTACAATGCACTCGAAGCTATCGCCTATGATTTAGACAATCAGTTACGAAGCGATGTGGATCCGGTAAGGATTGATGCTTTCCTCGCCGAGTATGAGGACTTGCGCCCCAGAGTGATGTGGTTGGTTGATGCTATGAAACCTTTTGCCGAGAAAGAGAATCAGGAGTTTAAGATAACTGATTTTGTGAAGGGGCTGTCAGGCGTCAAGGACGGAATGGATCAGATGGGGTTACTTCTGTCGTGTCCTGACGATGAACTCATAATGTTTGACACACTTTACTATACAGGAAGAGCAATAGCCTCTGAGGAACTACGTCTACCAAAGAATCCGCACGAAGCGAAGATAGATGCGGTAAAGATGTGTGTCAAGAATATGGACCGTGACAGCCTGGAGTTCGGTAAGCCTAAGAATGATGAGATCTGTATTCATCAGAAGATGGCTTCATCTATTATAAAGTATGTGTCAAGGGCTGTAGAGGTCATTGATTGGGATAAATAAACAGAAGATATGAAGTTTTCGGAAAGATACGGTTATGTAAAGCCAGTCGACGCGTTGAAACGTGGTGGTCTTGACGCTGAAGGAGCAACAGCATTATGCAATTGCTACGACCATTTGTACAAATGGTTGAATCACTATGATGTAGATAATCGTTCTTATCATGGTGAGAGTTACACAGAATTAGAAGAAACAGTATGGTGCTTCTTTCTGAATCAACGACGAGATGATTTTTACGGGCATAACAGCCACAAGGTCGTCGCCACTCAGTATTTGCTTTCGAGCGACAATGAGTGGTACTTGAAGTTTGATATGATTGAGTTCTCGATAAGAGTGCTTAGGAGTCAGTGTCCTCGTGGTGACAGGCGTTTTGACAACATTGTGAATGCATTTATAAATTTGGTTAATGCTACTTTTAAACGTCTCAACTATGCCTATAGAATCGTGGATGACTTAATTGTTGAGATTACAGACGAAGAGGAGATTAAAGCAATAGAGGAGGCTGTAGAACAAACTTCGATAACAAAGACTCATCTTTTAAGCGCGCTTAAACACCTCTCGGATCGCCCTTCACCAGATTATCGTAATTCGATTAAAGAATCCATATCTGCAGTAGAAGCTCTTTGCCGTGAAATAACAGGGGAACAAACACTTGGTGAGGCTTTGAAGAAACTTGAAAAGAATGGTGTAAAGATACCCGTGTTTTTGAAGTCTGGCTTTGAAAAGCTGTATGTCTATACAAACAATGAAAAGACTGGCATACGGCACGCTTTAATGGATGATGCGGATGCTCCGCAATACGATGAGGCTAAGTTTATGATAGTTGCGTGTAGTGCATTTATCAATTATATTCAAGGAAAGAGAAGCTCAGTTGGCGTTTCAAAAGAGTAGCCTTGTCCACAAACTAACTTAGATGAAAGACAAAGTGCCCGCCAAAGTGGAGGGCAGTTACTATGAATATATTCTGAAATGAAAAAACGAGTTCTGATACATAGCTTGATTTTCAGCCCGGACGGGGTGATTAATTGGGTGAAGGGGTTGATTGGGCGGAATTATTTGGAATAGATGAGCTTTTGTACGAATAAGATGTTAAAGTTTAAAATTTCTTCCGCTATATGGAAGAAAAGTCGTAATTTTGCAGCGCTGAATGGTGCTATCATAAAACGTAGAGAAATATGAAGACGGTTGATATTAAGGATTATACAGTTTATCTGGGGCTATCAATGATGGCCAAGGGTCTTTCTGTAAGTCCGCTGAAACTGCAGAAACTGCTGTACTACCAGCAGTCGTGGCATCTCGTGTATTTCGGTGAGGAGAACACGCTCTTTGCCGTGGCTCCCCATGCCTGGGTGAACGGCCCCGTCTATCCAGTTATTTACCATGAGTACAAGGATAAGGTGCCAGGAATGTGCGACCACCTGAAACTGTCGCATTTCGTGCCGGAAGGTACGGACCCAATGGCTGAGATGAAGCGGCTGGTGGAGAAGATGGGGCTGACGAGCGACGAGGTGGAACTGACCGAGCGCGTGATTATGCTCTATGGCTCGAAGACGCAGAACCAATTGATTCTGTTGACGCACAGTGAGAAGCCCTGGAGCGAGATGCGCGAGGGTATGGCTCCGTATGAGTATTCGGATAAGGAGATGTCGCTGAGCACAATGTATCATTACTATAAGGAACGTTACGACCGTAACCGTGCGAAGAACTGATGGCGATAGATCTTTCAGATTACGATATTGAAGAGCAGGAGGGCATTGTTGCCCGTCTGACGGATGCGTTGGACTGGCGTGACTTACAGGAGTCGCAGGACTGCCTGATAAGGGTGCAGTACAATGAGATTGATATGGGACGCACTCCGTATCACTTCAACCAACCTTTTGAGGGAAACGAGGCGAATCTCTATTTCCAGCGCATGAAGGAGTTTGCAGGATTGTCGGTGAACTACATCGTAGAGCATAGTGACTACAGGTCGCATTTCTACCGTTCGGACATTCGCGGGAACCTGAAGAAGGTGTTTGATAGTATCGACAAAACCATTGCGAAAGCGAATCCGCTGATTTTCCACTTTGCCCTGGATCCGGACTCAAAGGTTACTGAGGCGAGCCGCAGTACGGGCGCAAGGAATCCAAGGGTGTACTTTATGATTGGGTACGGCGGGATGATTCATATCCTGTTCTTTGATCCGTATCATGAGCTGAATCCGATGGTGAAATGAAATTGGCGGCTAACAGGTAATCTTTAGTTAGCGATTCTTATTGTTAAAAATAGGTTACATCCTGTACGGGATGTGACCCTTTGTTCAATTGTATTTTATGAAACGAGTTCTGATACATAGCTTGATTTTCAGCCCTGACGGGGTGAGTACGGCATATCTGTACAACGACATCGCCCTGAGGCTCCAGGAACGGGGCTATGAGGTGGTGGCGCTGACAACGACTCCGCACTTCAACATCGTGCCGGAGCAGGTGGAGAAGCAGCCGATGCACTGGAAGGTGTGGGGGCTGTGCAAGGAGAGCAACTACCACGGGATGCGGGTGCTGCACGTGCCGCAGAAGAAGTTCAAGAGCACGGCCCTGCGTATGCTGGGCTTCGTGTACTGGCATTTCGTGTCGTTCTTCATCGGCCTGGGCATCCGTCACGTGGACCTGATCCTGTCGCCCTCGCCACCGCTGACCATCGGTCTGCTGAACCTGTGGCTGGCAAGGCTGAAGGGTTGCAAGGTGGTATATAACGTGCAGGAGATCTACCCGGACATCCTGAAGCTGAAAGGCGGGATGGCATTGAAGGTGCTGCGCTGGATGGAGCGGAAGGTGTATAACGGGAGCGATGCAGTGACGACGATTGACAAGGTGTTCTACGATACGATTGTAGGACGGTTCAAGGAGCCGTCGAGGCTGCATATCATTCCGAACTTTGTGGATACGGAGCTGTATCACGAAGTCTCCGGTCAAGAATTGGAGAATTTGAGAATGAGATGGGCGAACACGGATCTGTCGAATGACACGGATACAATCAAGCTGTTGTATGCAGGGAATATCGGTCACGCACAGTCGTGGGAGCCGCTGATTGAGTTGGCGGACAGGACGCGGGAGCTGAATGTGGAGTATATCGTGATAGGCGAGGGGGCAAAGAGGGATTATGTGGCTTCGGAGATTGAGAAACGTGGACTGGAGATGCTGCACCTGCTGCCGTACCAGCCTCGGGAACTGATGCCGGCCATCCTGTCGTATTCGGATGCGTCGTTTATCTTTATGGCACCGGAGTCGGACACGGACGGATTTCCGTCGAAGGTCTATACGATTATGGCGTGTGAGCGTCCGCTGCTGGTGCTGAGTGGGGAGAATACGCCCATTGTGAATTTCCTGAAGGACAAGGGCTGCGCGAAGCTGATCACGGAGCAGGACTTCGGAAAGAAGGTGGACGAGATGGTGACCTGGCTGAAGAACGTGACGCGTGAGGAAATGAAGGAGATGGGCCGCAAGGGTCTGGCAGAGATTGAGGCGAAGTACACGAAGGAGAAAGTGACGGATATGTATGTTGAACTGGTAGATACATTGACAAAATGAAGATATTGATTACGGGAGTCCACGGTTTTGTGGGCTCGAATCTGGTGAAATATTTGGCTCCGGCCAATGAGATTTACGGGCTGGACATCATTGCGCCTGAGAAAGAGGGTGTGGTGAAGACCTATTCGTGGGATGACCTGGATGCGGGGCATGTGCCGGACGTGGATGCGATTGTGCATCTGGCTGGAAAGGCGCACGACACAAAGAACCAGGCGGCTTCGGAGGTGTATTTCAAGGTGAATACGGGACTGACGCAGAAGATATTTGATTTTTTTCTGGCTTCGACTGCTCGGAAGTTTGTTTTCTTCAGCACGGCAAAGGCTGCGGCGGACAAGGTGGACGGTGTGCTGACGGAGGAGGTCGTGCCTGCTCCGGTGGGGCCGTATGGGGAATCCAAAATTGCGGCGGAGCGCTATATTTTGGATAAACTTGAAACCTTGAACCTTGAACCTGAAACTCCTGCGAAGCAGGTGTATATCTTCCGGCCGTGCATGATTCATGGGCCTGGAAATAAAGGGAATCTGAATCTGTTGTATAATGTGGTGCGAAAGGGAATCCCCTGGCCGCTGGGGGCGTTCGAGAACCGTAGAACATTCACCTCGGTGGAGAACATCTGCTTTGCGGTGAATGGCGTGCTGACGAAAGACGTACCTTCTGGCATTTATAATATGGGAGATGATGAGGCATTGAGTACCAACGAACTGATTGAAGAGATTTGCAAGTCGCTGGGCAAGAAAGCCCATATCTGGAAGCTCCCCAAAGGCTTGATGAACGGCGTGGCGAATGTTGGAGGATTGCTGCATATGCCGCTGAATCCTGAGCGCTTGAGGAAGCTGACGGAGAACTATATTTCCTCGAATGCGAAAATCAAGGCCGCTCTTGGTGTAGAGCGAATGCCAATAGATGCCAAAGAGGGATTGAGGGTGACGCTGGACTCGTTTAAAGGATGAGGGATTGCTTGATAACAAGCATCCATCAACAGCTATAAGTTGGAGAAGATGACAAAATCGCTGACGTTCAGCAACGAAAAAGCTCGCAGAGAATTAGAATGGGAGTCGCTGGACGTTTTAAGTAATTATATTATATAAGTGTGAAAGATGTATTTAGATGAATTCTTATTGGACGACCTGCAGGAAGCGGCTCGACAGAATCCTAGGAAAAGAATGAATCTTGACCTAAGGAACAGTAGTGAAGATGGGAGCCAAAGGATGCTGAACGCCTTGGAGCCTGATACCGTACTACCTATACATCGGCATCGTCACACGAGTGAGACGGTCGTCATTTTGCAAGGCTGTATGGATGAGATATTCTACGATGATGAGAAAAGAGAAACGGCTCGTTTCCGTTTGAATCCTCGAGATGGTCGCTATGGACTGAACATTCCTGCAGGGCAATGGCATGGGATAGAAGTGCACGAGCCGAGTGTGATTATAGAGATGAAGGATGGTCCTTACGCTCCTCTGTCGCCAGAGGATATTTTGGAATAAATACGGTATGATAGATTTTATTACATACGGATTGATATTCGCTTCGCTGTTTGTCCTGGAACTGGTTTATTTCAGGATCGCGGATAGGTACAATATCATCGACAAACCCAACGGGCGGAGTTCGCACAAACGGATTGTGCTGCGCGGTGGTGGTATCATCTTCTTAATCGGTGTTTGGTTGTGGAGCCTTGTGTTTGGCTTTCATTATCCCTGGATGCTGGTGGGGGTGACATTGGCAGCTGGGGTGTCGTTTGTGGATGACATTCGCTCATTGCCTGACTCTGTCAGGTTGATAACGCAGTTCGTAGCGATGCTACTAGTGTTTGTGGATGTGGGCCTTTTCTCAGTTGAGAGTTTAGGGTTGAGTGTTGAGGGTCAGTGGCTGCAAGTTGGATGGATGGCATCGGTCATAGTGGTGGCATTGATTGTATGTGTGGGTGCGACGAACATCTATAATTTCATGGACGGCATCAATGGCATTACAGGTGGTTACTCGCTGGCGGTACTTATTCCGCTCTTGCTCTTAAATCGGAGACTTGGCTTTGTAGAGGAGTCATATCTTCTGGTGGTAGGCTTGTCTCTTCTTGTGTTCTGCTTTTTCAACTTCCGGACGAAGGCGAAGTGTTTTGCAGGTGACGTGGGAAGCATTGGCATTGCATTGCTACTGTTGTTTGCTATTGGGAGACTGGTTGTGCAGACGGGGGATGTGACATGGCTTGTGTTGCTACTGGTGTATGGTGTTGATGGTTGTCTGACGATTATTCATAGAATTATGCTTCACGAGAATTTGGGACAGGCTCACAGGAAGCATGCTTTCCAGCTGATGGCAAACGAACTAAAGATGAAGCATACGACGGTAAGCACTATATATATGCTGATGCAGTTGGCAATTTCATTGATTGCCATCTACGTGATTCCCGCTACGACGGCTGCGCACTGGATGTATTTCTTGTGTGTCCTGATGGTGGTCAGTGTTGGATATGTGCGTTTCATGAAGAGGTATTACCACTTGCATGAGGAATACTTAGAAAGGATTGAAGAAAGAAACTAAATAAACATAATAAACAAAATATGAGTGTATTCAAAGATAAAGTCCTTCTGATTACGGGAGGCACGGGATCGTTTGGCAATGCAGTATTGAAGCGATTCCTGGATTCTGATATTAAGGAGATAAGAATCTTTTCGAGAGACGAGAAGAAACAAGATGACATGCGCCATGAATATCAGGCAAAGTATCCTGAGGTGGCACGGAAAATCAAGTTCTATATTGGTGACGTGCGCTCACTGGAGTCTTGTCGGTCGGCGATGCCTGGCGTGGATTACATTTTCCATGCTGCTGCGCTGAAGCAGGTGCCGTCGTGCGAATTCTTCCCGATGGAGGCTGTGCGAACGAATGTGATTGGTACGGACAACGTGCTGACAGCAGCCATTGAGAATCACGTGAAAAGCGTAATTTGTCTGTCAACGGACAAGGCTGCCTATCCGATCAATGCTATGGGCATCACGAAGGCAATTGAGGAAAAGATTGCCGTGGCGAAGTCGCGCTATAGCGGTGACACAAGAATCTGCTGCACGCGCTATGGTAATGTGATGTGCTCGCGCGGTAGCGTGATTCCTTTGTGGATTGACCAAATCCGCGAAGGGGCTCCTATCACGTTGACGGAGCCGAAGATGACACGTTTCATCATGTCGCTGGAGGAGGCTGTGGACTTGGTGCTGTTTGCCTTTGAGCATGGCCAGAATGGCGACATCTTGGTGCAGAAGGCACCAGCCTGTACGATTCAGACGCAGGCTGAGGCTGTTTGTGAGCTGTTCGGTGGTAAGAAGGAAGAGATTAAGGTGATTGGCATCCGTCACGGTGAGAAGATGTACGAGACGCTGCTGACTAAGGAGGAGTGTGCCAAGGCTGAGGACATGGGGAACTTCTTCCGTGTGCCTGCTGACAACCGCGACCTGAACTACGATAAGTATTTCAAGGAAGGTGATACGAAGCGAGTGATGATTGAGGAGTTTAATTCGGATAACACCCGCAGGCTGAACCTCGAAGAAACCAAGGCGAAGATTGCTTCGCTGGAGTATATACAGAACGAGCTGAATGGAATTCCTAATATTGTGAAATAAGGCCCCCAAGCCCCCTAAAGGGGAGTGTAAGGCCCCCAAGCCCCTGAAGGGGAGTGTAAGGCCCCCAAGCCCCCTAAAGGGGAGTGTAAGGCCCCCAAGCCCCCTAAAGGGGAGTGTAAGGCCGAGTGTTGCCCTAAGTCGGGGAGTGTGATGATGCGGAAGAAAGGGTGTGTGAGACATTCTGCAGATGTGATTGAATATCCTTTGTTATGGAAGTTTGCAAAGGAAAATAGGAACAATTCTATGGAGGCAGAAAGATTGTTATGGTTTTATTTGAGCAATAAACAACTTGGCGTTCGGTTTCGTAGGCAACACATCATTGGACAGTATATCGCAGACTTTGCATGCTTGGAGAAAATGCTTGTGGTCGAGTTGGATGGTGGGTATCACACTTTGCCAGAACAACAAATAAGTGACGAACAGCGAACTGCGGATTTACAAGAAATGGGATATAGAGTGATTCGATTCACAAACGAAGAACTCTTTAACGGAATTGAATTAGTATTAACCCAAATTAAAAATGCCCTCAGCGAAAACGCTCCCCTTTAATGAGCAGGAGCCATTACGCTCCCCTTTAGGGGGCTCGGGGGCTTGATTATTATGAAGATATTAGTGACAGGAGCGAAGGGGTTCGTTGGGAAGAACCTTTGTGCGGCATTGAAGAATATTCGTGATGGAAAGGACAGGACACATCCTGACCTGAAAATAGAGGAGGTATTTGAGTACGACCTTGATTCAACACCTGAAGAGCTGGATGCTTGGTGTAAGGAGGCGGACTTCGTGTTTAATCTTGCAGGTGTGAACAGGCCGAAGGAGCAGTCGGAGTTCATGGAAGGGAACTTTGGGTTTGCCTCGACATTGCTGGAAACGCTGAAGAAACATGGGAACCGTTGTCCGGTGATGTTGTCGTCGAGTCAGCAGGCTTCGCTGACAGGAAGGTTCGGGAATAGTGAGTATGGACGATCGAAGAAGGCAGGGGAGGACTTGTTCCTTCGCTATGGAGCCGAGACGGGCGCAAAGGTCCTGGTCTATCGTTTCCCAAATCTGTTTGGCAAATGGTGTAGGCCGAATTATAACTCGGCTGTGGCTACATTCTGCAATAATATTGCCAACGACCTGCCCATACAGGTCAATGACCCAAGTGTGGAATTGGAACTGCTGTACATCGACGACTTGGTGGACGAGATGATGTCTTGTCTGCAAGGGAAGGAGCATCGGTGTGATTTCAATGGCTTGGAAGTTATACCAGCCCCCTATCCCCCTAAAGGGGAGATTGAAGATGGGAGTGTACACTCCCCTTCAGGGGGCTTGGGGGCTTACTCCTATTGCCCGGTGACGCATAAGGTAACATTGGGGCGCATTGTAGAGTTGTTGCATGAGTTTGCTGAACAGCCGAAGACGCTGATGATTCCAGAGATTCCTGCGAATTCGTTTGAGAAGAAACTGTACTCTACATTCTTGAGTTATCTGCCAAAGGAGAAGGTGGCATTTCCGCTGAAGATGAACGTGGATGACCGCGGCTCGTTTACGGAGTTGATTCATACGTTGAACTGCGGACAGGTTTCCATCAATATCTCGAAACCAGGTATCACGAAGGGCCAGCATTGGCACAACACGAAGTGGGAGCAGTTCATTGTTGTCAGTGGACACGGACTTATCCAGATGCGTAAGGAAGGGACAGATGAAATAATAAATTATGAGGTTTCAGGCGACAAGATTCAATCCGTTTTCATGTTACCCGGTTATACTCATAACATCATCAACCTTTCTGATACGGAAGACCTGGTTACGGTGATGTACTGCAATGAAATCTTTAATCCTAATAAGCCTGATACTTATTTCGACCCTGTCTAGAATTAGAGAATTAAAGAATTGTTCCAATAACGATGATATATCCAGAACTAAGCAATAGAATTCTTGGAATAGCCATGCAACTGCATCGTGAGATGGGATGTGGATTTAAGGAAAAGGTATATCAAGATGCATTTGAAGTGCTGCTGAAAGAGAATAATATTCAGTATGAACGAGAGAAGCATATAGATTTAGTCTTTCATGGTGTGAAACTAGAACATGATTTCTACTATGATTTCTTGATTGAAGATAAAATTGGAGTTGAACTTAAAGCTGTTTCTGAAATAATCGGAGAATTTGAAGCTCAGATCATAAACTACCTACATGTGAGCAATCACAAATTAGGTTTATTATTGAACTTCGGTACCACCAGTTTGGAATACCGCTGGTATCCAAATGAATGGCACCACAGACAAAACGCAAGTATTGGCTGAAAAAATTCTCCAATTCTCTAATTCTTGAAATTAAAAAGATAAGATATGGAATTTAAACATTTTAAAGACAACGGTAAATTAAAATTGTTAATTATCGTGGGTACTCGTCCTGAGATTATCCGCCTGGCAGCCGTGATTAACAAGTGTAGGAAGTATTTCGACACGTTGCTGGCACACACAGGTCAGAACTACGACTACAACCTCAATGGTGTGTTCTTCAAGGATTTGAAATTGGCGGATCCGGATATATACATGGAGGCAGTGGGCGACGACCTGGGGGCTACGATGGGAAACATCATCGACAAGAGTTATAAGGTGATGGTGGAGACGAAACCCGATGCCGTGCTGGTGCTGGGTGATACGAACTCCTGTCTGAGTGTGATTGGTGCCAAGCGCCTGCATATCCCCATCTTCCACATGGAGGCTGGCAACAGGTGTAAGGACGAATGTCTGCCGGAGGAGACGAACAGGCGAATCGTTGACATCATCTCGGATGTGAACATGGCCTATTCGGAGCATGCCCGGCGATACCTTGCCGACTGTGGACTGCCAAAGGAGCGTACATATGTGACGGGGTCGCCGATGGCGGAGGTGTTGCATGAGAATCTGGCAGAGATAGAAGCATCGGATATTCATGAGCGCCTCGGATTGGAGAAAGGAAAATATATTCTGCTGAGCGCACACCGTGAGGAGAATATTGACACAGAAAAGAATTTCCTGTCGCTCTTTACGGCCATCAACAAGATGGCAGAGAAATACGACATGCCGATATTGTACTCCTGTCACCCGCGTTCCAAGAAAAGATTGCAAGCATCAGGATTCAAGTTGGATGATCGGGTCATCCAGCACGAACCACTTGGCTTCCACGATTACAACTGCCTGCAGATGAATGCCTTTGCCGTGGTGAGCGATAGTGGAACACTGCCCGAGGAGAGCAGTTTCTTTACGAGCATCGGCCATCCCTTCCCTGCTATATGTATCCGTACGAGTACAGAGCGGCCAGAGGCTCTTGACAAGGCTTGCTTTATTTTGGCAGGCATTGACGAGAAGTCCTTGCTGCAAGCTGTTGATACAGCGGTCACGCTCAACCAGAATGGAGATTATGGTATTCCTGTGCCAGACTATGTGGAGGAGAATGTTTCTACGAAGGTCGTAAAGATTATCCAAAGCTATACGGGAGTCGTCAATAAGATGGTTTGGAGGAAGTAAGGACCAAGGCGCGATAGCGCTTCGCGCAGTTTAGAAGCAGCTTCGCTGCGGTTCTTGCTCCGACAAGCTACGCAAGCGCCCCTGCGGGTCGAGCGGAGAAAGTTGAGAAGCGCTGCGCGCGGTTCAAGGCTAGAAACTGGAAACTTAGAGATAAGTTGTTTTTATCCGATTCGGATAATCTTTTTTGGATAATTTCTTGTGTATACTCATATAATAGTTTATCTTTGCAGGGTCAAATCTCAGCAGCAAGGGGCGTATGAAGTGTATGACAAGTTTTTTGCAGAATGGCTGAGGGACAAAAAGATTGGATAAAGGCTATATGCTACACATAATGAAACATTAATGGTACTATGAATATCTTTCAGAAAATTACTAACTGGTACTTCACGAAGGAGGCATTGCCTTACTGGTGTGTGTTCATCTTTGACTGTGTGATGACATTCTTGGCGGGTCTGATTGTGTTTTGGGCATATCACCGGACAGGATATAACATCGAGCACTTCTGGGGTATCGTGCACTCCATCTTGATTTACGTGCTGATAGCCATGATAGGCTTCCGCGCGTTCAAGACCTATTCGGGGGTGATGCGCTTCTCGTCGTTCGTAGACCTGCAGCAGGTGGCGTATGCGAATATCCTGTCGCTGTTGGTGGCGATACTGGTGCACTACCCACTGTACAGCTTGCCGCAGCCCATGTTTGAGGCTTTCCGCATCCGCCATCTGGTCGTGATGTATGCCGTGGCGACCTTGCTGATGTGGGCTGGACGTGTGCTGGTGAAGGAATTGTATGAGCTTTCGTCGCTGAATAGGCATGTGAGGAACGCGCTGGTCTATGGCGTGAAGGAAGGCGGCATCGGTGTGGCAAAGTCGATACGGAATGAGAATCCGGCGAGGTTCCGTCTGAAGGGTTTCATCTCGCACGACAAGAACTTCCAGGGACACCAGCTGATGGGCGTAGGGGTGTTCCAAACATCAGAACTCGACGAGGTGCTGACGCGCTATCGCATCAGGGCTGTGCTGGTTTCGCCGCAGCGGAATGCGGAATTCCGCAATGATCAGGAGCTGCAGGGCATCCTGACGAATGCCGGCGTGAAAATATTCATGTCGGAGGGATATGCCGAGGGTGTTGCCACGGACCGCATCCGACTGAAGGAGGTGAGTATAGATGACCTGCTGCCACGCGATGAGATTAAGGTGGACCTGGAGGGCGTGAGCAAGATGTTGAAAGGACAGAGAATTCTGGTCACGGGGTCGGCAGGCAGCATTGGCAGTGAGATGGTGAGGCAGATTGCACAGTTTGCTCCTGCGGAGATGATGCTCATCGACCAGGCGGAGACGCCGCAGCACGACATCAGGCTGATGATGAAGAAGCAGTGGCCGGAGATCAAGGTGCACACGGTGGTGACGAGCATCACGAAGCAGCAGCGCATGGAAAAGGTCTTCTCGGAGTTCCGTCCGGACTATGTGTTCCATGCTGCCGCGTATAAGCATGTGCCGATGATGGAGGACAATCCCAGCGAGAGTGTGCAGAACAACGTGCATGGCACGAAGATTCTGGCGGACCTGAGCGTGAAATATGGGGTGAAGAAGTTCGTGATGATCTCGACGGACAAGGCGGTGAACCCAACGAACGTGATGGGCTGCTCGAAGCGCATCTGCGAGATTTATGTGCAGGCGCTGGATAGGGCGCTGAAAAGCCCCACCCCGACCCTCCCCAGTAGGGAGGGGGTAAGCCCTACTGGGGAGGGTCAGGGTGGGGCTGTCTGTCAGTTCGTGACCACTCGCTTTGGCAATGTGCTGGGCTCGAACGGGTCGGTGATACCGCTGTTTGAACGGCAGATAAAGGAGGGTGGACCGGTGACGGTGACGGATCCGAACATCATCCGCTACTTCATGCTGATTCCGGAGGCTTGTAAGCTGGTGCTGGAGGCTGGCACGATGGGTAACGGTGGCGAGATATTCGTGTTCGACATGGGTAAGCCGGTGAAGATTGCTGACCTGGCAAAGCGAATGATCCTGCTGAGTGGGGCGAAGAACGTGGAAATCAAGTACACGGGACTACGCCCGGGCGAGAAGTTGTATGAGGAGATGTTGTCGACGGAGGAGAACACGAAGCCGTCGTTCCATGAGAAGATTCGCATTGCCTCGGTACGCGAATATGACTACGGGGAAGTGAGCAAGGCCATCGACGAGCTGATTGCCGTGAGCCAGGAGTATGACGATATGGCGACGGTGAAGAAGATGAAGGAGATTGTGCCGGAGTTCATCAGTAATAATTCGGTGTATTCGGTGCTGGACAAGTAGGCGCTTCGCGCGGGTAAGGGCCTTCGGCCGTGTAAGGACGCTGCGCGTCGTGTAAGGAGCCTTCGGCTCGTGTAAGGTGTTCTAGTTCTAAACTCTCAACAAATCGTGGATAGGAAAAGAGAAATATTTGAGAAGGTGCTGGCCTTGGTTCGCAACGAACTATGGGAGGAACCGCTGGCATGCTCTATCGTGAAGGAAGATGTCAGGGCTATTCTGCAAGTTGCGAAAGAGCAGATGGTGAGTGGACTTGTGGCTAATTCTATTATTAGAAATCACTTGCCTATTGGCGATGACCTAACATTGGAGGTATGTGCTATTCAGCAATTGCATGAGAAGAAAGGGAGGGAGATGAATGCTGAGGTGGCACAGTTTGCAGGTTTTCTGAATAGAAGAAACCTGCAATATGTCATCATGAAAGGCCAGACCATGGCTGTGCTCTATCCCAACCCTTTAATGAGGTCGACGGGCGATATAGATTTCTATTGCTCGAAGGAAAGCTTTGAGAGTACTCAAAAGGAAATAGAAAAGAGGCTGGGCATCGTGATGAAACATGCCAGTAGTAAAAAGCATGACAATTTTGAAATAGAAGGGTTCTCTTTTGAAATGCATTCTGATATTACGGATTTCGGCTATTGGGGATATCAGAGATATTGGGATACATATATTAATAAAGAAGTTAGCGATGATTCCGTGGAAGTTTTAATCGGAGAAGAAAAGGTGAAAACCTTCTCTCCGACAATGGATGCTCTCTACATTTTTCTGCACGCTTTCTATCATTTAATCCTTAATGGAAATGGTATGGGACTGAAGCAGTATTGCGATTGGTGTATGGTGATGAGCAACTTGTACGATAAAATAGATTTTGAAAGACTGAAAGTCCATCTAGATCATTTAGGACTATGGAAAGCTTATATAGCCATTGCCGCTTTTTGTGTTGAGAAGCTTGGTCTAGCAGAAAACTATGTCCACTTTCCTCTGACAAAGGACGGTCGCAAGTGGGCAGATAAGATTATTGATAACTTTTTGGAAATAAGGCAAATTAGTGAAAATGTCTATTCTTCAGGTGGTAGTTTGAAGCATAGCTATGCCACTTTCAGGGTGGTGCTAAAGCAAGTGTCTGTATATTTCTCTTTGGCTCCAAAAGAATTGATGTTTAGAATACCAGAGATGGCCGTCTGGTCTTTCCGGAAGAGAATGATGGAGTAGTTTAGTTAAAAGGGTATAAAGGGCTTAAAGGGCTTATGGGGGAGTGATTTTAAGGGCTTAAAAAGGGGAGGGAAAGTCCCATCAAAAGAATCATTATTATCAAAGAAAAATGAATAAAAGGAACGTTGCACTGATAACAGGTATTACGGGCCAGGACGGATCGTTCCTGGCCGAGTTTTTAATTGAAAAGGGCTACGAGGTGCATGGCGTGCTCAGGCGGAGCTCGTCGTTCAACACGGGGCGCATCGAACATCTGTATCTGGATGAGTGGGTGCGCGACATGAAGAAGAAACGACTGGTGAACCTGCACTGGGGCGACATGACGGACTCGAGCTCGCTGATCAGAATCATCACGGAGGTGAAGCCGACGGAGATATACAACCTCGCAGCACAGAGCCACGTGAAGGTGTCGTTCGACGTGCCGGAGTTCACGGCGGATGCGGATGCAATGGGTGTGCTGAGGCTGCTGGAGGCCGTGCGCATAGCAGGACTGGCAGAGACGTGCCGCATCTACCAGGCATCGACATCGGAGTTGTTCGGACTGGTGCAGGAGGTGCCGCAGAAGGAGACGACGCCGTTCTATCCGCGTAGCCCGTATGGCGTGGCGAAGTTGTATGGCTTCTGGATCATGAAGAACTACCGCGAGAGCTACGGCATGTACTGCTGCAACGGTATCTTGTTCAACCACGAGAGTGAGCGGCGCGGCGAGACATTCGTGACGCGAAAGATCACGCTGGCGGCTGCGCGCATCGCACGGGGACTGCAGGACAAGTTGTATCTGGGTAACCTGAACTCGCTGCGCGACTGGGGCTATGCAAAGGACTACGTGGAGTGTATGTGGCTGATGCTGCAGCAGGACGAGCCCGATGACTACGTGATTGCCACAGGCGAATACCACACGGTGAGGGAGTTCTGCACGCGGGCCTTCGAGGTGGCAGGCATCGAACTGAGCTGGGAAGGCGAGGGTGTCGACGAGAAGGGCATCATAAAGAGTATCAACTCTCAACTCTCAACACTCCGCTCGGCGCAAAGCGACGCTTTCGTCAGAAAGAACTCTCAACTCTCAATTGGACAGGTGCTCGTGGAGGTGGATCCAAAGTACTTCCGTCCCGCCGAGGTGGACCAGCTGTTAGGCGACTCCACAAAGGCCCGCACGAAGCTGGGCTGGAACCCCCGGAAGACCAGCTTCGAGGAGCTGGTTAAAATCATGGTCGACCATGATTTTAAAGTTTAGAATGCGCCTGCGGCGCGGTTGAGAAGCAGCTTCGCTGCGGTTGAGAGGCGCCTGCGGCGCTGTTGAGAAGCCCTTCGGGCTGTTGAGAGGCAGCTTTGCTGCGGTTGAGAGGCGCCTGCGGCGCTGTTGAGAGTAGCCCTTCGGGCGGTTGAGAGGCAGCTTTGCTGCGGTTGAGAGTGCGCCTTTGGCGCGGTTGAGAAAAAAGGAGATGCAATTATGACAGTTAGGGATTTTGAGGATTTGGTGATTTATCAAAAGTCACGTGAGTTGGCCAAGCGTGTATACGAGATAACAAGACAAGGAGATTTTAAGTTCGATACACGGTTTGTCCAGCAGATTCGTGCTGCAGCAGGATCTGTGAGTGATAATATAGCAGAGGGATTTGAACGTCAAGGGAATAAGGAATTCAAGAATTTCCTTTTCATTGCAAAAGGCTCATGTGGGGAATTGAGAAGTCAACTGAATAGAGCATACGATGTTGGATTTATTACGACTGATATTTACAAACAGATGTATAATGATTGTAAGTCGTTGAATGTAGGAATCATTCGACTTATTCAAAACTTGAAAGATTCTGAGAATCCAGGATCGAAGTATTTGTGAGAAGCGCCTTTGGCGCGGTTGAGAGAGGCAGCTTCGCTGCGGTTGAGAAGGTTTTGAAGGTTTAGAAGCGCCTAGAGGCGCAATTATTCTCAACGCGCGAAGCGCTTCTAAACTGCGCCGCAGGCGCTTCTCAACGCGCGGAGCGCTTCTCAACTTTCTCAACTGCGCCGCAGGCGCCTCTCAACGCGCGGAGCGCTTCTCAACTTTCTCAACTGCGCCATAGGCGCCTCTCAACTGCGCCGCAGGCGCTCTTAACCACTTTTTTATGAAGTATGAATAAAAACAGTAAAATTTACGTCGCCGGCCACCGGGGAATGGTGGGATCGGCCATTGTGAGGGAACTGCTTAGGCAGGGGTATACGAATATCGTGACGCGGACACACGCGGAGCTGGACCTGACACGACAGGAGGCGGTGGAGGCGTTCTTCGCAGAGGAACGGCCGGAGTATGTGTTCCTGGCGGCAGCGAAGGTGGGGGGCATAGTGGCCAACCAAAATGCGCTGGCGGACTTCATGTATGAGAACATGGTGCTGGAGATGAACGTGATCCATGCGGCATGGAAGAATGGCTGCCGGAAGCTGGAGTTCCTGGGCAGCAGCTGCATCTACCCGCGCATGGCACCGCAGCCGATGACGGAGGGGTGTCTGCTGACGGGTGAACTGGAGAAGACGAACGAGGCGTATGCGCTGGCGAAGATTTCGGGACTGAAGTACTGTGAGTTCCTGAACCGGCAGTATGGCACGGACTATATCTCGGTGATGCCGACAAACCTCTATGGACCGAACGACAACTACCACCCGGAGCACAGCCACGTGTTGCCGGCACTGATACGGCGCTTCCATGAGGCGAAGGTGGCGGGACTGAAGGAGGTGACGTGCTGGGGCGACGGCTCGCCGCTGCGCGAGTTCCTGTATGTGGACGACCTGGCGAACCTCTGCGTGTTCCTGATGAACAACTACTCGGGCAACGAGACGGTGAACGCGGGAACGGGTAAGGAACTGACCATCAAGGCGCTGACGGAACTGGTGGCGAAGGTCATCGGCTACGAGGGTGCCATCCTCTGGGACACGACGCGCCCGAACGGTACGCCGCGGAAACTGCTGGATGTGTCGAAGGCCACGGCCCTTGGCTGGACATACAAGACGGAGCTGGAGGACGGCATCCGGCTAGCGTACGAGGATTTCCTAAACAATCCGATGAGGGCGGAACGGTAAAGCCCCACCCCTGCCCTCCCCAAAGGGGGAGGAAGCCTACCCCTGGCCCCTCCCTGAAGGGAAGGGAAAGAAAGCCTACCCCTAGTCCCTCCCTGAAGGGAAAAATAAAAATTATAGATATGGAAGAAAAGATGAAACGAGAAAAGTATGAACTGCTGTGCAAGCAGGTGGAGAGCCTGGCAGCAGGCGAGACGAATGTGGTAGGGGTGCTGGCGAATGTGTCGGCAGCCATGAAGACAATGTTCCCAGAAGAATATTTCTGGGTGGGGTTCTATATAGTGGCCTCTCCCCCCGCCCTCCCCTGCAGGGAGGGAGCTCTCCAAGTGGGAGATTCTGCTCCGTATAAGTCTGCTCATCCAGATATTTATAATGTATTAAAAGCAAATTCACTTAACCATAGGAATAATCCGACAGAAGCGGAAAAAATACTATGGGAGGTTCTGAGAGCTAACAATCTTGGTGTGAAGTTCCGTCGTCAGCATGCAATTGGTGATTATATTGCTGATTTCGTGTGTTTAAGCAGATACTTAATCATAGAAGTTGACGGGGAATATCATAACAATCCGAAACAAAAAGAATTGGATGCAATTCGTTCTGATTACTTGTATAATAGAGGATTTAGAATTCTCCGATTTTCAAATGAACAAGTTATCGGTGAAATAGATTCTGTTATAAAAGAAATCCAATTGTCTTTATCTCAGCCTGCTATTCCCCTCCCTGCAGGGGAGGGGGTAGGGGAGAGGCCCAGGCTTCTCCTCGGTCCCTTCCAGGGTACGGTGGCATGCTATGAGATTCCGTATGGGAAAGGGGTGTGCGGAACGGCATGGAAGGAGCGTCGGACACTGGTGGTGCCCGACGTGGAGGAGTTCCCGGGGCATATCGCCTGCTCGTCGCTGAGCCGCTCGGAGATTGTCGTGCCGATGTTCCTGCCTGATGAGGATGAGGAGGATGGACGTGGCGACGTGTGGGGCGTGATCGACATCGACAGCACGGAGCTCGGCACGTTCGACGAGGTGGATGCGGAGTATCTGGAGAGGATGGCCGGTGTCTTAGTTGAGAGTTTAGAGAGCGCCTGCGGCGCGGTTGAGAGTAGCCCTTCGGGCGGTTGAGAAGGTTGAGAGGCGCCTGCGGCGCGGTTGAGAAAGGTTGAGAAGCGCCTTTGGCGCGGTTGAGAAAGGTTGAGAAGCGCCTGCGGCGCGTCTTGCTCCGCAATACTTCGAAAGCGTCGCTACGTGCCGAGCGGAGATGCGCTTTTTCTCAACTGCGCGAAGCGCCTCTCAACGGCCCGAAGGGCACTCTCAACTGCGCGAAGCGCCTCTCAACCTGTTTCTCAACAAAAAGTATAGAAATTTTTTGGTAGTTTCGCGAAGTTGCATTATCTTTGCAGAAATCTTTGATATAGATAGAAACCTAAATATATATCATTATGATAGACGTAAAACAGACACTGGCTGGCGCTGAGGAGCGCATGGAGATGGCTGCGATGTTCCTGGAGGACTCGCTGAACCGCGTGCGTGCCGGACGTGCCAACGTGGCCATCCTCGATGGCGTGCGAGTGAACAGTTATGGTTCGATGGTGCCCCTGAACCAAGTTGCTAACGTGTCGTGTCCCGATGCCCGCACGATTGCTATTCGTCCGTGGGACAAGAAGGCCATCCGCGACATTGAGAAGGCCATCATGGACAGCGACGTGGGTATCACGCCCGAGAACAACGGTGAGATTATCCGCCTGGGCATTCCGCAGCCTACGGAGGAGCGCCGTAAGGAACTCGTGAAGCAGTGCAACAAGATTGGCGAGAAAGCAAAGGTGGAGGTGCGCAACGTGCGCGGCGAAATCAAGGAAAAGCTGAAGAAAGCCATCAAGGACGGTCTCTCGGAGGATAACGAGAAGGACGCCGAACTGGAGTTGCAGAAGCTGCACGATAAGTTCATCAAGAAACTCGATGACCTCCTGGTTGCCAAGCAGAAGGAGATTATGACGGTGTAAGCGCGCCGCTGGCGCGGTGTAAAGCGCTTCGCGCGTTGAGAAGGGTTGAGATGCGCCTGCGGCGCGGTTCTTGCTCCGTGATACTACGCAAGCGTCGCTACGCGCCGAGCGGAGAAGCGCTTCGCGCGTTGAGAGGTGTTGAGGTGCGCCTGCGGCGCTTCTCAACTGCGCTAACAGCGCCTCTTAACCGCAGCGAAGCTGCCTCTCAACCGCGCCGTAAGGCGCTTCTCAACCGCTGCGAAGCAGTATATCTCTATGAAAGGACTCGTCATTAAGAATACGGGAAGCTGGTACACCGTCCTGACGGACGATGGACGGACTGTGGATTGTAAGGTGAAAGGAAACTTTCGCCTGAAAGGTATTCGCAGTACGAATCCTGTGGCCGTGGGGGATAGGGTGGAAGCCTACCCCCAGCCCCTCCCTGAAGGGAAGGGGGAAAAGTTGGTGGGGTTTATCACGGCGATAGAGGACCGGAAGAACTATATCATCCGGAAATCGTCGAACCTGTCGAAGCAGAGCCATATCATCGCCGCGAATGTTGATCAGGCATTCCTGATAGTCACAGTAAACTATCCGGAGACTTCCACTACCTTCATCGACCGTTTTCTGGCATCGGCAGAGGCTTATAGCGTGCCGGTGGTGCTGGTGTTCAACAAACTGGACCTGCTGAATGCTGACGAGCGTCATATCCAGCAGATGCTCATCACACTCTACGAGAACATTGGCTACCAATGTGTGGAGGTGTCGGCACAGACGGGCGAGGGCATTGACCGGCTCCACGAGCTGTTGGAGGGGAAGATCACGCTGCTCAGCGGTAACAGTGGAGTGGGGAAGTCGACGCTTATCAACCGACTGGTGCCGGGTGTGAACCTGCGAACGTCGGAAATCAGCGATGCCCATAAAACGGGTATGCACACCACGACGTTCTCGGAGATGATAAGAGCCTACCCCCAGCCCCTCCCTGAAGGGAAGGGAGAGAGCCCCACCCCGGCCCTCCCCGAAGGGGAGGGAGCAAGCCCTACCCCTAACCCCTCCCCCGTAGGGAGGGGAATAGCGTGGTTGATTGATACGCCGGGCATCAAGGGATTCGGAACGTTCGACATGGAGCCGGAGGAACTGACGAGCTATTTCCGCGAGATCTTCCATTTCTCGAAGGGGTGCCGGTTTTCGAATTGTACGCATACCCACGAACCGGGGTGTGCGGTGCTGAAAGCGCTGGAAGACCACTACATTGCGCAGAGCCGCTACCAGTCGTACCTCTCGATGATGGAGGACAAGGAGGACGGAAAGTACAGGGCAGCGTACTAGGAAGCCCCACCCCAGCCCTCCCCCGTAGGGAGGGAGACGGGACGACTGCGGTGCAGTTTCTAGTTTCAAGTTTCTGGTTCCTAGTTTATGTTACTCCGTACCATGACTTTTGTCACGACTTGACCATCGACTTCCTCTGTTGCGACTCGGGATTGTTCAAGTATACTTGACACTCCACTCGCTGCTCCATCGGTTTGGCCAAATGGATGCAAGCATCTTTGGCGCTCGCTGTTCCAAAAGTTCTAGTTTCAAGAACTGCGTGTAAGGGATTATGAAAAAGTGCACTAGCCATGTGGCTGGTGCACTTTTTTGTTGCCCTCCCTACGGGGGAGGGAAAGGGTGGGGCTGCTCTTAGAAATTGATGCCGAGGTTGGCGAAGACGGTGCCTGTGTGGGCGGCATCGAAGGAGTCCTGCGAGATGTTGGCGAGGCCGGCATCGTAACCCACTTCCACGTAGAACAGGTCGAGCATCAGGCCGCAGCCCAGGCGGACACCACCGTCGAAGCGGCGGAAGTTGTCGCTGGAGAACGAATTCTCGGCCGTGCGGAGCTCTTGGTTTTTGATCTTACCACTCACGCCACAGGCCAGATAGCCACCAAGGAACGGCGTCGCGGCGATGTTGTTGTCGAGCTTCAGCTGGTACTTCAGTACGAGCGGCACCTCGAGGTAGTTCAGACTGTAGGTCATCTTACTGCCGCCTGACGACTTCTTTCCACCTTTCTCCGTGTAGAGCAGTCCCGTCTCGAAGAACAGCGGTGTGGTGGGCGTGAGCAGGATGTCGGCATTGAAGCCCACGTTCAGTCCCGACTTCAACGAGCCAGCATCGTAGAAAGCATTGTCGGAGTTCACGGTGCCGCCATTCAGTCCCAGGCGGAAGCCGTAGTAGGTGTACAGGGCGCTTCTCGCGTGGGTGCGACCATAGCCGCCGCGCGGGTTGCCATAGCGGCCGTACTGAGCTTGTGCGGGCAGTGCCATCATGATGGCCAGTGCCACAATTGCGAAAGATTTCATTTTCATAAGTTTCTGTTGTTTATTTAAACACGGATGTCACGGATAATGTAGTCACGGATGTCACGGATAATGTAGTCACGGATGATGCAACCACGGTGCAAAGGAACGAAAAAAACTGACAACGCACAAGGGTTGAATCCCTAAAATGTGAAGGGGAAAACCCTAAACAAGGTAACAAGGTAACAAAGTAACAAGGTAACAGGGTAACAAGGTAACAAAGTAACAAGGTAACAAGGGACCACGAGCTCTGCTCGCTTTCGTAGTGAACCGGAGAAAGAACAAGGTGACATGGCGACCGCATAAAAATAACGATTTTAATCAAAATGGGCGGGAGAAGTTGGAAAAAGTAGTGATTTTTGTGTATTTTGATTGAAAATGACAAATGTTTGGTAGAAAATGCTAAATGAGTTATCATTTTTTTTCGTATCTTTGCAACATGGAAATCTACTTCCGACATTAATAAATTAAAAAACCACTATAATTATGGAAAAGAACCACTACAACCCCCATCGACTTAGAGCAGTGATGGCGACCCTTTTCGCCCTCCTCTTTGGAGCACAAACTGTGCAGGCGCAGACCAAAGAGGCCTACGCCTACGTCTCAACGGCAGATCGTGAGACGCTGTACTTCTACTACGACACGAATCGTGCCACGCGTAACAGTACTGGCAACACGTTCAGCATGAATGCAGCGGGTCAGGTACCCGACTGGTACAAACATTATGATGACCCTATTTATCTACGTGAGAAAGTCAAAAAGGTGGTATTCGACTATTCGTTCAGAGACTATCGCCCCACCTCCACCTGTTATTGGTTTGCCAGTATGCAGTTACTCACCACCATTGAGGGCTTCTCCAATCTCTACACCCAGAATGTGACCGATATGAGTTACATGTTCAGGAGTTGTAATAGGCTCACCACCCTCGACTTCCACAACCAGTCGGGCTCCGCGTTGAACATGACAGACAACTTCGTCTTCAATACCGAGAAGGTAACGACGATGAAGGGTATGTTCTCTTATTGTTATGGCCTCACCTCGCTTAACCTGAGCGGATGGGACACGGGTGCCGTGAAGGACATGAGCGAAATGTTCAAAGGTTGCACTCACCTCGAGGCGCTCACTCTCGGTGCTTTTAGCACCACTTCTGGCAGTGATAAAGGTTGGAACACGTCGAAAGTGACGGACATGAACCTGATGTTTGGCGATTGTAGTGCGTTGACGACCATCAAAGTGGGCTCCAACTGGAGCACTGCATCCGTCAACGCAAGTAACACGCCCTTCACAGGGGCGACTAAGCTCGTGGGCGGCGCCGGCTCAGCCTTTGCTTCGTACAATAGTAACTATGACCGGCCGCGGTATGCCTGCATCGACGGTGGCTCCGCCGCTCCGGGCTTCCTCACCGCAGCCTACGCGCCTTACGTTCACGTCAACGGCACCACGGTGACTTTCTATTGCGACGAGCAACGCAGCCGCCGCACTACCGGCACCACCTACGACTTGAATGACGACAATACTTCATCACAGCCGGGATGGTATAAGGAACCTGCTTCGAACAACTACACGTCGGTCGTCATCGACCCCTCCTTCGCCAAAGCCCGTCCGACCACCACAAACCGTTGGTTTGCAAATATGGCAAACCTGACCTCGTTCACTGGCCTGGAATACCTCAACACGAGCGAGGTGACAAATATGATGTATATGTTCTCCGTTTGCGACATAGTGGACGAGCTCGACTTCAGCACCTTCAATACGGCTAAGGTAATCAGTATGGCGGGTATGTTCGCCGAAAGTAGGGCCACTGTGCTCGACCTGAGCAGATTCAACACGTCGAAAGTGGTGAATATGAGAGCGATGTTCAGGGGTTGCTCCAGGCTCACCACCATCTATGCCAGCTCCAGCTTCAGCACCGCCAACGTGACGAATTCCGCCGATATGTTCACCTCTTGCTCTCAGCTTAAAGGCAGCAAAGGCACCGCCTTCAGCAGTAGCTACGTGGACAAGACCTACGCCCGCCTCGACGGCGGTACGAGTGCTCCCGGCTACTTCTCCACAAAGCCCTATGCCGTCTTCAACAACGGCACGCTCACCTTCTACAACGATGGCAAGCGCAGTTCGAAGGCTGGCACAACCTACGACCTGAACGCAGACGGCGAAGCCCCTGGTTGGTATACTGATGGCAATAGCATCTATACTACGAAGGTGGTTTTCGATTCTTCGTTTGCCTACACCCGTCCCACCACAACGGCGCAGTGGTTTGCGGTTATGACAAAACTCACTACCATCCAGAGCATTGAGAACCTCAACACCAGCGAGGTGACGGATATGAACGATATGTTCACCTTCTGCGAACAACTTACCTCGATAGACCTTCATAGCTTCGACACCGGCAAGGTGACCAACATGCACTCCATGTTTAACGAGTGTAAGGCCCTCACCAGTCTTGACCTCAGTTCCTGGAACACGAGCAATGTCACTATTATGCAGAACATGTTCAGCAACTGCACCTCTTTGACCACCCTCGACCTCAGTGGCTGGAACACCAGTAAGGTCGAAAATATGTCTTTTATGTTTGCCGACGACAATGCCCTGACGACCATCTACGTCAGCAACGCATGGAATACAAGTCTGGCAAGGAGTACTGAAATGTTCAGGGGTTGCAGCAGCCTTGTGGGTTCTCAGGGAACACGATTCAATTCCAGCTATATCGACAAGACCTATGCCCGCATCGACGGTGGCACCTCTTCGCCCGGCTACTTGTCAGTGGCTCCCTATGCCGTGTTCAACGGCAGCACGCTCAGTTTCTACCTTGACGCCAATCGCAACTCGAGGACTGGCACGAAGTATTCGCTGAATGCTCCGGGTAAGGCTCCCGGATGGTATGAGCACCGTAGCGAAATCACTACAGTGGTGATCAACTCCTCATTTGCCAACGCGCGCCCCGTGAGCACCCGAAGCTGGTTCTTCGGCATGGAGAACCTGGTTTCTCTTCAGGGCTTGCAGTATCTGAACACCAGCGAGGTGACCGATATGTATGCCATGTTCTATAAGTGTAGTCTCCTGACTAGGCTCGATCTGAACAACTTCAATACGGCTAAGGTGACTGATATGCAGTATATGTTCAACAACTGCCCCAAGCTGACCACCATCTACGTCAGTAGAAACTGGACGACGAATGCCGTCACCTCGTCGGCTAACATGTTCTACAAGAGTACCAGCCTCGTGGGCGGTGGCGGCACCACCTATGATGCCAACCATTTAGATAAGGAGTACGCACGCGTAGGCACCCAGTACACACCCGGCTACTTCTCCTATAAGCCCTATGTAGAATATGTGGCAAGCGATGGCAAGCTGTTCTTCTATTGCGATGGCGAGAGCGATCTGAAGCAGGGCACGATTTTCGACATTGTCACGGCTGGCACCCCCAAGTGGTATGGGTATCGCAACAGCATCACACAGGTGATGTTCGATGCATCGTTTGCAAATGCCCGTCCTACAAGTACTTACTGCTGGTTCGAAGGCATGAGCAATCTGACGAGCGATAAAATCCTCAACATGAAGTATCTGAACACCAGCGAGGTGACCGATATGAGCAATATGTTCTTCGATTGCTCTAAGCTGGAGACCCTCAATCTGATGAATTTCGACACGCAGAAGGTCAAGTCCAGCAGCTACATGTTCAAAGGCTGCTCGCAGCTCACGACCATCTATGCCACCAACTGGAACTTAGGGGAAGTGTCGGGCAGCATGTTCAAGGATTGCATCAACCTCGTGGGTGGCAACGGAACAACTTACAACTCAAGCCATACAGGCGGTGCCTATGCACGCATCGACATGCCTGACGCACCCGGCTACTTCACGGTGAAGCCTTACGTCATCTGGGATGCCACAGCCAAGACGCTCACCTTCTACAACGACGGCAAGCCCGAGGAAAAGACAGGCTCGCGCTACGACCTGAACACAGGTGCAGAAGAGCGTCCAGCATGGGCTGGCGCTCCTGACTATGCCAACACGAGAGTTCAAGAAGTAATCTTCGACCCATCGTTTGCCACAGCCCGCCCCCCATCCACCTACTACTGGTTCGGCGACATGGGCAACTACCTGACCAAAATCACCGGCATAGAGTATCTGAACACCAGCGAGGTGACGAATATGGGTTATATGTTCTACAACGACACAAAACTGACCGACCTCGACCTGAGCCACTTCAACACTGCGAAGGTGACGAATATGCGGGATATGTTCTATAATTGTTGTTTAGAGACGATTGACATCACGTCCTTCGACACCCGGAATGTGACGAACATGATATACATGTTCGGCCTTAACAGTAAGTTGACGACCATCCTTGTCGGCTCAAACTGGAGCACGGCCAAAGTGACTGATTCCAGCAGCATGTTCGCCAATTGCTCCAACAAGCTCAAGGGCGGTGCCGGCACGACGTGGAGCAGTAGCAATCCTACTGACAAGACTTACGCCCGTATCGACGGCGGCACCTCCTCGCCCGGATATCTGACCTCGGGCACGAGGGAGCCCTATGGCGTGTGGGACGGCGCGACCAAGACATTCACCCACTATTACGACTGGAAGAAGAGCCAGCGCGCGAGCGAGGGCGAAGTGATAGACGGTCAGACTTACGACACGGCTGATGAGCAAGGCTATCCCATGCAGTTCATTGAAGTGGAGAAGATGGTCTATGACCCGTCGGTGGCAGGTTATCCTTATAAGAACGTTTGTGGTGGTTGGTATTGTGGTGGCATGGAGAACCTCACCACTATTGAAGGCATCGAGTATGTCAACACGAGCGAGGAACGCTACTTCAGCAACATGTTCACGAATTGCAAGAGCCTGAAGACGCTCGACCTGAGCACCTTCGACACGCGCAAGGCTACCAATATGAGCTACATGTTCTCTGGCTGCACGAGCCTGACGAGCCTGACGCTCGGCGAGATCTTCTCTACTGAGAACGTCACCAACATGAGCGGGATGTTAGCAAACGGATGCGCCCCTGCCGTGATTGATGCCGTCACCAATCATGAAGGCTTCAGCACGGCAAACGTTACCAGCATGAGCTACATGTTCCAGAACAACTCGGGTATCAGTGGACTCGACCTGCATATGTTCAACACGGCTAAGGTGACTAACATGAGCTATATGTTCGACGGCTGCTCGAGCCTGACCACGCTCACCGTAGGCTATGACTGGACGACAGAGGCCGTGACCAACTCAGCTAATATGTTCCGAGGTTGCACCGCTATCGTCGGTGGTGCCGGCACAACGTTCAGCAGCAGTCACGTCGATGCAGCCTATGCCCACATCGACGGCGGCACGGCTAATCCCGGCTACCTCACGGGAGTGAAATATGAGCCCTACGTCGTCATCGATGAGAATACGGGCGCGATGACCTTCTATGCTGACGGCAAGCCGTCTGAAAAGGTGGGCATCACGTACAACCTGCCCGCCGATGGCGTTTTCCCAGATTGGTATAACACTGACGGAAGCTATAGAGTCACGAAAGTTGTCTTCGACCAGTCGTTCATCACAGCACGTCCCACTAGCATGTATCGTTGGTTCAACAATATGGGGGCACTTACTGAAGTTGTGGGCTTGGAGAATCTTGTGACGAGCGAAGTGACTAATATGGAAAGTTTATTCAATGGCTGTTCGTATTTGAAGACACTCGACCTGACTACTTTCGATACGCATAAGGTGACGACGATGTTTAATATGTTCTTCGCATGCCAGAGCCTCGAGTCCATCTATGTGGGTAGTGGTTGGACCATTGCCAATGTCAATGATGGAAACGGAATGTTCTTCAGTTGCTACAGTCTGGTGGGTTCTGCTGGCACTATGTGGGAAGACTGCAATCTTAGCGAGAGAGAAGCTGACGGCAAACCCTTCGCCCACGTCGATGGTGGCGCAGGCAGTCCTGGATTGCTTAGCGGAAAGACGGAGGCGTATGCAGCCTATGACAGCAGCACCAAGACGCTCACGTTCTACTACGATGGCCAGAAGCTGGTGCGCTCTGAGGTCTATGATCTGAATGAGGGGACTGAACAACCGAAATGGACTGCAAACAGCAGTACCAGCCCCTTGACAAATGCCATGCGCGCTGTCATCGACCCGTCGTTTGCCGAAGTACGGCCCACCAGCACCTGCGGATGGTTTAACCTATATAAACTTCAGGAAATTGAGGGCATCGAGTATCTGAACACCAGCGAGGTGACGGTGATGAATTCAATGTTTGCCCGAAGTGCTCTTTCGAGTATCGACTTGAGCCACTTTGACACTCGCAAGGTAACTTCGATGCGAACGATGTTCTGGGCTACTCCGAGTTTGACGGAATTGGATTTAAGCAGCTTCAACACCGAGAATGTGACTGACATGCGTCAGATGTTTGCAGGCTATAATGGCTCTTATCCCAATCACCTGACTACTATCTACGTCGGCGATGGTTGGAACACCGATAAGGTGACACTCTCCACGAACATGTTCAGTAACTGCACAGCAGCCCTTGTCGGTGGCGCCGGCACGGTCTGGAGCAGCAGCAATCCTCTCGACAAGACCTATGCTCGCGTTGACCAGGGGCCGGGGTCGTCAGCTCCCGGCTACCTGACATACCTTGGAGCCTATGCCGTCTTTAACGAAGAGACGTACACGCTCACATTCTACTATGACGGCAAGCGCAATGAGAAGGTGGGTACGGTGTATAATCTGCCAGTGGCTGATGAAATTCCAGGATATAATGCCTATGCTTTTACAAAGGCAGTTTTCGATGCTTCGTTCGCCAACGCACGTCCCACATCTACCAGGAATTGGTTCATTGGTTGTGCTTCCATGACAGAGATTGTAGGCCTTAAGAACCTGAATACCAGTGAGGTGACCGACATGAATGCTATGTTCGCAGGCTGTAGGAACCTCACCATGCTCGACCTGAGCCACTTCAATACCGCTAAGGTGACCAACATGCGTGAGATGTTCAATATCTGCGAATCGTTGACGACCATCTACGTGGGCGACGGCTGGAGCACTGAAGCCTTAGTTGCTAACTATACGATGTTCAATGGCTGTACGTCTCTCGTCGGTGGCGCCGGCACTACATGCGATGGCACCAATAACATCGAAGCAACCTACGCCCACATCGATGGCGGTCCGGACAATCCCGGCTACTTCACGGCGAAGCCTGTGTTCCAGGTGGGCGACGTCAACAAAGATGGCAGCATCTCGATTGCCGACGTGACGGCGCTGGTGAACATCATTCTGGGCAAGACCACCAGCTATGAGCAGCGCCTGGCCGACGTGAACCTCGACGGCTCGGTGAGCATTGCCGACGTGACGGCACTGGTGAATATCATCCTCGGCAAGTAGGGGGAGCGTGAAAAAGTTTTCGCCCTGAAAGGGAGCGGCATCTGAGAAATCGGATGCTAATCCCTTTCAGGGCGAAACTTTTGTTATTATGCACCAGGCTTTAGCGGGTGAAACGCATATAGAATGTACTCTTATGTCGCGTACCTATAGGCACGCGTGTTTTTCTTATTTTACTTATCCAGGCTTTTGAGCCAGGCTACGATGTCGCTGAGGACTTCGGGGGAGATGGTTTCCTCGATGGTGCCATACTCGGTGGCGGCACCCGTCTGGGCGTGCTGGAAGAGGTGGTTGAGACCGGGGTATAGTTTGTAGAAGCCTACCCCCATCCCCTCCCTCGCTCGGCCCTGTGGGACGCTTTCAGAGCGAAGCGGGGAAAGAAAGGGAAGGGTGTCTGGATACTCGCTCAAATTAAGGAGTTGGCGGATGGCCGTGAGGTTGCTCTGGGGGAGCACCTGCGAGTCAAGGCTGCCGTTGAGGGCCAGCACGGGGCAGCGGGTGGCGGCGATGTCGGCCGCGGGGTCGTACTCCACGAAGTACTGATACCAGGGATTGGTCTCCTGTGTGGCCATGATGAAGCGCATGTTGCGCAGCGTCATGCTCGGCGTCTGGCCGTTTAGGCGCAGCAGGGCGTTGGTCTGCTCGACGAGCAGCGTGTCGCCCTTGATACCGGGGGCGGCAAGGGTGACGATGAAGTCCACCAAATTGCGGGCGGCGAGCATGAAGGCAATGCTGCCGCCTTCGCTGTGGCCGAGGATGCCAACGTTAAGCCTACCCCCATCCCCTCCCCTTAGGAGGGGTGTTGAGCGGAGATACTGGATGCAGGCAGCGGCATCCTGGGCGAAGTCGGCGGTGGTGCAGTGGCTGGCGTCGCCGGTGGACTGGCCAAAGCCGCGGTCGTCGTAGCGCAGGGTGGCGATGCCGTGGCGGGCCAGGTAGTCGGCGATGACGGCAAAGGGCTTGTGGTCGAAGAGTGTCTCATCGCGGTCCTGCAGGCCACTGCCAGAGACGAGAAGGAGGCAGAGGGGAGCCCCACCCTGACCCTCCCCAGTAGGGAGGGGAGTTGTTGGGAGGGTGAGGGTGGCGGCAAGGGTGTGAGTGGGGGAGGTTGCGATGGTATCGCAACAGACGGGACTGGAGGGGTCGCAACAGACGGGACTAACAGCTGAGGGTGGTGGGGGAACGGGGATGGTGACCTCACGCGTCTCGTAGGGGAAGGGCGGCTGGGGCGTCTGCGGGCGCTGGCGCACCAGGTTGCCGGGCTGCATCGACAGGGGCAGGGAGAAGCCGCGCTGCTTGAAGGTGCCTACGAGCTGGCCGTCCTTCAGCTCGGCGGTGTAGGAGGCCAGGAGCAGCGGGAACTGCACGTCCACCTTCTCGGCCGTGAGTTCCTTCATGATGCCTGGAATGTTCTTAGCCCCTTGATCGGGCGAGTCGATGGTGCAGGTGCTGTCGCCGTCGAGGTGCAGCACCAGGTTCAGTTCCAGTGAGTTCAGGCGCATGGCTCCGTGCCACGTGCCACTGATGCGCAGAGCCTGGGCCTGTGCGTGAGCAACGATGCTCGCAAATAGTGCTATGAGGAGTATAGTACGTTTCATAGTGATGGGTTTGTAGATGTAAAATGAGTTGAATTGCGGCGCAAATTAAGTTGATTTGCCGAGGAATTTAAGTTGATTTGCTGCACTGGAAGCAGCATTTGGAGCGATGCCGCCGATTGATTTTCGTTGCAAAGATACAAAAAAAAACGCTAAACGGCGTGAGTTTTTGAAATAATTGTTGTAATTTTGCGAGTATGAACATGGAAGAAGTCAAGAACAAGCGCGTGGCGCTGCTGCTCTCGGGTGGCGTCGACAGTGCAGTGGTGTTGCACGAACTGGTGAGCCAGGGCGTAAGGCCAGATTGTTTCTATATAAAGATTGGTCCCACCGACGACGAAGGCGAGTGGGACTGCTCGATGGAGGAGGATATGGAGATGGCCACGGCGCTGTGCCGCAGGTATGGCGTGACGCTGGAGGTGGTGGACTGCCACCGCGACTATTGGGACGAGGTGACGCGCTATACGATGGAGTCGGTGCGCGCCGGCCGTACGCCCAACCCCGACGTGATGTGCAACCGGATGATCAAGTTCGGAGCCTTCGACCGCAAGCGCGGTCATGAGTACGACCTGATTGCCACCGGTCACTATGCGCAGACGGAGATAGACGAGGATGGGCGGAAGTGGCTCTGCACGAGTCCCGACCCCGTGAAGGACCAGACCGACTTCTTGGCGCAGCTCTACGACTGGCAGCTCAGGAAGGCGCTGTTCCCCATCGGCCACATGCGGAAGGAGGAGGTGCGCGCCATTGCCGAAAGAGAGCATCTTGTGAACGCTAAGCGCAAGGACTCGCAGGGCATTTGCTTCCTCGGAAAACTGAACTACAACGATTATGTGCGTCGCTATCTGGGTGAAAAAGAAGGCGACGTGATTGATATAGAAACCGGCAAGGTGCTGGGCAAGCACAAGGGGCATTGGTTCCACACGATTGGCCAGCGCAAGGGTCTTGGCCTCGGTGGCGGTCCGTGGAACGTGGTGAAAAAAGACGTGGAGAAGAACATCCTGTACGTCGTCAGGGGCTACGAGCCCATCAAGGCGCACAAGAAGGAGTTTGTGATCAAGGATTTTCATTGGCTGACAGCCTCACCCCAGCCCTCTCCTAAAGGAGAGGGGGTGGCATCTGACGGAATTCCTTCTGCGGCTCCCTCTCCTTTAGGAGAGGGCTGGGGTGAGGCTGTTACCTTCAAGGTGCGCCATACGCCCGACTATTTCATTGGTAAGGCTGAAGACCTGGGCGACGGTCGCTACCGGATGCACGCCGACCGCTGGGTGCAGGGCGTGGCGCCGGGTCAGTTCTGCGTGGTCTACGACAAGGATTTCCACCGCTGCTACGGGTCGGGGGAGATTACGGTGGAGTGAAAAAGCCTACCCCCAGCCCCTCCCTGAAGGGAGGGGAGAAAGCCTATTTCTTTTTCTTCGGCATCTTCTGGAACTTATAGGAGAGCGTCAGCAGGGCATAGCGCGGAATGCAGTTGTGCCATGTCTCGGTGCGGCCCTGCGCGTTCACGCTGTACTGCGTGCTGGACAGCTGGTGCAGGATGTCGAAGGCCATGAGGCGGGCGGTGAGCTTACCCTTGAAGAACGAGCGCGACAGCGAGGCGTTCCACACCAGGTCGTCGGTGTTCATCATCTCGCTGTTGTAGCCGCGGCGTGAGAACATCTTCAGGTCGGTGGCCACGTCGACGTTCATCCAGGGGATGGTGTACTTCGCAGTGAGGCCGTAGATGTAGTCCCAGGCGTTGATGGTCTGGAACGTCGCCTCCGAGCTGGTGCTGTGGCGCCAGCCCACCTCGCCGCCCACCTGCAGCGTGAGCTTGTCCTTCTGGAATTTCAGGTGCAGGTCTTCAGTGGTGGTGATGGTGTTGACGCGGGAGTGGTCTTCGCTGCTTGGCTGCGACTCGGTCGCAGCATACGTCGACTGGGCCAGCGCGAAGTCTACACTGTGGTTGTAGGTGGCGCCGAGGCTGTTTTCAATGGTGAAGAGACGAGCCTTGCCCAGTGGTCGCTCGTAGCCTATGCCTCCCGAGGCGTTCCAGTTGCCGTTGATGTTGTCCTGCATGTAGGTGTAGGCACCCGTCTGTGGGTTGTACGACGAACGTGTGCCCCAAGCGTTTTGCGTCAGGTTGATGTTTGCGTTGAGCGTGATGCGGCGTGCCGTGGAGTCGTTGCGGAAGTTGAACGACGTGTAGAACATGTGGTTGATGCGGTTCTTCAGGTGCGGGTTGTTGATCACGTGGAGCAGCGGATTCGTCGTGTCGTCGGTGGGCATGAGCGATGCGAAGTCGGGTTTCTCCATCGACATGCTGTACTGCACCATCTTGAAGTTCTTTCCCCAGCGATACCAGGAGAACGACGGTTCGAACATCAGGTTCGTGCGGTGGGTGATGGTGTCGATGTCGCCGTCGTTGTAGTGCATGCGCTCGTGGATGCTGTGCAGCGGGAAGTCGAACGACAGCCAACCCTCGTCGTCGCCCAGTTGGCGGTTGAAGCTGATGCCTCCGCCGTAGGTGCGCTCGAAGTGGGTGTGGGTGTCGGAGTTGTCGGTGTCGAGGACGCTGAGCAGCTGTTCGTTGGAGGGAAGAGCCCCACCCCAGCCCTCCCCAATAGGGAGGGAGCCGGTTTCGTGGCGTTCACCCCGGTAGGTCTCTCCCTCCCTATTGGGGAGGGTAGGGGTAGGGCTATTTAGCCAGTCCAGTCGGTAGCTCATGTTGTGGGACGAGCTGTAGGTCTGGCGGTAGTCGGCGCGCGGGGCGATGCGCCAGCCGTTGAGCAGCGAGATGGTGTAGTTGGCCTGCAGCGTGTAGCTATAGCTGTCGGAGTGGCTGTCGGTGTAGCGGTCGCGGTAATCGCTCTCGCCCGTCTGCAGGTATTCTGTCAGGCTGCGGCCGAATGTGTCGGAGGGTTTGTTCTTGCTATAGCCAATGTTGACACCCAGCGAAAGGTTGTCGCCCCAGGGCAGTTTCTTGTAATACGCGATGTAGTTGTTGAGGTTCAGCGTTCGGTAGCGGCTGAGACCTTCGTTGTAGGTGCGGTTGAGAGCCCCCTCCATACCTCCCCCCGTAGGGGAGGCTTCGCGCCACGTGGAATCTGCCGACTCCGACGTGCGGTTGCCGTTGCTGTAGTCGATGCTTGTGCTCAGTCGCAGTTTGATGGGAACGTTGAGCATGAATTCATTCTCGGCTGAGAAGCGGAAGTCCTTCTGCCGACTCCACGATTCCGAGCCACTGAAGATGCTGCCATCGTCGGCAAAGCGCTCGCTGGAGGTGCGCGTGTGGTCGTCGGCGTCGCTCCAGGTGAAGGTGGTGTTGAAACTTTCCTCCCAGTTCTTGTCCTGATTCTCGGTGGTGAGGTTCAGACCCGCCTGCTTCGTGGAGCGCAGTCCCTGCGGCTGGTTGGCAGGCGTCCAGTCGCCCTCGTAGCCCGGCTTGCGGTCTTCGTTGATGTTGTTGGTATTGGCGAACGTCGAGAGGCGCGTGTGGTCGGTGTAGTAGAGTCCGAAGAAGCGGCCCAGATAGCGGTCGTCGGTGCCCAGTCCGCCCTCGACGTTGGCCAGCAGTCCGCGGTTGTACTCACGTTTCAGCTTTACGTCCATGACGTAGTCCTTCTTCGTTGTTTCCTCACCCTTCCATTCACTCTCTTTCGACGACTTGTCGTATACCTCCACGTTCTGCACCGTGTAGTAAGGCAGGTTGTCGAGCATCACCTTGTTGTTGCCCTTGAAAAAGTCCTTGCCGTTGAGCGTCAGGTAGTCCACCTTCTTGCCGTTGACGTAGATGTCTCCGTTGTCCTTCAGCTCGGCGCCCGGCATCTCGCGCACCAGTCCGTCGAGCATGGAACCCTCGGGCAGGTTGAACGCTGCGGCGTTGTAGACCACCGTATCGCCGCGATAGGCAATTTTTACTTTCGTGCCCGTGACGACCACCCCCTCGAGGTTGCCCTCGGCGAAGATGTCGTCCTCCTCAGCTTTCTTCTTCAGCAGTATGCGCGGCATCTCGAACGAGCGGTTGCGGGCGATGTACTTCATGTCGTAGTTGATGTAGCCTGCGTGGTAGCCGTCGCACTCGGCCTTGATGATGAAGTGGTCTTGCTTGCGCGGTACCTTGAACTCGTAGTAGGAGTCGCTCGTACCCCACGACCACATGTAGCACGTCGTGGTGTCGATGACGGTGGAGTCGCTGCGCATCAGCGTCATGTGGGCCTTCAGTGCCGCCTTCGTGAACGAGTCGTAGACGCTGCCCGTCAGGCGGATATGCCGTTTCGCCGTGGAGTCGTTTTTCTCCTTCTTGTCGCCGCCTCCGCCGACGATGATGACATGCTGAGCCTGCAGAGTGAGCAATGGTATGATGAGGAGCAGAGAGAGAATCAGTCGCTTCATGATGATTTACAGGTCTTTTTCGAAATGCTGGTAGTCCTTCAGCGAGTGCCAGTCGCCGCCCCACGTGAAGCCGTGCTTGCGGAAGAGGCGGTAGGCCAGGTCTCGGTGGGTGATCTTATATTTAAATGTACGTGCGCGATTGATGTAGGGGCGGGCGGTGCTGGGCTGGACGATGAGCGTGCCGTCGCTCCGACGCTTCACGTAAGGGTTTTGCAGTGGGTTCAGGTCGACGGCCAGTCCGCGGGCGTGGGCTGAGAGTTTCTTCGAACCGCTCACGACGCGATAGCAGAAGCACGACGTGTTGTTGGCCTGCATGGAGCGCTCGTCGTCGGCATCGAAGTCGTCGATGAGGCTGATGAGTTGGATGGGGTAGTGCTTGCGATAGAGTTCGCGGAAGATGTCGATGAGGTCCTGAGCGATGGCGCGGTTGCAGACCAGTTGTCCCGTCTTTGTGGCGCCGTTGAAGTCGCAGTAGGAGAGCGTGAGCAGTCGCAGTTGGCTGCGCTCCACGGTGCAGCCGGCGGGGTAGGAGCGCCCTTGCATGCGCATGAATACGGCATCGCTCAGTGTGTCGGCACGAAACGTTCCGGCAGGCTGAGCGATGGCAGCAGCTGTCGACAGCCAGAGCACGGCAGCCAATAGGAGTGTTCTTTGGGTGATGATGCTCAGAATCTTTCTATTCATGATTCTCAGTATTCTTTTCGTCATGATTCTCGGAATCCTTTTGGTCGTGATTCACGGAATCGGCGTTGAGGTAGCTGAACTGGTTGATGCGGCGGTACTTCGAGAGCAGTTCCAACAGCAGGGCGAACTTCTCGGCACGTTCCCGCGGCATGCGGCCTTGGTTCATCAGTTTCTTGTTGTACTTGAGCCAGTTGTTCATCTGCGCATCCTCCTCGTAGTACTTCGACGGCCGGCGGTGGTTCACCTCCAAGAAGTTCTTGACGCGCTGGTAGTTGGTGTTCCAAGCGTCGTTGTACTTATGGCCGGCGTTGTCGTCGGTGGCGAGGTGGTGCTCCCACGTATGGCGCAGGTCGTTGATGCTGGCGAAGAGCAGGTCGGCCCCTTCGTCAAGCAGTTGCTGGTCGGGCAGCGGTCCGCTGTTGACGGCGATGGTGAAGCAGCCGGCAGCCCGAGCGGCCCGCACGCCGAGCGGTGCGTTTTCGACCACGATGGTCTCCCAGGGCTGGGCGAAGCCAGCTTTCTGCATGCCGATGAGATAAGGATCGGGATAGGGTTTGCCGCGCTCCACGTCGTAGGCCGTGACGATGTGCTTCGGGTCCAGATAGAGACGGAAGTCCTTTTCCAGCCGCTCGATGAGCGGTCGCTGTCCGCTGCCCGTGACGATGCCGATGATCATGCCGTCGTCGATGATTTTCTGCATGAGCGGTCGCACGCCGTAGAACACGCGGGCGGCAGGCATCTCGTGGAACAGGCGCGTCTTCACGTCGTACATGGCCTGCGCCTCCTGCAGCGAGATGTCGCGACCCTGCTGCTGGCGCACCATCATGCGGATGGTGTCGATGCCGCGGGCTCCCTCGGTGGCATAAGCGTCGTGGGCGGTCATGATGATGCCGAACTGCGCCATGGCCTGTTGCCATGCCTTTGCGTGGTTCGGCATCGAGTTGTAGAGAACTCCATCCATGTCGAAGAGCACGACCTTGGGCTCAAATCGCTCAAAGCCGTGCTTCGACAGATAGTTCTTGATAGTGTCTTGCATAGAGTTGCCAGACTTACTAGAGATTCTAGGTAATCCAGAGGGTTTATTTCTCTTTGGCCAGACGTTCCTGGATGGCCTTCGACTCTGCCTCGTAACCAGGCTTGTTGAGCAGGGCGAACATGTTCTTCTTGTAGGCTTCCACACCAGGCTGGTTGAACGGGTTTACACCGAGCACGTTGCCGCTGATGCCGCAGCCGATTTCGAAGAAGTAGATGAGCTGACCAATGTAGTACTCGTTCAGGCAGGGCACCGAGATGCGGATGTTGGGCACGCCACCATCGACGTGAGCCAGGCGTGTGCCGAGCTCAGCCATCTTGTTCACCTCGTCGACGCGCTTGCCGGCCAGGAAGTTCAGTCCGTCGAGGTTCTCCTCGTCGAAGGGGAAGTCCACGCGGTTATTCACCTGCTCGACGCTGATGACAGTCTCGAAGATGGTGCGCTCGCCCTCCTGGATCCACTGACCCATGGAGTGCAGGTCGGTGGTGAAGTCGACGCTGGCGGGGAAGATGCCCTTGCCGTCCTTGCCTTCCGATTCGCCGTAGAGCTGCTTCCACCACTCGCTGACGAAGTGCAGCTTCGGCTGGTAGTTCACCATGATTTCTATCTTCTTGCCTGCCTCGTAGAGACCGTTGCGCACGGCAGCATACTGAGCGGCGGGGTTCTCCTCGAAGGGCACGTCGCAGCCGCAAGCCTTCTCCATATCCTGGGCACCCTCGACGAGTTTCTTCACGTCGAAACCGGCGCAGGCGATGGGCAGCAGACCCACGGGCGTGAGCACCGAGAAACGACCGCCTACGTTGTCGGGAATGACAAACGACTTGTAGCCCTCCTTGTCGGCGCAGGTGCGGGCAGCACCACGCTTGGCGTCGGTGACGGCCACGATGACCTCGCGTGCCTCGTCCTTGCCCATCTGGGCCTCGCACTGCTTCTTCAGCAGGCGGAAGGTCAGGGCCGTCTCGGTGGTGGTTCCACTCTTCGAGATGTTGATGACGCCGAAACGCTTGCCCTTCAGGTATTCTGTGAGTTCAAACAGATAGTCCTCGCCGATGTTGTTTCCGGCAAAGAGAATGGTGGGATTCTTTCCGTCCTGCACCAGCCAGCCGAACGAGTTGCTCAGTGCCTCGATGACGGCGCGGGCACCCAGATAGGAGCCGCCGATGCCAGCCACGACCACCACTTCGCACTTCCGGCGCAGCGTGTCGGCCACGGCCTGCACCTCGTCGAGGAACGCGGGCGTGATGCTCGTGGGCAGATGCAGCCAACCAAGGAAGTCGTTACCCGGGCACGTGCCGTTCTCAAGCGCCACCTGTGCCTCTTTCACCTTCGGCTCGAAAGCCTTCACTGCGCCCTCCTCGAGGAAGCACGCAGCCTTCGAAATGTCAAGTTTAATGTTGTTCATGATTTAACCTATTGATGTAGTTTTGTTGATTTCTATGTGGTAAAAAAAAACGACTCCTCCCGCTTAGCGGAAAGAATCGGTAAGGAGCTTGATTTCTATTTGCGGGTTGATGCGCTCGTAGAGGATGTTGTAGACGGCGTCGAGGATGGGCATGTTGACGTGCATGCGGCGGTTGATTTCCTTCATGCACTTCGTGCCGAAGTAGCCCTCTGCAATCATCTCCATTTCAATCTGTGCCGACTTCACGCTGTAGCCCTTGCCAATCATCGTGCCGAAGGTGCGGTTGCGCGAGAAGTTGGAATAGCCCGTCACGAGCAGGTCTCCCAGATACACGCTGTCGTAGACATTGCGCTTGATGGGGTTCAGGGCGGTGAGGAAACGCGACATCTCCTGCACGGCGTTGGCCATGAGCACGGCTTGGAAGTTGTCGCCGTACTTCAGGCCGGAGCAGATGCCGGCGGCGATGGCATAGACGTTTTTCAGTACCGACGCATACTCGATGCCGAGCACGTCGCTCGAGGTCTTCGTCTTGATGAAGTCGCTTGCCAGCACGTCGGCGAAGGCCTGCGCCTTCTGGAGGTCGGCACAGCCGATGGTGAGGTACGACAGTCGTTCGAGCGCCACCTCCTCGGCATGCGAGGGACCGCCGATGCAGGCGAGGTTTTCGTACGGCACGTCGAACACCTGATGGAAATACTCCGAGCACGACAGGTTCTCGTCGGGCACGATGCCCTTGATGGCCGTGATGACGAACTTATCTCGCAGCCGCGTCTTCAGTTTCTTCAGGTGGTTCTTCAGGTAGGGCGACGGCGTGACGAACACCAGCGTGTCGTACATCTGCGTGATTTTGTTCAGGTCGCTGGAGAAGTATATCTCGTCGGTGTTGAAATGGACGCTCATCAGGTAGGCGGGGTTGTGGCCCAGCCGCCTGAAGTCCTCGATGCGGTCGTCGCGGCGCATGTACCATCCGATGTGATGGGTATGGCTCACCACAATCTTGGCTATGGCCGTTGCCCACGAGCCTCCGCCAATGATGGCTATGCGACCGCAAAGCCCACCCATGCCCTCCCGGGGGGAGGGATGTTGGTTGCTTGGACTATAAGCGTTATGATCGTTCATGTCTCTTCTTCGTACGTTTTAAGCCCCCTCCTTTTGAAAGGACTTGGGGCGGTCTTCCTACGCCTTGTCAATCCATTGCTGGATGGTGTCGAGCGAGGGACGCTCGTAGCCGAGTTTGTACTTCTTGTTGATCTCGCCAATTTTCTGCTGCAGGCCCTGTGCCTTCTCCTTGGCGATGTCGCTGGTGAGGTTGAAACCAGCCTTGCGCAGCACGTAGACCCAGTCCTCGGGAACTCCCAGTTCGGCCCACTCGGCAAACGAACTCTGCGGAATCTTCTTCTCGGGCTTCATCTGCGGGAAGAACAGCACCTCCTGGATGAACGTCTTGCCTGTCATGAGCATCACCAGACGGTCGATGCCGATGCCGATGCCCGACGTGGGCGGCATGCCGTACTGCAGGGCGCGCAGGAAGTCCTGGTCGATGATCATCGCCTCGTCGTCGCCCTTCTGGGCCAGGCGCATCTGCTCCTGGAAGCGCTCCTCCTGGTCGATGGGGTCGTTCAGTTCGGAGTAGGCGTTGGCCAGTTCCTTGCCGTTCACCATCAGTTCGAAGCGCTCGGTCAGTCCGGGCTTCGAGCGGTGCATCTTTGTCAGCGGCGACATCTCCACAGGATAGTCGGTGATGAACGTAGGCTGGATGAACGTGCCTTCGCAGAACTCGCCGAACAGCTCGTCGATGAGCTTGCCCTTGCCCATAGTCTCGTCGACCTCCATGCCCTTGCTGAGGCAGAATGCGCGTATCTCCTCCTCGGTCTTGCCGTCGCAGTCGAAGCCTGTCTTCTCTTTGATGGCATCGAGGATGGGCAGACGGCGGTAGGGAGCCTTGAACGAAACGATTTGTCCGTCGATTTCGCGTTCGGGCTTACCGTTCACGGCGATGCAGATGGTCTCCAAGAGTTTCTCGGTGAACGACATCATCCAGTTGTAGTCCTTATACTGCACGTAGAGCTCCATGCACGTGAACTCGGGGTTGTGGTTGCGGTCCATGCCCTCGTTGCGGAAGTTCTTGCCAATCTCGTAGACACCCTCGAAGCCGCCCACGATGAGGCGCTTCAGGTAGAGCTCGGTGGCGATGCGCATGTACATGTCCTGGTTCAGGGCGTTGAAATGCGTGATGAACGGACGGGCCGAGGCACCGCCGGCTATCATCTGCAGCGTCGGCGTCTCCACCTCGGTGTAGCCGGCCTCGTCGAGCACGCGGCGCATGGTGCGCAGCACCGTGGCGCGCTGCAGGAACGTGTCCTTCACGCCTTCGTTCACCACGAGGTCCACGTAGCGCTGGCGGTAGCGCAGTTCCGGGTCGTCGAACTTGTCGTAGGCCACGCCGTCCTTATACTTCACGATGGGCAGTGGCTTCAGCGACTTCGACAGCAGCGTGAGCTCCTTGGCATGCACGCTGATTTCGCCCGTCTGGGTGCGGAATACGTAGCCTTTCACGCCGATGAAGTCGCCGATGTCGAGCAGGCGCTTGAACACCACGTTGTACATATCCTTGTTCTCGTCGGGACACAGTTCGTCGCGCGACACGTAGACCTGGATGCGGCCGCGGGAGTCCTGCACCTCGGCAAACGAGGCCTTACCCATCACGCGGCGGCTCATCATGCGGCCGGCGATGCACACCTGCGGCAACTGCTCGGCTGTCAGGGGCTCCTCGCCCTCGGCCACGTCAATCTGCCACTTGCCGTTCTCGACGTTCTCTCTGATTTCGGTACTAAAAGCATTCGTAGGATACTCTGCGGCAGGGTAGGGGTTGATGCCCATCTGGCGCAGTTCCTGAAGACATTGTCTGCGAACAATCTCCTGTTCGCTCAGTTCAAGTATGTTCATAAAAATATAATAAGTACTTATAAGCGACTGCAAAGGTAGCAAATTATTCTGAAAGGCAAGAATCTTGCGGCAAGATTTTTGTCATCATAGGCGATTTCTTTGTCTATATTCGCGTGGAGACATGCCCATGGTTTTTGTAAACAGGCGGGAGAAGTAATACGGATCAGTGATGCCCACCTTATGACAAATCTGGTTGATGTGCATGTCTGTCGTTGCCAACATATGGGCGGCGGTTTCTGTCTTCAGGCGGTTGAAGTAGCTGAGCGGGCTCGTTCCTCTCTGCTGACGGAACCGCGCTGACAATGCTGACGGCGAGTAGCCCGTGTAGCGTGCCAGGTCGGCGAGTGTGAGGTGCTGTTCAAGGTTCTCCTGCATGTAGTGGATGGCTGCATCGATGACGGCATCGCTCATGGTGGCTGCCTCGCGGAAGTGGCGCAGATAGCGCATTGAGGCAAGGTAATAGTGCAGCAGAGAAGAGGCATAGCGCAGGCTTTCGCGGTCTTGTGCCCGATTGAGCGTGCAGAAAATCTCCTCGAAGATATGGTTGCGCTCGCTGATGCGCGAGTTCATTGCCGGGCGTATGCGCTGCGGCGTGTGAGCGCCCTCGGCATAGACCGCGGCATGCTGACCCTTGAAGTGAATCCAATAGATGGTCCACGGGTTGTCGTCGTCGGCTGTATAGGCATGGGGATGCCCTGCTGGCAGGATAAAGTATTCCCCGCAGTGCACGTCGTAAGAGCGTCCGTCGAGCCTATAACGGCCGGCTCCCTCTACACAATAGATGAGTACATGTTGGTCGATGCCCTCGCGTCGTTCACGGCGATGGCCCACGGCATGCGGGTAGTAGCCGATGTCGGTGATGTATAGGCTCGACACCAACGGATCGGCTTCCTCCAGTTCTACCACCATGGCCGGTAGTACGATGGTGCGTTCGCCTGAGAATCCTTCTTTCATGAGAATTGTAAGATTGTCCATGAAAAGAAACGTTTTTTCCATCTTTTTATTGTGGAAAATGATGTAATTTTGCATCGCAAACTCGGAAGACACGAGTATTCATCAAACTCCGTAAACTCAATAACTCAAAAATCATGCAGCAATACAATCGCGCGTTCATTTATTTCATCTGCCTCGTCTCGGCCATGGGCGGTCTGCTCTTCGGCTACGACTGGGTGGTCATTGGCGGTGCCAAGCCGTTCTATGAGCTGTTCTTTGGCATTTCAGAAAGTCCTGTGATGCAAGGCATCGCTATGTCGACAGCCCTTGTGGGGTGTCTGGTAGGAGCAATGGTGGCCGGTGCACTCGCCGACCGCTACGGCCGCAAACCACTCCTCATCACGGCAGCCGTGCTTTTCACGGTGTCGGCCCTCGCCACGGGTGCCTTCTCCGATTTCACCCTTTTCAACATCGCACGCTTTATTGGTGGCGTGGGCATCGGCGTTGCAAGTGCACTTTCACCGATGTACATTGCCGAGATCTCACCCTCGGAGGTGCGCGGGCGGCTGGTGTCGCTCAATCAGATGACCATTGTACTGGGCATCCTCGCAGCGCAGATCGTGAACTGGCAGCTGGCAGAGCCCATTCCTGCAGGTTACACTGACGGCGACATCCTCGTTTCGTGGAATGGTCAGATGGGATGGCGCTGGATGTTCTGGGCCGAAACCCTGCCAGCAGCCTGTTTTCTCGTGCTGGCGTTCTTCATTCCCGAGAGCCCACGCTGGCAAGGGAGTCTGCCCCAACCGTTGCGAGAAGAGGGGAGTCGCAAGGCTTTTGCCACGCTCTTTAAAATTGGTGGAGAGGCTTATGCCGAAAGAGAGCTGGCTGCCATCGAGGCTTCTGTGTCGAGTGAACAGCAGAATCAAGGCGGACTGCGCGACCTCTTCACACACCGCTATGCTGCAGTGCTGGTGCTGGGTGTTGTGGTGGCTGTGTTCCAACAGTGGTGTGGCACAAATGTCATCTTCAACTATGCACAGGAAATCTTCCAGTCGGCTGGCTATAGCGTTGGCGACGTGTTGTTCAACATTGTCATCACCGGCATAGCCAATGTCGTGTTCACCATCGTGGCACTCTACACCGTCGACCGCCTCGGGCGCCGTTCGCTCATGCTCTTCGGTGCTGCCGGACTCGGCCTTATCTACCTCACCTTGGGCACCTGCTACTACCTGCACGTGACCGGTTTCTTCATGGTGGTGCTTGTCGTGGCTGCCATCGCCGTCTATGCGATGACGCTTGGCCCTGTCACCTGGGTGTTGTTGTCAGAAATCTTCCCCAACCGCGTGCGTGGCGTGGCGATGGCAACTTGCACGTTTGCCCTCTGGACAGGGTGTTGCACGCTGACGTTTTCGTTCCCCTCGCTCAACGCTTCGCTGGGCTCGAGCGGTACGTTTTGGATTTATTCCGCCATCTGCCTCTGCGGATTTCTGTTCTTCCTGCGTCGTTGTCCTGAGACGAAAGGAAAGTCGCTGGAACAGTTAGAGCAAGAACTGACGAGTAAAAATTAATCATTGAATATTAAGACTATGGTAAAAGCATGGAGAGAGTTGGTCACGATACCGACTTACGAAATTGGAAAAGCCGAGAAAAACCCTATATTTTTGGAGAAGCGCGTCTATCAAGGGTCGAGCGGAGTGGTCTATCCCTATCCGGTGGTGGAATCGATAGCCGACGAGCCCACCCCCCACGAGTGGATGGCAGTATGGTTGGAGAACGAATACCTGAAGGTGATGGTGCTGCCCGAGTTGGGCGGCCGCATCCAGATGGCCTACGACAAAATCAAAGAACGCCACTTTGTCTACTACAACCACGTCATCAAGCCTGCGCTGGTAGGCTTGACGGGGCCTTGGATTTCAGGTGGCATCGAGTTCAACTGGCCGCAACATCACCGCCCGTCGACTTATCTGCCCATTGACTGTGACATCGAGGAAGCCAAGGATGGCTCGGTCACGGTGTGGGTGAACGAGATGGAGCGCATGTTCCACCAGAAGGGCATGGCCGGCTTTACGTTGCGTCCTGGCTGTGCTTATCTGGAAATCAAAGGGCGCGTCAGCAACCGCACATCGCTACCTCAGACGTTCCTGTGGTGGGCCAATCCTGCCGTGGAGGTGAACGATCAATACCAGAGCGTGTTCCCGCCCGACGTCAATGCCGTGTTCGACCATGGAAAGCGGGCCGTCAGTTCATTCCCGATAGCCACCGGCACCTATTATAAAATGGACTATTCCGCAGGTGTCGACATCTCAAACTACAAGAATATCAAAGTGCCGACCAGCTACATGGCCGTGAATTCGAAATACGACTTCGAGGGAGGTTATGAGAACGACACCCAAGGTGGTATGCTACACGTGGCCTCACATCATTTCTCACCAGGCAAGAAGCAGTGGACGTGGGGCAACGGCGACTTCGGAAGAGCGTGGGACCGAAATCTGACCGACGAAGCCACCGCTTCTGACGGGTTGTCCGTCGGAAACATCCGGGAGGGTTTCCGCCCCTACATCGAACTGATGGCGGGCGTCTATACGGAGAACCAACCCGACTTCACATGGCTCATGCCTTACGAGGAGAAGCAGTTCACACAGTATTTCATGCCCTATCGAGAGTTGGGTGTGGTGAAGCAGGCGTCGAAGGATTTCATCATGAACATCAACCCGGCTTCGGAGAGTGGCGTGTGCCTGCAGGTACTGGCTACATCGAGACGGGAGGCTCGCATAGTGTTGCGCAACGACAATGGTGAGGAGTATTATAACAAGGTGTTGACGCTGTCGCCTGAAGCCGTTCTTTCCGAGACAATAGATGTGAAGGGTGCCAAGTTCGATGAACTGATACTAACGATCGTTCCCACATCGGGAGGGAATAGAGGAGGCGCTATCCGTTGGCATGCCGAACCCGATGAGATTCGTCCTATTCCCGATGCTGCCGAGGCAGCCTTGCCGCCAGCTGACACAAAGACGAACGACCAGCTCTATCTCACAGGACTCCACTTGGAGCAATACCGTCATGCCACGTGGTCGGCTCTCGACTACTACGAGGAAGCTCTGCGCCGCGACCCCAACGACGTGCGCTGCCTGAACCAGATGGGTCTTTGGTACTTGCGACGCGGACGTTTCGACAAGGCTGAGCCATCCCTGAGAAAAGCCGTGAAGATATGGCAGAAGCGCAATCCGAATCCTTACGAGGGCGAGCCTGTTTTCAACCTCGCGCTCTGCCTGAAATACCTGCATCGTACGGAGGAAGCTTACGAGCTTTTCTGGAAATCCACCTGGAACAAGGCCTGGGCCGATGCTGGCTATTTCGAGGCTGCCTGCATCAGCACATCGCAGGGCCGCTTTGAGGATGCGCTCGACGAGTTGGACTGCTGTCTCATCTTCAACAGCTGTAACCACAAGGCGCGGGCCCTGAAAGCTGCCGTGCTGAGGCTGTTGCAGGAAAGCAGACAGAAAGGCGGCCTGCAGATGGGCAGTTCTAGAGAACTGAACGATCGTTTGCAACTCATCGACGAGTCGCTCAGGATAGACCGCTTCAATTATGGCATCATCTTCGAGCAATACCTCCTGACGAAGGACAAAGACGTGCTGAAGCAGTTGGTGGAGATGATGCATGGCAACGTCTACAACTATCATGAGTTGGCACTCGACTATGCTCAGGCAGGACTGTGGCAGGAGGCCGAGCAAGTGCTCTCCATACCTGCCGTGGCTAAAAAATTGCAGAAGGACTCGCCCCTCACTTCCTATTATCTGGGTTATTTCAAACTTCAACGGGGACTGCGTGAGGAGGCCGTCAGCTGTTTCCAACTGGCAGAAAAGGTCAGGCCGGACTATTGCTTCCCCAATCGGCTGGAGGATGTGGAGGTTCTCTCCATAGCCAAAGGGATGAATCCTGAGGGCGCCCGTGCACCTTATTACCTCGGCTGCCTCTACTACGACAAGCGGCAGTACGACGTTGCCATCGAGAACTGGGAACTCGCTGCGCGTCTCGACGAACAGTTCCCCACCGTCTGGCGAAACCTCGCCTTGGCACGATTCAACAAGCAGGAGCGCCGGCAGGAGGCATTGGAATGCATGGAACGGGCTTTCCACCTCGACGAGCACGATGCCCGCATCCTCATGGAACTCGACCAACTCTACAAACGCTTGCAGCGCCCCCACCAGTTCCGCCTCGACAACCTCGAACGTTATCCGAAACTCGTGGCGCAGCGTGACGACCTCTTGCTCGAGCGCATCACGCTGCTGAACCAGCTGGGGCGCTTCGAGGAAGCCATGCACCAGCTCGACAACCATCACTTCCATCCTTGGGAGGGCGGTGAAGGCAAGGTGCCTGCTCAATATCAGATTGCACGGGTGGAATTGGCCAAGCAGCTGCTTAGGCAGTTAAGTGAAAAGGGAAAAGTGAACAGTGAAGAGCAACAGGTGGGTGCATCTGAGGATAAGCAATCTTTCGCTGTTCTTGACAAGTGCGTTCGGCTGCTCGAAGAATGTCTGGAATACCCCCACCATCTCGGCGAAGGCAAACTCTATGGAGCCCAGGAGAACGATTTCTATTATTTCCTCGGCCTGGCCTATGAGGTGCAGGGCGACACGGCAAAGGCGCGTGAGTGCTGGGAAAAGGCCACCATGGGTCCCCAAGAGCCTGCTGCAGCGATGTACTACAACGATGCCAAGCCCGATAAGATCTTCTATCAGGGAATGGCCTTGCGCCGGCTTGGACGCGACGACGAGGCCAACGGCCGCTTCTGGCGACTCGTGAACTACGGTCAGCAACACTTGTTCGAACATCAGACCATGGACTATTTTGCTGTCTCGCTGCCCGACCTGCTCGTTTGGGAGGGAAGCGACGAACTCGACACGAAGAACCGCATCCATTGCCTCTACATGCTTGCCCTTGGCCACTACGGACTTGGCCATGCCGACAAGGCACGTCACTTCCTCGATGAGGCCGAAGCACTCGACGTCAATCATCAGGGGGTGCAAGCATTGCACACACTCATAGGATAGTTCCTGAGAAATTAAAATGGCAGGAAGATGCCGGATTTTCATCAGAAAGTTGTACCTTTGTAGAGAAATCATTGATTGTATGAGAATATCCATAAAACGACTGATGACCATCGTGAGTTGTCTTTTTGTGACTGTCATGGTGTCGTGGGCGGCTGATGTGCCCCGTGTGACGTGGGATGGCACGAGTCTGATTATCGACGGTCGGCGTGTCTGTCCCGTGATGGGCGAGATTCACTATTCGCGCCTCCCGCAGAGCGAATGGCGGCAGGAGGTGCGCAAAATGAAGCAGGGCGGTGTGACCATCATCGCCACCTACGTGTTCTGGAACCACATCGAGGAACAGCAGGGCGTGTTCCGCTGGGACGGTCAGCGCTCGTTGCGCCAGTTCCTTGAGGTGTGCAAGGCCGAGGAGATGCCCGTGGTGCTGCGCATCGGTCCGTTCTGTCACGGCGAGGTGCGCTGCGGCGGCATACCTGACTGGATGTATAACCCCTCCCTAACCCTCCCCGAAGGAGAGGGAACTAGTAAGCCTATCCGGATGCGTTCCGAAGATGCGCGGTTCCTCTTCTTTGTGGAACGCCTCTATAGGCAGATTTTCACACAGGTGCAGGGGTTGCAGTGGAAGGATGGTGGCCCCGTCATGGCCTGCCAGTTCGACAATGAATACCGTGGGCGCGGCTCCTATCTCATGGCATTGAAGCAGATGGCGCTGCGCATCGGCTTCGACTTGCCTTTCTACACACGGACGGGATGGCCCGAACTCGCCACTCCTGTGCCCTATGGTGAGATGTTGCCGCTCTATGGCGACTATGCCGACGGCTTCTGGGAACGCTCGCTCGAAGAGACCGCCGGCAGCTACTACAAAGCTTTCAGCTTCCGTGCCCCCTCTGCCAAAGGTGAGAATATGGGTGCAGGAGCCCCCCTTTCGTCCCCCGGGGGGGACACAAATGCCTCAAAGACTAATGAAGCCCCCTCGGGGGCCGTAGGGGGGGCTCTGGCTTACCCTTACTTCACCTGCGAGTTGGGTGGCGGCATGATGACTGCCTACCATCGTCGTCCCTACCTCTATCCTGAGGATGCCTATTCGATGGCACTGGTGAAGCTCGGCTCGGGCTCTAATCTGCTGGGCTACTACATGTACCACGGCGGCACCAATCCCGATGGGCAGACATGGCTTAACGAGATGCAGCGCACCCTGGCCACGAACTACAACGACATGCCCGTGAAGAACTACGACTTCCAGGCACCGCTCGGCGAGTTCGGACAGCGCAATCCCCATTACTACTCGCTGCGACCGCTACACCTGTTCATGCACGACTATGGCGAACTGCTGGCCCCCATGGCAGCTCATTTCCCTTGTGAACAGGACATCCCCAAAGGCGATGACAGTCATCTGCGCTGGTCCTTCAGGTGTAATGTGTCCCCCTCGGGGGACGAAAAGGGGGCTTCTGCTTTCGTCTTCATCAACAACTACGAACGCCTGCAGAACCTCTCCACAAAGCGCAATGTGCAGTTGGAGGCTTGCGGGGTGAAGCTGCCAAAGCTGACCATTCCTGCCGGTACCATGTGTATATTTCCTGTCAACATCGACGGCATTCGCTATGCTACGGCACAGCTGGTTGCCAAGCGAAATGGCAAGATTTATATGCAGCAAATCAAGGGCATCCCAACCACTATCGTTCTTGAAAATGGAAAGACGCTACGCAATGTGAAGGCGCGTGGCACGGAAAAGCCTGTCTGGCAGAACATCTATCTGCTCTCGACAGAGGATGCCGAACACCTCTTCCTCGACGAGACGCCGCAAGACGATATCGGACTTGGTGCCGTTTGCGAGAAAGTACGCGAGGCAGGACCGCTACGTACGATTACGATGGGAGTAAACAAGGTGGCGGAGGAACCTACGGACGAAGACTTCGAACAGGCTGCTGTTTATCGTATCAGTGTGCCGAATGATGCCGTCACCAAATATCGCCGGCTGTTGCAGATTGACTATCGTGGCGACGTGGCACGCCTCTACTGCAATGGTCAGCTTATTGCTGATAACTTCTACAATGGTCGTCCGATGCTCTTTGGTTTGTGGCGACTGCCGGCAGGTGCCACGGAACTTGAACTCCGCATCCTGCCTCTGCAGGAGAACATGCCTATCTACTTCCCCCGTGAGGCTGACACCACACCTGGCGAACAAGTAAACAACGTAATCATCACATATCAGGGACTATGAACAGGATACTCTTATTACCACTTAGCGCTATGAACTATAGGCACCTCCTCTTCTCTCTTCTGTGTGTCGTTTGCTATGGAACCGCCAAGGCTCAGGAGTCTATCGATCTCGCCGGTCTTTGGCATATCAAGGCTGATGGCATTGATGCCATCTGCCAGTTGCCTGGCTCCATGCTTACGAACCATCTTGGCGACGACATAACTGTTGCCACACCCTGGCTGATGCAGATTGACGAGCACAACCCCTACTACAAATCCCCGGCCTACGAGCGCTATCGCCAGACAGGCAACATCAAGGTTCCATTTATCCTGCAACCCGAGAAGTATTTCGTGGGCGAGGCCGAGTATCAACGTGAGGTGGTCATCCCCAAGAGTTGGAAACAGAAGTCCATTCTACTCACCTTCGAACGTTGCCACTGGCTGACTACGCTTTACGTCGATGGCCGGCTGGTGGGACAGCGCAACGACCTTTGTGCACCTCAGAATTACGACCTTACCGGTGTGCTCACGCCTGGTAAGCATGTGCTGACGGTGCGTGTCGACAATCATATTCACGACATAGACCCCGGTGAGAACGCACATAGCGTGAGTGACAACACGCAGGGCAATTGGAACGGGATTGCGGGCGAGATGGTTCTCAAGGCGCGTCCTTTGCTCCATATCGACCAACTCGATGTCTACCCCGACCTGAATCGCCGTGAGTTGCGGGTAAAGGTCGTCGTCGACAACCAGGGCCGAAAGGCACAGAAGGCATTCCTCTACCTTGACGGCAAGCGAAAAGAGCATCGCTTTGGCGTGGGCCGAACCGAAGTGGAAGAAATGTTGCCAATGCCTGCTGATATGCAGCCTTGGGATGAGTTCCATCCACGACTCTACCGGCTGACGGCCATTGTGCAGTCGAAGGAGTCACGTCACGACAAGAGCATCCGCTTTGGCGTGCGCCAGTGGGAGAATCGCAATGGTGTGCTCACCCTCAACGGTCATCCCGTCTTCATGCGAGGCAATGTTGACTGCTGCACCTTTCCGCTGACGGGTTATCCTTCATTCGACAAGGCTTATTGGCAGCGTGTGTTTCGTGTCTATAAGAAGTATGGTCTCAACCACGTGCGCTTCCATTCGTGGTGTCCGCCTGAAGTGGCTTTCTCCGTGGCCGATGAGATGGGAATCTACTGCTATGTGGAGTGTTCCTCATGGGCAAATCAATCGACGACACTCGGCGATGGCAAGCCCATCGATGCTTTCATCTATCAGGAGGCAGATGCCATCCTGCGGGCATACGGCAACCATCCATCGTTCTGCATGATGTCCTACGGCAACGAGCCGGGTGGCAAGAATACGGCGGAGTACTTGCGCAAGTTTGTCCTGCACTATCAGCAGCAGGATTCTCGCCATATATACACCACGGCAGCAGGATGGCCCAATATTGTCGAGAGCGACTTCCTTTCAGACCCCACACCGCGCATCCAGCAATGGGGGCAGGGCCTGAAAAGCATCATCAACAGTCAGCCACCATCGACCGCATACGATTGGCATGACTACACCAGCCGCTTCAGCCAGCCCATGATCAGCCATGAGATAGGCCAGTGGTGTGTCTATCCTAACTTCCGGGAGATAAAGAAATACACGGGTGCCTACCGCGCTCGCAACTTCGAAATTTTCCGTGACCGCCTGCGCGACAATGGGCTGCAGGCCTATGAAGACAGTTTCCTCATTGCATCTGGGCGCTTGCAGACGCTTTGCTATAAGGCCGATATCGAGGCTGCCCTTCGCACGAAGGATTTCGGTGGTTTTGAGCTGTTGGGGCTCAACGACTTCCCTGGTCAGGGCACGGCACTCACGGGTGTTGTCGATGTGTTTTGGGACGATAAGGGCTACACCAACGCTCGGGAGTTCAGTCGTTTCTGTAACGGAATAGTGCCCCTTGTGCGCATGGAGAAACTCATATATACCAATGTGGAGCAGTTACGTGCTGATGTCGAGCTGGCTAACTATTTCGAACCGTTGGAACGTGAGGTGACGTGGACCATCAGCACAACTTTCGGTGAGGTGCTTGTGGGCGGTAGCTTCCCATCTCGGTATTATGGATTGGGCAACTGCCAGCACGTTGGCACCATACAACTGCCTCTCTATATGTTCAAAGAACCGCAGCAGCTTCGTCTCGAAGTGGCCCTTGGCGACATCAAGAACGAGTGGAATTTCTGGGTCTATCCGGAAGCAGCTGCAGAGGTTCCTTCCTCTGGTGAGGAGCCGGAAGTGGTGGTGACCGATACCCTGGACGATGGTGCGCTGTCTGCTCTTGCGAATGGTGGCCGTGTCCTGCTGTCGTTGGGTCGGGGCCGTGTCAGCAAGGCTCTGGGTGGTGAGGTGGAAGTTGGCTTTTCCAGCATTTTCTGGAATACGCTTTGGACCAATAATGGTGCACCTCACACGCTTGGACTACTCTGTCAGCCAGACCATCCCTCGCTGGCTCTGTTCCCTTCCGACCGCTATAGCGATTACCAATGGCAGGACATGATGACGCATTGCGATGCCATTCGCTACGACCTCATCAATCCTGGCATTCAACCCATTGTGCGCATCATCGATGACTGGTTCACGGCTCGCCCGCTGGCTATGCTCTTTGAGGTGCGTGTAGGCAATGGCTCGCTCCTTGTAAGCGGTGCCGACCTCATTACCGACCTTGACCAACGCCCGGCGGCCCGCCAGTTGCGCCGAAGCCTCGAGGCCTACATGCAGAGCAATCGTTTCCACCCCTCCACGGAAGTCTCCCTCGCCGAGATAGACAAGATAACAAGGTGACAAAATGACAAGGTAACGAAATAGTAAGAATGTCAATGCCGAAGTACCTCTTTACTCTCATCCTAATCCTTTGCTGCAACATCGTTGCAGCACAACGCACCATCGACCTCTCTGGCCAATGGTCCTTTGGAACCGGTGAGCAGCCCGTCCTAAACGACTGCATTAGCCTGCCTAACTCAATGATTTCGGCAGGCAAAGGCAATGAGATAACGGCCCAAACCCAATGGACTGGCTCCACCTACGATTCCAGCTACTACTTCAATCCTGCCATGGAGCGCTATCGTGTGGAAGGAAACGTGAAGTTTCCCTTCTTCCTCACTCCCGCCAAACACTACGTCGGCACGGCGTGGTACGAGCGCACGGTCCAGATTCCCCGTTCGTGGCGGAAACGTCCCGTGGTGTTCTTCCTCGAGCGTCCACACATCGAGACCACCGTCTTCGTCAACGGACGGGAGGTGGGGCACCAGCTGTCGCTCTCCACACCCCACGAGTACGACATCACGCCCTTCGTGCGCTTCGGCCGCCGGAACACCATCCGTATCCGCGTCTATAACGGCATCGAGAATGTGGGTGTCGGACAGGATTCGCATAGCGTGACCGACCAGACGCAGGGCAACTGGAACGGTATCGTCGGACGCATCGAACTGCGCTCGGGCGAGGCGACACCGGTCATCCGTGTTGTTCCCGATATCGCCGCACGCTGCGTCGCCATCCACGTGGGCAGCGACTCCGTCTACACGTTCCACCTCGGCGACTCCCTCCGGCTCTGGGACGAGTTCCACCCTTATCTCTACACGCGGCAGGTCAGCTACCACGGCCAGCCGCTCACGCTGCGCTTCGGCGTGCGCGACATCAGCATCCGTGGACCGCAGTTCTACCTGAACGGCAAACCCATCTGGCTGCGTGGTACGGTGGAGAACTGTTGCTTCCCCAAGACGGGCTATCCGCCCACCGACGAGGCGTCGTGGCTGCGCATCTTCGAGAAGTGTCGCGAGTACGGACTCAACCACATGCGCTTCCACAGCTACTGTCCGCCCGAGGCTGCCTTCTCGGCTGCCGACAAGATGGGATTCTACCTGCAACCCGAGGGACCGTCGTGGCCCAATCATGGCGTGAAGCTGCGTCGCGGTCAGGTCATCGACGAATATCTCCTCGAGGAGTCCCGCCGCATCGTCGACACCTACGACCACCATCCGTCGTTTGTGATGATGGCGGCTGGCAATGAGCCGGCTGGCGACTGGGTGAACTACTGTAATGACTGGGTGAAGGCAATGCATGAATACGACTCCACGAAGGTCTATTGCGGAGCCAGCGTCGGTGGCGGCTGGGCTTGGGATGATGGCTCGGAATACCATGTGAAGGGTGGGGCACGCGGCCTCGACTGGGACGTGCATGCACCGCACAGCGATGACGACTATCTCGACCAGATACGCTTTCCGCGCAACTATCGCGACTCACTGCCAAACACCACTCCTATCATCGCCCACGAGCAGGGGCAGTGGTGCGCTTTTCCTGACTTCAAGGAAATCGTACAATACGAGGGCTGTGCCTATCAGCCTGGCAACTTCGAAATCTTCCGCGACCTGCTGCGCGACCACGGCATGGCCTCGCAAGCCGAACGGTTCCTCCATGCCAGCAGTCAGTTGCAGCACCTTGCCTATAAATACGAGATAGAGCGCAACCTGCGTACGCCCGACTATGCCGGTTTCCAACTCCTCGGTCTGAACGACTACAGCGGACAGGGCACCGCCCTCGTCGGTCCGCTCAACGTGTTCTGGCGTGAAAAGCTGACACCCAACCCCAACCCCTCCTGGCGCGAGTTTTGTTCGCCCGTGGTGCCTCTGGCTCGCTTCCCGAAGTTCGTTTATGAAGGCAACGACACCCTCGTCGTGCCTGTGGAACTCTACAATGCATCTGGTGAAGAACTCGCTGGAGTCAGTTGCAACTATACCATCACCGACGAGCAGGGAAACGAGTATGCCCGCAGTCCCCTTCTGCGGGAAGGATTTGGCGGCAATAGGCTTCCCCTCGGCAAGAATATTCCCCTCGGCACCATACGTCTCCGCCTTGATTCCTTGCCTATCCCTGCGAAGTTCACCCTCACCGTCAATATTTCCCTTCCCTCTAAGGATGGGCAGAGGGTAGGCACCAACCACTGGAACTTCTGGGTCTACCCTTCATCCAAGCAAATGCTATCTACTCCCCTCCCTTGGGAGGGGCAGGGGGGTGGGTCTCTTCTTCTTCTGACCGACACGCTGGATCAACGTGCCCTGGATGTCCTCGCCGGCGGCGGCGATGTGCTCATCACCGCTGCAGGCAAGGTGCGCTACGGCAACGACGTGGTGCATCGCTACCTGCCCGTGTTCTGGAACACGTCGTGGTTTAAGATGCGGCCACCCCACACGACGGGTGCTTACGTCCAACGCGACCACCCCGTGTTCGGCGAGTTTCCCACTGACGACTGGCAGAACCTGAACTGGTGGGAGCTGATGAACGGCGTGCAGGTCATGAATCTCTCGGAGTTTCCCGCCGACTACCAACCCATCGTGCAGCCCATCGACACGTGGCATGTCTCCCGCAAGCTCGGCACCCTCATCGAGGCCCGCGTGCTCAATGGCCGAGTGCTGATGACCACGATGGACATCACCCGCGACCTCGCCCGCCGTCCCGTGGCCCGCCAGCTGCGCCAGTCCATCCTCAGCTACATGCAGAGCCCCCGCTTCCAGCCTTCGCTCCGCCTCGACCCTCAGGTGCTCACAAACCTCTTCGAACGCACCGCACCCCCCGTGAATATGTTCACCAACGAGTCACCAGACGAATTGAAGCCTGCCCTGAAATAATCAAGGCAGGCTTCATGATGATTGATAGTGGGGCTCTCTATAATTTAATGAATACCTTCTTTCGGTAGAGCACGTAGCCGACGAGCCAGTTCAGCAGGACGAAGGTGAAGGCATAGCATAGGGAGGCCCACTTCGGGGCGCTGACGACGCTGTGGATGGTGTCGAAGATGAGGGTGCTGATGCCGAAGTGGCCGAAGACGATGGCCATGAGCTCGCTGAGCACATAGAGGAACAACGGGTTCATGCCGAAGACGAGGAGGGGAACCGCAACCAGCGACCCACCCCCCTGCCCCTCCCTATGAAGGAGGGGAGTAGAATGTTCAATCTTGGCGATAAGGGAGAGTAGCAGCATGGCAAGTCCGCAGGTGGCGAGAACGTAGCTGGGACTCCAGATGCGCTTATTCAACGGGAGCCAAAGGCTTAATGCAAAGCCCGCGATGGTGAGTAGAGCGCCAAAGATGAAGATGTTGCGGACCTTCTCTTTCGGACTGACCTTACTGCAGACCAGCTTTCCACAAAGGAATCCTATCAGCGTGTGGGCAATGGCAGGAATCGTGCTGAGGAGGCCTTCCGGATCGACGGGGCTCTTGTGGTAGAGGTGGTCGTAGCCGAAGAGACGCAGGTCGGCCTGTGCGAGGATGTTGGCCTCGGCATCGTAGGCATAGCCGTTGCCCAGCGTGATGATGAGTGTGTAGACGGCGAGCAGGGCGACGATAGTAGGAATGGTGTATTTGTGGTTGGCATAGACGGCGAAGAGCGAGGCAGCCAGATAGCACAGAGCGATGCGCTGCATGACGGCCCAGATGCGCAGATGTCCGAAGCAGAGCACGTCGCCGCCGATGGCATGGTCGAACCAGTTGATGCCCAGTCCGATGAGGAACAGCAGCACGGCACGCTTGAATATCTTCTGCAGCACGGCGGTCGTGGCCTGAAACTGCGTCTTGCGCAATGAGAGATAAGTGGAGATGCCCACCATGAAGAGGAAGAATGGGAACACGAGGTCGCACACGGTCATGCCGTTCCACTCCTTGTGGCGCAGATGCGAGAACGACTCGCCATAGCCGTTGTTCACCAGAATCATCATTGCCACCGTCAGTCCGCGCAGCAGGTCGAGCGACACGAGGCGTTTAGCCCCCTCCCTACATCTCCCCGCAGGGGAGGCTTTTTTTTCGCCCCTTTCTTCCGAACCATTAGGGCAAGCGGTACTATTCTTACGGAAATGATTGTTTGATGCTTGTTCCATAATGTCTTTCTTCACTCTTTATATTAACGTCTGAACAGTTGCCACAGCGAGCGGCGGCGTGGCTCGTCGGTCTGGTCGATATCGTTGGCCGACTCGTTTTTCTCTTTGTCTTTGTAAACTTTCTGCAGCAGTGTGAGCACCTTCGTCCATGCGCCCTTGCCCAAACGCTCAGGCGCATCGCGCAACAACTTCGGGAAGTTCATGAGAGCCTGCTTCATCGCCTCTTTGCGCACGAGGGCTCCGCGCTTCCCCTTCAGTTCCTTCGGTCCTTGTCGCAGGTAGGCCTTCGTCACGTAGCCGATGCGCAGCGTCATGATGGTGTTGGCGATGCCGTCGAGGATGGAGTCGATGGCGAAGCCGGGAATCTTGATGCTCTTCAGCAGTTTCGTGTAGTCGACGTTTGAGAGGTCGATGTCGGCGAGGTCGAAGGCAGCCAGGTCGATGTCGGCAACGTCGAAGTCGACGGAGTCCAGACCATCGACGAGTCCTTCGCCTGCTGCCGTGTCGCCGAGGCTGTCGCTGGCGGCATCGCCCAGGGCAATGGTCACGCCGTCGGAGTCGAGCGAACTCGACACGAAGTAGCTCAGGAAGGCTGCGGCGAGGATGCGGCAGTATTGCTTGATGAGCTGCGGTCGGGTGGGGCGGAAGCCTGAGGCGCGGATGATGTCGTCGATCATGCGGTAGTTCAGCACGAGCGTGGTGAGCGCGTCGAAGCGGTCGCTCTGCGAGATGGCGGTGACGATGAACACTTTCGAGCTGTAGTTCATGATGCGGCGGTCGATGCACTTCACGCGCACGTCGATTTCCTTCTGCAGCAGTTCCTTCAGTGCCTCGAAGTCCTGGCGGCTGCGAATGTCGGCGAGTTGCCGTTGCAGTTCTTGCTGATGCACGGGCCGGTAGTGCTCAGGCAGGTAGTAGCAGTTGGTGCTCAGACGGCGTGCGAAGGCGTAGAGGCGCTTCTGGTAGGCCTGGTCGGTGTCGCCCTCGCCCTGCTCCTCGATGCGGAGCACGGGGAACTCCGGCGCGTGGTGGATGCGGTACATCGGGTAGGCCACGAGCCACATCAGCACGACGAACAGCAGCAGGTAGAAACCATACTCCAGGTAGGGCGTGCCAAACACTTTCGTCATCTTCTCGCCGATGGTGATGACGTTGCCCAGGATGACCACCGCGGTGATGGTCAGAAACAGGGCTGCAAAGGCTATGAGGGTTTTCTTCATGCTGCGGGGGGAGTCGGGGGGCTAGTTCGCTAGTAGCTCTAGTAGCTATAGTAGCACTAGTTAGACTAGGGAGACTAGTTAGACTAGGGGGTTACTTCAGATATTTCTCGCAGATTTCTTGGGCTATGGCTACGGCATCGCCTTCGGGCTTGGACGTGTAGGCGTTGTGCTGCAGCGTCCAGGGCTCTTCCAGGGCATACCAGTCGATTTTCACGTCCTGCTCAAGGGCCAGGGCGAAGAGCTCGCTGGTGCTCAGACCCTTGTAGCGGCCGTTGCCCAGCTTGTCGATATCGGGCTTCGACTTCGCTACCATCTGGTCGCTCAAAGCCTTGAAATAGGTCGACCAGCGCAGGTAGTAGAAGTCCTTCAGCAGGCCCTGCCACTCTTTGTGGGCATAGTCGCGCAGACCGCCGTCGTCGGCACACGTGCGGTTGCCCCACGTCGTGATCTGCACGCGGGCGTTCCACTCATACTGGTCGCGCTCCTCGGGCGTGGTGCCCAGCGAGCGAGCCTGCTCCGTCCAGCGGCCCAGGCGGAACTCCGAGCGCGTGCCCAGCAATCGGTCCTGGTCGAGAATCATGTCGAGGAACCGCTTGGAGTCGCGCTGGAAAGGCTCGCGGCGGAACGCCTTGTAGTCGGCCATGGCCTGCTGATACTGCACGCGGCCCTGGTCGGCCAACGCCTGGCGCACAATGTCGACGAGATCGTATTCATAATTGTTGTTGCCACGATATTTCCCGGCTACGCTCGCAAACAGCAGGGCGGCGCGGCGCGTGTCGTCGGGGTCGTAGTAGTTCGACATCTTCGACCACGAGCTCACCTGGTAGTTGTTCTGCGACGGGCGTCCGCAGAAGATGCTTTCGTGAGGGCCTTGCTGGTTGTTGCCGGCCGGACAGTTGTAGATGCTGTTCCCAAGCAGCAGCCACGCCTCCTCGATGGCCTTGTCCTCAACGCCATAGCGCGCACGGCAATACTGGCGCAGCCACCGAGTCTTGAAGTCTTCGATTTGAGCATTGAACGTTGAACCTTCAGCCTCAATCCATGGCAGTTCGCTCATCAGTTCGAACATCACGGGGTTGTTCTCCGAACCCTCCATCGTGAAGCCGATGCCGCGCAGATGGCTCGCCTTCGGGTTCGTGCGCGTCTGTGCCCAGTTCGAGAGCAGCTGGTCCATGCGACCGTGCAGGCCCACGTTGCCGCCGAAGTTCTCCAGCAAGCACATCAGCCACTCGTGGTGGCCGTAGCCGCGGTCGTTTTGGAAGATGGAGGCGATGCCCCACTTCGGGCGGCACTCCGAGAAGAGGTCCAGGATGAGGAGGTCGCCCTGCTGCAGGTTCTGGATGAGTTCCTCGCGCGGATTCTCCTGCCAGCCCTGAATGACCCATGTGGCTCGCGGGTTCACCAGCTTCATCTCCTTCATGATGGCCTTGCCCGAGGCGTCGAGGTCCACGCCCACGGTGTTGCCACCCTCGTGGAACGGGTCCATCGAGTAGTAGTCGGCACGGCCAAACAGCTTCGTCAGTTCGTCATAGTAAAGGGCGGCAATCTCGTGGAAACGCTCGTCGGTGGGCTGCAAGAAGGCAGGACGCGTGTAGCCGTTCCAGCGTCCGCCGTCGGCCACGTTCAGTCCCAGCTTCTCGCGGGCATTGCTCGGCACCATGCCGCTGTAGCCCGGCAGCACGGGCTTCATGCCCCATTCCTTCATGCGCTTCAGGATTTTCTTCTGCAGAGCCTCCTGCTGGGCATACCACGAAGCGGGCAGCGGACCGCCCCAGCCCTCGAGGTTGTTCATCTCCCACCACGCCAGGAAGGCCGGACCGGCAATGAACTCGCCCACCTCCTGCTCGGTGTAGCCCAGTCGAAGCAGCAGGTTGCGCCACACGCACTCCTCGCCCACCACGGCCAGCGGCAGGTTGACGCCGTGCAGTGCCATCCAGTCAATCTCCTGCTGCCATCGTTCCCAGTCCCAGAAGGCCATGGAGTAAGAAAACGTGCAGTAGTTGAAGTCGTAGCGCAGCGACATCTTCGTCTCGTGCTTCTCCTTTTTCCCGACGCGCGGCAGCACGGCAGGCAGCACGGCCTTCGGGTTGTTCCACGTGATGTGGATGCCGCAGTAGTACTTCAGGTACCAGTTCACGCCCACGGCCACGTCAATCCAGTTATGGCCGCGCACGACGACCTTCGCTCCCTGCTGGTCGAGTTCGAAGAACTCCCGTCCGTCGTTCTTCAGCAGTTCCAGTTTAAACTTCTTCGATGCCCCGCGGTCGATGCGCTCCAGCATGTCGCTGACGGGTGAAGCCTGCACCGCGAGGGCAAACCAGGCAAATAGCAAAAGCAGACAGTTTCTCATTGTTTCTTTGATTGTTTTTGGTTTCTGTGGACAAAGGTACGAAATAATTTTGCATTCCGCTATCTTTTTTCAGGAAAACAGCGGGTTGTGGGAGCAAAATAAGTTGTTTTGCGACTGAAATTAACTTATTTTGGTAATGAAAACAACTTATTTTGCTTGGGGATAATATGCAAATAGACCCCTTTGGGGTCAAAAAAAGTATTTTTTTGCTTTGCATTTCTCTCACTTATTCGTACTTTGGCTGTCGCCGAAGGTACTCTCGTTCGGAAAAATCCAAATACATTTGGTTTTTCTCTCACTTATTCGTACCTTTGCAGGGTGAAACCTTCTAATGCTTTGGAAAGAGAGGCGACAACCCTGAAAATAGAACGAAGATGATGTACTACGGAGAAATGATATCGCTGTGTGTGGCGGCCCTTTGGACGGTGGCGGCCCTGGCGAGCGAGGTGGCCAGTAAGCGTATGGGCGTGCTGGTGCTGAACTTCTGGCGCATGGTGCTGGCATTGCTGTTTTCCATTGTGCTGATGTGGACGATTACAGGGCAGCCCTTACCGCTGGATGCCGGCTGGCAGGCGTGGGCCTGGCTGTTGGCGAGCGGCATGGTGGGCTACTTCCTGGGCGACTGGTGCCTGTTCAATAGTTACGTCGTCATGGGTTCGCGCTTCGGCCAGTTGTTCATGACGCTGGCACCGGCCTTCACAGCATTCTTCGCGTGGACCATGATAGGGCAGAAGCTTTCCTGGCACTCGCTGCTGGCCATGGCGGTCACGCTGGCGGGCATTGCCGTGGCTGTGACCGACAAGCGGGGCACCGAGGACGGCAAGCCCTTGCCGCGCCGCGGCATCCTCTACGGTCTGGGCGCTGCCCTGGGGCAGGGACTCGGACTGGTGATGAGTAAGATAGGTATTGATTGCTATACGGCAGCATTGCCTGCCGAGCGGTTGGCCGAGATTGGCGACTACGTGCCCTTCGGCAGCAACCTCATTCGTTGCATGGCGGGACTGGCCTGTGTGTCGCTGTGGCTGTGGACCATGAGCGAGTGGAGCAAGAAACAGTCGGTGCGCGGCACGGGTCTTACCTCAGAGCACCCGCTGGCCGAGAAGCCACGTCCCACGCTGCTGCAGTCGCTGAAGGACCGGCGTGCCGTGGCGGTGATGCTCATCGCCGTCTTCTCGGGTCCGTTTGTGGGTGTGAGTCTGTCGCTGAAGGCCGTGCAGTACACGGCAGCAGGCATCGCCTCTACCATTATGGCGATGTCGCCCGTGCTCATCCTGCTGCCCTCGCGGTGGCTGTTCCATCAGCCCGTCACGCTGCGTGCCGTGCTGGGCGCTCTGATTTCGTGCGTGGGAGTGTCGCTGTTCTTCCTGCTATGATTGTTTGCGCTGCCTGACGACGGAGAGCAGGATGCTGGCGGTGAGCGTGCCGAAGATGACGAGCAGGCTCAGTCCGGTGCTGATTTCTACGTGTGGCACGTAGGGCAGGTGGCAGTGGAGCAGGAGCTTCACGCCGACGAAAATCAATACGATTCCCAAACCATATTTCAAGTAGTAGAAGTACTTCGCGATGGCGGCCAGTGCAAAATAGAGTGCACGCAGGCCGAGGATGGCGAAGATGTTCGACGTGAGCACGATGAAGGGATCCTGCGTCACCGAGAATACGGCGGGGATGGAGTCTACGGCAAAGGCAATGTCGCTGGTCTCGATGACGATGAGGGCCACGAAGAGGGGGGTAAAAGCAAAAGAGAGACCCTCCCCCCTGCCCCTCCCTGTATGGAGGGGAGTAGATACACATTCTCCTTGGGTATTAGACTCATGATGTAAAGACATATCTCTCCCCTCCATATAGGGAGGGGTAGGGGGGAGGGTCTTTACCCAGAACTTCCCACCGTGCATCTCGTTGGTGACGGGGAAGAGCTTCCGGAAAACTCTTACAAAGATGTTGCGCGACGGGTCGGGCTGCTTCTCCTCGTCGTGGGTGAACATCTTGGCACCGCTGTAAAGCAGGAATACGCCGAAGATGGCCAGTACCCACTCGAAACGTGACACCACGGCAGCGCCGAGGAAGATGAAGATGCTGCGCAGGATGAGGGCTCCCAGGATGCCCCAGAAGAGCACCTCGTGCTGATACTTGCGCTCCACGCCGAAGAACGTGAAGAGCATGAGGAAGACAAACAGATTGTCGACCGACAGCGACTTTTCAATCAGGTAGCCTGTGAGAAATTCGAGTGCTTTCTGGTGTGGGTCGATGGGGTAGAAGAGGTAGATGCCCAGGCAGAAAACGAGCGAGACGGCTATCCATACGCAGGTCATGCGCAGGGCCTCGCTGATGCTCACTTCGTGCTGTCCCTTTCGCCCGAAGGATTTCAGGTCGATGGCGAGCATGAGGATGACCAGTGTGTAGAATAATATCCAGCCCCAGAGGGGAATGAGTTCGGAATGCATTGTTGTTTCGAGTTTATTTGTTTTGAGTTTCTTGTTTCTTTTTGGGGATTCTAATTTTGGAATTCTGGGGGTGGGCTATGGAGTTCTGCCTTCAGTTTCTTCAGCGTGAAGGTGAAGCTGACGCCGCCGTTGTTGCCGTTGTGGGTGGTGATGGTGCCGCCATGCAGCAGTACGGCATTCTTCACGATGGCCAATCCGAGCCCCGTGCCTCCCATCTGTCGGGAGCGCCCTTTGTCGATGCGATAGAAGCGTTCGAAGAGGCGTGAGAGATGCTCGGCGGGAATGCCGACACCATTGTCGGAGAAGTTGAACCACCAGCTATCGGAGAACTCGATGGCAGAGAGCACGATGTGGGTGCCTTCGCCGGCATAGCATACGGAATTGTCGAGGATATTTCGGAAGATGCTGTAGATCAGTCCGTCGTTGCCTTCCACCATGATGTCGGCAGGCAACTGGTTGTCGAAGGTCATGTGTTGTTTCTCGAGCAAGGGCGTTGTCTCGCTGACGATGTCGGCCACGAGTTGCGATACATTCACAGGTTGCCAACTGATGTTCTCCGCAGCATAGTCCATGCGGTTGAGCGTCGAGATGTCGTGCAGCAGGGCCGTGAGGCGCTTGGCCTGCTGATGGCTGCGCCTGATGAACTGCTGCTGCGTGGCGGGAGCCATATCGGGATTGTCGATCAGCGTCTCCATGTAGCCGAGGATGCTGGCCACGGGTGTTTTCAGTTCGTGCGAAATGTTCTGCGTCAGTTCACGGCGCATCTGTGCGTGTTGTTCTTCCTTCTCACGGCTGATGCGCTCGTCCATGCGTTGGGCGTAGCGGTGCAGCAGAATGGCCAGCAGTGACATCACCACCAGCGTAAAACCGAGTAAGTGCCAGTCGCTGGTTTCCGACATGGGAGCCATCGAGCGGCGGTCGTAGTCCTCGAAGAGGATGAAGATGACGGCGTAGACGGCAAAGATTGCCATCACGCTCACGAACATCTTGCGGCCTTCTGTCAGTTGCTTCATCTCGTTTTTGTTACTATGTTCTTTCTTTGCTTTGCCGCTTTCGTAACATCGTGGAGAAAGAAAGCGCGCAGAGCTCGTGGGTTCCCCGTTATCTTGTCTCTTGGTCAAGATAGCAGTACCCGAACCCAAGCCGGGATACAATGCGCTGGGCATGGCGTCCCAGTTTCTTGCGGATTCGGGCCATGTTGACGTCCACCGTGCGCGTGGTGACGATGACATCGCTTGGCCATACAAGGCTGATGAGTTCCTCGCGTGAGAACACACGGCCGGGGTGGTCGCATAGCATCTTCAGCAGGTTGAACTCCGTAGGCGTAAACGGCATTGCACGGCCATCGATGGCAATGGTTTTGGCAACGGCGTCGATGGAAATCGCGATCGCACTGGCATCGGCCTCTTGAACTATGGCAACGGGGGTGGTATCGGCCTCCTGTGCCGTACGAGCCAGTACGGCCCTTACCCGTGCCAGCACCTCCCTCACGGAGAAAGGCTTGGCAATGTAGTCGTCGGCACCCAGCTGAAACCCCTGCAACAGGTCGTCTTCGCTGTCGAGGGCAGTGAGAAAGATGATGGGAATCAGCTTTGCACGTGCGTCTGCTTTCAGCCTGTGGGCCAGTTCGAACCCCGATATGCCAGGCATCATCACGTCGAGGAGCAGCAGGTCGGGGGGCGCATAGCCGCTTGGACCTCCGCAGTCCTGACCATTGCCCAAACTGCTGATGGCCTCGTCGGCCGAGTGGGCAGTCATCACCTCGTAGCCAGCAGCCTCGAGGTTGAAGCGCAGGATGTCGCACAGGTCAGGTTCGTCGTCGACGATGAGGATTCTCTTTTTGCTCATTTGGCTGCAAAGTTACAAAAAAATCCTCTCATCCGCTATATTGCTGGACATTTTTATCAGTTCAGTCTTGCCTCGACCACGTTCATCACGTAGTCGCCCAGGCGTTCACACTGCGACACGATGTCCATGTAGGTGCTGCCGAGGGCATAGCTATAGAGGTGATTGTCAATGTCGCGGATGTTCTGTTCCTTCAGCTCAGTGCGCAGGGTGTTGATTTCGGTTTCCATCTCCAGCGAGGGCTGCAGCGTGAAGTCCTCGCGCTTGCCGTTGAGCGTGGCCACCATCTGCGTGAGCGACTTGTCAGCCAAGTGCATCATGCGCTCAATGTTTTCTGTTTGAGCTTCGGTGAACGCCTCTGCCGACTCGTGATGGCGGTTCAGCGAACGAGTAATGTTGTAGCAGGCATCGCCGATGCTCTCCAGCTCGCTCACCTCGCGCAGCAGTGCGCGAATCTTCATCTTCGTCTCGTCTGACAAGTGGGAGTCGCTCACCTGGCCCAGGTAGTTGGCAATCTCTATTTCCATGTTGTCGGAGATGTTCTCGTACTTCTTGATGCGCTCAGCAAGTTGGGTGAAGCTGTTGCCGTCCTTCTCATGCAGCAGGTCGCGCGTCATGTTGAACATGCGCTGCATGCGCTCGGCAAAGAGGGCCGTCTCCTTCTGTGCCTGCAGCACGGAGATTTCGGGCGTCTTCATCAGACCACCTTGTATGTATTGCAGTCTGAACTCTTCCTCCTGCGGCAGCTCCTTCGTGGGCAGCAGCCAGCAGCACACCTTCTCAATCTGAGGGATGAAACCGAGCAGAATGGCCGTGTTCGACACGTTGAAGCAGGTGTGGAACATCGCCAGCACGATGGGTAGCTTGGCTGCCTGACCGCCTATGGTAGGATCATAGCCTACCATCCGGCACACCAGATTCACGAACGGATAGAACACGCACATCACCCAGATGATGCCAAACACATTGAACAAAAGATGGGCCAACGCTGCGCGGCGCGCCTGAATGTTGGCTCCGAGGGCTGCCAGGTTGGCCGTCATCGTTGTGCCGATGTTCTCACCGAGCACCAGGGCTATACCTAGATAGATGGGAAGCACCCCCGTAGAGCAGAGCAGGATGGTGATGGCCATCACGGCTGCCGACGACTGCACCACACCCGTGATGGCTGTGCCGATGGCGAGGAAGGCCAGGATTGTCCAGTAGCTGCCTGTGTCGAAGGAGGTGAAGAAGTTCACGACGCTTTCGTTGTGAGCCAGGTCCATCTCCTTGCCGGCGGTGCTGAGCATCACGAGCGAGAGAAACATGAACGCGATGCCGAAGAGGAAGTCGCCAATGTAGCGGTACTTCTTCTGATAGATGAGCATGATGCCCAGGAAAAAAGCGGGGTATACGAAGTTCGTCAGGTCGACGTTGTAGCCGAGCGACATGATCCATGCCGTCAGCGTCGTACCGATGTTGGCACCCATGATGACGGAGATGGCCTGTCCGAGGGTCAGCAGTCCGGCGTTGACAAACGAAACGGTCATCACCGTCGTGGCTGATGACGACTGCACGGTGCTTGTCACGAAGACACCTGTCAGCATGCCTGTCAGGCGGTTGGTGGTCATGGCACCGAGAATGTGACGCAGTTGTGGTCCTGCCATTTTCTGCAGCGCTTCGCTCATCATCTTCATGCCGAAGATGAGCAGTGCTAGCGCTCCAAGAATGCGGAACGCAATGAGTAGATAGTCGGGATTGTTTTCCATAAAAATGTCAAGTTTGGGAGTTGATGCAATCTCTATTTTTGCTTTTTCGAGTGCAAAGTTATTGCATTCTCCCAAACCTGACGAAGGAATCGTGTTACAATTCTGTTACGATTGCCTTCTATATGTTCTTAGCCCCCTTACTGGATGACCACTTCCAGGCGTTTCAGGTCCTTGTCCTGCGAACTGTTACCATAGAGCAGTTCGTAACGGCCGGCCTTCGTACGCATGGTGTTGGTCTCCGGGTCGAAGAATTCAAATGACTTCGGTGTGAGCTGCAGCGTGACGGTCTGAGCTTGACCAGCCTTCACGCCGACGCGCTGGAACCCGCGCAGCGACTTCAGCGGACCTTCCTGGTCCTGCAGGTTGCGGATGTAGAGCTGCACGACCTCCGTGCCGTCGCGTCGGCCCGTGTTCTTCACGTCGACGCTCAGCGTGCCGTTGCCGGCATTGTCCATTTTCAACTGTCCATTTTCAATTTCAAACGTCGTGTAGCTCAGTCCGTAACCGAAGGCGAAGAGTGGGTCGGTGAAGTAGCGGTAGGTGCGGCCCTTCATGGAGTAATCCTCGTAGTCGGGCAGCTGGCTGTCGTCGCGATAGAACGTCACGGGTAGCTTGCCGGAGGGATTCACGTCGCCGAACAGCACGTCGGCCACAGCTGTGCCGCCCTCCTGACCAGGGTACCAAGCCTGCACGATGGCATCGCACGTCTCCATCTCGGGTGTCAGGGCAATGGCCGATCCCGAGCAGCACACGAAGACAACCTTCTTGCCTGCCTCATGCAGGGCTTTCAGGAAGTTGCGCTGCACGCTGGGCAGCTCGATGCTCGTGCGGTCGCCGCCACGGAATCCTTCGATGTTCACCGGCATCTCTTCGCCTTCCAGTGCCGGCGAGATGCCACCGCAGAACACCACGGTCTCGATGCCCTTCAGGCGGTCGATGGTCTGCTGGTAGTCGATGGGCAACTCCTTGGCCACGTTGATCTTCATACTTGCGCCCCATGTCTTCACGGTCTTGAAGCGCACCTCAATCTGGAATTGTTGCCCTTTCTCGGCCTGCAGCACGGTGCGGGTGGGCGTGGCGCGCCAGATGTGGTGGGTGAACTTCTTCTCGCCGTTGACGTAGAGTTCGAAGTGGCCGCAGCCCTCCACGTTCACGACATATTCGCCAGCCTCCTTCGGGCAGAACGTGGTCTCGTACTTGGCCGAGAAGTCCTCGAGCTGCACGCCTGGGGCAAACTGGTGCATGCCGGCGGTGGTGACAGCCAGCGGCTGGGTGTAGTATTCCGTGGTGACGGGCTTGCCCTCCATGTCGACATTATTCCAGAAGGTGCCCTTCAGACCGCGCTTGCCGCCGAAGCTGCACTGCGTGTCCATCAGGCAGTCCATCACCTTGTCATAAGTAAGGTCGCAGCCGGGGATGTAGACGAGTTTCTTCTGTTTGGCCTTGATGCCTTCGAGGATGGTCACGGTCTGGTTGGGCGTGCCGTTGTAGTTGCCCCACATCATCGGCTCGTTGTCGGCATTCGGTCCTATCACGGCAATCTTGCCGCCGTTCTTCTTCAGCGGCAGGACGGCTTGCTGGGCTCCCCTCTCGTTTGTGGTGGAACCGTTCTTCAGCAGCACGATGGTCTGGCGGGCCATGTCGAGCGACTTACGGGCACTCTCCTTGGTCGACATGGCCGAGTAGGGAATCTTCGACCACTCCACGAGTGCAGGATCATCCATCTCGCCCAGGTCGAAGCGGCCTTCCAGCAGGCGCACGACGTGCTTGTCGACCTCAGCCTCCGTAATCAGTCCGCGGCGCACGGCCTCGGGAATGCTCCTGTAGGCATAGCCGTAGCCACATTCCACGTCGGTGCCGGCCAGCGTGGCCTTGGCCGAGGCGGTGACGGGCGACGATGAACTCTTGTGCGACTGGTAGAAATCGCTGACGGCGCCGCAGTCGCTCACCACCAGATACTGGAATCCCCACTCGTCACGCAGAATCTGCTGAAGCAACCTTTGCGAACCGCAGCAGGGGTCGTCGTCAAGGCGCTGGTAGGCACACATCACTTCCCTGACCTTGGCATCCTGCACCAGCGTCTTGAAGGCAGGCATGTAGGTCTCCCAGAAATCGCGCACGGGCACGTCGGTCAGGTTGGCCGAGTGGCGCGTGTATTCCGGGCCGCTGTGCACGGCGTAGTGCTTGGCGCAGGCCCAGAGCTTGCGATACTTCGACGACTCCGGTCCCTGCAGACCGCGCACCACCTGCGTACCCATCACGCTGGTCAGGTAGGGATCCTCGCCGTAGGTTTCCTGGCCACGTCCCCAGCGCGGGTCGCGGAAGATGTTCACGTTTGGCGTCCACACGCTCAGGCTGCGCATCTTCATGTCCTCGCCCTTCAGGTCGTACATGCGGTGGTTGTACTGCGCACGGAATTCCGTCGAGGCCACGTCGAACACCTGATAGAGCAGGTCGGGATTGAACGAGGCTGCCATGGCAACGGGCTCAGGGAACACCGTCACGTTGCCCATGTTGGCAGCGCCGTGCAGCGCCTCGCTCCACCAGAAAAACTTCTTGATGCCCAGACGCGGAATGGCAGGGCTCTCGTCGAGCATCAGCTTTGCCTTTTCTTCCAGCGTCAGGCGCGAGCAGAGGTCCACGGCGCGCTCCTTGGCGCTCAGGTTCGGGTTCTGGTAGGGCAGTGTCTGTGCTGTCATGCAAGTGGCCATCGTCAGGGCGGTAGCCAGCAGAAAAACTCTTGTTTTCATTGTTTTGAATTTTTGGTTGTTGTCGTGTTTGCAAAGTTACGAAGTTTTTCCAGATTCGGTTTTTATTTTTCTATCAAATTCTTTTCGGTAAGTATCTTTTTCGTGGTTGTTTCGTCACTTCGCATTTTTTTTCGTACCTTTGCACTGCATTCTGGCGAATAATCCGTCAATCATCGTATGAACATCGATCATATAAACGAAACACTCTCTCGGCAGGAAGGACTGTCGAAGACGCTCGGAATGGAGTTTATCTCCACACCCGACGACGATACCTGCATGGCCCGCATGCGTGTCAATAGTTGCAACCGTCAACCGTTCGGATTTCTCAGTGGCGGAGCCTCGCTGGCGCTGGCCGAGAATCTGGCAGGTGTAGGCTCGCTGGCCCTGTGTCCCGACAAAATCGGTGTGGGCATCAACGTCAGTGGGTCGCACATGAAGGCTGTGCTGGAGGGCGACACCGTGACGGCCACGGCACGCCTGCTGCACAAGGGGCGCACGCTGCACCAGTGGCATGTGGAAATACGCAACGAGGCCGGCGAACTCATCTCGTCGGTGGAAGTGACCAACTATATTATTCCGAAAGGTTGAAATGCTGCTTGCAGCAGTTGAGAATAGTTATGAGTGCTTTTGCATATTATAGGATGCCTCGTGCCGACGAGTACTACTTGGTGCGACAGGACGAGGGTGAGCCTTTGGTGCTGAATGACTTGCGCCAGCTGAATGGGCGCAGTGGGTTTGTTGTGGCCCCGTTTGCTGCGAGCAAAGAGTGCCCGATTGTTGTGATTGAACAAAAAAAGCCCCCCACCTCTCAGCCCCTACCAAGCTACCCTCTCTTTGGGAGAAGGGCGGGAGGAGAGGTCCGGGAAGGGCAGGGGGAAGTGTCTCTTTATCCCTTCGCCCGTTTTCACGATGCCCTGCTCGACGGCCATTTCCAGAAGTTGGTGCTGGCGCGTAGCGAGTCGCTCGAAGTGTCTTCGTCCTTGCTGGGGGAAGACAATGGCCTCTCTCTCTTCCTTGAAGCCTGCCATCGTTATCCACGCATGTTCGTGACGCTGTTTTCCACCCCACAGACGGGCACATGGCTCATGGCGACGCCGGAAGTACTGATACAAAAAAGCGAAAGATTCTCGACGATGGCACTGGCCGGCACAATGAAGTTGGAAGGGGAACAACTGAAGTTCGATAACCCCGACCGTAGTGGCGTACAGGACATCCGCTGGAGTCAGAAGAACATTCAGGAGCAGCGACTTGTGGCCACCTACATCGCCGACACGCTGAAGGACTTCGCCGACGACATCACCGAGCAGGGACCCTACACGACGCGCGCCGCTAATCTCGTTCACCTGCGCAGCGACTTCACCTTCGTGCCCAAGCAGGGAGTCGGCATCGGCGATATGGTCAAGGCTCTGCATCCCACGCCTGCCGTGTGCGGACTGCCGAAGGCTGAGGCCCAGGCGTTCATCCTGAAAAACGAACCCGCACCACGCCGCTACTACAGCGGCTTCTGCGGACCTGTAGAGTTGGATGGGCGTACCGACCTCTTCGTCTCCCTGCGCTGCATGGAACTCAGTAGTCACAGTTGCCGCCTCTATGCCGGTGGCGGTCTGCTGACCGACAGCGTCGAGGAGCAGGAATGGCAGGAGACCGAGGCCAAGATGATGACCATGCGACAACTGATAGTGCGCGGCGATGCCGTAAGTGAAAGGTGAAAAGTGAAAAAGCTATTGTCTCGGACTCCCTGCGCTCGGCGCGAAGCGACGCTTTCGTAGTGAAGCGGAGAAAGAACTCCTTGAACTCTTTGAATGATGTATACAAACAAAGAAAACGTAAATATCCTGACAGCCCTGTTCGTTGAACATGGCGTACGGCATGCCGTGGTGTGTCCGGGCAGTCGGAATGCCCCCATCACGCACAATCTCGTCGTCTGCCCTGACATCGAGTGCTGCAACGTAGTCGACGAGCGGTCGGCAGGCTTCTATGCGCTGGGCATGGCATTGGCCACGGCCAGTCCCGTTGCCGTGTGCGTCACCTCGGGCACGGCGCTGCTCAACCTCATGCCCGCCGTGGCTGAGGCCAGCTATCAGCGCGTGCCACTCGTGGTGGTCTCTGCCGACCGGCCGCCGCAATGGATAGACCAACTCGACGGTCAGACGTTGCCGCAGGGCGATGCCCTCGGACGCTTTGTGCGCAAGGCCGTGACGCTGCCCGAACCCCACGACGACGAGGAACGCTGGTTCTGCAACCGCCTCGTCAACGAAGCGCTGCTGGCCGCGCGTCGGCAGGGTGGGGGACCCGTCCACATCAACGTGCCGCTGTCGGAACCGCTCTACGAATACACGGTGGAGGCGCTGCCCGACGAGCGCACCATCTTCTTCGCCCCGGCACGCAGTGACAAACGCCTGCTCACGGAGTGCGCCGGCCGATTGTTCAGTTCCCGCCGGCCCATGATTGTGGTCGGACAGACCAAGCGGGATGACTTACTTCTTGAGGACTTCGCAGGGCTGCACAAGCCCATCGTCGTGCTGAACGAAGCGCTGAGCATCGGTCGCGGTGCCTGCCACTTCGACGAGGTGCTGGACAAGGTAACAAGGGAACAAAGTAACAAAGTAACACAGGAACAAGGTAACAAGGTTCAAAGTTCAAGGTTCAAGGTTCTTGCTCCGTCAAGCTACGCAAGCGAGCAAGCTCGAGCGCAAGGTGCTGAGCCTACTCTGCGTGAAGCTTTCACGCCTGATTTCGTGCTCTACCTCGGTGGCGAGCTCGTCAGCAAGCGCCTGAAGCAATGTCTGCGCCAGTTGCCGGCATCTACGCAGGTGTGGGCAGTGAGCGAAGATGGTGAGGTACGCGACACGTTCTGCCATCTTCATGGCGTCATTGAGGGTCATCCTGCCGACGTGCTGGCCGACTTGGCAGAACTGACAGCCGACGTGCCGATGAGAGACAGCACTGAGTTCTTTGAACTATGGGACGATATCCTTGCCAACGCTGACGAGGCGATTGATACCTACGAACCTCCTTTCTCGCCGATGGCTGCCGTGCGCTTGCTGGAAGAGGCGCTGGACAAGGTAACAAAGGAACAAAGTAACGGTGTTGCCCGCCACTATGCTAACAGTACCGCCGTGCGCCTGGCCAACCGCTATGCCCGTGGCTACGTCTGGTGCAACCGCGGTGTAAACGGCATCGAGGGCACGCTCTCCACAGCGGCAGGCTTTTCGCTGGTCTGCGACGAAGAAGTGGTGTGCGTCATCGGCGACCTGAGCTTCTTCTACGACCAGAACGCCCTGTGGCAGCGAGCCCTGGGCGACAAACTACGCATCCTCCTGCTCAACAACGGTGGTGGCGGCATCTTCGAACGCTTTGAGGGACTCAAGGAAAGCCCTGCCCGCGATTGCGTCATGGCACGCCACACCACCTCCGCTGAAGGCATCTGCCAGAGCTACGGCGTGCAGTATCGCGCCGCCCGCAGCATGGAGGAGCTGAGGGAGGGAATAGAATGGCTAAAGCCCACCCCCCAAACCCCTCCCCATCCCTCCTCGGAGGAGAGGGGGCTGGATTGCCCTGACGGTCGTCCGCGCCTGCTGGAAGTCTTCTCGCTTCGCGAAAGTGAAAAGTGAAGATTGAAAGCCTATGCTATTGTCTTAAACTTCTTGAACTCCATAAAATATGAACAGAACTTGGAAAAAGATTGAAGCCTTCGACTTCAAAGAAATACTCTTCGAAGAGTACAACCACATCGCAAAGATTACCATCAACCGTCCGCACTATCGCAACGCTTTCACGCCGCTCACGACGTGGGAGCTTTCGCAGGCGTTCAACTACTGCCGCGACTGCCTCGACCTGCGCGTCGTCATCCTCACGGGTGCTCTCTCGGAAGTGTCTGAGGGACAGCGTCTCGAGGACGTGAAACACGCCTTCTGCTCGGGCGGCGACATGCATGTGAAGGGCCACGGCGGCTACATCGACCAGCAGGGTGTTCCCCGGCTGAGCGTGCTCGACGTACAGATGCAGATTCGCCGTCTGCCCAAACCCGTCATCGCCATGGTGAACGGCTACGCCATCGGCGGCGGCCACGTGCTCCATGTGGTGTGCGACCTGAGCATCGCGAGCGAGAACGCCATTTTCGGACAGACAGGACCGAAGGTGGGTTCGTTCGATGCAGGCTTCGGCTCAAGCTACCTGGCCCGCATCGTCGGCCAGAAGAAGGTGCGCGAGATATGGTTCCTCTGTCGCCAGTATTCAGCTCAGGAAGCCCTTGAGATGGGGCTTGTCAACAAGGTGGTGCCCCTGGCTCAACTCGAAGACGAGTGCGTGGCGTGGGCCGAGACGATGATGGAACGCTCGCCGCTGGCCCTGCGCATGATCAAGGCCGGCCTGAATGCCGAACTCGACGGGCAGGCTGGCATACAGGAACTGGCCGGCGATGCCACGATGCTCTATTATTGCCTCGACGAAGCCCAGGAGGGCGGTCGCGCGTTCTTGGAGAAGCGCAAGCCCGACTTCGACAAGTACCCGAAGTTCCCTTAGCGTAGTCTCGCTTCGCGAAAGTGAAGAGTGAAAATAGAAAATCGTTCAGCAGCAAAATCAAAGAACTGATGAAACTGAATATCGAGGAGCGCTTGCTCCATTTCAAACAGCCGGCAGGGACGTCGCGCGGCGTCTACACTACGCGGCGCATCTGGCTCATCACGGCCACCGATGCCGCTGGTCATGTCATGGGCATCGGCGAATGTGCGCCGCTGCCGCAACTGTCGTGCGACGACGTGCCGAACTATGCGGAGGTACTGCGCGGTTTCTGCGACGAGGTGGAGCGCACAGGCCTGATTCCCTACGAGGCGCTGCGCCCCTATCCCTCGATGTTGTTCGGGTTGGAAAGCTTAATACCCATCCCCCCAAAACCCACCCCCAACCCCTCCCGAGGGGAGGGGAGCTTGAATACTTTCTCTGTTGGCAACGCAGCCTTAGAAGCAAATCAAACTCCCCTCCCCTCGGGAGGGGTTGGGGGTGGGTATTTCTCCATCCCCATCAATGGACTGGTGTGGATGGGTACGTTCGAGGAGATGCACCAGCGCATTGAAGAAAAACTGGCGGCAGGATTCCGATGCGTGAAACTGAAGATTGGAGCCATTGACTGGGAACGGGAGATTGCGCTGATACGATTTATTCGCGAACGCTACAGCCGCCAGCAGATAGAACTGCGCGTGGACGCCAATGGGGGCTTCACGGTGGAGCAGGCCATGTCGCGGTTGGAGGAACTGGCTAAATACGATATTCATTCGATAGAACAACCTATAAAAGCAGGAAACTGGAAGGAGATGGCACGCTTGTGCCGCGAGTCGCCGTTGCCGATAGCGCTGGATGAGGAACTGATTGGCGTGAACACGCAGGAGGCGAAGGTTGCGCTGCTCGACGCGATTCGGCCACAATACATCATTCTGAAGCCATCGCTGCATGGAGGCATGCGCGGCAGTGAGGAGTGGATACGGCTCGCACGCGAGCGCGGCATCGGCTCCTGGATTACCTCTGCCCTGGAGAGCAACATCGGCCTCTGTGCCATCGCGCGCTTCACTGTGAAGATGTATGGCCCCCACATCACCATGCCACAAGGACTGGGCACCGGACAACTCTTCACTGACAACATCGAACTGCCCGACGTGGAGATGACCATTGAGCAGGGAAGACTCGTGGTGGCTGAGCCCCACCCCAGCCCTCCCCAGTAGGGAGGGGGAGTTAAAAAAAAAGAAAAAGAGATGATGATGACACAGGAAGAATTTCTCAGAGAATGGAACAGCCCGTCACCGTATGTGCGGGTGAAGACCAGCGGATCGACGGGCACGCCGAAAAATATGCTCGTCGAGAAGCGGCGCATGCTGGCCTCCGCCCGCATGACGTGCGACTTCTTGGGCCTGCAGCCAGGTGATACGGCCCTTCTCTGCATGTCGCTCGACTACATAGCAGGCAAGATGATGGTGGTACGGGCTTTGGAACGCGGACTGCAGCTGATCAGCGTAGAGCCGAGTGGACATCCGCTGCAACTCCCCACCCCCAGTCTCTCCTTTGCTGCCATGGTGCCCATGCAGGTGTGGAACTCTCTGCAGGTGCCGGAGCAACGGGAGCGGTTGCGGCAGGTGCGCCATCTGCTCATTGGCGGAGGTGCTATCAGCGAACCACTGGCTGAGGCACTGAAAGACTTCCCCAACTACGTGTGGAGCAGCTACGGCATGACTGAGACGCTGTCTCACATCGCCCTGCGACAACTGAACGGTCCCTGTCGCAGCAGCTGGTACACACCGCTGCCGGGTGTCGCCGTGGAGCTGAATGACGACGGTTGCCTCGTCATCAAGGCTCCGCACCTGTGCGACGGGCCGCTGGTCACCAATGACATAGGAGAGCTAAGCCCCACCCCAGCCCTCCCCAGTAGGGAGGGGGAGAGCCCCACCCCGACCCTCCCCAGTAGGGAGGGGGAATTTGCTTCGGCCGCCTCTCAGGAGAAAGGCCAAGCCCCACCCCAGCCCTCCCCAGTAGGGAGGGGGAGGTTCTTCCGCATCCTCGGTCGGCGCGACAACGTGGTCTGCAGCGGAGGCATCAAGCTGCAGATGGAGGCAATTGAAGAGAAACTGCGCCCGGCAATGGGCAGTATTCCGTTTATGATTACAAAGGTGAAGGATGATAAGTTTGGCGAGGCGGTAGTGTTGCTGGTGGAGGGGTCGAAGGGAGCCCTTCCCCATGAGGAGCAACTGTTTGCCGCACTGACGAAATACGAGCGCCCGAAGCACATCATCCCAGTGTCCCGCCTGCCGATGACCGAAACAGGCAAGCCCGCCCGTGGTGTCGCTGCCAGGCTGGCGGAAGAAAGGGCATAAAGGGCTTAAAGGGGAGTGATTTAAAGGGCATAAAGGGTTTAAGGGGGAGTGAAAGGGCTTAAAGGGACATCAGCTAATCTTGCTCATTGCAAGAGTCATTTGTCCCTTAAAGCCCTTTAAGCTTTTTGAGCCCTTTAAGCCCTTTCACTCCCCTTTAACCCCTTTATGCCCTTTTAAAGAACTACCCCTCGTCGGCGCCATAGACGTAGGGACGCATGGCGGCTTCATAGTCGAAGATTTCACCATCGCGGAAGAAGCGCTTCAGCTCAATCTCGGCATTCGACGTAGAGTCGCTGGCGTGCACGATGTTCTGCTGGTTCGACATGGAGTAGTCGCCACGGATGGTGCCGGGGGCAGCTTCGCGGCCGTTGGTGCTGCCGGTCATGGCGCGCACCACCTGCACGGCATCTTTTCCGCTGATGGCCAGTGCCACGACGGGCGATGCCATCATCGAGGCTGCCAGTGTGGGGAAGAACGGACGGTCGGCCAGGTGGGCGTAGTGCTCACGCAGGATGGCTTCGTCGAGTTGCATCATCTTCATGCCGGCGATGCGAAGTCCGCGACGTTCGAAACGGGTAATGATTTCGCCCACGAGCTCGCGTTGTACGCAGCTGGGCTTCAGAAGTACGAGTGTTGTTTCCATTGTTCTCTTGTTAATGATTTAATTATTAATAGTGATAATAAAACTCTCAACTGCTAATTGCAATGCTTTCTCCGTCTCAACGAAATCGCTGTACGTCATGCTCACCATTTGCCCTGTCCAGGTCTTGGCGGCAATGGTGCGCAGGGCGGGGACAATGCGGTCGTGCAGGTCGGCAATGGTGATGGTAGGATCGGGTATGTCGTTCCACAGAGCAAACATCCCTCCTTCTATTTGTGGGTCCTGTTCGGCAAAATGCTTGTTGCCAATAGTGGCGGGCGTCCAGTTGGCATAGAGATATTCGCAGTTCAGGTAGTCATAGTAGTAACCAGCCTTTGGCACGATGTAGACCAACCCGTCGGGAATCGACACGAGCTGATAGCCCAGGCTCCGCATGGAGTCGGGTTCGGCATAGCCATTGTACCAGCAGTTCATCAGCACACCCTCATGGCGTACAGGCGTAGTGCCCCGGGCATGGGTGAGTGCTCCCCATAGCGTCGGTTGCTTGCCGTAGTGCTCAACGAGTGCCAGGTAGTGGTCGGTGTAGGCACGGAACTGCTCCACCACCTCCTGCCGGGCATTCGAATACTCGTCGGTGCCGATGCAGACCCTCGGACCTCGGAACACAGGGGGCGACAGCGGAGAGCCGCTCAGATACTCTCGGAACAGGCCGTCCATGAACGTGTAAACATCAGGATTCCCCAGATCCAGATGGTCCATGCCATACTCAGCCGACGCAAGGTCGGGACGATAGTGGGTGAACGCCAGTGAATGGGCAGGCGAGTCAATCTCGGGAATAATCTCCACACCATTCTCCTCAGCCAGCAGTTGCAGCTCGATGAACTCCTGCTTCGTGTAGCTGCCGTCGGTGGCCGTAAGTCCGGGGTAGGTGTCGCACTGGAGCCGGAAGGCTGCCTGGGTCTTCAGCCAGTCGTTGTCGAAATACTTCTTGAACCCGTTGTCGTTCAGGTGCAACTGCAACGTGTTCATCTTGTAGAACCCCATCAGGCGCACCAACTGTCGAAGGTAGTCCATGGGAATGTACTTGCGGCCCACGTCGAAGAGGAATCCCCGCAGGCGGTACTGGGGAATGTCGATGGCCTTGCCGCAAGGCAACTGGGGCACGCTTTTTGATTTCTCCTTCATTGAGGGACCTTCGGCTTGGGTCGCCAGCATCTGCAGAAGGGTGCGTGTTGCCCAGAAAGCCCCACGTGGCGAAGGGCTCGAAATCTCCACAGAGCGCTCACCGGTAGATAGTTGGTAGCCCTCAAGCGGCATCGTGTCGTGCTTTTTGCTGACGAAGACGATGTCGCCGTGGCGTGGATGCCCGTGTCGGCGTTTCATGGGTTGCCCCGTCAGTTGTTGGTAGTCGCTGGCAAAGGTGGCAGCCACCTGCAGGAGACCGTCAGACAGCACCACGTAGCGGCCACTCAACGACAGCCAGCCCTCGGCGCCCGTCCAGGAAGTCAGTTCGGGTATGATGCGTGGCTTCTGGTTGACCTCCGCCGCTACGTTTGTAGTAGTCAGCAGTAGGGCTGCCGAAAACATTATGAGATGCTGTTTCAATCGTTTCATTTGATAATTACTTTGCGACCGTTATTAATGTATATGCCTTTGGGAAGCCCAGAGTTCATGGAGGAGTTATTGTTACTTTGTAACCTTGGTACCTTGTTGCTTTGTACCAGTCGTCCGCTCAGGTCGTAGATAAACTCCCTTCCCTTCAGGGAGGGGTCGGGGGTAGGCTCCTTTGGAGAGGTGTCAGGGGTGATGTTTTCTATGCCACTGATATATCCGTCCTCGCCGTAGTAGCCCTTGATGATGGCATCTACGAGGTCCTGCTGGTTAAACTCCGGCACGCTGCGATGCTCCCCGTCCGAGAGCCCCATCCAGTGGAACGTGCCCATGCCGGCCTTCTTCGTCTGCTCGATGAAGTAGCGGTAGAAGTTCAGCATGTTCGAGCGGTACTGCTCGTAAGCATTCTCGGTGCTGGTGCCCCATTCGCCGAAAACCACGGGGGCGCCTTTCTTCGCCAGCAGGTTCTTCAGGTGGTTGATAGTAGTGTTCAGTGTGCTTTTCGCCGAAGAGAGATTCTTGATGTCTGGATAGCAGTGCACCTCGAAAATCAGGTGGTTCATCACCTCGTCGTCGGGCAATTTCATCTCCTTCAGCGGATCCTGCAGATGACTGCTCCAGTTGCCCTCACCACAGCAGGCACCGTAGGTGTTAACCACGAGGTTGCGCCGGGCATTGTTGCCGCCCGTGGCACGCACCGTGTTGACGAACGTCTGTGCATAGCTGTTGATGCCGTTATAGGCCGAGCGGGCAATCGTTGCATTGTAGTTGCCCGTGGCACCAAACGAAGCAAAGCACCAGGAGTCTTCCGTGTCGAGCATCTCGTTGTAACTCTCGAAGAGCAGGTGCTCGTCGTAGTCGCGGAACTGTTCGGCAATCTGCTTCCACAGTGCCTCATAGCGTTCGCGTTGCTTCTCGTAGTCGTCCTCACTGGCCACGAGCCACGCCGTGTTGGAGGCTCCCGTGTCGTGGTGCACGTTCAGAATGCAGTACATGCCCGCATCGATGACGTAGTCCACCACCTGCTTCACGCGGCGCATCCAGGCGGCATTCACCTTTGTGCCCAGATCGTCCTTCGACGGATACCAATGGCTGTTGTCGTTGCTCGAGAACCTGAACTTCGCCTCCATGTGAGGATACCACGTCACAGGCACACGGATGGCATTGAACCCCGCCTCCTTGAACATCTTCATCAGTGAAGCCTTCGTCACAGGCTGGCCCCACGCCTTCTCATAGTCTGTAGGAGTACGCGACGTCCAGTGCTCTATCCACATGTTCAGCGTGTCGCCCGAATTGCTGTCGAGGGTGTTGCCGAGGTTCCAGCCCACAGCCATATTCTTCACGGCCTCATGAGCTGTTTCAAACTCCTTCTCTTGCGACAAAGCGGCCGTTGTCCCCAGAAGCGTCAGAAAAAAAACAGTCAGTAATCTCGTCATCATTGTTAGGTGAGTATCAATAAACAAAATTGATTGGTTTGTTGTTGCAAAATTAATACATAATTACTAAAAAGCAAAACATTTTTACCATTTTATGATAACCTTTCCCATCTTTTTCGTATTTTTGTCAGCGATAAGGAACCTTCAGTCTCGATAATACTAACAACGAATAACGATATGGATAAGAGAACGGGAATACATGCCGGCATGGTGCGACTGCTGCTGTCGCTCTGCCTGTTGGTTGGAATGGTGTCGGCGAGCAATGCTGCCGTAACGCACATCTATCAGGGAGCCTATGCCCAGCCTTCTAAGATACTCTACACATGGGACGGGAAATACCTTTATCAGGGTGCCTATGCCCAACCGTCGAAGGTGCTCTATACGTGGGATGGAAAGCACGTGTATCAGGGAGCCTACACCCAGCCGTCGAAGGTGCTCTATACGTGGGACGGCAGGCTGTTATATCAGGGTGCCTACGCCCAGCCGTCGAAAGTGCTCTGCATGTGGGATGGCAAACATGTGTATCAGGGCGCTTATGCCCAGCCCTCCAAGATTCTCTGCACATGGGATGGCAAACACGTGTATAAAGGCGCTTACAAACAACCGTCGGCGGTCATGTATACCACCGACGGTCCTGTTCCTGTTGCGTTGCTGATGGTTTGTCTTTAAACCTCTGGCAACGGTTCCGTTGTGTCAATTGCCAATTGTCAATTGTAGTTTTCCGATGGTTTTGTCAGTGCTGCTGCAGGTGAGTGTGGCTGCACCCGTTTCGCGAGTGGCTTGCAGGAGTACCTGCGCCAGACCGTTGAACGTGCTGACGCTGAAGGTGCGGGCGTCGCGGTCGGTAGGCTGTTCCTCTGCCTGCCAGGCTGGGTCGCCGTTGCCCACGCCCAGGATGCGCACGGGACCTTCTACGCGTATCTGCACCTCCTCGCAGGCGGTGGGGCAGAAGCGGCCGCGGCGGTCGTGCAGTGCAACGGTGACGACGCTCACGTCCTGATTGTCGGCACGAAGCTGCGTGCGGTCGGCCTTCAGTACCATGCGCTGAGGCTCGCCTGCGGTCTCGATGCGCTCGGTCTTCACGCGGCGGCCTCGACTGTCGTAGCCGCGCGCTTCTATGTAGCCCGGCTCATAGATGGCCTTCCAACTCAGGTGGCCGTCCTTCGGCATCTTTTGTCGACCCAGTCGCTTGCCATTTGCGATAAGTTCCACCTCGGCACAGTTGGAGTAGACCCATACGTCGACCTCCTCGCCCTCGTGGCCCTCCAGGTTCCAGTGGGGCAGCAGGTGCAGCACGGGTTCGCCGGTCCACCATGCCTGCAGATAGTAAGCTTCGTCCTTGGGGAATCCGCAGTAGTCGAGAATGCCAAATTCCGACCCTGTGGCGGGGAACTTCAGCGGGTTGGGCTCGCCACGATAGTCGAAGCCGGTCCAGTAGAACAGTCCGCTGAGCCACGGGCGCTCGTCGTAGAACTTCCAACCGCGTTCGATGCAGTTCAGCAAGCTGTCGGGACCTTGAGGGCCGCGGTTGATGGCTTTCATGCGACCGTTGTCGGCATCGTCGTAGTAGACGCCGCGCGTGCCGCAGCCGGTGGTCTCCTCGCTGCCCAGTGCGATGCGTTGCGGATAGCGGGCGCGGTGTTCCTCCACGGGATTCTGCAGGATGTAGTTATAGCCAGCCACGTCCGTGGGCTCCACAATGGTGGGTCCGCTGCTGGTGGCGGCACAGGCCAGACGGGTGGGGTCCAGGCGGTGGCAGAACTCGCGCATGGCGGCACCGATGCGGCGTCCGTAGTCGTTCCACTCGATGCCCCACTCCTCGTTGCCAACGCTCCAGAGGATGACCGACGGATGGTTTCGGTCGCGGTGAATCATCTGGCGGAGCTGGTGCCGCTGGTAGTCGTTGACGCCTGTGAGGCGGTTCTCCTCCAGCACGAGCATGCCCAGCCGGTCGCAGGCATCCAGCAGTTCGGGTGTGGCGGGATTATGACTGGTGCGGATGGCATTGCAGCCGAACGCCTGCAACTGGCGCAGCGTCCACTCCTGCATGGCATCGGGCACGGCAACACCCACGCCGGCGTGGTCTTGGTGCATGTTCACTCCCAGCAGCTTCACCGGTTTGCCGTTGAGGAAGAAGCCCCGGTCGGCATCGAAGCGCAGCTGGCGCAGACCGGTCACGGTGGTGTATTCGTCCTTCTGCCCATTGGTTTCGTCGATCAACTCTGTGCGCACCTGATATAGATAAGGATCGTCGAGACTCCACAGATGCGGCTCGCTGAGGCTGATGGTGGCCGTCGTGGTCAGCTCTTCCTTGCCGGCAATGGCGTGATGGGTCTCGCTGGTCGTGCCCACCGCGCGGCCCTCGGCGTCGAGCAGCGTGTGGCGCAGGGAGAAGTGGCGTTCCTCAGTGGCATCGTTGCCGACGCTGGTCTCGATGGTCAGCGTGGCCTCGGCAAACGGTTCCTGCAGGTCGGCATAGACGAACGTGCCGAAGGTCTTCACGTGCACGGGCTGCGTGCGGTTGAGCCACACGTGGCGATAGATGCCGGCACCCTCATAGAACCAACCCTCTTCGAGCGAAGCGTCGACGCGCACGCACACCAGGTTCGTGTCGCCGTAGTTCAGGTATTCGGTCACGTCATACACATGCGGAATGTAGCCGCTCTCCTCGCCACCCAGGTAGAAGCCGTTCACCCAGATGCGGGCGTTGCGGAAGATGCCATCGAACTGCAGTTCGTAGTGCTGGCCGAGGTCGTCCTTGGGGATGGTGAACGTCTTGCGATACCAGCCCACCGACGTCTCGGGATACTTCCAGCCCACGGTCTTGTAGCCGTGGCTGTGGCTGGCCTCGCTTGCAAAGGGCAACCCTACCACCCAGTCGTGCGGCAGGTCGACCGTCTGCCAGCCCGAAGCATCAAACTTCAGACTGTATGGCCCGGCGTTGTGAATGCTGTTGGCCTTCGTGAGGTAGTTAAAGTACTCCGTGCCGCAGCCGAAGTCCTTCTGCGGGTCGGCGGCATGTCCAAAGGCAAACTGCCAGTCTTCATCCATCGGCTGGTGCTGTCGCGAAGTGTTGTCGGCAGCCCATGCTGCCAGTCCCATTAGCAGCAAAAGCGCACAAGCTATATGCCTCATGATCCCTTGCATATCCATTTTCAATTTTCAATTTTCAATTTTCAATTTCCCATTTTCCCTTCTCCCCTCCCCTTTGGGAGGGGCCGGGGGTGGGCCTTACTTCCCCTCATACCACTCCTTCAGCACGTAGAATGCCTTTTTCTTCTGGCCGTCGTCGCTGAAGAGACCCTTGCGGTTGTAGTAGTCCTGAATGCCGGTGAGCACGCGGCGCGGCGAGCGGAAGTCCTTCAGAATCCAGGGCGTGGTGCCAGCCAGTCCGTCGATTTTGTCGAGCATGGCGCAATTCTGCCGATAGAGGTTCTCCTGGAATTCCTCCGTCCAGCGCTGGTTCTGGGCGCCGTGGTAGCCAGCCTTTGCGCCACCGCCGAACTCGCTGATGATGACGGGCTTGTTATATGGAATCTCCCACGTCATCTTCGGTGCGTCGTTCAAGTCGCGATACCAGCCAATGTACTGGTTGAAACTGACCACGTCAACGTATTTGTTCATGTTGTCCTGCAGGCGGTTGTGGTAGTTCGACGCACCCGTCACCTCCATCGCCATCGAGATGAGTCGTGTGGTGTCCTGCGAGCGGGCGTAGGTGGCCAGGCGGCCCAGGAACTGGTCGCGCTCGGCCGAGTGCGGCGTCTCGTTGGCTATCGACCAGATGATGACGTTGGCGCGGTTGTGGTCGCGGGCAATCATGTCGTGCAGCTGAGCTTCGGCATTCTTGTATGTGTCGAAATTCTTCCAGGCGATGGTCCAGTAGACGGGAATCTCCGACCACACCAGGATGCCCATGCGCTCGGCTTCGCGCACGGCATATTCGTTGTGCGGATAGTGGGCCAGACGCACGAAGTTGCAGCCCAGTTCCTTCGCCCATGAGAGCAGCGTGTGGGCATCCTCCGTCGAGTTGGCGCGGCCGCCGCCGTAGGGTTTCTCCTCGTGTATGCTGATGCCCTTCAGATAGATGGGCTCGCCGTTCAGCAGAATCTGCTTGCCGCGCGTCTCAATCTTGCGGAAGCCAATCTCGTCGCTGATGGTCTCGCCGTCCATCGTGATGTCCACCTTATATAATTTAGGTGTGGCAGGGCTCCAGAGCACGGGCTTCGCCTTCATGAAGACAGCGGCGGTGCCGTCGGCCGTGGTTGTGAGTTCCTTCTTGATTTTCAGTTCCGGGATGCTCAGTGTCACCCGTCGGCCGGCCTCGGCCTTGTTCAGCTTCATGGTGAAGCCTAGGCGACGACCCTCCAGGCTGAGCAGCTGCAGCGAGTAGTTTTCGACGTACGTCTCAGGCACGTCCACCAGCAGCACGTCGCGCGTGATGCCGCCGTAGTTCCACCAGTCGAAAATCTGCGTGGGCACGTCCTCGGCATGGCGTTTGTTGTCGACCTTCACGATGACGAAGTTCTCGCCGTCCTTCAGCTGGTCGGTCACGTCGAAGTTGAACGGCGTGAAGCCACCCACGTGGTGACCCACGTGATTGCCGTTCACGTAGACGTGCGCATCGTAGTTCACAGCGCCGAAGTAGAGTAATGTACGGCGTTTTCCCCCTCCCTTCAGGGAGGGGTCGGGGGTAGGCTTGTTGAACTTCTTATAGAACCACACCGTGCCCTCGTAGAAGAACAGCCGCTCGTCGCGCGTGTTCCAGTCGGAGGGAATCTCCATCTCCTCGGCCTTGTCGAAGTCGTATTCGATGAGGTCCTCGGGCTTCTGCGGCTTTGCGTTGCGGAAGAATCCCCAGCGCGTGGGGTTCATGCGGTAGTCGTAGTAGCCTTCCTCCTGCACGTCGACGATGTAGTGCCACTTGCCGTTGAGCGAAGTGGTGTGGCGGCCGAGGATGTTTCCAACTTGCGGCACCTGCTGTGCCAGCGATGCAGTGATTGCTGTCATGAGTAGCAACAGCATTGTCGTAATTCTCTTCATCTCTTCACGTTTTTTAAATGGTTTCAATACGATGCCGAGCAGGAGATGCCAGCGGCAATGACGAGATCGCGAATGCGGTCCAGCTCCTCGTGGGTGGCCTTAGTCAATCCTGCTACAGGTGTCTCGCGGTCGATGGTGTATACCATGACCTGCTCCGGCTGAATGCGCTTCACGGCTTCCAGCCACGGCAAAACATAATAGTCAGACGTGTTGTCCAGACCTCCTTGAACTCCCTGCCTCAAGAACATCGTCTGGATGATCACGTGCCCGCGAAACGCTTGCAGTTGCTCAATGACCTGCTCAACGTCGTAGCGCGGACTCACCGGGCGGTCGACGCGGCGAATGAAGTCGGCATCTACGGTGTCCAACTTCTGAATGTTGTTGTCAACGCGTAGCAGGGCCTCCACAACGTCGGGACGGTGCAGTTGCGTGGCATTGCTCAGCACCGACACCTTTGCCTTCGGGCAGAGCAGGTCGCGCAGTCGGATGGTGTCGTCGATGATGCCGGCAAACTGCGGATGCGCCGTGGGCTCGCCGTTGCCGGCAAACGTCAACACGTCGGGATGTTGTCCCTCGGCAGCCATCTCGTGCAGCTTCTTCTCAAGTGCCGCGGCCACCTCTTCGCGCGAAGGGCGTGGCAGGGTGGGGCGGCGCTCAGCGTTCAGTCCGCATTCACAGTAGATGCAGTCGAACGTGCACACTTTGCCATCGGCAGGCATCAGGTTGATGCCCAGCGAAATCCCCAGGCGACGGCTATGTACGGGGCCAAAGATAGGACTCGGATAAATAATGGTCATGTTAAGTAATGATTTTTTTGTTTTTTTCTTCCTGCAAAGGTACTGAATATTTATGATTTATGACAAAATTCGGTTCAATTATTTTCTTTTTCATATAAATTTTTGTTAAATGCAGAAAAAACTTCATCGCAGGCGGTTGTCAACTCACAACTTTTTCTTATCTTTGCATCAAACATCAATATTTATTCAAATAATCTATTTTTCTACTACCATTATTATGAAAGAAACAACAGCCAACCAAACAGCCAGTCAGCGTCTTATGGATTTGGAAGAGCGCTATGGTGCCCACAACTACCATCCCCTGCCCGTCGTCCTCCACAAGGGTGAAGGCATCTACGTATGGGATGTCGACGGAAAGAAATATTTCGATTTCCTCTCCAGCTATTCAGCCGTCAACCAGGGCCACTGCCACCCCCGCATTGTAAAAGCCCTCAAAGACCAGGCTGATATGCTCTGCCTCACCTCGCGCGCTTTCTACAACGATGCCCTCTGCGAGTACGAGAAGTTCATGCACGACTTCTTCGGCTACGACCGCATACTCCCCATGAACACGGGTGCCGAAGGCGTTGAGACTGCCCTGAAGCTGGCTCGCCGTTGGGGTGCCGTGAAGAAAGGCATCAGCAACGATAAAATCAAAATCATCTGCTGCGACGGCAACTTCCATGGTCGCACCGTGACCGTCATCACCATGAGCAACGACCCCAGCTCCTACGCCCAGTATGGTCCGCTGACGCCGGGCTTCATACGTGTTCCTTATAACGACGTGGAGGCCCTGCGCCGTGCCCTCGACGAATATGGCGACGAGGTGTGCGCCTTTATTGCCGAGCCCATTCAGGGAGAGGCTGGCGTCTTCGTGCCCGACGATGGCTACCTGAAGAAGTGCTTCGACCTCTGCCACGAGCACAACGTGCTGTTTATTGCCGACGAGGTGCAGACGGGCATCGCCCGCACAGGGCGCATGCTCTGCTCCGAGCACGACGGCATTCGTCCTGACATCGTCATCCTCGGCAAGGCCCTCGGCGGTGGCGTGCTGCCCGTATCGGCATGTCTGGCCGACGACGACATCATGCTCAACATCAAGCCCGGCGAACACGGCTCTACGTTTGGCGGTTTCCCCCTTGCAGCCCGCGTGGCCGTGGAGGCACTGAAGGTGGTGCAGGACGAACACCTCGTAGAGAATGCCGAGAAGATGGGACAGATCTTCCGCGAGGAAATCAAGAAAATACAGTCGCCCTTCATCGAACAGGTGCGCGGTCGCGGCTTGCTGAATGCCATCGTCACCAAGCCCATCAATGGCAAGACGGCCTGGGACATCTGCATCCGCATGATGGAGAACGGCCTGCTGGCAAAGCCCACCCACGACCATATCATCCGCTTCGCCCCGCCACTCTGCATCAACGAGACCCAGCTCATGGAGGCTATAGACATCATCAAACGCACGTTTGAGGAAATATAAACAAAGAATCATGAATAGGCAGACCACCAATAGGGTGTTGATGGTGCGCCCCGTGCGCTTCGCGTTCAACGAAGAGACGGCCGCCAACAACGCCTTCCAGCAGAAGAGCCGTTCGGAGGCAGAAGCCCGGTGCGTGCAGCAACAGGCTGTCGCCGAGTTCGATGCCTTCGTAGCCCTGTTGCGCCAGAACGGCGTCATGGTCGATGTCCTGCAGGACATGCCCGAGCCCTTCACGCCCGACAGCATCTTCCCCAACAACTGCTTCTCTACGCACGTGGCCGACGGCGACCCGTTGCCGGCAGACGGTGAAAAACCCGTGCTCGTGCTCTATCCCATGTTTGCGCCCAATCGCCGCCGCGAGCGGGGCAAACTCCTGAAGATGTTGCGTGCCGACAACTACAGCCGCATCGTCGACCTCACCTCGTGGGAGGAGCAGGGACTCTTCCTCGAGGGCACTGGCTCGCTTATCCTCGACCGCGAGCACCGCCTGGCCTACGCCTGTCGCTCGCCGCGCACCTGCGAACCCGTGCTTGCCCGCTGGGCCGACGCCCTGGGCTACGACTACTTCCTCTTCGACAGCACCGATGCCCAGGGCATGCCCGTCTATCACACCAATGTCGTCATGCATGTCGGCACGCGCTTTGCCGTGGTATGCCTCGACTCTGTCAGCAACCCCTCGCAGCGCAGCCGCCTCGTGGCCCTGCTCGAGCAGAACGGCAAGGAAATCGTCGACATCACGCTTGAGCAGATGAACCAGTTTGCCGGCAATATGCTCGAACTGCGCAGCACCGACGGCCGCAAGCTGCTCGTCATGAGCCAGACGGCCCAGCGCTCGCTCAGCCCCGGACAACTGGCCCGCCTGCAAGAGGACGTCAGCATCGTGGCGCCCGACATCAGTGCCATCGAGACCGCCGGAGGAGGCAGTGCCCGCTGTATGCTGGCCGAGCTCTTCGCCTGACAACCCTTCAGCATCATCCCATCAACGACCTACGAACACACTTTTATGGAAAAACAACCCAAAACCACCATACCCTGCAAGGTAGACGTGGCCTCCGAAACAGGCAGGCTGCGCGCCGTGCTGCTGCGCCGTCCGGGAGTCGAAATCGAGCGCATGACGCCCCTTAACGCCGCCAACGCCCTCTACAGCGACATCCTCGACAAGCCTACCGTCGATGCCGAGTACAACAACTTCTGCGGCGTGCTCGAACGCTGGACGAAAGTCTACTACGTCAAGGACATCCTGCAGGAACTGCTGCGCGACAAGGCCGTGCGCTCCTACCTCGTCAACGAGAGCCTGCGCCACGACGGCCGACGCCGCACCGCAGGCATGAGCCCCGCCGACTACGCGCTGGCCGAACAGTTCATGGACCTCTCCGACGAGCAACTCGTCCAGGTGCTCATCGAAGGCTACGAGAACCCCACGTGGGATGGCACGTCAGCCAATCGCTACCTGCTTCATCCGCTCTACAACCTGCTCTTCACCCGCGATGCTTCGTCCACCGTCTACGGACGCGTGCTCATCAACTCCATGAGCTTCGAGGTGCGCGAGCGCGAGACACTGCTCTACGACAGCATCTTCCGTCATTTCTTCGGCGTAGAGACGCTGAATGTCAGCGAGTGGAATCCCGAGGCACGCACCGAGGGCGGCGACGTGCAGATAGCCTCGCCCGACCTGCTCTGCATAGGTCAGGGCATACGCACGAATGCCAAGGGCATCGACTATCTGGCACAGACCTTCGCACGGGAGCGCGACCATTTTAATATCCTCGTACAGGAACTGCCCCTGAAGCCCGAGTCGTTCATCCATCTCGACATGGTCTTCACCTTTCTGGGCCAGCACCGCTGCATGGTCTTCGAACCCCTGTTGAAGAAAGACGGCATCTTCGCCGACAAGGACACCACGCTCATCACCATCGACAACGGCAAGATCAGTTACCGCCGCGTGGACAACATGCTCAGCGGACTGCACTCGCTGGGATGGGACATCGAACCCGTCTTCTGCGGCGGCAACGACCCCTGGGTGCAGTTGCGTGAGCAGTGGCACAGCGGAGCCAACTTCTTCGCCCTCGGCGACGACAAAGTGATGGGCTACCGGCGCAACACCCACACCGTCGACGCCCTCGACAAGGCTGGCTATGCCGTGTTGAATGCCGAGGATATCATTAGTGGCAAGACCGACATGAACGACTACGAGCGCTTCGTGGCCGTCTTCCCTGGTTCCGAGCTGCCACGCGCAGGTGGTGGTGCCCGCTGCATGACCATGCCCATCTGGCGTGAGTAATCCCCGCATCTTCCTTCGCAGGAAGCATTGCCTCATGGAGCAGCATCCATTGTTTCGCTGGGCAGCATCCATTGTTTCACTGGGCAGCATCCATTGTTTCTCGGGGATAAATCTATTGTTTTGTGGAGCAAATTAACTTGTTTTACTGAGGAAAACAACTTGTTTTGCCGAGGAAAATAAGTTAATTTGCTCCTCCATCACTACGTGTAGTGGGTACAGAGTGGCTGAGTTGAGCCGTTAATTATGCCAAAAATCCTTAAAATATTTGGAATCGGTGCTCGGATGTTGTATCTTTGCATGAATTTTGGGGTAAACGCTTTTTATGGCTAAGAAAAGAACAAAACGAAATAGAGGGCGCAGCCGCCACGGCCTGCAGGCAGTCACGCTGTGCATCTCGACGGCGATGGTTCTGATTCTGCTGGGTCTGGTCGTGCTGACGGGCCTGGTGGGAAGGAATTTGTCGTCGCGAGTGAAAGAGAACCTGGTGGTGACGATGATGCTCGACCAGGACATGACCGACACCGAGGCACAGCAGTTGCAGAAGAAGCTGCAGGGCCGTCCCTACGTGAAGGACATGGAGTATGTGAGCAAGGAGCAGGCGCTGAAGGACGGCATGCGCGAACTGGGCAGCGACCCCACGGAGTTTGTGGGTGGCAACCCCTTCTCGTCGTCGCTGGAACTGACGCTGCTGGCCGACTATGCCAACAACGACTCCCTTTCGTGGATAGCCAAGGAACTAAAAGCTGTGCCGAAGGTCAGCGAAATTTCCTATCAGAAGGACCTGATAGAATCGGTGAACACCAATCTGGCCAAGATTTCGCTGGTGTTGCTGGTGCTGGCCGTGCTGCTGACCATCGTTTCGTTCTCACTCATCAACAACACTATTCGTCTGGGCATCTATGCGCGCCGCTTCTCCATCCACACGATGAAGCTGGTGGGTGCGTCGTGGGGGTTCATCCGCGGGCCGTTTGTGCGCCAAGCCATGAGCCTGGGCGTGCTGGCTGCGGTGATAGCCTGCGCGGTGCTGGGCGGCTTCGTCTATGCGCTCTATCGCTATGAGCCCGAGATTATTGAGGTGCTGACGTGGCGCGAACTGGCCATTGCGGCTGGTGCGGTGCTGCTGTTCGGCCTGCTCATCACGGCCATCTGCGCCGGTATCTCGGTCAACAAGTTCCTGCGCATGAAGGCCGGCGAGCTTTATAAGATTTAGGAAATTTAGGAAATCTGGAAAAGAAATAAAATACTATAAGAAAAATGGATAAAAAGAATTTCGCATTCGACAAGGTGAACTACCTGCTGCTGGCAGTGGGAATGATAGTTGTGATTATCGGCTTCGTGCTGATGAGTGGCGGCGGCTCAACCGAGCAAGCCTACGACCCCAGCATCTTCAGCCCGATGCGCATCAAGGTGGCACCCGTGGTGTGCCTGGTGGGTTTCCTGTCGATGGTCTATGCCATTATCCGTAAGCCGAAGGACGAGTAAGCGATGGATTGGATAGAGACCGTCATCATTGCCATTGTCGAGGGACTGACAGAGTTTCTGCCGGTGTCGTCGACGGGCCACATGATTATCGCGCAGAACCTGCTCGGCATTGAGCAGGGCGATCCTTTCGTGCATGCTTTCACGTTCATCATCCAGTTTGGCGCCATTCTCTCGGTGGTGTGTCTCTACTGGAAGCGCTTCTTCCAACTCGACCACACGCCAGCCCCCGAGGGCAGCAGTTGGTTCGGACGGCTGAAGCATAAATTTTGGTTCTACTGGCTCCTGTTTGTGGGCGTGCTGCCTGCTGTCGTCATTGGCTTGGTGGCCAAGAAGTCGGGCATGCTCGACTGGCTGCTCGACAGCGTGGAGGTAGTGGCCGTGATGCTGGTGGTGGGCGGTGTGTTTATGCTCTTCTGCGACCGCCTGTTCAACAAGGGCAGCGATGCCAACAAGCTCACGGAGCGCCGTGCGTTCATGATTGGCCTTTACCAGTGCATCTCGGTCATTCCCGGCGTGTCGCGCTCGATGGCAACTATCGTGGGCGGTATGACGCAGGGACTGACGCGCAAGCGTGCTGCCGAGTTTTCGTTCTTCCTGGCTGTGCCGACAATGGCCGGCGCCACGCTGCTCGACCTGCTCGACCTGCTGAAGGATGATGCCGCCTGGGCCACCAGCCACAACCTCACGATGCTCGGTCTGGGCTGTGTGGTGGCTTTCGTGGTGGCGCTGTTGGCTATGAAATGGTTTGTGGGCTTCCTGACGAAGTATGGTTTCAAGGCCTTCGGCTACTATCGCATTGCAGTGGGCACGATTATCATCGTGCTGCTGCTGACGGGGCATTCACTGGCAATGGTTGACTGATGGATTTCTTAGAAGGAGCAATCGTCGCCATCGACAAGCCCTACGGCATGTCCAGTTTCGGAGCATTGGCCCACGTGCGCTACGTGCTGTCGAAGCATGTGGGCGTGAAGCGAGTGAAGACCGGTCATGCCGGCACGCTCGACCCGCTGGCCACAGGGGTGTTGGTGCTCTGCACGGGCAAGATGACGAAGCAGATAGAACGGCTGCAATATGAGACGAAGGAATACACCGCAACGCTGCAGTTGGGTGCCACGACTGCCAGCTACGACCGCGAGCACACGGTGGACATGACTTATCCCACGCGCCACATCACGCGCGAACTGATAGACAGCGTGCTGCCGCAGTTTCTGGGCGACGTGATGCAGGTGCCGCCGGCCTACAGTGCCGTTCATGTGGACGGCGAGCGCGCTTACAAACTGCGACGCCAGAGCCACGAGGTGGAGAAGCAGATGCAGGCCAAGCCCGTGCGCATCGACGAGATAGAGGTGCTGAACTTCGATGCGCAGACGATGCAGTTGCAACTGCGCGTGGTATGTGGCAAGGGCACCTACATCCGCTCGTTGGCCCGCGACATCGGTCGTGCGCTGGGCAGCGGGGCTTTCCTGACCGCACTGCGCCGTACGCGCGTGGGCGACATCCGCGAGGAGGACTGCGTGGACTTCGACCACGTCAAGGAATGGCTGGAGGGAATGGAGTAGGCCGCTGACGCGGTGTGTAAATAGTAAATTCGTAAATCGTAAATATATTCGATGAAGCTATCACAATTTAAGTTTAAGCTCCCAGAGGAGCAGATTGCGCTCTATCCGCAGAGTCTCTACCGCGAGTTTGAGAACGAGGATGGAACCAAGGAAACCGTGCGCTTCACGCGCCGCGACGAGTGTAGGCTGATGGTGCTGCATCGCAAGTCGCAGACCATTGAGATGTACAAGCGCGATGCCGATGGCAACCCCATCGAGGGTGAATATCTGGACTTCCGCAATGTGTTGGACTACTTCGACGAAGGCGACACGTTCATCTTCAACGACACGAAGGTGTTTCCAGCCCGCCTGTATGGCACGAAGGAGAAGACCGACGCGAAGATTGAGGTGTTCCTGCTGCGCGAACTGAACGAGGAGATGCGCCTGTGGGACGTGCTCGTGGAGCCCGCCCGCAAGATTCGTATCGGCAACAAACTGTTCTTCGACGACAGTGGCACGATGGTGGCAGAGGTCATCGACAACACCACGAGCCGCGGCCGCACGCTGCGCTTCCTCTACGACTGCCCGCACGACGAGTTCAAGCGCGAGCTGTTTGCACTGGGCGAGGCCCCGCTGCCTCACTACATCATCGACAAACGCGAGGTGCACAATGCTGATGCTCAGGACATGGAAGACTTCCAGTGCATCTTCGCCAAGAACGAAGGTGCCGTGACGGCTCCCGCCACGGGGCTGCACTTCAGCCGCGAGCTGATGAAGCGCATGGAAATCAAGGGGCTGAACTTTGCCTACATCACGCTGCACTGCGGACTGGGCACGTTCCACGACATCGAGGTGGAAGACCTGACGAAGCACAAGATGGACTCCGAGCAGATGTTCATCGGTGAGGAGGCCTGCGACATCGTGAATCGCACGAAGGAGGAAGGCCACCACGTTTGTGCCGTGGGCACGAGCGTGGTGAAGGCCACCGAGACCGCCGTGGGTACCGACGGTCTGCTGAAGCAGTTTGAGGGTTGGACCAACAAGTTCATCTTCCCTCCCTACGACTTTGGACTCGCCGACTCGATGGTAGCCAATTTCTATCATCCGCTGTCGACGCTGCTTATGGAGACAGCAGCTTTCGGCGGCTACGAGCTGGTGATGGAGGCTTACGACCTGGCCGTGAAAAACGGTTACAAGTTCGGCTGCTACGGCGACGCGATGCTCATCTTGAACGACTAGGCTACTTTGCATACCGTCTATCTGAGTCTGGGCAGCAATGAAGGCCGTCGCGAGCGCAACCTGCGGCGGGCCATCAAGAAAATAGGAGAGCTGATTGGCACTGTAGAGCGCCAGTCGGCTTTTCTCGTGACTGAGCCCTGGGGCTACGAGTCGGACCACAAGTACGTGAACGCCTGCGTGAAAGTGCTGACCGACCGCTCGCCACGCGAGGTGTTGGAACTGACGCAAAAGATAGAACGCCAGATGGGACGCAAGAAGAAGACTGTGTTCGACGCCGACAGCGGCACGTTTGCCTATGCCGACCGCCCCATCGATATCGATATCCTGCTCTATGACGAGCTGACGGTGGACGAGCCCGATCTTCAGATTCCTCACCCCCGCATGGCGGAACGCGACTTCGTGATGATTCCGCTGGCAGAGGTGAGAGATGAAAGGTGAAAAAATGGAAAAGGTGAAAAGAATTTGTTTCGTATGGTTGGCACTGCTGCCCTTGCTGGTATTGGCTCAGCAAGAGCCAACGTTCGAGAAACTGCTGGTGCCCGACCGGAAAGTGTTTGACTTCGGAACCATTCAGGAAAAGGATGGGCCTGTCAGCCATGTCTTCACACTGAAGAACACAAGCGACAAGCCCATTGCCATCAGTGAGGTGTCGGCATGGTGCGGCTGCACGACGGCCCAATTCGATAAGCGCCCCATCCGGCCCGGACAGTCGGGTAGGGTAGTGGTGACGTTCAATCCCAGCCATCGTCCCGGTGCATTCAGCAAGGAGGTGGTGGTGCTCTTGGGCGACGGCAGCAGCTATGTGCGGCTGTGGGTGAAAGGCACGGTGAAAGGCATGCAGCATCCCGTCACCGAGGACCATCCCTATCACTACGGCAGCGGACTCTACATGAGTCATCGCGTGCTGCCGTTTCGCGCGCTGAAGAAAGGCGAAGCGCAAACCATCAAACTGCGTCTGGCCAACGGAACCGACCGGGAGATGACCATCGACTTCCTGCGACAACCTAACAACCGCATCGTGCAGATGCCTGAGCGCATCGTGCTGAAACCTCAGGAGCGGCGCGTGGTGGACGTGAGCTATAGGGCAGTGCGCGAATATCCCTACCGGCGACGCATCGACGTGGTGCCCGTAGTGGGCGGAAAACGGCTGGAAGCACTTCGTCTGACGCTACTACCTAGTAAACTACCTGGAAAATAATGGAAGATTATTTGCTTTTTCTAATTTTATTAGTTAATTTTGCACGCTGATTTGAAAAATACTCTCAATAACACCTAATATAATAATACACACTAACATTAACAATAACTTATCTTCATTATGAGACAAAACAGTTTGATGAAACTTCTCTTGCTGTCAGCGCTATCAGCAGCTACGACAGGCGTGTCGGCCGTAGTGCCCGCACAGACTGGCGCAACAGCTCAGCAGCAACAGGCAGGGAAGAATCATGTAAGCGGTCGGGTGCTCGACAAGGCTGGTGAGCCCATTATCGGAGCCACCGTCAACGTGAAAGGCACCGACCGAAACGCCGTTACCGACATCGACGGTAACTTTACGATCGACGCTCCCGAGGGAGCCACGCTCGTGATCTCTTACATTGGTTTCCAGAACCAGGAAGTGAAGGCCAGCAATGGCATCGTGGTCACCATGAACGACGAGAGCACCAGCCTGAACGAGGTGGTGGTGACCGCCCTGGGTATCAAGAAGGAAGCCAAGTCGCTTTCCTACAACGTGCAGCAACTGAATGCCGACGCCGTGATGACGGTTCAGGATGCCAACTTCGTGAATTCGCTGAACGGTAAGGTGGCTGGTGTGCAGATCAACGCTGCCGCATCGGGCATCGGTGGTGCCTCGCGTGTGGTGATGCGTGGTGCCAAGTCTATCGACGGCAACAACAACGTGCTCTACGTCATCGACGGTATGCCCGTGGTGAACGCCCAAAGCAACCTTGACGAGAGCGCACTCGCCTATAGCGGCAACGGCCAGACCGGTGACGCTACGGCTATGCTTAACCCCGACGACATCGAGAGCATCTCGGCACTGACCGGTCCTTCGGCAGCCGCCCTGTATGGCTCTACCGCTTCGAACGGTGTCATCCTGATTACAACGAAGAAGGGTGCCGCCGGCAAGACACACATTTCTTACAATGGCAGTTTCCAGTTCTCGAAGCCGCTCATGCTGCCCGAGTTCCAGAACACCTACGGACAGACCGAAGCAGGCAGCTACTACAGCTGGGGCGACAAGCTCACTACGCCCTCCAGCTATGATCCTGCCGACTTCTTCCGCACGGGCACGAATTTCACCAATTCGGTGTCGCTCTCTACGGGAACCGACCGCAACCAGACTTATGCCTCCATCGGTGCCAGCAACGCTGGTGGCATCATCCACAATAACGACTTCGACCGCTACAACCTCTCCGTGCGCAACACCACGAAGATGTTCGGCGACAAGCTGACGCTCGACCTGAGCTACATGATGTCGTCGGTGAAGGAGAACAACATGATCACGCAGGGTCAGTATTTCAACCCGCTCGTGCCCCTCTATCTGTTCCCTGCAGGAGCCGACTGGGAGGCCGTGACCTACTACGAGCGCTACAACGCCGACCGCAACTTCGCCACGCAGTTCTGGCCCTACGGTCGTCAGGCCATGTCGATGCAGAACCCCTATTGGATTACCGAGCACGACAACTTCACCAACCATAAGTTCCGCAACACGTTCACCGCTTCGCTGAAGTACGACATCACCGACTGGCTGGCACTGACTGGCCGCGTGAAGTACGACAACAACGACGTCAGGAACGAGTCGAAGTACGACGCAGGCACTGACCTGCAGTTTGCTTCGAAGTACGGTCACTATGGTCAGACCCACCGTCAGTACACTCAGTATTTTGCTGAGGCTTTCGCTACGGTCAATAAGTATTGGAACGAGAACACCTGGAGCCTCACCGCCGTGCTTGGTACGAGCTACGACAAGCAGCAGGAGCGCTTCACGAGTTTCGACGGTCATCTCTCGACGGCTGCCAACATTTTCTCGCTGCGCAACGTGGTGGCCGGTGGTTCCACGAAGTACGACCAGGGACTGATGCCGTTCAAGAAAATCGGTGTCTATGGCAGCACGCAGGTGGGCTACAAGAGCATGGCCTACATCGACCTGACAGCCCGCAACGACTGGTCGTCGAAGATGGCCAAGGCCGAGGAATCCTACTTCTATTGGTCGGCAGGTCTGTCGGGCATATTCACCGAGATGTTCCCCGCCATCAAGTCTAACGACTACCTGAACTACCTGAAGGCTCGCATCTCGTATGCCGAAGTGGGTAACGACCCTGCCGAGTGCTTCATCACCATTCCTTACTACACGCTGACTGCTGCCGGCATCAGCACTGCCACGAGCATGCCCAACCCCGACCTGAAGGCTGAGCGCACGAAGTCGTGGGAGGCTGGTATCGACCTGGTGCTCTTCCGCAACAAACTGCGCGTGAATGCCACTGTCTATCATTCGCGCACTTACAACCAGTTCTTCAATATCTCGCTGCCGGCGTCGTCGGGTTACACCAATGCGATTGTCAATGGCGGACGCGTCGACAACAAGGGTGTTGAGCTGAGCGCACGCTTTGCCCAGCCTCTCGGTCCCGTGAAGTGGGAGACCTACCTCACTTGGACGCTGAACCATAACGAAATAAAGGAACTGCTGCACGACTGGAAGAACCCCATCGACGGCAACGTCTACTCACTCACCGAACTCGACAAAGGCGGACTCTCTGGCTACAAGACCAAGCTTGTGGAGGGTGGTTCGCTCTCTGACATCTACGTGAACACGCTGGCCGTTGGCGAGCATGGCGAATACTACGTAGACCCGCAGACCCACTCGCTGCGTACCGATGCCAACAACTACGTGAAGGCTGGCCAGGCAGCGCCGCGTTACAACCTCTCGTGGGGTAACGACCTTTCGTGGAAGGGTCTGACTCTCGGCTTCCAGTTTGCTCTGCGCGCCGGTGGCATCGTCGTTTCGCAGACACAGGCCATCATGGATGCCTTCGGTGCTTCGAAGGCTTCGGCTGACGCTCGCGATGCTGGTGGCGTGATAATCAATGGCAAGCCCATCAAGGCTTCCGACTATTACCAGACCGTGGCCAGCGACAGCCATATCATTGGTTCGCAGTACGTTTATAGCGCTACCAACCTGCGCCTGTCGGAACTCGCCCTGGGTTACAATATTCCTGTGCAGAAGTGGCAGAACGTCATCAAGGGTGCCAACATCTCGTTTGTTGCCCACAACCTCTGGATGCTCTACTGCAAGGCTCCCTTCGACCCCGAGGTCACGGCCAACACGGGCACCTATGCCCAGGGTCTGGACTACTTCATGCAGCCCAGCCTGCGTACGATGGGATTCTCTGTAAAACTTAGGTTCTAAAGAAAGGAGACAGTCATGATGAAAAAGAATATTTTAAGATATACATTATTTGGTTTCCTCGCTCTCTCGCTTACGACGGCTTGCACCGACGACTTCGAGAGCCTGAACACCAACAAGCACGCTGCCACCGATGCTGACATGGAAAAGGACGGCAAGGCCGTGGGTTCCTTCTTCACGCAGATGATCAACCGCACGACGGTGATGAAGATTGGCGGCGACCAGGATGATGAGTTTGCTTCGACGGGTGCCTACCAGCATCAGATTGGTATCAGCGCCGACAGCTATTCGGGCTACATTGGCCACACGGCCGGTTGGGCTCGCGGTCGTTACAATGGCACCTACAACTTCTCGAAAGGCGACGAATGGGGCAACGCTATGTTCAAAATGGGCATGGTGCAGATCATGCCGGCTTGGGCCCAGATGCATGCCAAGGCACTGGAGCAGAATCAGCCTCAGGTGGCTGCCCTTGCTGATGTGGTGAAGGTGTTCGCCATGCATCGTGTTGCCGACCACTATGGGCCGATTCCTTACATCAACTACACGCTGGGTGCCATCGGCCAGAGCTACGATGCCCTCGACAAGGTCTATGCCAAGTTCTTTGAAGAACTCGACGGCGCTATCGAGGTGCTCACCCCGTATGCCCTCGCAGGCAACAACATCCTCGGCGACTACGACCCCATCTATGGTGGCGATATCCTGAAGTGGACCAAGTTGGCCAACACCCTGCGTTTGCGACTGGCACTGCGCGTGGTCTATGCTGATGCCGCTCTGGCTCAGACCGAGGCAGAGAAATCGGCGGCATGTCCCGTTGGTTTCATTGACGAGGCTGATGGTCGTGCTCAGTATAACGGACTGCCCAATTCCGCAGCCGTCAATCCCATCTGGCAGCAGGCTTATGAGTGGAACGAGAACCGCATGAGTGCTCCGATGGATTCCTACCTCAACGGTTATAAGGATCCGCGCATCTCGGTTTACTTTGTGGCTGCCGGCGATGGTAAGTACCACGGCGTGCGCCAGGGTGTCTTTGCCGACGGAGCCAACCAGAGTGCATACATCGGTGAGAAGATTTCCAACGTGAACCTCAGCGAGAACTCTCCCGTGCTCTACATGGCTGCTGCCGAGAGCTTCTTCCTGCGTGCTGAGGCTGCTCTGCGTGGTTGGAACATGGGTGGAACGGCCCAGAGTTTCTACGAGGCAGGCATTCGCATGTCGATGCAGGAGAACGGTATCACAAGTGGTGTTGATTCTTACGTCAGGAACAGCACTGCCCATCCTGCCGCCTTCAACGATAATGCTGGCAGCGACAGTGCACCTGCACCCAGCACCATCACTATTCGTTGGAACGACAATGACGACTTCGAGACTAACCTCGAGCGCATCATTGTTCAGAAGTGGATTGCCGGTTGGGGCAACTCTTGCGAGGCTTGGTCGGAATTCCGCCGCACGGGCTATCCGAAGATGTTCCCAGTGAAACTCAACTACAGTGACGGCGCCGTGTCGAGCGACCTGCAGATTCGCCGTCTGCCTTATCCCGGAACAGAGTACAATACCAATCGTGCTGCCGTCACCGCTGCAGCCCAGTTGCTGGGTGGCGAGGACAATTGCGGTACGCGCCTCTGGTGGGACAAGAAGAATTAATATTGAAAGTGGAAATTGATAATTGACAAAATATGAAACTGAAAAGTATATTGAGTGCAACGGTGCTTGCTGGCTTAGCCTTGACGAGTTTCGTCAGTTGCGACACTGAGGTGGAGAATGAGACTATTCAACATCTCTACAAATACGATGCACAGTATTTTGAAAACCTCCGTGCTTGGAAGAAAACCCAGCATGAGGTCACCTATGTTTACTATGCTGCCTGGGCTCCGCTGGAAGGACAGGAAGGCTATAAGGATCCCGCCTCGTGGGGTGAGCGCATCAAGGGACTGCCCGACAGCCTCGACATCGTGAACCTCTGGATGGGCATCCCCACGCCTGAGACTCATCCTGTGGCCTACGAAGACATGGTCTATGCGCAGGACGTGCTGGGCACGCGCTTCGTTTTCCATGGCGATGCCAGTCACTTCAACCACTACTTCTATGACCGCGAGTTCGACGAAGCCACGAAGTCGTTCAAGTATAAGCTCGATGCCAATGGCAACAAGATCGTGCTGAAGTCGGATCCCAACGACGAGTATTCGTTGCGTTCCTACGCCCGCTGGGCTTGCGATACAGTGATGAAGTGCCGCCTCGACGGTGTCGACTTCGACTACGAAGGCTGGGACAACGAAAGCATGCGCATCGTTGCCGACGAGTGCAACAAGTTCTTCGGCCCCGAGGGAGCTTGGCCCGAGAAGCTCTTCATCATCGACTGGTTCGGTGGTGCACCGAGTGGTTGCGATGACTATTGCGACTACTTCGTGCGTCAGGCTTACACGTGGCAAATCGGTTTCCAGACCGGTACCGGTGGTCGCCCTCAGGAGAAGACAATCTACTGCGACAGCTTCGGCGGTGAGGCCGGTGAGGCCGGTCCGCGTGGTGCTCAGATCTGCGACTATGCCCGTTGGGAGCCTGCCACAGGCCACAAGGGTGGTTGCGGTGCCTACTACGTCGACTTCAACTACAAGGATCCTTCTGGCATTCCCTACGGTGAGTTCCGTAAGGCCATTCAGATTATGAATCCCGCCATCCACAAGTAATTGTCAAGTATGTTGCTGTACACAGCAACTCCCTAAAACAATCAAAAAGCAATAACAATGAAAACAACCATAATTTCAAAGGCAACTCTGGGAGTGCTGGCCATCGCCTCGCTCCTGCTTACCTCTTGCCGCAGCGACGGTGGTTTCGACTACGACCACTCGGCGCTCTATCTCTCCGGCACTGAGGAGAATCCCGTCGTGAAATTTGTCGTCGAGGACACGCCGGCAAGCTATGCCGTCACCGTGCAGAGCACCGAGAAGGTGGCTTCCGACGTCAACCTCACGCTGGCCATCGACCGCGCCAAGGTCGAAGAATACAACAAGATCAACAAGACAAACTTCTTCGCCATTCCTGAAGGAGCCGTTGAACTTGATAACTCGCAGGTGACCATCAGCGAGGGCAATGCCATTTCGTCGGCTGCAACCGTCAAGGTTGTCAGCACGGAGGCTTTCGAGGAAGGTGCCACTTATATGATTCCTGTCACCATCCAGAATGTGAGTGGTAGCATGACCGATGTCATAGAGGGCTCGCGCACCATTTTCCTGCGCGTCTCGCGCGTCATCAACTTCGCAGCCGTCAATGCCAACTACAACGCTTCGTCAAATTTCATCTTTGATCAGGCCATTCCCCTGACCACTTTCACCTATGAGATGAAAATCTATCCCACAGGACTTGCCAACAGTGGTCCCCAGCGTTTCTGTGCTCTGGAGCAGGCCGACGAGTCGAAGGCACTGCTGCTGCGCTTCAACGAGGCCAACACCTCCAACAAGCTTCAGGTCATGACACCGTGCGGAACCATGATGTCGAACACCGAGTTTGCCAACAACCAGTGGTATCTGCTCTCCATCGTATGGGATGGCACCAATCTGCTGTTCTATGTAAATGGTGTGCTCGACAACTCACTGGCTGGCAAGGATCCAGGTGGCATCAACTTCCAGCGTTTCGAAATGGGTATGTCATGGGGTGGCTACAACTCCCGCCAGTTCTTCGGCCATCGCTTCTGCGAGTTCCGCGTCTGGGACCGCGCCCTTTCCGCCAGCGAAATTCTTGGCGGGCTCTGTGGCGTAGCAGCTAATTCTGAGGGTCTTCAGGCCTACTGGAAGTTCAACGAGGGCACAGGTCACGTCTTCAAGGATGCCACGGGTCACGGCTTCGACATGGACTGGACCAATACCTCCCGCGCCATCTACGAAGGCGACATGCTGCCCACCCCCGATGCCTACAAGTACATCCAGTGGGTGAAGGACGACGCCAACAAGTGCGCTCAGTAGTTCAGTGTATTGCCGCCACGGCAACCAAGCATTCAACAACAATCAAAACAAAACAACAATGAAAACAACCATAATCACCAAGGCGGGGCTCCTTGCCTGCTCGCTGCTTCTCACTTCGTCACTCCTCACTTCTTGTAGTGATGACGAGAAGTACGACATCGTGGGCAATCCCAACAACCTCGTCTACTTCAAGGCCAACGCCGAGAACACTTTCAAAGGTACCGTCATCCACACACCCGTGGGCGATTTCGGCGACATTGCGGCCAAATTCCCCGTGCGCATCCTGCGCCCCGCCAATCGCGACACCCGCGTGACGGCCATCATCGACAACACCATGGTCGCTGCCTACAACCAGGCCAACGATACCAACTACGAGCCCATGCCCGAAAGTGCTATCGACGCTTCGCGACTCTCAGCCACCATCCTCACCGGCAACACGGTTGCCCAGGATTCCATTGAGGTTGCCATCCGTCCCGATGCGCTTGCTTCGCTCACCGCTCCTGCCTACCTGCTTCCTGTGCGCATCGCTCAGGTCGATGGTGACGGCACAGCCAGTGAAGAGCGCGGGTTCGGCTACGTCATCGTAGAAACCGAGTCGAAACTTATCAAGACCATCACCGATGCCAGCGAGATGCCTGGAACACTCATCGAGGCTGGTGCCGACTGGACTGCCGAATACAGTTCCGGCACCGCCATCAATGCCGGCGAGCTCTTCGACAAAGACCTTGCCAATGGTCCTCAGCTGCGCACTGATGCCGACGGAGGCCGCACCACAACCGTCATCGTAGACATGCAGCAGCAACAGCAGGTGAAAGGCATGCGGCTCGCTCGCTACTGGATGAGCTACTGGGGTGGCTGGTATATTGAAGAGTACTACTTCTCTGCCGTGCAGATCGAAATCAGCACCGATGGTCAGAAGTGGACTGAAGTAGGTACTGCACGCGAGGCTGACATGCCGCAGGCCGATGGCTACCAGCACATTGCCTTCTACGGTGCAGTACCCGCCCGTTATCTCCGCCTCACCATCGAGAGTGGCTCCTCCTCTGTCTCCAGCCTGGCTGAACTCGGCATCTATGTCGAGAACTAAAGCTTCAATGGTCAGACAATCATCAAAAAAGCAGGAACGTCCGCCGTTCCTGCTTTTTTTGTTTGATTGGCCAGTCTTTTCCAAATAAAAAGGAAATCACAAAAAAATATCCCCGCACTTCAGTCGAAGTACGGGGATGTTTTGTTTCTGTAGCAGACGGCCCAGTGAACCCGTCTGCGGTCTGGCCTTGTCTTATCGACGCAGACCCAGAGCCTTGATCAGAGCACGGTAGCGCTCGATGTCCTGGTTCTTCAGGTAAGTCAGCAGTTTGCGACGCTTACCTACCAGCATCGTCAGCGAACGAGCGGTGTGGTGATCCTTGTGATTCTTCTTCAGGTGCTCTGTCAGGTGCGAAATGCGATACGAGAACAGGGCAACCTGGCTCTCTACAGAACCCGTGTCTGTGGCTCCGTGGCCGTACTTCTCAAAGAGTTCGACCTTCTTTTCTTTGTCAAGATACATAGTTAAATGTTTTGATGAAATAAGTTTTTTAATCACATCCAGTCAACGTCAGGCCGCCTTCATCAGAGCATGCCACATCGGCTGAATGCACCGGATTTTCCGGCTTGCAAGTCGGCTTTTCCCGATTTGCGGGTGCAAAATTACAACATTTTTCTTATATCACAAACGTTTCTCGCAAAAAAGTTGTAATTTTGCACCCAAATTCATCATATTCAGTATGCAAGACATCAGAAACATAGCGATTATCGCACACGTTGACCACGGCAAGACAACACTCGTGGACAAAATGATGCTCGCCGGAAAGCTTTTCCGCGACGGTCAGGATAACTCTTCGCAGGTGCTCGACGCCAACGACCTTGAGCGCGAGCGCGGCATCACCATTCTTTCGAAAAACGTTTCCATCAACTGGAAAGGAACAAAAATCAATATCATCGACACTCCGGGACACGCCGATTTCGGCGGCGAGGTGGAGCGTGTGCTCAACATGGCCGACGGCTGCCTGCTGCTGGTAGACGCTTTCGAGGGTCCTATGCCTCAGACGCGCTTCGTGCTGCAGAAGGCTTTGCAGATAGGCCTGAAGCCCATCGTCGTCGTCAATAAGGTCGACAAGCCCAACTGTCGTCCCGAGGAGGTCTACGAAATGGTGTTCGACCTCATGTTTGCCCTTAATGCCACTGAGGATCAGCTCGATTTCCCCGTGGTCTATGGCTCGGCCAAGCAGGGCTGGATGGGCGAAGACTGGCGCACACCGACCGACAACATCGAGTATCTGCTCGACAAGATTGTTGAAGTCATCCCTGCCCCGCAGCAGCTGGAGGGCACACCCCAGATGCTCATCACCTCGCTCGACTATTCCAACTATACGGGCCGCATCGCCGTGGGCCGTGTCCATCGTGGCACGCTCAAGGACGGCATGCAGGTGACCATTAGCCACCGCGACGGCACCCAGGAGCGCACGAAGATCAAGGAACTCCACACCTTCGAGGGCATGGGCCATCAAAAGACCGACCACGTCGACTCGGGCGACATCTGTGCCGTCATCGGACTGGAGAAATTCGAGATTGGCGACACCATCTGCGACCTGGAGAATCCCGAGCCGCTGCCGCCCATCGCCATTGACGAGCCCACCATGTCGATGCTCTTCACCATCAACGACTCGCCCTTCTTCGGCAAGGAAGGTAAGTTCTGCACCAGCCGTCACATTGGCGATCGTCTGCAGCGCGAACTCGAGAAGAACCTTGCCCTGCGCGTAGAGCCCTTCGAGGATGCCACCGATGCCTGGGTCGTCTCGGGCCGCGGCGTGCTCCATCTTTCGGTGCTCATCGAGACCATGCGCCGCGAGGGCTACGAATTGCAGGTGGGCCAGCCACAGGTTATCTATAAGGAAATCAACGGCCAGAAGTGCGAGCCCATCGAGGAACTCACCATCAACGTACCTGAGGAATTCTCGTCGAAGATGATCGACATGGTCACGCGCCGCAAGGGCGAGATGACCAGCATGGAGAGCCAGGGCGACCGCGTCAACATCGAGTTTGACATCCCCTCGCGCGGCATCATCGGACTGCGCACCAACGTGCTCACGGCCTCGCAGGGCGAAGCCATCATGGCCCATCGCTACAAGGAGTATCAGCCCTACAAGGGCGAGATCACGCGTCGGCAGAACGGATCGATGATTGCCCTTGAGACGGGCACTGCTTACGCCTACGCCATCGACAAGCTGCAGGATCGCGGCAAGTTCTTCATCGATCCGGGCGAAGAGGTCTACATGGGCCAGGTCGTCGGCGAGCACGTGCACGACAACGACCTCGTCATCAACGTCTGCAAGGCCAAGCAGCTCACCAACGTGCGCGCATCGGGTACCGACGACAAGGCCCGCATCGTGCCGAAGGTCATCATGAGCCTCGAGGAATGTCTGGAGTACATCAAGACCGACGAGCTCGTCGAGGTCACACCGAAGTCCATGCGCATGCGCAAGCTTATCCTCGACCACGACCAGCGTAAGAAGGCCAACATTGCCAAGACGAAATAGTGGTCATCCCTCGTAAAAACCATCTCCCCCAACGCTAAAACCCCAACAACGATGAAGAAAGCAACATCCATCCGCACCCCTTGGGCAGCCGCAACGGCGCTGCTGGCAGTGCTCCTGCTGGCTGCCTGCGGCCAGAAGTCGGAAGAGCAGAAGATGGCTGAACCCGAGAGCAACGGCAAGTCCAACAGCGAACTGCTGCTTCCCGGCGACAGCACCATCTACGGACTGGCCTGCGAGGGCTGCAACGATTCCGTCGTCGTGCTGCTGCCCGGCGATGGCGGCGACCCCGTCACCTATGACATCGTCAATGCCCATCGCCAGCACCACGTCATGGGTAAGCTCATGGTGGGCGACTGGATTGGCCTCGTGCGCAATCCGAATGACTCCACCGTGGCCGACTTCGTCGTCAACCTCGACCAACTCAAGGGTACGTGGTGCTATGTTGTCATGCCCAAGTGGCGCGATGCCGACAATCCCTTCCAGGGGGCTCGGGCTAACATGAGCCAGAAAGACCTGGATTCGCTCAAGAATGAGTACTTCATCCCCCGCGAATACGGATTCTCGCTCAAGCGCCAGTGGACAGCCCAGAGCGTGGGCTATGTGCGCCAAAACGCGCTCCAGAGCGAAAGCCCCGTCGTCTATCCGCAGCTGCTCTACTTCACAGAGTGGCACATCCTGAACGGCCGTCTCGTCATGACCTCCGGCGAGTTCCGCAAGACGGGGAAGAACGAGGCGATGGAGGTGGTCAACAACCGCCAGGACACCTGCGACATCGTGCTCCTCACCGAGGATTCGCTCGTGCTCTCCAGCGAAGGTGAGTCGCGCGGCTACTATCGTCGCTCCAACACTGCCGACATCAACAAGGAAGCCCGCCAGAAGGCTGCCGAGCAGCAGAAGCGAGCCCTCGAAAGCCGCTGACATTTTTCCCCCCCCGGCAATTCTTCAGAAAGTTTTTTACAGGCCCCAATGGGGTCACATATACGAAGAACCGCAGGTGTTTGCCTGCGGTTCTTCGTTTGTACTGCCCCGTTGTGGTAAAAAGTAGATGCCTTTCCCTTCGTTAATAAGAGGCTTTTCCTTTTGCAAAACAACTTGTTTTCCTTTGCAAAATAACTTAATTTCCCCAGCAAATTAACTTGTTTTGCTCAGCAAAACAGATGAATTTGCAATCACGAAATATCGTTTTTCAAGCGGGGGGACATAGCAGGGTGAGACAAGTGCCTGCAGGTACGTGCTAAAGATAACCAGCCAAATCATTGGCTGGTAGAGGTATCGCAAGGCAATCAGCGTGCCTTCAGGTGCGCGACATAAGAGAAGGGCTTGCCTACGTCTCCAGCAGGCGCTTCAGGTCGGCTTCTTCGCCCACCACCCACACAATGTCGCCCTGCTCGAAGGGACGGTTCGGGCTGATCAGCGTCAGCTGTTCCTGACCTTCCTCCACACCTACCACCATGCAGCCGTACTGTTCGCGCAGTCCGCTTTCCTTCAGCGTGCGGCCGATGAAGGGACTCGTGGCCGAGAGGATGATCTTGCGCAGGTGCATTTCACGCTTCTCTATCTCGGCATCCTCAGGCACGAGTTCGTCGCGCAGGGCCGTGGCAAACTGCTGCAGCTGGTCGTCGTTGCCGATAGCCTGGATGCGGTCGCCGGGGAAGAGCACGGTGTCGCCTGTGGGGATGTTCAGCCGCTGCATACCGCGCAGCACGCTGCTCACGTGCACGCCGAAACGCTGGGCTATCCTGAGTTGGGCAAGCGAGCGACCTGCCCACAGCGAGTCTTCAGGCACAGCGAACTCGCCGATGTGGATGTCGCGGTCCAGCAGATGTCCTTCAAAAAGCGGCTTCTTCCTTCCATGCACCTGTGCCTCGATGTCGCGCGACCGCAGGTTCTGAACGAACATGCGCTCCAGGCGGATGCTGCGCCGCTTCAGCGAGCGCGACATGATCATCAGCACGACGGCCACGAGGGCGATGGCCACAATCAGCGCGTTCTTGAAACGCGACAGATAGTTCACGATGTAGAAGATGAAGGCTGCTGCGATGATCAGTCGAACCAACACGGTGAAAATCAGCGGCAGGCGGTTCAGGTGGCTTTCTGTCCAGAGGGCGCGGAACTCCTCGGAATGGTTTTTCTTCATCACCATGGCGCGCAGGAAGGGCGCAATGAGCAGCACGGTGAGCACGCCCGTGATGGCATTGGCATACCAGTGCAGCTCCCAGCCGGGCAGCAGGCGCCGCGTGAAGGGCAGCACGAAGGTGAACATCAAGGCGATGGTGGCTCCTGAGAGAATGCTGTAGACCACGGTGTTGAGGCCCATCTGCGTGAGCAGGCGTTGCCAGTTGCTGCGCTCCGTCTGCGTGCTGTGATGGGCTTCGCCCAGGTGGTTCAGCCGTCGCAGCCATCGCTTCGGCATGTGAGTGGAAAGAAGGTTGTAGCAGGGGTCGGCAGCGCGGATCATGTAAGGTGTGAGGAATGTGGTGACCACCGACACCGCTACTACAACCGGATATAGGAAATCGCTGATGACGCCGAGCGAGAGGCCCAGCGACGCGATGATGAATGCAAACTCGCCAATCTGTGCCATCGAGAAGCCGCAGCGCATGGCGGTCTTCAGGGGTTGGCCGCTGAGCATGTAGCCCGTCGAGCCAAAGATGGCCTGCCCCAGCAGGATGGTCAGCGTAAGCACGAGGATGGGCGCCCACTGCGAAACGAGGATTTGCGGGTCTACCAGCATGCCCACCGACACGAAGAACACTGCACCGAAGAGGTTCTTCACGGGTTCCACGAGGCGGATGATTTTGTCGGCCTCGATGGTCTCGGCCAGGATGCTGCCCATCACGAAAGCGCCGAAAGCAGAGCTGAAGCCCGCCCGCGTGGCGATGACGGCCATGAGAAAGCACAGTCCCAGCGAGATGATGACGAGCATCTCGTCGGTCATCAGTCGGCGCGTCTTCCTCAGAAACAGCGGGATGAGGAAAATACCCACCACGAACCACAGCACCAGGATGATGCCCAGCCGCAGGATGCTCATGAGCATGCCGCCAGCAATGCCCCCTCCTTCGGCGCCGCTGGGCGAGGTTCCCGCAATGGTCGATAGCATCACCATCATCACGATGGCCAGGATGTCCTCCAGGATGAGCACGCTCATCACCAGCGAGGCAAACCGCTGTTGGCGTAGGCCCATGTCGTCGAAGGCTTTATAGATGATGGTGGTCGACGACATGGCGAGCATGCCGCCCAGGAACACGCAGTTCATCTGCGACCAGCCGAACGCCTTGCCCACAAGGATGCCCAGGGTCATCATCGAGAACACGATCGACACGGCGGCAATGACGGGCGCCATGCCCATCTTCAGAATCTTCTTGAACGAGAAATCCAGTCCCAGTGCGAACAGCAGGAACAGCACGCCGATGTCGGCCCACGTCTGGATGTTCTCCTTGTCGACCACCGATGCCAAGTACGGCATGTGCGGCGACACGAGGAATCCGGCCACGATGTAGCCCAGCACCAGCGGTTGCTTCAGCCGTTTGAACAACAGTGTCACCGCGCCGGCCACTACCAGTATCAACGTCAGGTCGAGAATCAGATGCTCCATAAGATGAAATAATTATGATAAGAACTCGTCAAGGAAATCGGAGGGCGACATGTGCGGGATGTCAAAATCAAGGAACCCTTTTTTGTCGCGAGTAAGGATAACATCCGCTTCAATCGTTTTTGACGAGAAATACTGTATGGTATCTTCAAAATCTTTCCCTTCACGGTTAAGCGCAATCTCAACAATATGCGCGTCAATTGGCGTTGTGTGGCAAAGTTTGAACAGTGCTTTCATTTTCTCATAAAGCAACGATCTTTCATACTTGTGTTGCAAGATGTAGAACGCATTGACAAAACTCAATGCACAGACAGAAAGGTCAATCTTCCCTTTTGCAGCCAAATCGAAAATGATTGCCGCAGGCATATAATGACCTCTGTCGCTATCATAAAAGTCGATAATGACATTAGTATCTAAAAATACCTTCATGCATTCTCCTCCTTGACAATTTTAATAAGAGTTGCATCATAATCGCTGGGAAGTGGAACTCTCTCAAAAGACGACAATGCGGCAATTTCTGGAGACAGTTCATAAGAATCCCACTGGTGGTTTTCTCTGTTTCCCGACTGTGTTGGTCTGGCTGCTAGTTTATCTACCAAAAAACTGATGGCTAATGGTATATCATCAGTCTTCACAGCCGACAAATACGCCGGCAGTTGCTCTTTGGATATGAATCCGTTAACCCTATTTGCAATTTGTCCCGTTGCAAGAGGTTCACTTGCGAAATCGTTCTTGTCTGTTTCCATCATACACTAGTTTTCTGCAAAATTACGATAAAAACTTCAAAGTGCAAAGTTTCGCCTGCAAAATTTTGTAGTCTCGCGTTTTTTCCCTATCTTTGCCACGGAAACTTAAAACCATTCCGCCTATGAAGCAATAAAAAGAATAAATGACATATAGAAACTGAAGCGTCCGCTTTGATTCTTGTTTCGGAAATTCGCCAAAATCAAAGAAACAACCAAGAGTAAGAGCACGGATGCTCACGTCGGTTCGACGTGGGCTTTTACTCGGATATGGTTGTTAGGTGTTTGGCGATACCTCCGAAACGTAGACGAAGTAAGTAGTCCACGTTTTTTTTGTGTCAATTTCTGAAAGTATCGAACAAACATTATTAACAATAAAAACCAAATCGTATGAAAACAAAAACTATCTTTATGTTGGCAGCTATGCTGCTGATTAGCATGGGTGCATTTGCACAGAGTAATGAACCGTTGGAAGGCGATGTGAATAATGATGGAACAGTAGATGTCGCCGACATTGTTGCTGTTATCAAAATCATGAAGGACGGCGGTGGCGCCGTAGGAGAAAAGAAGTGCTATTGGTATGCCGGAACGAATAATGGCAATGCTGTAACGGCAGACAATTTCACAGATGTTGCCTCGCAAATACTAGAAAGCGAAGTCCCCGAAACGGGCTCTGTAACAGCTAACGGGCAATATGTCTATTTCGTTATGCCCGAGACGAAGCATCTTGAGTCACTTACTGATGGAAATGGTTCTGCTGTAGAGTTTACATGTATTGTTGTTATGGGATACCATATCTACAAAACGGCAGGTATGATAAGTGGGATGATTAATTACACTATAGAGCAGACTATTTATTATTGGTATGTAGGAGTTGATAGCCCTGTAGGAATGGATCCAGAAAATTATGATACACATAACGGATTAAATGAATGGACAAATTTAGGATCATCATTACCTACAACTGACATTCAAGTGGCAAAACGCGATGATACAAATTACGAAAAGCATACATGGTATATTGCCGCACCTACTGATGCTAATTTCACATTATATAATGCAACTAATGTAGGTTCTGATGAAACAGCATTCTGGAAAACAACATTTAATGTCGGATCTGTATCTTACACATTATGGACTAGTAAATCAGAAGGATGGCAGGCAGTTAACTATTTGCATAAATAAATATTTATAGTTTGGAACGCTCCAAATGACGTGGTGCTTAAAACAATTCAGATGTAAATTTACATTAAAAGTAATACAATATGACAACCATTACAAACAATTCCTCAGTATCAGATGCCATACAGGCATATCTCAGCCATGGCTTCGGCTCGATGACAAAGAATGACTTCGAGGTATGGATTTTCAACTATCTTCTTCAGAACAGACCTCCAAACACTTCAAACTTTGATTTTAGCGTAGAGCTGCGGATTCCTGAATCGAAGGTGAAGAGGCTACGCTACGAAGCATCGTTGAAGTATGGCAATCCAGCGAACACGACGCAATACAATGAGGCTTTCCAAAATTTGCTTACCTATGTGAACTTAAAGAAAGGTTCGAAGGATGTCATTCAGTTCGCTGTAGAAGACATGCAACTGCGGAAGTATCTCGACTCCATTCTCAAGAAAAAAGGGCGCTTCGCAGATACTTCATTCAACTCAGAAGTGGTTTCCATCACGATAGATGATTTGGCAATATTGCTTGATGCTACAAGCACGGAAAAGCAGAAAAAAGAAGTATTAGGAAAGGCAAAAGAAGATGGACCATTCATTGATATTGCAAAGAAAGCGTTGGGAAAAATAGTTGGAATCGCTTTGGAAAAAGGAGTGACCACAGGGATTGGGATAGGATTAAAAGCACTAATGGAAATCTTTTTATAGCAATAATATGAAACGTATATTCTCTTTTCTCATGATTGCACTGACAAGTATCAGTGCAACGGGGCAGACGCTGAGCGTTGCGCCCATAGAAGCCGAGGCAGGGGCGCAGGCAGAGCTAGTCGTGACGGGTGCAAGTCTCGGTGGCCAGACAGCCCTGCAGTTCAACCTTTCCCTGCCCCAAGGCATCACCCTCGATGAGGCAGCCATCACGAAAGGGGCAGCCGCCAGCGGACATGAACTCAGCGTGAGCACCCTCAGCAGCGGTGCCCGCCTCTTTGTGCTCTACGACATGAACCTCGAAACTATCCAGAACGGCGAACTGCTACGCCTGCCCGTCACCATCGGTCAGAACGCCACGAGCGGCAATGCCCAGCTCTCCACCGTCCGCTTCGCCTCCAACGAGGCCGTGAGCACGGCAGGGACGGATGTCAGTTTCACCATCACCGTGAAGGCACCTGCTGCACTGAAGTGCGCCACGCCTGTGCTGACGTTTGCAAGTGGCAAGGTGAAGTGTACGTGCGCGACCGCAGGCGTCACCTATCGCTACACCGTGGCCCCAACGGCAGCCACGGGTGAGAGCACGACAGGCGAAATCAGCTTCGGCACCACATTCACCATCAGCGTGAAGGCTGTACGCGACGGCTACGAGGATTCCGATGCCGCCACCCTCACCATCCCGATGGCAGCGGTGGGCGATGTGAATGCCGACGGCAGCGTGACCATCGCCGATGTCACCGCGTTGGTGAATATTATATTGGGGAAGTAAGAAGACCCACCCCCTGCCCCTCCCAGAAAGAAAGAGACCCACCCCCGGCCCCTCCCAGAAAGAGAGAGACCCACCCCCTGCCCCTCCCTGTATGGAGGGGAGTAATTACTCTTCTCAATCAGAAGGGCATTCTACTCCCCTCCATACAGGGAGGGGCAGGGGGTGGGTCTCTCTCTTTCAGGGAGGGGCAGGGGGGTGGGTCTCTTATTACTCGTTGTAGCTGGCCGTCAGCTCGCAGATTCTTACGATGACGTCGACGACCTTCTGCATCACTTGGATGGAGACGAACTCGTAGGGGCCGTGGAAGTTCACGCCACCGGCGAAGATATTCGGACAGGGCAGACCCTTGAACGACAGCTGGGCACCGTCGGTGCCGCCACGGATGGGCTTTACTTTCGGGGCTACGCCGCTGTTCTGCATGGCGTGAAGCACGATGTCGATGACGTGCATGTTCGGATCAATCTTCTCCTTCATGTTATAATATTGGTCGCGCACGTCGGCCGTGACGGCATCCTCGCCGTACTTCTCCTGCATCTTCGCCACACATTTCTTAATAAAGGCCTTGCGGTCTTCGAAGCGGTCGCGGTCGTGGTCGCGGATGATGTAGGAGAGCGTAGCCTGCTCGATGCCGCTCTGAATGCCCAGCAGGTGGTAGAAGCCTTCGTAGCCCTCGGTCTCCTCGGGCGTCTCGTCGGCAGGCAGCAGCGAAGCAAATTCTACGGCCAGGCGGTTGGCGTTCACCATTTTTCCTTTTGCATAGCCCGGATGCACGCTCACACCCTTGCAGTGAATCTTCGCCGAGGCAGCATTGAAGTTCTCGAACTCCAGTTCGCCCAGGTCGCCGCCGTCGATGGTGTAGCCCCACTCGCAGCCGAACTTCTCGACGTCGAAGTGGTGGGCGCCCATGCCGATTTCCTCGTCGGGATTGAATGCCACGCGAATCTTGCCGTGCTCAATCTCCTTATGGTCGCGCAGGAAGCACATGGCCTGAATGATTTCGGCAATGCCCGCCTTGTCGTCGGCACCGAGCAGCGTGGTGCCGTCGGTCACGATGAGGTCTTCGCCCACGTGCTGCAGCAGCTCGGGGAACTTCTTCGGACTGCTCACGATACCCTCGGAGAGCAGGATGTCGCCGCCGTCGTAGTTTTCTACGATGCGAGCCTTGATGTTGGCGCCCGAGCAGTCGGGGCTGGTGTCGTAGTGCGAGATGAAACCGATGGTCGGCGCTTTCTTCTTCGTGTTGGCGGGCAGCGTGGCGTAGATATAGCCCTGCTCGTCCATTTCGACGTCGTCGAAGCCCTCGGCCTCGAGTTCTTTCTTTAAGTATTCTGCAAAAATGAGTTGCTTCGACGTGCTGGGCACGCTTTGGCTCTCTTCGCTCGACTGTGTGTCGAACTTGGTGTAGTTCAGAAATCTTTCTGTGATGTTCATACCTATAGTTGATAGTTTAAAGTTGTTGTTTTTTTCATTTTTCACTTTTCACTTTCGGCTCTGCCACGCCTCATCCCACAACCCACTTGCCGAGTTTCGGGATGCGCTGCACGGCCACGCAGAACAGGGCGACCGTGGCAAACGTGAGCAGGGCCGTGAGCAGGATTTGGACAGGCGTCGTCCAGATGCCCAGCTGACCGTCCACTCCAGTGCCGAGCGATTCGCGCAGCCAGCCCGAGAAGAATGCCAAGGCAATCATGTGGCAGAGATACATGCCGTAGCTGGCTTTCGAAATGGGCAGCAGAACGTTGCGATAGAACCAGCCTCCGGCATTGATTTTCCGGAAGACGAGAATCCAGCCGATGGTCATCAGGAACACGCCTGCCGTGTCGTTGATCCATGTTGTTTCCCAAGCGGCAGCCAACCCTGTTGGACCCTCAATGGGGAACTGTCCGGCAGCATCGTTCATGACCATCACGATGAAGCCGCTGAAGCAGATGGCAAAGCCCACCAGCCATGCCGGCAGTGCCACGGCCAGCGTCTTGCCCCACGAGAGGTTGCCGACGAAGCGACGCAGGTAGAGGCCCAAGAGCAGATAGCCGATGAAGCCGCTGAGATAGTAGAACAGGCCGTAGGTGTTCCAGCTGGCCTCGCCCCAGAGCGGATAGAGTGCGCGGTTGGGAATGCCCGTAGGACCATAGATGACGGGTGCGGCACCGTCGGCAGCCAGCGCACGGACGAAGGGAATGAGCGTGGTGGCGAAGCACAGCAGCAGATAGAACTGCAACTCGCGCTTGCCGACGCGCTCGGCCCACGGCGAGAGCATCGGCATGAGCAGATAGATGCCCACGAGCATGTAGACAAACCACAGGTGGCCGGCAGCATAGTTGAAGTTGAGCAACAGCGAGCGGAAGTTCTCCACAGGCTCGCCCCAGGCAAGTGCATAGACGATGCTCCAACAGAGGAACGGCACCAGCACCCTCAGGGCGCGGCGGCGCAGGAACTCGCCTGTGCTGTAGTGCAACGGAAACTGCAGATAGCTCGATGCCACGACGAACAGCGGCACGCAGGCCCGCACGAAGGAGTCGAAGAACGACGACCAGTAGGCATCGCCCTCGGTCAGGATGCGCGATCCCTCGCCACCCAGATAGAACGGTTCTGTGCTGTGGACGACCATCACCATCAGGCAGGCCGCCACGCGCATCCAGTCAATCCATTTTTCTCTGTCCATTGTGAGCATAATTGTTTTGATGGGCCAAAGTTACGAAAAAATAATAAAATTCCTTTGCTTACTAATAACTTTTTGTTAATTTTGTAGCGAAAAATCTATCATAATCTTTTTAAACTGATAAAAACATGAACAATTCCGTTATCACATTCCCCGTGCCGGCCAACGAGCCGGTGAAAGCTTATCTGGCTGGTTCGCCAGAACGTATTGCACTTGAAAAGGAACTCGAGCGCCAGTCGAAGTTGTTGGTCGACATTCCTATCATCATAGGCGGCAAGGAAATCCGCACCGGCGACACCGGAACGATCACCTGCCCGCACGACCACCAGCACGTGCTCGCCACCTATCACAAGGTGGGACGCAAGGAGGTGGAGATGGCCGTCGAGGCTGCCATGGAGGCCTGGAAGGAATGGAGTCGCACGCCGTGGACCACACGTGCCGCCATCGTCATGAAGATGGCCGAGCTGCTCGCCACGAAGTATCGCCCCATCATGAACGCCGCCTGCATGCTCGGACAAAGCAAGAACATCTATCAGGCCGAGATCGACTCCGCCTGCGAGACCATCGACTTCTTCCGCTACAACGTGCACTATGCTTCGAAAATCTACCAGATGCAGCCGAAGGACGGCTCGATGCAATTGAACCAGACGGAGTATCGTCCGCTGGAAGGCTTCGTGCTGGCCGTGACGCCGTTCAACTTCACGTCCATCGCCTCGAACCTCTGCATGACGCCGGTACTGATGGGTAATGTGGCGCTGTGGAAGCCCTCCACCACCGCCCTGCTCTCCAACTACTACCTCATGCAGCTCTATAAGGAGGCTGGCCTGCCCGATGGCGTGGTGAACTTCCTGCCGGGCAGCGGCGCCCTCATCGGCGAGGTGGCCACGGAGTCAAAGCATTTCGCCGGCATCCACTTCACGGGTTCTACGGCTACGTTCAAGAGCCTCTGGCAGCAGGCCTGCAAGAACTTCGACCGCTACGTCAGCTATCCGCGCCTCGTGGGCGAGACGGGTGGCAAGGACTTCATCTTCGTGCATCCCTCGGCCGACAAGAAGGCCGTGGCTACGGCTGCCTTCTGCGGCGCCTTCGAGTTCCAGGGCCAGAAGTGCTCGGCTGCCTCGCGCATGTACATCCCGAAGAGTCTGTGGCCCGATGTGCTGGAGGATATCAAGAAGATGTGTGCCGAAGTGAAGATGGGCGACGTCTGCGATCCTGCCAACTTCATCAATGCCGTCATCGACGAGGCTTCGTTCGACAAGTGCAAGTCGTACATCGACTTTGCCAAGGAGGCTGCCGATGCTAAGATTGTTGTCGGAGGCAATTGCGACAAGTCGAAGGGCTGGTTCGTCGAGCCTACCGTCATCGAGACCACCAATCCGCACTTCAAGTCGATGGAGGAAGAAATCTTCGGCCCCATCATCACCGTCTATCCCTACGACGACGACAAGGTGGAAGAGACCGTACGTCTGTGTGACGAGACATCGCCTTACGGACTGACAGGTGCCGTCTTCGGTCGCGACCGCCTGGCCGTGGAGAAGATTACCAACGACCTCTGCTACGCTGCCGGCAACTTCTACATCAACGACAAGCCCACGGGTGCCGTGGTGGGCATGCAGCCCTTCGGCGGAGCCCGTGCCAGCGGTACCAACGACAAGGCTGGCGGCGAGTTCAACCTCATCCGCTGGATCATTCCGCGTGTCATCAAGGAGACGCTTGTGAGCCCCACGGACTACAGGTATACGTATCTGAAGTAAAGACCCACCCCCTGCCCCTCCCTGTGAGGGAGGGGAGTGATTAGCATTGCGATTGGAAAAATATGTATAAAACAGCTGCCCCCGACAGATACGGATTGCTGAAAGCGTAGGCACGCGAGAATCGCAAAAATGCCACGCTGGCAGAATCCGTTCTGTGGGAGCAACTTCGCTCGAATGACTTTGGTAAAAAGTTTTTGCGCCAACATGTCATCGGCGATTACATCGTTGATTTTCTCTCTCGTGAAGATGGCCTCATCATTGAAGTCGATGGAGCCTACCACGCTGAATTAGAGCAAATGGAAAAGGACGAGACGCGCGAGGGAGTGTTAGAACAAATGGGCTATCACGTCATGCGCTTCAGCAATGAAGAGGTCCTTTTCGAAACAGAAAAAGTAATGCAACTAATCGAAAACTATTTTAAATGATGAAGAAACTATCCAAATTATTTGTCATCGCCCTTCTTTTGTCAGCAGTCATGGGTTGCTACTCCCCTCCCTCACAGGGAGGGGCTGGGGGAGAGTCTGTAGACTCTCTCGTCGTGCCCGAGTGCAAGGTCACAGCCGTGCCTGACTCGTTGGGCTACGACAAGTTCTACACGAAGTATGTCGACGTGAACGGACTGCCGCTCGTGTCGTCGTGGCGCGTGCCCGACTCGGCCTTTGTGGCTGCCCATCGCACGCTCTACGCCATGACGTCGATGCTGCGTCCCGAGATTCTCGAGGCCATGAAGAAGGCCAATGCCCGCGTGGCCATTATGGCGCGCTACGAGGGCACCACCGACCTGCCCGAGCATCACTACCTCGTCAACGACACCGCCCTGAACTGGGACCTCCGTGCCCGCGGCCTCGGTGGCACCATCGACGAGCCCCTTACCTCGTGTGCCGAGGAGAACGTGTTGGCGTATCAGATTGACAAATACCATGCTGAGGACATCCTCATCCATGAGTTTGCCCATGCCATCCATTGCATCGGCATCATACAGGTCGACACCGCCTTCAACACGCGCCTGCAGGCTCTCTACGAGAAGGCAAAGGCCAACGGCATCCTCGAAGGCACCTATCGTGCCACCGACAAGGAGGAATACTTCGCCGAGGCTGTGCAGGACTGGTTCAACGTGAACGCCGAAATGCCCCGTGCCGACGGCAAGCACAATTGGTGCAACACCCGCGAGGAGCTGCAAGAGTACGATCCGGACCTCTATCAGCTGCTCTCCGAGTACTTCCCCAAGACCAATCTGCAGATCAGCAAGCACCCGAAGGTAAACGACATTAAAAGACCCACCCCCTAACCCCTCCAGGGCCTCTCCCCCGGCCCCTCCCCCAAAGGGAGGGGAGCTTGTGAGGTGAGTGATGACCCTCATAACTTCAATGTGCCGTGAGGATGATATGCTTAGGGATATTGGTCATAAAACGAAATAATTAATCAGCTATTTCAATGAATAATACTCAGCAAACAAGTCAATCTACTCCCCTCCATCATAGGGAGGGGCAGGGGGGTGGGTCTGCTGTGAAGACTTCCTCCTATCTCCGCCGTCGCGCCCGCCTGAAGAAAGACGTGGGCAGTGGCCTGCTGCTCTTCCTGGGCAACCACGAGGTGGGCATGAACTATGCCGACAACACCTATCGTTTCCGCCAGGACTCGTCGTTCCTCTATTTCTTCGGGCTCGACTACGCCGGACTTGCCGCCATCATCGACATCGATGAGGACCGCGAGATTGTGTTTGGCGACGAACTCACCATCGACGACATCGTCTGGACCGGTACAGTGCCTACGCTCCGCGAGCGTGCTGCCGCAGGTGGCATCAGCGACACGCGCCCCATGAGCGAACTGAAAGTCTACCTCGACCAGGCTCGCCGTCGCGGACAGCACATCCACTTCCTGCCGCCCTACCGTGGCGACCATCAGGTGTGGCTGTGGGAGCTGCTGGGCCTGAACCCGAAGGAGCAGGCCATCCAGGTGTCGCAGCGCATGGTGAAGGCCATCGTCAGCCAGCGCATCTATAAGGACGAAGAGGAGATAGCCATCATCGAGGAGGCTGTCGACATGTCCACGCGCATGCACCTCGCTGCCTATCGGGCCGTGCGCCCCGGCATCCACGAGGCCGAGGTGGCAGCCATCGTCGAGCAGACCTGCTGCCGCGAGGGCTTTACTCTTTCGTTCCCGACCATCGCCACGGTGCAGGGACAGGTGCTCCACAACCACGGCTTCATTCATGAATTGCGCGAGGGCGACGTCTTCCTGGTCGATGCCGGTGCCGAAGGCCCTATGCACTACGCCGGCGACCTCTCGTCGTCGATGCCTGTCGGCAAGCGCTTCACTGAGCAACAGGAGACCATCTACAACATCCACTTGGAGTCGTTCCGGGCTGCCGTCGACATGCTGAAGCCCGGCGTGCCGTTCCGCGAAGCCCACATCGCCGCAGCCACGAAGATCTGCGAGGGAATGAAGAGTCTCGGCCTGATGAAGGGCGACCCCGAGGAGGCCGCCCGCATCGGTGCCTACGCCCTGTTCTTCCCCTGCGGCCTCGGCCACATGATGGGACTCGACGTCCACAACATGGAGAACCTCGGCGAGGAATACGTCGGCTACAACGACGGCGAGGCCAAGTCCACACAGTTCGGCTTCAAGTCGCTGCGCCTGGCCCGTCCGCTGGAGCCCGGCTTCGTGTTCACCGTAGAGCCCGGCATCTACTTCATCCCCGAGCTCATCGACAAGTGGCAGGCTGAACATCAGTTCACTGACTTCATCTGCTACGACCGCCTCCAGCCCTGGCGCCATTTCACCGGTCTGCGCAACGAGCTCGACTACGTCATCACCGCCGATGGCGTCCGCCTGCTCGGCACCATCCGCAAGCCCATGACGCTCCAGGAGGTCTATGCCGCCAAGGAGGGATGAGGGCTGTCAGCGCCGAAAGAAAGTCTTTTGGGTACGTTACTATAGTAAAGTGATAAAATCACTAAAGTAAAGTGATCACTTTACTAAGGTGAATTGATAACTTTACTACAGTGAAATTCCGCTGAAACATGGCTCCCATCCCGAGAAACCACCACTCTCGCCCCGCAAAAGCTATGTCCCCGTCCCGCTGAAACATAGTTCCTCGGTGGCAACATCCTTCCTCCACTAACGCATAAGCATTGCTCTCACCCAGCGAGAGCAATGCTTTTTTGTGTCACTGAGAATGATTCGCTTGCAACATTCGTTGTTCATACAGTATGCAGTTCTGCCTTCTACTGCCGACTCACTCCTGCCGTTAATCGGTGATAGTCTGGTTGTTATCGTATGTTTTTTCTTATTTTTTCTAAAAAAGATTGGCTGTTTGCAGGAAAATGATTACATTTGCAGATTGCAGAAACGAACATCTTTAACAACGCATGAACTTCCAAATCAAACACCCAGAAAACCTTGGCGGCATGAACGACCGCATTCGTCGGCTACGCCAGCAGAACTTCGACACCCCGACAACGCTCTCCATCGAGCGCGCACTCATCGAAACCGAGTTCTACAAGCAGAACTACGGCACTATGCCGATTGCCATGCTGCGTGCGCAGAACTTCTATGAGATTTGCAAGAAGAAGACCATCTACATCGGCCCCGACGAGCTCATCGTTGGCGAGCGCGGACCTGTGCCCAAGGCCGTGCCGACGTTCCCCGAACTGACGTGCCACTCGGTGGAAGACCTGCACACGCTCGACACGCGTGAGCTGCAGTCGTACCACATCTCGCAGGAGGACATCGACACCTACGAGCGCGAGGTCATCCCTTACTGGAAAGGCAAGACGCAGCGCGAACGCATCTTCAACCACGTGTCGCGCGAGTGGGAGGAGGCCTATCATGCAGGCGTGTTCACCGAGTTCATGGAGCAGCGCGCCGCAGGCCACACGGCTATGGACGGCAAGATGTATCGCGAGGGACTGCTCGACGTGAAGGCTCGCATCGAGGACCGCATTCGCCGACTCGACTACATCTACGACCCTGAGGCCACCGACAAGCAGCAGGAGCTGGAAGCCATGGCCGTGTCGTGCGACGCCGCTATCCTCTTTGCCGAGCGCCATGCTGAGCTGGCTGAGCAGATGGCTGCAAAAGAAGAGAACCCCCAGCGCCGGAAGGAGTTGGAGAAGATTGCCGACGTCTGCCGCTGGGTGCCTGCCCATGCGCCCCGCGACCTGTGGGAGGCCATTCAGATGTACTGGTTCGTGCATCTGGGCACCGTCACCGAGCTCAACGGCTGGGACTCCATGAACCCCGGCCACATCGACCAGCACCTGTTCCCGTTCTATCAAAAGGGCATCGACGAGGGCACGCTGACGCGCGACGACGCAAAGGAACTGCTGTCGTGCCTGTGGATTAAGTTCAACAACCAGCCTGCGCCGCCGAAGGTGGGCGTCACGGCACTGGAGAGTGGCACCTACAACGACTTCACGAATATTAATATAGGTGGCGTGGATCGCGAAGGCCGCAGTGCCACCAACGAGCTGTCGTACATGATACTGGAGATACAGGAGGAGCTGCACGAGCTGCAGCCGGGTCTCTCCATCCATATCGCAGAGAATACCCCCGACGACTTCCTCATCGAAGGCATCAAGGTGATTCGCCAAGGACACGGCTATCCCAGCATCTTCAATCCCGATACCTACATCAAGGAACTCATGCGCGACGGCAAGTCGCTCGAGGATGCTCGCGAGGGTGGTTGCTCGGGCTGCATCGAGGTGGGCGCCTTCGGCAAGGAGGCCTATCTGCTGACGGGCTATCTGAACACGCCGAAGATTCTGGAGATTACGCTGAACAATGGCATTGACCCCGAGACTGGCAAGCGCCTTGGCCTCGAGACTGGCGACCCGCGCGAGTTCAAGTCGTTTGAGGAACTCTATGAGGCTTGGCACAAGCAGATGGTGTACTTCGTCAACCTGAAACTTTCGGTGAACAACTACATCGAACGCATGTTCTCGCTCTATGCGCCGGCTACGTTCCTCTCGCTCTACATCGACGACTGCATCGAGAAGGGTCGCGACTACTACAGCGGTGGCGCCCGCTACAACACCACCTACATACAGTGCACCGGCCTCGGCACCATCACCGACTGCTTCACGACGCTGAAGAAGCACGTCTTCGAGGACCATCGCTACACGATGGAAGAGATTCTCGACGCCTGTCGGACAAACTGGGGCGACAAGGAGCCCATGCGGCAGTACATCCGCAACCACACGCCGTTCTTTGGCAATGACGACGCTTATGCCGACGAGATAGCCGTGCGCGTCTACGAAGACCTGGTGAAGGCCATCGACAACCGTCCGAACACGCGCGGTGGTCGCACCCGACTGAACATGCTCTCTACGACCTGCCACAACTACTTCGGCTCCGTCTGCGGTGCCACGCCCAACGGCCGACTCGCTCACTTCGCCATCTCTGACGGCACCTCGCCCGCTCATGGCAGCGACTCGCACGGACCGACGGCAGTCATCAAGTCGCTGGGCAAACTCGACCAGACCAAGTCGGGCGGCACGCTGCTCAACGTGCGCTTCGTGCCCAACTTGCTGCGCCGCGACGAAGACCTGAAGAAATTCTCGTCGCTCGTGCGCACCTACTTCAAGTTTGGCGGCCACCACATCCAGTTCAACATTGTCGATACCGAGACGCTGCTCGACGCCCAGAAGCATCCCGACCGCTATCGCGACCTCCTTGTGCGCGTGGCCGGCTACAGCGACTATTTCAACGACATGACCGAGCAGTTGCAGAACGAAATCATCGCCCGTACTGAAAACGACGAGATGTAGCCCGTCTTCTGGAGGCCAAACATTAGACGGCGAGATTGTTCCTTCTGAATCTTTCTCGCCGTTTTCCTTTGCCGTGTCGGAATAAGCTCGTATATTTGCAATCAAAACGAAAGTGACATGAATACCGATAACCCAATCATCATCTATCAGACTGAGGACGGCCAGACACAAATTGATGTTCGGCTGGAGAACGATATGATATGGTTGACCCGTCAACAGATTGCCTTATTGTTCGGACGTGATTATAAAACAATTAGTAAGCATATTAACAATGCACTTAAAGAGGAGTTAACGGATTCTGTGGTAGTCGCAAAATTTGCGAATACCACTCAACATGGTGCAATTGAAGGAAAAACGCAAACGCACGAGATAGACTATTTCAACCTTGAAGTGATTACTTCTGTAGGCTATCGAGTGAAAAGCAAGCGCGGTGTTCAGTTCCGCCAGTGGGCCAACCGTGTCCTGAAGCAATACCTCATCAAGGGCTACGCCGTCAACGATCGCATCCGGAAGGAGCAGATAGGCGAACTTCGCCAATTGGTGCAACTCGTTGGGCGTACCATCCAAAACAAGGAAACGGCTGATACTGTAGAAAGCCAAGACCTGCTGGATGTCGTGGTTGACTACACCTACGCCCTCGATACCCTCGACAACTACGACTACGAACGACTTGTCATCGACAAGACCACGAAGGAAGAGCCTTTCCATGCTACCTACGAGACTGCCATGTTGGAAATCAACCGACTGCGTGAGAAGTTCGGCGGCAGTGTTCTCTTTGGCAACGAGAAGGATGATTCGTTTAAAAGCAGCATTGGACAAATCTACCAGACTTTCGGTGGCGAAGAACTCTATCCTAGCGTGGAGGAGAAAGCCGCCATGCTGCTCTACCTCGTCACAAAGAACCACTCTTTCAGCGACGGCAACAAGCGCATTGCCGCCACGCTGTTTCTTTGGTTTCTCAACGGTAACCACATCCTCTATCACCCCGATGGCAGCAAGCGCATCGCCGACAGCACCCTCGTCGCCCTCACCCTAATGATTGCCGAGAGCAAGACTGAGGAGAAGGATGTCATGGTGAAGGTCGTCGTCAACCTGATAAACAAGAACAACGATGAGTAATACGAGCAATCATCAAACAGGGAATAACCTGAAGAACGTTTCCGTCTTCGACATCAAGCGCTACGCCATCAACGACGGACCGGGCATCCGCACGACCATCTTTCTGAAAGGGTGTCCGTTGCGGTGCGTGTGGTGCCACAACCCCGAGTCGTGGGAGGTGGAACCCGAGGTGCTGTTCAAACAGTCGAAGTGCATTGGCTGCAACACGTGCGGGCGGCTTTCTATTCTAAAGAGTCAAGGAGTCGAGGGATTAAGGAGTCAAGACGAAAGTTTTGATGTTGACGTCTGTCCGGCTCGGGCCCTGGAGCTATGCGGCCGCGAGTGGACGATGGACGAGCTGATGGCAGAGGTGGAGAAGGAACGCGACGTGATGCTGGACAGCGGAGGCGGCGTGACGCTCTGCGGCGGCGAACCGCTCATGCAGCCGCAGGCAGCCCTGGCCATCTTGCAGGAACTGGGGCGGCGCGGGCTGCATCGCACTGTTGACACTTCACTCTATGCATCCGCTGAAACCGTCACAGCTATCGCGCGGGAGACCGACCTCTTCCTCGTCGACCTGAAGCACATGGACTCCGAGCGCCACCGCCAGCTGACGGGCGTCGGCAACGAGCGCATTCTGGCAAACGTAAAACTCCTCACCGACTTGGGCGCCAACATCTGGTTCCGCATGCCTCTTATCGAAGGCATCAACGCCGATGAGGAGAACATTGAGGCGACGGCCTCTTTCATTGCCTCTCTCTGTTCTCTGCTCGACCCGCAGGGGCGCTCTCCAAAAATCCACCTCCTGCCTTACCACGACATCGGCAAGGACAAGCATCGCCGTCGTGGCACCGTCTACAACCCCGACGGCATCACAATGGGCGAACCCTCCGAAGCAACCCTCGACCGCTGCCGACGGCAGTTCGAGCAGCATGGCATCAGCGTCGTCATCGGAGGCTGAAAAGAAAGAAAAACTCCTTACTTCGCACGAGTAAGGAGTTTTTTTCGTAAATTTGCAGTGCAAACCAATCATACACGTAGCTATGCGACGATTATCAACCTTTTGCCTGCTGCTGACCCTCAGCCTCGCCATGCAGGCACAGCAGTGGCCAGAAGCCAAACCCGAAGCACGAGCCGGACTGCGCTGGTGGTGGCTGGGCTCGGCTGTCAACGAGAATGACCTGCGCTGGAACCTGCAGCAGTACAGCCGTGCCGGAGCCGGAGCGGTGGAGATTACCCCCATCTACGGCGTGCAGGGCAACGACGCAAATAACATTCCCTTCCTCTCCGACCGCTACATGGAGGTGCTGCGCTTCGTCATGTCCGAAGCGCAGCGCGACAGCATCGAGGTCGACATGGCTACGGGCACGGGCTGGCCGTTCGGCGGGCCGTGGGTGCCGCTGGAAGAATCGGCCTGCCGGGCAGTGTTTGTTGAAAAGGCGTTCACGGGCAACAGCATCACCCATCTCGACATTCTCCCCAATGAAAAGGATCGTAAGAACAGCGTTCTGCAGAAGGTGATGCTCTATGGCGGCGACGCTGTGGCTATCGACGTTACTGATTGCGCCCACGAAGGCCTCCTCACCTGGAAAGCCTCCAAGGAGCAGCAGTCCCTGCTCGGCGGCGAGACATCGGAGAAGAAAATCGTTGCCCTTTATATTAAATATGGCATCATGCGCGTGAAGCGCGCTGCACCCGGTGGCGAAGGGCTGGTCGTCGACCATTTCGACCGACAGGCCGTGGCCAACTACCTCAGCCACATCAGCGATGCCTTCGACCGCACGCATACCCCTTACCCCCACACCTTCTTCAACGACAGCTACGAAGTGGCCGACGGCAACTGGACGCCCCGCCTGCTCGAGGAGTTTCAGAAGCGGCGCGGCTATCGGCTGGAGGACCATCTGCCGGAGTTGCTGCACCCTGCAGCCCTTTCGCCTCTCTCCGACTATCGCGAGACACTCGCCGAACTGCTGCTCGAGAACTTCACGGAGCAATGGACGGCCTGGGCCCACGCACACGGTGCCATCACGCGCAACCAGGCGCACGGCTCGCCAGCCAACCTCATCGACTGTTATGCCGCGGTGGACATCCCGGAGATTGAGGGCTTCGGTCTCTCCGACTTTGGCATCAAGGGCCTGCGCCGCGACCCGGGCATGACGCGCAAGAACGACTCCGACCTGTCGATGCTGAAGTATGCCTCGTCGGCAGCCCACGTCACCGGCAAGCCGTTCACCTCGAGCGAGACCTTCACCTGGCTCACCGAGCACTTCCGCACGTCGCTCTCGCAAATGAAGCCCGACCTCGACCTGATGTTCTGTTCGGGCGTGAACCACATGTTCTTCCACGGCGCATGCTACACGCCGAAAGACGATCCCTGGCCGGGCTGGAAGTTCTATGCCTCCGTCGACATGAGCCCTACGAACAGCATCTGGCGCGACGCCCCGTTCCTGATGAAGTACATTGAGCGCTGCCAGAGTTTCCTGCAACTGGGCCAGCCCGACAACGACTTCCTCGTCTTCCTGCCCGTGCGCGATATGTGGGCTGAGCGCGGTGCCCGTCCTGTCGATGGCGACAAGTGGCCCACGGGACAGCCCATGCGTCACGACCTGCTCATGCAGTTCAGCATTCACAACATGGCGAAGCGTGCCCCGGAGTTCATCAAGAGCGTGTTGAAGATCGACAGCCTCGGCTACGACTGCGACTACATCAGCGAGCGCCTGCTGCAGGACGTCGTGCTCAGCGCCGACGGCCGCCTCGTCACCAAGGCCGGCACTCGCTACAAGGCACTCATCATCCCCACCGGCACCACCATCACACCGGCCCTCGCCACCATCCTGAAGCGCCTTACGCCGCTGGTGGTCTATGGCGAGGATGCAGCCGAGATGGCCCGCCATGCCACCCCCGAGCGGCTGAAGACCGACCTCGGCCTGCACATGATACGCCGCAGCAACGAGAGTGGCCATCACTACTTCATCGCCAACCTCTCGCCCAACGACGTTGATGCCTGCGTGCCCCTTTCTGTAGCAGCCGGCAGCGCCACCTGGTTCGACCCAATGACGGGTGACATCCGTCCGGCCGACATGACACAAGACGGCCTCCGCATCCGCCTGCGCTCAGGGGAGTCGAGGATACTGCAGACCAAGCAGCCCCCCCAGCCCCTCCTGGGCCTCTCCCCCAGCCCCTCCCCCAAAGGGAGGGTAGCTTTGGAGGGGAGTAATATCCCTCTGCAGCAAGAATCTCCGCATAAAAGAGTAACTACTCCCCTCCCTGATAGGGAGGGGCAGGGGGAGAGTCTGGAGAGTCTGTCGGTTGAGGGGTTTGAAGGTTGGACCATTTCACTCGGCTCTGAGTCTTTCCGCCTCGACTCGCTGCAGACGTGGGAATCGTTGTCCGACTCTGCTGCCGTGTTCATGGGCACAGGCACCTATACCACCACCTTCCGCATCTCTCGCAAGCAGGCCCGCCAGCACTGGCTCATCGACCTCGGCGACGTGCGCGAGTCGGCTCGAGTGTATATCAACGGGCAGTTCATCGGCTGTGCGTGGGCGGTGCCGTTCATCCTCGACTGCCGCAACACACTGCGTAAAGGCAAAAACGAGCTCCGCATCGAGGTGACTAACCTGCCTGCCAACCGCATTGCCGACCTCGACCGCCGTGGCGTGAAGTGGCGCAAGTTCAACGAGATCAATGTCGTCGACCTGAACTACAAACGCACTACCTACGAACACTGGGCACCCGTTCCCAGCGGACTGCGTACCCCCGTGCGTCTCATTCCTGCTGCTGATTGAAGAGGAAAATGAGTTGATTTCGTCAGGAAAACAACTTGTTTTATCAGGCAAAACAACTGAATTTGTAAACCAAAACAACTGAATTTGCAAACACATCTGAATTTGCAAACACATCTGAATTTGCAAAACAAAATGGGCGGTATTCCTCAACGGAACCGCCCATTTTTTGTGCTCTGACCTCTGAGAGGTCGCACAGCAGCGATGTATCAAGCAGATGAATTGGCATTTCAGGTTGTTGTGCGTCCCCTTTGGGGGACGATGAGTTAGTGTTTACCCATCCCCCGCAGGTCAAGACCTGCGGTTACCATAGTGTGACCTCAGAGAGGTCGTTGTGCCATCTGATATATTATTCCCCAATAAGATGCTATTGCTTGAGCATCTTCTTTCCTTCGACGATACAGATGCCTTTCTGGCTCTCGCTCTTCACGCGGCGGCCGGAAAGGTCGTAGACAGCTGCTGCCTCGCGGCTCGTGGGCAGGGTGGCAATGGCGGTAGCTTCGCTGTTGAAAGGCGACAGCGCCTTGCTGGGCTTGCCTTCCGACGTGAACGCACCTTTGCCGTAAGCGTTCCATCCGAGTTTCGAGTAGTAGGCAGGCTTCCACCAGCCGTAGACCTCCGGCTCCCAGTAGAAGATGCCGGCGCACTGCTCCAGCGACTGCGTCTTTGCGAATAGGTCGGTCATCACCTGTTCGGCCAGCGACTCGTTGGAGGCTGAGTAGCCCGTCTCGACAATCATCACCGGCACGCCGAACGTCTGGCCGAGCGACTTCACGTTGTTGGCCGTCTTCGTATTCTCGTTTTTCCAATTGCTCTCGGGGTAGTGCGACAGTCCTATCATATCGAACTTGCCGCCGGCAGCCTTGAACTCGCGGTAGAACCACGCGTTGTCGTCGGGACCCTTGTCGATGTGCACGATCACCTTTGCCTCGGGCAGCACCTCGTGAACGGCCTCATAACCGGCATTGCTCAGCGCGACGTAGCCCGTATAGCGGGCCGAGCCCGACTTGTTCCAGTCTATTTTTCCGTTGTCCCAGACCATGCCCTGCCGCGTCTCGTTGCCCACCTGCACCCAACGGGGCTCTATGCCCTCGTCTTTCAGTGCCTGCAGCACGTCGCGCGTGTGGTCGGCCACGGCTTTCTTCAGTTCGTCCATCGAGTAGCCGGCCCATGCCGACGGCTTGTCCTGGCGACCAGGATCGGCAAAGAAGTCGCTGTAGTGGAAGTCGATGAGCAGGCTCAGTCCCTGCTGGTGGGCGCGTCGGGCCTTGGCCAGCACGTCGGCCTTGTCGCACCATGCGCCGTAGGCCTTCTCAGGGTTCACCCACACGCGCAGGCGGATGGCGTTCATGCCAATCTGCTTCATCAGCGCCATCATCTCGGTCTCCTCGCCGGCGGCGTTGTAGAATCGTTTGCCGTCGGCTTCCATCTCGCTACACCAGCTGACGTCGGCACCGCAGGCAAATGGGTCGGCGGTTTGTGCCCCGGCCGAAATGGCGGGCAGCAGGGTCAGCAAGGCTAAGAAATATTTTTTCATTGTCTTCGAAAATTTAGGTTGTATGGTCTTTGTTATTTACAAATGCAAAATGATAAAGATAAAACGGGCTAGAATGTCGACCTGACGATGAGGCTGATGTCGTCGGGGCGGCCCATTGTATAATAATGGATGGCGGGTACACCGTGGGCTATCAGGTCCTGACTCTGGCTGATACACCACTCCGTGCCTACTTTTCGTGCGTCGTCGGGATGGCGGCGCAGGTTCTCGACCAGCGGCTGTGGCAGGTCGATGTGGAAGGTGCGCGGCAGCATGTTGACCTGTCGCGGGGTGGTGATAGGCTTCAGACCCGGGATGATGGGCACGCTGATGCCTGCCTGCTGGCATGCGTCGCGGAAACGGTAGAAGGCCTCGTTGGAGTAGAACATCTGGGTGACCACGTAGTCGGCCCCGGCCTCCACCTTGCGGCGCAGGTTCTCGATGTCGGTCTCCATATTGGCGGCCTCGAAATGCTTCTCGGGATAGCCGGCTACGCCCACGCAGAAAGTGTGGTCGGTAGCTGTTGTCTTGATGTTGGGGTCGAGGTATTCGCCACGGTTCAGGCTGGCGATGGCCGTCACCAGTTCGTTGGTGTGTACGAAGCCGTCGCGCTCGGGAATGAAGACTCGCTGCCCGGGCAGGGCGTCGCCGCGCAGTGCCATGACGTTCTCGATGCCAAGGAAGCGCAGGTCGAGCAGTTCGCTCTCCACATGGTGGCGCGAGGCCCCGCCGCAGATGACGTGGGGCACAATCTGCACCTGTGGGAAGCGGCGCATCACAGCCGCCACGATGGCGATGGTCGACGGGCGCTTCGAGAGTGTGAGCTTCGTGAAGGTGCCGTCGGCATTGGGATGATACTCCACCTCGTCGCGGTGGCAAGTGATGTTGATGAAAGGCGGTGCCAGTTGCATGAGTGGCTCAATGATGTTGTAGAGTCGCTCGGCGTCGGTGCCCTTCAGAGGGGGAACAATCTCGAACGAGGCAAACGGCTGCCCCTGGCGTTGGTTGATGATGTCGATAACCTTCATAGTCTGCTGATGCTGTGTTGTAGTCTTTCTTCGTAGTCTTTCTGCTGGTCGTCGCCCACGCGGCCTACGCTGAAGTAGTGGGCATCGGGGTGAGCTATGAACAGTCCGCACACGGTAGTCGAGGGCTGGATGGCGTTGCTCTCGGTGAGCGTGACGCCCAGCCATCGTTCGGCCTCGGTCATACTGAAGAGAATGCGCTTCAGCGTGTGGTCGGGGCACACGGGATAGCCGATGGCGGGTCGGATGAGCTTCAGTGGCGTGCCGGCGAGTTGGCGCTCGATGTGGCGGTGCATCCATTCGGCTGCCGCCTCGGAGAGCCGGGCACAGAGCACGTGGGTCATCAGGCCTTCGTAGTCGGTGGCAGGCGCGTCGCTGGTGGGTCGTGCTGTGGCGCAGAACAATCCTACGGGCACCGAGTGGTCGGTGGGTAGGAAGTCGGCCAGCGACTGGAAACGACCCTTCTCGCTCTGGCTGCGCAGCATGGGCATCACCTGGCCAGTGTCGAACACGATGTCGTTGCCATGCCGGCGGGCTGGTGCGAAAATCAGCTGCGACCGCAGGCTGACACCTTTTTGTTCTTTCAGTCGTTGCCAGTGTTCTTGTGCTTCCCGCAAAGTGGTCTGTGCTTCGGGGTGGGTGAGCTGTTCTTCGAGCGTGGCGCCGCGGAATCCCCAGAACTGCAGCACCATGCGCCAGTCGATGAGCGCTTCGGCTTCGGCCAGCGTGGGCACGGCTCTGCTTAGGTGCAGGCCTTTCGGGAAAGCGTGTTCATAACGGAGCGCCCGGCGGTTGGCCTCGTCGAAGGAAATGATGTCTTGCTTGTTCAGTTCGTATTGCGTGCGCAGCTGTTGCTGCTCGTCCTGTAGTTGGTGGATGGTGATTCTCGGACTCGACACCAGTCGTTTGGCGATGACGGCCGTGTAGGAGGCATCGCCGCCGAAGATGACGGGGCCGTCGTAGAGCGGGGCCAGCCTGACGGCCGTGTGGAGGGCCGATGTCGTGGCACCGCCGACGAGTATCGGCAGCCGCAGTCCTTCTTGCTGGAACAGGCGGCAGAGGTTCTCCATCTCTTTCAGTGAGGGGGTGATGAGTCCGCTGATGCCCACGAAGGCAGGCTGGTGCTCCCTGACAGCGGTGAGAATGGTCTCTGCCGGCACCATCACGCCCAGGTCGATCACTTCGAAGCCGTTGCAAGCCAGCACGATGCCCACGATGTTCTTGCCGATGTCGTGGACGTCGCCCTTGGCCGTGGCCAGCACCACGCGGGGCTGGCTGCTTGCCGAGGTGTCGGTCTCGGTTTCGATAAAGGGTTGCAGGATGTCGACGGCCTGGCGCATCACCTTCGCAGCCTTCACGATTTGCGGCAGGAACATCTTGCCTTCGCCAAAGAGTTGCCCGATGTGCTCCATGCCCTGCATCAGCGGTCCTTCGATGACGGCCACGGGCTTCTCGTCGAGAGCGTGCAGGGCTTCCATGAGGTCGGCCTCCAGATAGTCGGCAACACCTTTGGCCAGGGCGTATTCTATGCGTTGGTCGACGGGGCGGTTGCGCCAGTCGGCAGTGGGCTGCGCCGTGCCTTCCTTGATTTTCTCTGTTTCTTCCTTGATCACGGCAGCCAGCTCCGTGAGCCGTTCGGTGGCGTCGGGACGGCGGTTCAGCACGACGTCCTCTACACATTGCAGCAGGTCGGCAGGGATGTCGTCATAGACCTGCAGCATGGCAGGATTGACGATGGCCATGTCGAGACCGGCGCGGATGGCATGGTAGAGGAACACCGAGTGCATGGCCTCGCGCACCTTGTTGTTGCCGCGGAAGGCAAACGACAGGTTGCTCACGCCGCCGCTGGTCTTGGCCTCGGGCAGGTGTTGCTTGATCCAACCCACGGCACGTATGAAGTCCACGGCATAGTCGCGATGCTCGTCGATGCCCGTGCCCACGGAGAGGATGTTCACGTCGAAGATGATGTCGCTGGGACGGAAGCCGATGCCCGTGAGCAGCTGGTAGGCGCGCTGGCAGATGGCAATCTTGCGCTCGTAGGTGGTGGCCTGACCGTCTTCGTCGAACGCCATCACCACCACGGCGGCACCATACTGCTGCAGCTGTCGTGCTTTCCCGAGGAAGTCGGCCTCACCGTTTTTCAGGCTGATGCTGTTCACGATGCATTTCCCCTGTGCGTTCTGTAGTCCAGCCAGGATGGTGGGCCAGTCGCTGCTGTCTATCATCAGCGCCGCGCGGGCAATGCCGGGATCGTTTTCGATGTAGCGCACGAAGGCTTCCATCTCCCGTCGGCTGTCGAGCATGGCATCGTCCATGTTGATGTCGATCACCGAGGCACCGTTCTCAATCTGCTGGCGTGCCACCTGGGCAGCCTCCTCGTATTGATGGGCGGCGATGAGGCGGGCAAACTTCCTGGACCCCGCCACGTTGGTGCGCTCGCCGATGTTGGTGAAGTTGCGGGTCTGCGTGTCGATGGTCACAGCCTCCAGACCGCTCACCACCAGTCGGTGGTCGCGCTCGGGCACCCGTCGTGGCGCCATGTCGCCGACGGCCTCGGCGATGGCGCGGATGTGGGCAGGCGTAGTGCCGCAGCAGCCGCCCACGATGTTCAGCAGCCCTTCCTCGGCCATGGCTCTGAGTTGGCGTGCCATGTCGGCGGGCTGTTGGTCGTATTCGCCCATCTCGTTGGGCAGTCCGGCATTGGGATGCAGGCTGATGGGGCAGGGCACGCTGGCTGCCAGTTCCTTCACGAAGGGATAGAGGTCTTGCACGCCGAACGAGCAGTTCAGGCCGAACGAGAGGATGGGGTAGTGGCTGATGCTCACGTAGAATGCCTCCAGCGTCTGGCCGGTCAGCGTGCGTCCGCTGCGGTCGTTGATGGTGGCCGACACCATCACGGGCACTGCGGTGCCGCGCTGTTCGTTCAGCTGCTGAATGGCCACGAGGGCCGCCTTGGCGTTCAGCGCGTCGAAGCACGTCTCGAGCAGCAGGATGTCGACGCCTCCGTCCAGCAGAGTCTCTGCCTGCTCGCGGTAGGCCTCGCACATGTCGTCGAAGCCTACGGCGCGCTGTTCAGGATGCGCCATGTCGGTAGAGAGGCTCAGCGTCTTCGACGTCGGGCCCATCGAGCCCACCACCAGCACCTGCCGTTCCTGGCAGCTGTCGGCCACGCGGCGGGCGATGCGTGCACCGGCCATGTTCAGGTCGCGCACGTGGGCTTCCAGTCCGTACTCGTGTTGCGAGATGCGGTTGCTGGAGAATGTATTGGTTGTAATCAGGTCGGCTCCAGCGTCCACATAGGCTTGGTGGACTGAGGCAATGGCCTCGGGAGCCAGCAGGTTCAGCGCGTCGTTGTTGCCCTTCTGCGAACCGTGACCGTGGGCGCTGCAATGGGCGCAGCCGCAGCCCGCCTGCACGTCGATGCCCCATTGGTAGGCATCGTCAGGCAGCTGGAGCGATTGTATCATCGTTCCCATGGCACCGTCGAGCACAACGATGCGATTCTCTAACACCTTTCTTATATTCATAAAAAACTAATACCCAAATTACCCGCGCCACCGGCGCCTTACCCGCGCCGAAGGCTCTATTACACGACGCGTAGCGTCCTTACCCGTTGCGCAGCAACCTTACACGCGCCACCGGCGCCTTACACGACGCGCAGCGTCCTTACACAGCGCCGAAGGCGCCTAATACCATTGCACGGCATTCGAGTAGCCCGAGCGCTTGTCGTATTTCAGTGCGTCGGTCAGTGTCGAGGCGTTGCAGCGGAACGTGAAGTTGTAGCTCGTGTAGGGGGCCAGCACCACCGAGCACGACATGTTGAAGCAGTGCAGGTCGCGCTGCAGCGAGGCTGTGGTCATCGAAATCTTCTTGTTCTCAAAGTCGTAGCCCGACGAGAACGCGATGTTCCAGCCCTCCGACAGGCGTATGTTGCCGCTCAAGTTCAGCGTTTGTGTCAGTTTATACGGGTAGCGCATGGTCTTCTTGTTGAACTTCTCGGCATCCTGGTTCTCGCGCATGGTGATACCGTAGCCGATGGTCAGCGACCAAGGCATCGAGAACGTCATGTAGCCGTCGTCGTCGGTCTGCGCCTTGCTGCCGCTCTTGCGGCTGGCGTTGCGCTGGCCCTTCACCATCGTATCGTCGATGTTCGACTCGCGGTCGGTGTCGATGCCTTCTTCGTCCTCTTCTTCTTCCTTCTCTTCGTCCTTGTTCTTACCGCCGAAGAGTTTCTTCAGTTTCTCGGGGTTCAGCGTGTAGGAAATGTTCTGCGACATGCCCTGGAAGCGGCCGAAGCGACCATAGCCATACTCCGTGTGGGTGCCCAGGTAGGGACGTCCGTTCTCGTCCAGTTCGTAGGCATAGGTGGCGAAGACGGCATTCAGGTTGAACGTGTAGCTCTTCGTCAGTTTCAGTCGCAGGCGCATGTTCAGATCGCTCAGCGGGCGCACCTTCGCCGCCATGTTGTACGACATCGCCACGCCCAGTTCGTCTATCAGGCTGATCTTCTTGTAGTCCACCGTGTCGCTGTCGCCGGCCTTGATCTTCATCTCCAGGTTGTTCGACAGGTCTACTGAGATGCTACCCGTGCGACCCTTGCCCGGTATGCCGTACATGCCGTTCTGGAAGGGCGAATACTGCACCAGCGACACGTTGCCGTAGGCGTCGGTCTTCTGGTAGGTCTCGTAGAAGCCGTAGCGCGAGGCACTGAAGTCGGGCGCGAAGCTGAACGACACCTGCGGCGTCAGCACGTGGCGTATGCGGTCCACCTTGTCGCCGAAGATTTTCCTGTTCGGGATGAAGAAACCGTAGAGCTTCGTCGAGGCCGACAGCGAGAGATTCCAGTTGTAGACGTTGTGCAGTCCGTACACCGTGTCGCACACCTCGCGCTGCGCGGCGTCGTCCCACGAACGCACGACCTTCGACATGTACATGCGGTCGGTGAAGTTGAACGACGGGTTCACGTTCAGGTAGTCGAACAGCGTGAACGAGCCGCTGATGGGTATCTGGTGCTGCATGCCGTTGCGCCAGTCCTTCACCAGGCTCGACTTCAGCACTTTGTTCTCCTTCGTCGTGATGGAGTTCGATATCTGGCCGGTGTAGCTCATCGATATTTTCTCATACCAGCGCTCCTTGCCGGCAGCCTTCTTGCGCTTGAAGGGGTAGAAGCGCGACAGCGAGATGTTCAGGTCGGGCATGGTCAGCGACACCGTGGTGTCGCGCATGTTTTGCGCCAGGTTGAACGACGACGACAGCGACAGTCCGATGCTCGAGAATGTCGTGCTCCAGCTCACCGACGACGTGCGTGTAGACTGCGTCATCGCCTGCGGGTTGTACATCGACGTCAGGTTGTTTCTCTCGAAGCTGCTCGTTGCGAAGTTCACGCTCGCCGACAGCGTGCTGAAGGGGTTGGCCTTCGGGTCCTGGCGGTGGCTCCACTGAATCTTGAAACTCTCCTGCCGCTGGTAGTCGGGCATGCCCTTGTCGCCGTTGCGCGTGTCCTGATAGCTGAAGAAGAACGAACCGCTGTACTTATAGCGCTTCCGGTAGTTCGACGCGGCACTCACGCCCCACGAACCCTTTGTGTATATCTCGCCCAGTAGCTTCAGGTCCACCTTGTCGCTGATGGCAAAGTAGTAGCCGCCGTCGCGCAGGTAGAAGCCGCGCGCACTCTCGTCGCCGTAGGTGGGCATGATGAAGCCGCTCGAGTAGCTCTTCGTGAACGGGAAGAAACCGTAGGGAATGGCCAGTGGCAGCGGCACGTCGCACACCACCAGATAAGCCGGTCCGAACACCACGTCCTTACCCGGGCGCACCTTCGCGCGTGATAGAGAAATGTAGAAATCGGGATGGTCGGCGTCGCACGTGGTGTAGCGGCCCTTCGCCAGATACACCTCGCCCGTGGCCGTGCGCTTCGAGATCTGACTGCGCAGGTAGCCGTCCTCCTGCTCCGTGTACACGTTGCGAATCAGTCCCTTCTTCGTCTTGAAGTTGAATGCCATCGTGTCGTTCTCGTACACGTCCTCGCCCATCTTGAACACAGGCGTGCCCGTCAGCTCATACTCCTGTTCGCCCTCGTCGTTAGGCTTCGCGCCTTCCTTCTGCACAGGCTTCAGCGCGCCGGTGGCGTGCACCATGCTCGAGTCCAGACCCATGTAGATCTTCTCACTCTTCAGGTCGTAGTTCTGGTATTTCACGTTCGACTCACCGTAGAGGTAAGCCATGTTCGTGCCTGCCAGATAGATGATGGAGTCGTTGGCGACATATTCCACGGGCGAGTCGATGCCGTTCTTGCGCTGTCGGTTGATGGAGTCCAGGCTGATGGAGTCGTCGATGGCCTTGTTGTGTCTGTACACGGCCAGCTGCAGCGAGTCCATCTTGGTGGTGTCCACCAGTAGCTCTTCGCCCTGCGAAGAAGGTTGAGGGTTCGCTTCGCTCTGCGAAGCTGGTTGAGAGGGTTGAGAAAGTGAGTCCCCTTTCTCCCCTCCCTTTAGGGAGGGGTCGGGGGTAGGCTCTTTGGAGGGGTCGGGGGTAGGCTCTTTGGAGGGGTCGGGGGTAGGCTTCACCTCCCCTGCAGGGACCTCCTTGGCCTCTGCTTCGTCACTTCCTATGATGTTTCCCAACTCGGAAGTGACGTCCGTCAATGTCTGCTGCAGTCCGTGTCGACAGCTGCCCAGCATCATTGCCAGCGCCGCCCACAACAGCAATATCGCAGTCTTTCTTCTCATTTCAGGGTGCAAAGGTACGAATAAGTGAGCGAAATACAAAGGAAAAAACATTTTTTTACTTTGCATTTCCGAGCGGAAGTACCTTCGGCGCAGTCAAAGGTAGTGCAAATCGAAGACAATACATTTAGAGCCCCTTTTAGGGGCGGCTATAATGCAGGGTGTTTTTATTGTTAAGATGCAGCCTACAGGCGGCTGCGCCGCGTACAAAGACGCTTACGCGTCGTGTAAGGCCCTTCGGGCGTGTAAGGCGCCTTTCGGCGCTGTGTAAAAGTCCCGTAGGGACGGGATAAGGGTTCTTTCTCCGCTTCGCTACGAAAGCGGCAAAGCCGAGCGGCCAGCCAATTCATTGGCTGGTATGTGCCACATTATTATATATAAGATAGCGTGCCGTAGGTACGCGACATAAGAGGAATAATCCCAAGAATGTCGCTGTACCTACGGCACACCTATAATTATTTTTGCCCTGTTATACCAGCCAATGAATTGGCTGGCTACCAAAATCCCGTCCCTACGGGACTTTACACGACGCGACAGCGTCCTTACACGCGCCGAAGGCGCCTTGCCCCGCGCGAAGCGCTTTACACGACGCGTAAGCGTCCTTACACGCGGCAACGCCGCCTTACACGCCCGAAGGGCCTTACACGACGCGACAGCGTCCTTACACGCTGCGAAGCAGCCTTACACGCGGCTGCGCCGCCTTACATGAAGATGGCGGCCCACTGGCGGAAGCGCTCCAGACCGTCGGTGCCGAACTTCATCAGGGAGCGCTCGGCCTGCTCGTAGGTCTTCTCCTGCAGGAGCTTAGTCTTCGAAAAGAACTTATCGGCAAAGCACACCACCTGCTCCTCGGGTGTCTCGGGCATATAGGGCTCGCTGTCGTCGTCGGGCAGCGGCAACGGCAGCAGCTGCGCCACGACCTCGGCCCGCGTGATGCCAGCCCCGGTATGGCGCTGGCAGACACGGGCTAATTTCTCCTTGATCTGCGCGTCGGCGCCATTGAACACGGGAAGCGCCTTGAACGCCGCATCCTCGGTTACGATCATCTGTGCCCCTGCGAGTCCGTGCTGTATGTAGGGTCGCGTGCCGAAGCAACTGATGCCGGGTGCATCGCACTGGCAGATGCCGATGTCGTGGAGCATGGCAGCGGCCTCAACGAAGTCGCGGTCCAGATGGAGTTCGGGGTGATGGTCGCAGATGGCAAGTGCCTTCCGGGCAACGTCGCTGCTATGCTTCAGCAACAGGCGTCGCAAGGCATTGTCGTTGGGGTAATAGTAATCGATGATAGCCTGATAATCCATTGTCGAGTTGTCGTTGTTATTGTTTGCGTCGGCAAAGGTACGAAAAAAAGTTTAAGTACGATATTTTTTTCGCATTTCGCTCACTTATTCGTACCTTTAATTTTCTCCGCTATGCTACGAAAAGTCCCGTAGGGACGGGGAAGGCGGCGTTGCCGCGTGTAAGGACGCTGCGCGTCGTGTAAGGCCCTTCGGGCGTGTAAGGCGCCTTTTGGCGCGTGTAAGGACGCTTCGCGTCGTGTAAAAGTCCCGCTTCCTATGATTTTATCCAAACATATTTAGTTAATATTCTTTAATTCTGTTGTGAGGTCAGCATTTACTCTTCTCTGCATTCTGATGTA
>CACZIT010000002.1 GCA_902781315.1 uncultured Prevotellaceae bacterium
TGCTGCGATTCGTTAGCCAAGAAGTGAAGAAGATGAAACGGAATGAACCCAATATTTTTGACTACGGCAAGCCAAACCAACGGAGCTATCCGTTGAAGAGCTTCTGCTCCGCTGCCCTGAAGAGCCTAAAGCAGTATGCGCTATATGAGCAAGAGGTGATGGAGGCAGACCGCATCGTGGCCCAAGAGACCAATCCGAAGACGATTTCTGCCAAGCTCATCACCCATTTCGACCTGACAAAAGAAGGCGAAGATGTAACATCGGAATCGAAACGAAGAAAAGGGCAAGACTACTTCCGCCGCATGATACTTGCTAACTATGACGGTCGCTGTGCCTTAACAGGCATTGACGTCCCGCAACTGCTGTTGGCCAGCCACATCATCCCGTGGTCGGACAAAACGCACAAGCAAGACCGCCTTAACCCCTGCAACGGTATCTGCCTCTCTGCCCTCTACGACAAAGCCTTTGATCAGGGATTGATAACCTTTTCGCCTGATGACTATAGCGTCATACTCTCATCTGCCCTACAGGAGCACAAAACCGCGGAGTACTACGACAAGCATTTCGGCAGTATTGCCGGCCAGAAGATACAGGTTCCCAAGGACTATGCACCCAAACGCGACTTCCTGGCTTATCATCGTGACCACGTGTTTGTAGGAAGGTAGTTGATGTAGGAAGGTCAAGCGTAGGAGTAGCTTAAATCAAGCTTATACCCTCGGGGATGGCTCTAAGATGAAAGTAAAATATTAATCGGATTAACTGAAACTTAAACGATAGAATTTGTATTATGAACATACAGAGTTGGAGTAACCTGATTTACAAATATTACTTTGAAAGAGAACTCGGTGATAGAGTTATTCTTCACATTTCCATGCAGGATCTTATTGATTTTGCTAAAGACCTTGATGTGGAAATAGCAAATGGAAGAGGAGCGACATCATTTGATGATATTTTTATTCGCAATGATTTCGTTAGGAAGTTTTGGTATAATACAGATGGTAATAAAGATTTGAAAGACTTACAAAAAAAGATTAATCACATAGCAAATCTTGCCATCAATGAGGAAGATTATGTAGTTCTCTTGTCTATCGTTGCTCTTTTAATCATGCCCATATGCGAAAATGATGAATTGGAACTACATGGCAGAGATTATTATGGACATTTGTACAAATTCCTGATTAGTAACGGATTCGTGAAAGGAAAGCAAGAAGACACCGACAAATGGAGCCGCAGTTTTCTTGGAACAATACATCTAGACAAGATATGGTTATGTATTGATAATTGGGCAAAAGACAACAACCTTAATTATAAATCTAATCTCGTTATTTCTGATAACGGTGCCACACAGTATGCGTTATCATTAATGAAAGAGAGTTTGTTGTCTCCGTCCAAAATTCAAAGGTTTGGTATTCTTTTTGATAAAGCAGGATTAGTGCCAAGAGCAAACATTGATGATACCAGACTGTTATCAGCTTTTTCCAACTACTATGCTCAGATTGGGATCCCTTTATCAAAATACAAAACTCTAACAGGAACAGACAACAAAGAATACCTTACTTCTGTTCTACACTCAGAATATCAAAGGTGGGATGGAACTACAAAGATTAAGGAACGAAACCGTAAAACCGGTAGAACAAGAATAGAGTCCGGTAACACATGCTATCCCTTACTATTAAGTATGGGGTATGATGTTTTAACAGACGAGATGAATTTTGCATTGCATCTTTATTGTTCCGACATTGAAGATATTGAAGATTTAAATTTCAAGACGGAATCGACTAATACACCATTGCCTCCTGTATATATTAAGAACGACGGTTATGCAAGTCGTCCATTTCCTATTAAGGATGACGAAATCTCTTCTATCTTTAAGAATAGAGAAGGAACATATGGAATATATGAAGTAAACGAAAGAACGATAAAAGGTCGTTTTGTGGTGACTGATTATTATTTGCTCAAACAATACAAAAACAAATACATCTCAACTAATGAGTTTGTTAAGGGTGAATTCTATTTTGCTGTAATTAGGAATGAAGCTCTTGACAAGTTCCAATCCTGGATATTAAGCAATAATGCTATACTTATTTCCAACAATATTCTCGGTGGCTTTTATAGTGCTTTTCGTATTCAGCATGCCATAGAGGAATCAGAACAAGGCAATAGCCTACGGTTTAAAAAAGAAATAAAATGTCGATCTGTTAATAACCTGGAGATAAAATCAGAAGCAGACAGCGAAGTTGTTTTGCTATCTAAGTTGTTACCTGCCCAGTTTGAAATAACCGGCATAGACATATCACAGGATAAAATATATGCAGTTTCAGTAAATACCTTGCACCGCAATTCTTCCGAACTTGCATACGATCATGAGAAAAACTTATGGGTATTAAAAGTCTTTACCAATCTATTTCAATTGGGTAAAGATTTCCAACTTTATTGTAATGAGAGTCCTATTCCGTATGGGAAAACATATAGATTCTCTGACTTTATACTGCCCAATACATTTAAAGAACTATCTTTAGACAAATTGGGGATGATGAGTGAGGAAAAGTTTTCCGTGGGTCTTCAATTACCGAATAACATCATAAATAATAACCTTATTAATTGGGCGTTTCTTTCATTACAGATGAAACATGCACCAGCAAAGGCTATTTCTCCCAAAATATATCAAGAAAGAGATTTCCTGCTGTATGCTATCACATCTGCTTCGTATGAAACAGACAAATGGATAATCACTACCGAATGGCTAAAGTCTATTAGGGACAGATTGATGCAAGATGTTGATGATGGTGAATCTGCGCCCAAATCTGATAAGTATGCTCTACAAAATGCATTGGCGGATTATTTCAGAATGGGATATATCAACTACGCATATACGGAACGGGGGCTCCGTCTTGTTGCGAATAGACCAACTTTGGTACTATTGACTCCTGATTACGAAAAAATAGTGTCGCCTGGACTAAACGGCAAAAAAATGTATTCCTTTAAGTGTACAGATAATCAGTTTAAGTGTTTACTCACTGGCGGACGAACTATTGCATTGATTAGAGACATTGAAAAGCAGCAAAAAGCATTAGGAATATCAGTAGAATTCGTAGAGAGTACAGATATTTTGATGCCGCAGACGGTATATATTTATGCACAATCAAGAAGTTCATTCAAACAACTTGCAGAAAGATGCCATTTGCTCTATCAGGATAATTTATACTCTAATGCTCTGCTTGAAGCTCTCCCCTCTGTAGATGACTATAAAGAAATGAAGAAAGTTAATGGCTATGAGCAAGATTTATTTCTTGTTAAACACTTCAGAAGTATTGATTACAAGAAAATGTCAGATCTTTATCCTGATAGAGTTGCTAAGGGCAGATGCCTAACCAATGCAGAAATAGACAAAGAAGAATATGACAAGAATAATGATGTTGTAGTGTTCTTCCCTGGAACAAGAGATGAAACTTGTGTTCTGATAGATAACGGTAGGATGATAGAAATCGATAAATATTGGGGTCATTTTATAGGAATGCGTCTGCAAAATGCTCAGGTGTTGCAATATGATGAAGACAAGGAACTAATCATTATGCCTCAGCAAATACGCTTGCCTTTATTATATGCTAGAGCCTTGACACTTATTACCGGTAAAACTCCAAGTGCCACCTTTGGAAGTAGAGCCTATAACGTGGTTGGACAAAATCCTTTAATAAAGGCCTGTAAACCAGAAACTATTTTAAGAAAACTCGGACAAAATTAAATATTTGTAATTATGGCGAAGTACCTGATTAATCCTATATATTCATATAAGGAGATAAAAGAAAATTTTATCCTTTATGTAAAAACAGCTTTTGGTACCAGATATGATAGTATCGAGAAAGAGCGAGAAGAGTTGTTGAATACTGATTCAATAGCCTCACGAGAACCTTGGATAGAACCGTTGCCTTCCTATAATAATATTGAAAGGAATGGTGAAAAACTGCGTATTTCATCATTGGAAGAGTCTGATCTTCCCGGTATGAACATAGAAGCGAGATTACTTTTTAAGGAATTCATATTAAAGGGTCTCATTAGTGGTAATTATCCTATTTATCAGCATCAGGCAGAGATGCTTCAGAAGGCACTTTTAGGTAAAAACTGTATTATTACTTCTGGTACAGGTTCAGGTAAAACTGAATCTTTTTTGCTTCCGATGTTGGCTGATATCATGAAGGAAGCAGAGAGTGAGTGGTCAACTTCTGAGAATTATACTACACATGAGTGGTGGAAGGCTAATAACGGAGAACCACTTAGCAAAAATGAGGTATTTGTTTTTCCTCAAGGGGCAGTTCGAGGAACACCTGGTCGAATGACAGCACATGCACTCCAACGTGCCAATGAAAAAAGGGACGCTGCTGTAAGAGCGCTCATCATTTATCCTATGAATGCCTTAGTAGAAGACCAAATGACTCGCCTTCGCGATGCACTTGACAATGACGAAGTTCAACAATGGATGGTTGACAGACTTCATGGAAATAGGATTTTCTATGGAAGATATAATGGGGCGACTCCAACATCAGGTTATCCTAAGAGTGGTGAAAATGCAGCTAATAGTAATATCTATAAGCGTCTTCTCTCTGCAATGAGAGAACTTGATAAGCAGACAAGTGACACACTTGCACTAATTGAAGGTATTGACAGAGAAGAAGAAATCAGATTACGTGAAAAAGAAAAAGAAGATAAACAAAATCTGACTGATGAGGAAAGAGAAAAGCTAAAAAATATTCACAAATACGAGGTGAGGCGTACAATCTCACCAATGACTAAGGGTCGTGATGGTATCGCATCTTCGGAAATGCGTAGTCGTTTTGACATGCAGCAAACTCCGCCGGACATACTCATTACTAACTATTCGATGTTGGCAATGATGCTGATGCGTGAGGTGGACAATCCCATCATAGAGAAAACACGTCAGTGGTTAGCAAAAGATAGGCGACATATTTTCCATTTGATAATCGATGAATTACATCTGAATCGTGGAACAGCTGGAACAGAGACTGCCTACCTTATTCGCTTATTGTTAAACCGTCTGGGATTAACTCCTGATAGCCCTCAACTGAGGATACTATCTTCGTCTGCATCATTGGAAGTTAATGGTGATAAACAGGAAGAAAGTTTGAAATTCCTTAAAGACTTCTTTGGTTGCGATTTTACAGTAGAAAACATTGTTGAAGGTCATTATGTGCAGACGACTCAACACTATGACACGAAACTACCTATTAATCCATTTATTGACATATACAATCTTTTCTATGAGAATCCATTATGCTTTGAACAATATAAGGATGATGCTTTGATTAAATCTCATATTGATTCAGTTTGCCATAATGCGGCTTCAGTCCTTGCGTCATATGCAAATGTAGGTTTGATAGAATCTGATGGACTACAACAATTGCTGAATGTGTTCATTACTGATGAACTGGCAGTTACACAACGATTATTTGACACTTTCGATTTGGGGGAAATGGGGCATAACAGAGCCTTGCCATTCTGCAAAGGAAAAAATGAAGACGAGTCAAATAATCAATTAGGCAGATATTTTACTTCGTTTCTCTTTGGTGAAGACATTGACGAAAATGAATCAGCAAAGGCTGCTGAAGGTTTTGTTATTTTAAGAGGATTATATGATATATTTAACGTCTCCGCTTCGACATTACAACGTTTCCGCTTTCATTTGTTTTATAGGAATATAGATGGACTTTGGGCTACATTGGATGATTACAACGAAGACAATAACAGACCTGTTGGAAGACTTCATGCTCACTCTCGCGATATAGATGGAGACAAACGCGTTCTTGAACTATTATATTGTGAACAATGTGGTACACTTTTCTATGGTGGCAAAAGACATGCGTATAGAGAACCGAATAGCTACAAATGGCTAACCAATATCTTACCTACCAGTTCAAATCTTGAAGAATTACCTGAACGGCAAAGCCAGGTAATGGTAGAGAAACGTAATTACCATGACTTTGCGATATTCTATCCCATACCTCCTTCAGAAAGGGCTGACACGGTCGAGAAGAGAATGCATGAGCAAGACGTTAAGATGCTGCATAAGGGTGAATTCGGGAAATCCGATACAGAATTTGATTGTGAGTGGCAATTTGCATATCTTGACGAGAAAACAGGTTTTGTAACACTTGCAGATGAAGGTGACGAACAATCTGGTATCAAAGGATTCCTTTATACAGTCCATGGCCTAGATGGTGAGCAAAATATTGAGGCAGCTTGTGCTGCGCCTGCACTTCCTTGTCATTGTCCTTATTGCGCTACAGATAAACATGGCAAAGGCTTCCGATCTCCTTTAAGAGGTTTCCGAACTGGTTTCAATAAGGTTACTCAATTATATGCACGAGAACTGTTCTATCAGTTGCCTACTCTCCATAACCGCAAACTAGTTACATTTGCAGACAGTCGACAAGATGCTGCTGTCGTTGCTAACGACATAGAGCGCAACCAGTATACAGATTTAATGCGAGATATTATTGTAGAACAGTGCACGCTTGATCCGACAATTGACTATGACGCAAAGGAATTGGAATTAAAGGAGCTGATAGAAGATAAAAAGAATGCATTAACGACCCGTGATAATCCTCATTCTTCTGAACGTGAAAAAAGGAATGCACTGCGTATACTTTCCGGCATTGATGGTGAAATAGCAGTAGTAAAGAGTATTCTTGAGAAGACAAAATCTGTTGAAGACCTGATAAAAACAGATCACTGTATAGATTCGCCTATATATAAAGCTTTCCGAGAACTATATTCTAACCCTGCAGGCTGTGATTCTACAAATCAGCACTATGAAGAAACCAGAGATGCAGACCCTGTTATGTGGTATGAAGTGGATGAAAATGCCTCTCAGCAATTAATAGAAAATGTAGAAAAGAAAGCAGGAAAGGCTATCATCCAACATGTAATGGGAGTTCTTTTTGGGCGCTTACATTACAATGCTGAAAGTTCAGGCATTGGTTGGGTAACCGTCTCTCGTTATGAAGAAAAAATAGAAAAGGCACTTACAGAAAACAACAGAGGGCTAAATACATTTATTTCTCATGATATATTCATGGAGATAGTTACTTCTGTGATAAGATTAATTGGTAATTCCTACAGATATTATCACAATCCATACGAAGACGATGTGTTCCCCAAGGCTTCTGATGCAGACTTTCAAAACCTGAAGGCGAAAGCACCTATTAGGCTGTATATATACGAGTGCTGCAAAAAATATGGAATCCCATATAGTCAGCAAGATGGTAGGAAAACTAAGACACCCAATACTTTAGGACAGGCAGTTCTTGATTACCTGCGAGACACGGGCAACAAACAGATGTTCCTAATGCCTCATACATTAAAAATACGATGTGTGTCAGGCCAAGAAAAGGGATACATTTGCCCAAAGTGCGGTCGGGTTCATTTAAACAAATCTGCAGGTATCTGTACTAACTGCTTTAGCCGTTTAGATGAACAAAACACAATAACTGTTGACGAACTAAGAAGAAGAACCGACCTAATGATTAACTCTGTAAAGCACCGACCTGCATGTCGATTGCATTGTGAAGAGCTTTCTGGTCAAACAGATAACCAAGGAGAACGTCAACTGGAATTCAGGGATATCATTAAAGTTAACTCTCAGGATAAGAACTCAGAGTATTTGGAGAAAGCTAAATCAATAGATGTTCTCAGTGTTACAACTACGATGGAGGTAGGTGTTGATATTGGTCCATTACAAGGAGTGATGCTGACAAATATGCCACCACAAAGATTCAATTATCAGCAGAGAGTTGGACGTGGTGGACGTAGAGGACAAGCTTATTCTATTGTATTAACACTTTGTCGCGGTCGCAGTCATGACGAGCATTATTTCTTAAATCCGTATCAAATTACTGGAGACCAACCACCAACTCCATTTTTATCTATGGATCAGTTCGAAATTCTTCAGCGCTTGTACGCAAAAGAGATATTGTATTATGCTTTTAAGTCCTTTGCCAATAACCATAATATTAGATTAGAGGGCAATACACATGGTGAATTTGGAACTCGTCAAGATTGGAAAGACAATGTGAACAACATTGTGGATGAAATCAATACTTGGCTTTCGAGTAATTCGAATATGTCACTTCTCCGAAAAATAGCATCATTGTTGACTAGTGACACAACATTAATTGATAAATTATCCTTGTTTGCACACGATACAGAACAGGATAGTAACCTTTTCAAAAAGATAGGCTATGCTGTAGATGATGAGTCTGTTGTTGCGGATACTCTGGCAGAGTGTCTTGCAGAAGCTGGCGTACTTCCAATGTATGGTATGCCAACAAGAGATAGAGTTTTATATCATAGTTTGCAATATGCACGGGGGAATGAGATAAAAGAAGAAATATCTTCCGTGTCTCGTCCAATAGACCAAGCAATTACGGCCTTTGCACCAGGTTCTTCAATAACTAAGGACAAGCATATTTTAACTTCCATCGGTTTTACTCAACCGTCAATTATTTATGGAGAAGGTATGCAAGGACGGAAATGTATTAAGACTAAGGGAACACCAATTTCACCAGTTTTCCCATTAAGACTGACTCTATGGACTTGCAGTAATCCTAGTTGCAACAAAATGGTCACTAATAGTCTTGATTCTAACAATGAAATGAGCTGTGAATCATGTGGTGCGCCCATGACTCCATCAACCATATGTACCCCAGCAGCTTTTATAACCAGTTTATCTAAGGGCTTCGATCAGAAAGATGACGCTGAAATATTGGTTAAGCGCAATGGCATTAGAATGGAGAGCTCTGCAAATCCTATAACTCTACCATGTCCTACTAACATGAATTTTGACCTCTCTTTACTTAAAGAGGGTAAAACATGGCGTATTAGTGATAAGGAAATAGAAGGTTGTGTGTGCAGTGTTCATTATATCTTAGGAGGAACAAGATTTTCTTCATCAGCCCTACAATGGATTGCCACCCCAGTATATAATGGGACAGATCAACCACAAACGCTTCAAACCGGTATAGAGTTAAGATCAGATGATAATAAAGATGTTAGAACTTACATTTCTCCCAATGGTCAGATGGAGAGAATACATCTAGCAGCCCAAAAAATCACGAATGTAATAACGCTTTCTCCTAAAAATAGAATCCACGGTTTAACCTTAGAACCCTTCCATTGTAATGATAATGGGAAATTAGATTTCAGAACACAAGGGGTTAGAGCTGCATATTATTCACTCTCTTTCTTAATACAAAGAGCCATAGCATCTAAACTTGATGTTGATCCTACAGAGATTGACGTAGTTGAAGTCCTATCAAAGCCCGGATATTTAGGAGAGGTATGTCTTGCAGATGAGAAGATTAACGGCTCCGGATTTGTCGCAGATTTCTATAACTGCTTTGATGACTATATTAATAGGATATTAGGCAGTAATAGTGAAGACTCATATTTTAGACAGATGCTCGGTGATGAGCACATTGATGATTGTGACTCCTCGTGCTACAAGTGTCTAAAAACTTATAGGAATATGCCATATCATGGACTTCTGGACTGGAGATTGGGAATCGCTCTGTTTAGAATTATGATAGACTCCTCTTATAGGGCTGGAGCTGATGGAAATTTTGATTATCCGGAGCTAAAGGGATGGAAAGAATTCGCTAAAACTCTTCTTATAGCGTTAAACGAAGGATTTTTCCGTACTTCTTCTGGGACATTGGTTTTCGAGTTAGAACAGACTAGTGATGGAATACCATATCTATATGATCCAAGTGGAAGACGTAAGCCAGTGTTCGCATCACATCCTTTATGGGAAGGGATGTCAACAAGAATTATTGCAGATTCTGTCCTTGAAGCTTCTCTTCTTCACAATGAAAATTGGAATAATAGTGACATAATTACAATAGACACCTTTAATCTTTTAAGGCGTACAAGTAATTGTTATGAGTATATTCAGAACTTACAGAATCAGTGAATATGAAATTTGTTAAAATTCCTGATATTAAGAACACTTGGGACAATGTTGTGATAAAAACATTGTCTCCAAGTTCTTTCTCATGGATAGATACGGGCTGCTCATACCAATTGCTACTTCAAAAGGCTTTAGATTCATTTAATGACAGACGTTATCTTTTACCGACTTCCAAAAGCATACTTATAGGAACCATCATCCATAAGATTTACGAGTTGTCTTCTAAAAAGGAGATCTGCTCTATAAAAGATTTATCGTCCAAATGGGAAGAGCTAGTAAAAGCGCAGGAAGATAAATTGAGCCAATATTATCCAACATTACAAAATGTAGATATTAATGACTATGACAAAAGAAACAAATGCTTCCGTTATGCACTTTCTATTATCAATAGTAGCTCGCATAAAGGAGGGAATTCAGAAAAAACGAAGACTTATTCAGAATATTGGATTGATTGTACTGATATTGGCTTGCGTGGAGTTATTGATAAGCTACGCTTGAATCCTGATGGTGTTGACATAATTGATTACAAGTCAGGTGTTGTTATTGATGAAACAGATAACATAAAAAAGGAATATGTTACTCAGTTGCACCTTTATGCAATAATGTGTGAACATCTTAAACTAGGATCAATAAAGTCACTTTCTCTTGTAGATATTGATGGCAACAGACATTTCGTTAAGTATGACAAGGGCTTGAATGCATCATATCTTATCCAAGTACAACAAACAATAAAAAAGTTGAATCAAATAATTGAAAAACGAGAATTTAACAATGGATTAAAACCATGTGAATCGTGTTCCTTATGCTCAGTTCGCCATATATGTGAACAAAGAGATATGAGCCAAAACACCATTTTCACTGATATTATAGGTGTAGTAAATAAAGTCATCAGTCCTAATTTGTTTGAGTTAGCAACAACCACGGGTGATACAATTACTTTATCGGGATTGGAGGAGTTTCATTTAGACATGCCTGAACAATATGTCGATAAAAAACTATCGCTTATAAACATTCTCAACTCGAACATGGCTAAACCATCTAGCAGTTATAAGATTTCGAATAATACTATTATATATGAATTATAATAAGAAAAAAAAAGATAAAATACCAGTCGTTTCATTTTTTTCTGGTGGCGGATTCATGGATATGGGATTCATGAATGCCGGTTTCCAAGTCGTGTATGCAAATGAATACGAAAAAGTTTTTGCAGAACTACATGACGAGGGTATCTCTTCATGGGGAAGAGGACATAAAAAGAAGTATTGTCCAATTACAAGTACAGAGTCCCTGTCTGATTTATCCCCCGATGCTATTTTAAAGAAAGCTTTCCCTAAAGGAGTTCCAAGTATGTGGGGAATTATTGGAGGCCCTCCATGCCAAGATTTTACTATGAATGGAAAAGGGGATGGGTTTAAGGGTACACGTGGCAAAATGACTCATGTATTCTTTGAGCGTATTAAGAAAATGGAGCCTACATTTTTTGTGATGGAGAATGTTGTAGGTCTTCTTATGAGAAAAGATCCGAAGCGTATTCTAGATACATTGTTATTAAAACTGTTAAGCGAAGATTATTATATTGATCGTACTACTCTGAATGCCCTAGATTTTGGCGTTCCCCAATATCGTAAACGCGTATTTATAGTAGGGCTAAGAAAGGATGCATTTAATGTATCCGATACCATTGAACCTACAATGCAAGACGTTAGAAGTATGCATTTTCCGTGGCCTACTCCCAAGTATCCAGATGCTCATACTACAATTAAATGGCCAGAAGATATCCCTTTTGGAACTGCAAACGTGGAAAAACCTGAAGACATTCCATTTGAGTTATGTGTACAAAGATGCTTAGAGTATGCTGAAGATTTGCCAAATGGTAATGAATATTTCGCTTTTGTAAAAGACGCAGATAAAAGATTGCTTATAAACGAAGGAGATACCAAAAGACGTTCTTTTAAAAGATTGCATCGTTTCCGTTATAGTCCAACCACCTGTTTTGGTAATAATGAAGTTTTTCTTCATCCCTACAAAAACAGGCGCCTTACTGTGAGAGAAGCATTGAGAATTCAAAGCGTAGATGACAAGTATGTATGGGGACCTGGACGACAATCTGCAAAGTTCAAAATCATTGGTAATGGTGTTCCTGTACTTCTAGCAGAAGCTGTAGCAAAGGAATTGTACAATTTGATAACTAATAAGTAATATGGACAGGCTCAACTCACAACAACGCCACGCTAATATGGCTGCCATCCACGGCAAGGACACGAAGCCGGAGATGGTGGTGCGTCGTTGGCTGTGGGGACATGGATTCCGCTATCGACTGAATCATCCAAGACTGCCCGGAAAACCTGAGATTGTAATGCGGAAGTATAGAACTTGTATCTTTGTGAATGGATGCTTCTGGCACGGACACAATGTGAGCCTCACCCCCAACCCCTCTCCAAAAGGCGAGGGGAGCAAAGAATTTGATAATTCCGAGTGCTGCAAGATTCCGAAGACGAACAGGGAGTTTTGGGTAGCCAAGATACGGAGGAACCAGGAGCGGGACTTGAAGGTGCAGCATGAGCTGGCTGCGATGGGCTGGCACTCCATTACCATTTGGGAATGTGAACTGAAACCGAAGGTACGGGAGAAGACGTTGGAGTCGCTGGTATTCACACTCAACAAGATATTCTTGCTCCATTTCTCTACGCAAGCGCAAAGTGATGACCTGCAAGACCATAGCATCAGGCACTATGAGATACCAGAGGAAGAGCCCATGATGGCGGCAGAGGACGTTTCAACAGAATATGGTAATAAAGCAACTTGATAATATGTTATAAGATATGTCACAAAAAGATGGTTATATAAATTTTGAGGAATACTCGCAAGTAGGGGAACCTCAGAAAGCGGAAAGGGCTTACGCGTGGAGCACAGCTATCGGTCTTCAGGCGGTAGATGGACTTACTGTGTCGCAATATCTCAAAGAGACAGCCGTAAGGAATATTGAGGGTGAAATCTCCATTGATGAAGCTCGTGAACTTATCAAGACCTATTATCAGACAAAAACAAACCGTGAGCCAGACGACGAAGAGAAGCAGGAAGCCGATAAGGTTTCAGGCAACATCGCGAAGATCATAGCCGAGCAGTCGTTCTCCTTTAGTGTACCGACACTCATTTCCATCCATCGTCATATTTTCGAGGGAGTGTTCAAGCACGCTGGACAGCTGCGCAATTACGACATTACGAAAAAGGAATGGGTGTTACGTGGCGATACGGTACTCTATGGACGGAGTCAAGACCTACGAATGGCTCTGGAGTATGACATGGAGCAAGAACGACAGTTCGATTATAGCGGATTAAACATGGGCCAGGTGGTGGAGCATCTCGCAAAGTTTGTGTCTGGCATCTGGCAGATACATCCTTTCCGAGAAGGAAACACGCGAACGACGGCTGTTTTCACCATTAAGTATCTGCGTTCCATCGGGTTCGACGTTACCAATCACCTCTTTTCCATGCATTCGTGGTATTTCCGAAATGCGCTTGTACGGGCCAATTACCAAAATATAGCCAAGGGGATTCAGCGTGACACCCGATTCCTGGAACAATTCTTCCGAAACCTGCTGATGGGCGAAAAGAACGAGTTGCACAACCGTTATATGCTCGTTAATCCGCCAGAAGAACTTTCAGCCCCATCAAGCACCCCTGCAAGCACCCCATCAAGCACCCCCGCAAGTACCCCATCAAGTGCTGGTGCTCCGTTTACGACCGACAATGAGAATATTTTGCGGTTGGTCAAAGCTATTGGCCATCGTCAGCTCTCCGTAAAGGAGATGCTTGCTACCGTTGGTCTGAAAGACCGAATGAATTTTATGGAGTATTCTCTTACCCCGGCAATGGCTGATGGTTTTGTCTGCCTGCTCTATCCAGATAAGCCTCGACATCCAAGGCAAAAGTATTTGTTAACAGTCAAGGGCTCCGCCCTCTATAACGAACTGACAAAGGATGCGAGCAACTGAAGCTGGAAATTGGGACGCATGGCAAATTCATAATAACAATTGATGGGAACCGAGTCGCATTGGCGATTCACCAATGTGACTCGGAAAATGTTCACCTTTCACCTTACATTCCCCAACCCGTCTTTTTCTTTGTTCCGTCCCAGTTGGTAAGCTCACCGTTGGAACTGCCGCCACCTGTGCTAATACCGCCTCTACCGCCAGCGACGACATTTCAGATATAAATTGTATTTAATAAGAACTATACGATTTTATAAAGTTTGGTTTACAATGTTAAATGTTTTCTATAAGACAGAATTAATAAGCTCAGACATTTTGCGATATATTCACACTTTTTTATCACTAACTGCACTTCTTTAGTTCCTTCATTAGATATTTGCATTTGGGAGAGTATTTTTTTAGAAATCAAAACCAAAATGTTAGTGTATTTCATTCTACCAACTGTAGTCATGGCAAAACTTAAACGTTTGACTTTGTTCGTCTGACTCATCAAAATTTGTATTCTTTTGATTCGTATTTGGGTTTTGTTTGAAAAAAATGTGTAACTTTGTGGTCATGAAGAGAAAAATATATGTGGCGAGCAGTTGGCGAAATGAGTTCTACCCAGAGGTGGTGAGGCAACTGCGGGAGGCGGGACACGAGGTGTACGACTTCAGGAATCCTCCGTCGGGGGATGAGGGCTTCAAGTGGAGCAGCATCGCTGAGGACTATATGGCGTGGACTCCGCAGGAGTATCGGGAGCAACTGATGCATCCGAAGGCGGTGCGCCAGTTTGCCAACGACATTGAGGCAATGGATGCATGCGACACGTGTGTGCTGGTGCTGCCCTGCGGCAGGAGTGCACATACTGAGGCGGGCTGGTTTGCCGGCAAGGGCAAGACGGTGGTGGTGTACATCCCTGAACGGCAGGAGCCGGAACTGATGTACAAGTTGTTCAAGAAGGTGTGCTGTTCGATGGAAGAGATTATAGAATTTCTGAAGTAATATGGATAAAGTCACTCCACTGCAACGTTCAGCCAATATGGCGGCCATCCACGGCAAGGACACGAAGCCGGAGATGGTGGTGCGCCGCTGGCTTTGGGGGCATGGGTTCCGCTACAGGCTGAACCACCCACGGCTGCCGGGGAAGCCCGACATCGTGATGCGGAAGTACAGGACGTGCATCTTTGTGAACGGGTGCTTCTGGCACGGCCATTTGGTGAAGTTTTCACCAAACAAAAGTTTAGAGTTAAGTGTTGAGAGTTTAGAGTCAGTTGAAAGATCTAAGTGGGAAGCGGAGAACTCTGAATGCTGCAAGATTCCGAAGACGAACCGGGAGTTTTGGGTAGCAAAGATACGGAGGAATCAGGAGCGAGACTTGGAGGTGCAGCATCGGCTGGCAGCGATGGGGTGGCACAGCATCACCATCTGGGAATGTGAGCTGAAGCCGAAGGTGCGTGAAAAGACATTGGAATCGCTGGCATATACGCTCAACAGAATTTACCTGCAAGATCACGGCGTCAGACGCTATGAGGTGCCGGAGGAGGAGACCATGATGGCGGCAGAGAGCATTCCGGACACAAATAATAAGGGGGAATAGGATAACAGGAACGTTTGAGCAATTATAGAAGGGGGATTATATAAAAACTGCGGCCCCCCGTTTTTTCCCGTCGAAGCAGCCGTCATGGGGGGATTGGGAATGGAAAACAAGTTGTTTTGCCCGGCAAATTAAGTTGTTTTGCCCGGCAAATTAAGTTGTTTTGCTGAATAATTACGCTATTTTACGACCACCTTTTTACCACCGCTGACGTAGAGACCTTTGGGCAAGCGGCTGCTAAAGGATGAGGGGTTCGCTCCGGAATCGTCGGAAGGGAGTCTGATTCTTCTTCCCTGAAGGTCGTAGATGCTTCCCTTCAGAGAGCGGACAGCCGCCGATTCACTCTCCATTTGGCGGATGCCCACCGTGCTGTAGGGCACGAGCAGCCAGCAATACTGCGGTTGCTTGCCGCTGTAGGAGAGCACTGCTTCGTCGGTGACGCCATACCAGCCGTCGTAGTCGATATCGCTGCTGTCGAGGTTGGTGCTACGGATGGCCATGAGTCCCGTGCGCAGGTCGGTGTAGATGGGGTGGAGCGACGAGGCATTGAGGGCTGTGGTGCGCGTGAAGCGGTTGCGGATGTAGAACTCGCGGTCGCGGTTGTAGAGGCTGTAGACGCGCCCCTCCTTCAGCCAGCTGGACACGGAGGAATAAGCCTTGTAGGCGGAAGCCTCGTAGCCCTTGACGGTCCAGACAATGCCCTCGGCCTGCACATCGTCGGTCAGGCCGACATGGCCCGTTCGCGTGGACACCTGCTGCAGGTAGAGAGGCTGTTCGGCATCGTCGATGGCAGCCTGCAGGAGGTAGTCGCCGTCGGCAATGTCGTCGCAGCGGGCATAGATGGACTTGCCGTTGTGGGTGAGCGTATAGGTGCCGCCGACCACCGTGGGGAAGGCAATCACATTGTCGCCCAGCACTTCGACGTCAACCTTCTTGCCCTCGGCATCGACCACATCGAGGCACACGGAGGCATCGGCATACTTCACGACGGCCCGCTCGCCGGCATCAGAGCGGATGACGGCAGTGGTGAGGCGACCCTGTTGCCACGTGATGTCGACCTCGAAGCAGCCCACGGCGCGCAAGCCCTTCACGGTTCCCTCGGCCCATGCCGAAGGCAGCGCGGGCAGCAGTTCGAGTTTGCCCGTATGGCTCTGCAGCAGCATCTCGGCCATGCCGGCACAGGCACCGAAGTTGCCGTCGATCTGGTAGGGTGTGTGGGCATCCCAGAGGTTCTCGTAGATGCCGCCACCCTCGCTGTTGCCTGTGTAGGTCTGAATGTGGAGTGCCGTGACGAGCAGACTCTGGCAGCGGTCGCCGTCGTGGGCACGGGCATGGCAGTTCACCTTCCACCCCATCGACCACCCCGTGCCCTCATAACCGCGCGTGTTGAGCGAGTTGACGGCAGCTTGATAGATGTCAGGGTCGATGTCCTCGGCAATCTGGTTGCCGGGATAGAGTCCTATGAGATGCGACAGATGGCGGTGGCTGTTGTAGCTGCTGACGGTGCTCTGCGACGTGTATTTCCACTCGCGCAGAAGCGTCTTTCCGCCCACCACCTCAGTGGCCGTGCCGGGGTCGAGTTTCCCGAACTTCGTGCGTAGTTCGGCGAGGAACGTTTCCAGTTCGGCCGTCATGAAGTCCTTGCCTGTGCGGCGACCGTATTCGTCGTAGGCCTGCAGGGTGTTGTTGAACAAGTCCCACACCAACTGCTGCGAGTGGGCCGTGGCGTTCTCAGAGCCCGGGCCGTGCTCGGGCGAGTATTCGTTCGGACACTCGTAGGTGCCGTCCTTGGCCAGTTTCAGGCGCTGCAGCCAGTACTCGCAACACGAGCGCATGGCGGGCAGTGCGGTCTGCCACAGATAGTCGGTGTCGAGCGTGTAGCGATAGTGCTGCCACAGGTGCATGCAGTACCAGGCATTGGCAATGGTGTAGTTCTTCATCCAGTTTGAACCAGAGCCGTAGATGTTGTTCTCGGTGGTGAGCGTCCAGCCCTTGGTCTGGCCGGCTATCTGGCTAGCGTTCTTGCGCCACTGCGAGCGGTCGCAGGCCTCGCGCTTGATGTAGTTCAGGAAGGGCAGGTGCAGCTCGCTCAGGTTGGTTGCCTCGGCGGGCCAGTAGTTCATCTGCACGTTGATGTTAGAGTGGATGTCGGAGTTCCATGCCGGCGAATTGCTGTTGTTCCAGATGCCCTGCAGGTTGCTGGGCAGGTCGACGCCGCGGCTGCACGCTATCATCAGGTAGCGGCCGTAGGCGAAATAGAGTTCTTCAAGCAGCAGGTTCTTCGCACTGTTGCGGGCGAAGTTGGAGATGAGCGTCGGCGTGGTCACGCTGTTCTGCTGCCGGCTGATGCTCAGCTGACAGCGGTCGTAAAGCGAGCGGTAGTCGGCTATGTGGACGGAACGGAGATGTTCGTAGTCCTGGCTGACAGCAGCCTCAACAAGAGGCTGCACCTTTCCTGGCAACTCGGCGGCAGGATAGATGTAGTTGTCGTTGTCGGGCGAGAAGTTGGTGGCGCCCAGCAGATAGACGACCATTTCGTCGGCCCCGGCGACATCGAGTCCGCCTGCAGGGTTGACGACCACCGTGCCACCCTTTGCCACGACCTTCATCTGGCAATAGAACGCCTCGTTCTGGCTCGTTCCCGTGCGCACAGCCTCGCCGCTGAACACGGCCTGCCCCACCCCGTCGGCAGCGGTGCTGTATTCGGGAGCGGCTCCGTTGGCATTGTAGAGGATGAGGTTCTTATGAATCTTTCCTGCCTCAGAGGCCTTATAGCGAATAGCCAGCACGCGGTCGGGATAGGACACGAAATACTCGCGCTCGTAGCTGACGCCGTCGGCATCGTAGGCCACGCCCGCCAGTGCCTCATCGATGTCGAGCCAACGCCGGTAGTTGGTGACCGCCTGAAGGCTGGGGTCGAGGTCGGTGATGAAGAGATGGCCGAAGTCGAGGTAGGAGCCGTAGGAACCGTTGTCGACGATACTGCCCACATGACCGCGCCAGAGCGTCTTCTCGTTGAACTGCACCTCGTCGCACTTGACACCACCCATGACGCAGGCACCGAACTGGCCGTTGCCGATGGGGAGCGTGGAGGTCATCCACACGGTGGCAGGCTTCGTGTACCAGAGCGTGTGCAGGTTCTCGGGTGTCCACGTAGTGGTGCCCGTGATACTGACCTCGTCGACGGCATCGGGCATGGCATCTCTGAACACCATATCCTCCTCGGCCACAAACTGCAGGGGATTGTTGACGTCGCCTTTCAGGTAGAGGCCCAGTTCGCGACCGGCACCGAAGCCGCCCCACTGGTTCAGGTAGGCATAGTCGTCGCCTTTCTGGTAGGCGTAAATCTCAAAACTGCCCGAGTAGGACGAGTTGGTGGTGCGCACAATCTGGAACGACGTGTAGCCAGCCGAGGGAGCCGCTGCCGTCTGGAACTTTCCTGCCGACGTGCTGTAGACCATCACCTGGCCGCCGCGCGTGGTCAGGCGGTAATGGTTGTCGTCGACGGCCTCCACCTTCCACAACTGCACGTCCTTTTTGGCTTTCACGGCCTCGGCGGTCTGCATGTTGCGACCCTCGCCCATCGACGTGAGCACGCAAAGCCCGCGCTGCATCTGGATGTAGTACCAATACTCACTGCCGTCGGTGCTCACCTTCGGAAAGGTGGCAGCACTCCAGCCTGTCATGGCCGTCATGGCCAGTAAGAAAAGCATGAAAAACTTTCTCATCATGATATTGTTTTTGGTTTATTTGCAGGCAAAGATACAAATATTTTTCTTTTTTCCATGCTCTACCCTTCATCTTTTTTGCATTTTTGACGTTCGCCGAAGTTCTTGTGGTCACTTCAAAGTGTGCCTCCCCCCTGAAAAACTGAAATAATATTTGGTATTTCGCTCCCTTATTTGTCGCTCGGCGACGTTAGGAGACGCTTTCGTAGCGCAGCGGAGAAAGAACTTTGACATACGTCGAAGGTACTTACGTTGACTTCGTCTTCAAATGTGACGACTCGGCCAATTAAACGAGTTTATTGGCACTCGCTGCTCCATTTGTTCGGAAATGAAAGCAAAAACTTCGGCTTTTGCTTTGCATTTCGCTCACTTATTCGTAACTTTGCACCCTTGATATGGTACTGAATTACATTTGGATTGCATTCTTTCTGATTGCATTCGTCATTGCACTGGTGAGGCTGGTGTTCCTCGGCGACACCGAGGTGTTTCCAGCCATCATGAATTCTACGTTCGACACGGCGAAGACCGCCTTCGAAATCTCGCTCGGCCTGACGGGCATGCTGGCCCTGTGGCTGGGGGTGATGAAGATTGGCGAACGCGGCGGAGTGGTCAACCTGCTGGCGCGCGTGCTGTCGCCCGTGTTCACAAAGCTGTTTCCCGACATCCCGAAGGGTCATCCCGCCACGGGCAGCATCTTTATGAACATTGCCGCCAACATGCTCGGTCTCGACAATGCGGCCACGCCGCTGGGACTGAAGGCCATGGAGCAGCTGCAGGAGCTGAACAAGGAGAAGACCGAAGAGCGCCGCCGTCGCTCGCTGCTCACCGACGAGCAGGCCGACCGACAGCTGCTGACGGCCACCAACCCTATGATCATGTTCCTGGTGCTCAACACCTCGGGACTGACCATCATTCCCGTCTCCATCATGGCCTATCGCTCGCAGCAGGGCGCCGCACAACCCACTGACGTCTTCGTGCCCATCCTGCTGGCCACGTTCTTCGCCACGCTGGCAGGCATCATCATCACCTCGCTCTATCAGCGCATCAACCTCCTGAACCGCACGATGCTGCTCACGCTGGGCGGCATGAGCGCCGCCGTGGCTGCCATCATCTGGGGCTTCAGCCGGCTGGACTCGGTGCTGATGAACACCGTGAGCGTGTCGGCAGCTTCCATTCTGCTGATGACCATCATCGTGGGATTCATCCTCGCGGCCATGCGCAAGCGGGTGAACGTTTACGACTCGTTCATCGAAGGTGCCAAGGAAGGCTTCACGACGGCCGTCAGAATCATTCCCTACCTCGTAGCCATCCTCGTGGCCATCGGTGTGTTCCGTGCCTCGGGGGCCATGGACTGGCTCATGGGGGCCATCAAGTGGCTGGTGGGGCTGACGGGATCGAACGCCGAGTTTGTGGACGCGCTGCCCACGGCCATCATGAAGCCGCTGTCGGGCAGCGGAGCGCGCGGCATGATGGTCGATGCGATGACGCAGTATGGCGCCGACTCGTTCGTGGGTCGCCTGTCGTGCATCTTCCAGGGCTCCACCGACACGACGTTCTACATCCTGGCCGTCTACTTCGGCTCGGTGGGCATCCGCTACACGCGCCACGCCGTGGCAGCCGGCCTGCTGGCCGACCTGGCGGGGGTGGTGGCGGCCATCGCCATCGCGTATATGTTCTTTGGATAATCACCCTACTCACCCTAACTCCCCTAACAATGGCCAATCTTAAATCTCTTCTCAAGGACACCGCCATCTACGGACTGTCGAGCATCGTGGCGCGATTCATCAACTTCCTGCTGGTGCCCATCCAGACGGCGCGCTTTGCAGCCTCGGGCGGTGAATATGGCGTCATCACCAATGTCTATGCCTACGTGTCGATACTCATCATCGTGCTGACCTACGGCATGGAGACCACCTTCTTCCGCTTCATGAGCAAAGAGGGCGAGCAGCCCGAGCACATCTATTCCACCGCGCTGCGCATGGTAGCCACCACGTCGCTGCTGTCCATCGTGCTGGTGCTCAGCCTGATTCACCCCATCGCCTCGGCCATGGGCTATGCCGACCATCCGGAGTATGTGGCCGTGATGTATGTCACCGTGGCCGTGGATGCCTTCATGGCTATTCCCTTTGCCTATCTGCGCTATCAGCACAAGCCGGTGAAGTTTGCCACGCTGAAGATTCTCAACATCCTGCTGAACATCGCGCTGAACCTGCTCTACCTGATTGTGCTGCCGGCACTGAAGCTGAATCCCTTCGGCATCTACGACGAACAGTTCACGCTCGACGTGGCCTTCGTGTTCTACATCAACCTGATGTGCACGCTCTTCACGCTGCTGTTGCTCTGGAAGGAGCTGCGCGGTTTCCGCTTCGGCTTCGACGTTGCTGCCTGTCGGCGCATGCTCAGCTACACGTGGCCGCTGCTCGTCATGGGTGTGGCCGGACAGCTGAATCAGGCTGCCTCGCAGATTCTGTTCCCTTACTTCTACGACGGTTCTGCCGACGAGGCCCGTGCCCAGCTGGGTATCTATGGCGCCTGCATCAAGATAGCGATGATCATGGTGATGATCACCCAGGCGTTCCGCTTTGCCTACGAGCCGTTTGTCTTCGGCAAGTCGAAAGAGAAGGACAACCGCGAGACCTATGCCCAGGCCATGAAGTTCTACCTGATTTTCACACTGCTGGCATTCCTCTGCGTGATGGGGTATATCGACGTGCTGAAGCACATCATCGGCAGCGACTACTGGGAGGGCCTGCGCGTGGTGCCCATCGTGATGGCAGCCGAGATTATGTTCGGCGTGTTCTTCAACCTGTCGTTCTGGTATAAGCTGACCGACCGCACCATCTGGGGCGCGTGGTTCTCGGGCATCGGCGCCGTGGTGCTCATCGTGGTCGACGTGCTGCTCATCCCGCGCTTCAGCTACATGGCTTGCGCGTGGGCAGGCTTCGCTGCCTATGGCGTGTCGATGATCATCTCCTATTTCGCCGGACAGAAGTACTACCCCATCCAGTATCCGCTGAAGTCGATGGGCTTCTACGTCCTGCTCTCGGCCGTGCTCTTCGCCCTGATGACGCTGGCCAACGCCCACCTGCCGCTCTGGGCCGCCCTGCTGGCGAACACGCTGCTGCTCGTGGTCTACGTGGCGTTCATCGTGAAGCGCGACCTGCCGCTCAGCAGTCTGCCCATTGTGGGAAAACATTTCCGGAAATAAGTCGCGATAGCGTATTGGCTAGAAGCAATAAAAGCAAGCGTTCCCGTCCTACTCCTCACGAGCAAGACGGGAACTATTGTAGATGCATCTCTCCTTTTGCTAACTAATCAAAAATATTATAGCCTAACATTTTTTTGGGGTGGGATAAAAGTTGCATTTCATTGCCTATTTTTAAGGGCGTAAAAGAGGAGTGGAAGGGCTTTGCTTGCTTTAGGGGAGAGCCTTAGTTGAGCCTGTAGGTCACGGGGATGCTATATTTGCAACGTACCACCTTACCGTTTTGCTTACCAGGTATCCATTTAGGCATTGCCTTGACTACGCGGATAGCTTCATCACGCAGGGCTTGTACGCCAGCATTGTGATCTTCTGCGTCTTGGCGTTCCTTCTCGGTCTTGTAACTTGTAACCTCTATCGGAATGGCTTCACCAATACCTGGTGATGTTGCCAAGACTTCTGGATTTGTCAGGCTACCATCCTTTTCCACGATGAACCTCACTATCACACGACCTTGCACATCATTTTCCGTTGCAATTTCAGGGTATTTGATGTTGCGCGAAATGAACTCCATCAGCTTCACATCGCCTCCGGGGAACTGCGGCAGCTGTTCGCAGACGTCGTAAACCCGGTCGCCCTGTCCTTGCTGGTTTTCCGAGCCAGCCTGCTTTGTCTCTACGATTGTGGCCCCATAGCGTCCTTTCTCTCCATAGGCTTTCTTGGCCGGGCCGACGTCCATCACCGTTACCGAGGCAATGGCTTCAGGCTTTATCTGGTTGAACTCCTCGCGTGAGACCTCTTTTCCATCAACGATAAACAAGTTGCCTTTTTTGCTGCCATACACACCATTAAGATGGAGAATATGAGCACGGCTGATACTTCCAGCCTCGTTCAACATGGCTTGAGTAATAGCACTTTGTTCCAATCCCGCTGCCTTTTGCTTCTTCGCATAAATAACAAACTCCGTGTCGCTCATTTTTGAGCTGTATTTCATCGTCTTTGTTGTCATCAGATTGCAGACATAGCGGTCGGAGCCTGTCTCCGTGAGATGAATCTCCTTGAGTGCACCTAAAGGCAGGTCGAGCAAAGAGAGCTGGTCGATGGGCTTGCCGTTGACTTGCATCGTGGTTTTCTTTACTTCGAGGGCGATGCTGCGCCCTTCTGGAATCGGCTCTTCTTGACCGTTGCGGAAGAACTTCACGCCAGGCTGATGGCGTATCTGGTAGCTGTCGCCACGGTCGTTAGTTTTTTCGTTGAATATGCGCACGGCGCAGTTGTCGTCGGTCGTGACGGTCTCATCGTCCACGACCGTCTTGGCCGTCATGGCCAGCGAGGTGAGCACGACGGGCACGATATAGAGCGCCTTGAGCCATGCGCCCCTGTTTGTTTTTGTCTTTAACATCATCAGTATTCGTTTTTTTGTTTTGGGTGTGTGGATGCCATTGGCGAGGGCACAGGCCTGAATGCCGGTCGCCTTCTGCATCAGCAGATGAATGTACTGGCTTTCGTCAAAGCCGCGTGAGAGGACGGATGCGTCGGCCTCATACTCGTGTAGTGTGCGCAGTTCCTGACGCAGGAACCACACCACGGGGTTGAACCATTGCAGAGCCGTGAGCACTTCTACGACCAGAACGTCGTAGCTATGACGATGGCGCACATGCGCCTCTTCATGGGCAAGAACAGATGGCGACAGCGAAAGCCACTCAGCCCGCGAGAGCACCACCGTATGCATCCACGAGAAGGGCGCGACGGGGGACTCAACCACGCAAACCTGCGTGCCGGAAGGCAGGATGTGGCGTTCGCCATTGGCTATCAGGCGGTGCAGTTGCCAACAGCTGCGGGCTACGACGGACAGCCGTATCAGGATTCCTGCTGCGAGAATCGTTCCAAGAATGCTTCCCCAGAGCTCCGCTCCCAGGGGGGTGGCTGCTGTCGGCTTCTGAGTTGCCGAGGGTGGGGCAACAAGGTCCGTCGGGGTTGTGAAACCACCTCTATCCGCGAGGGGAGCGAGGGGTGCGGAAACATGTATGGTCACCACGCATAGTGGCAACACCAATGAAAGTGCGATGGCCGTCAGCAGCACGGCACGATTGAGCGAAGGCATGGCCTCGCGTGCCAGCAGCAGTTGGTAGAACAGATAGAACACGGCTATCAGGGCCGCCACCTTCAGATCGTAATATATGAAATCCGTGATCATCATAGGTTGTATTACTGTTGGGCTTTCCTGTTCTGCAGGATGGTCAGAATCTCGTTGATGTCCTCTTGCGACAATTCGTCAGCTTCGGCAAAGAATGAGACGAGAGAAGCCGCAGACCCGTCGAAGAACGTCTGCTTCACATCGTCCATCACCTGCAGGCGATAGCGCTCCCGCGTCATCAGAGGGGTATAGAGCAGCTGTTTTCCCGCGTGTCCCTTCCGCCGCTCCACGAAGCCTTTCTGCTCCAGAATCTTCAGAAACGTGGCAATGGTGGTGTAGGCCGGTTTCGGCTCGGGGTACTGCGCCAGAATGTCGTTGACGCACGCCCCTCTGTCCATATTCCACAGGATGCTCATCACCTGCATCTCGCTCTTGGTCAATGTCTGTTGTTTCATGTTGCGTTGTTTTTTTTGTTCTCGTTTGCAAAACTACTAAAACATTAGAAATCTAAAAACTTAGTAATACAAATTCTTCGCAGACGGCAGTTTTTTTAACTTTCGTTCTTAGTAATTCGTGCAGCATTATTAGTAATTAACCCTTGGTGCATACTTTTCTTATTGAAAAATTTCGGATTTCGGGAAAATGCAGTAATTTTGCAGAGCAAATTGACATAAAGAAAGTATACAATGAAGAAACTGATAGTAGGTTTGTTAGCCATGTTGTCCCTGACAACGGCAAGGGCAGCGACGGTTGTCATCAACGAACTGATGGCATCGAATGCTGGTTCGGTGATGAGTCCTGCCATCAATTTCGACAGCTGGATAGAACTCTACAATCCTTCTGACCTGGCCATTGACCTCGCCCGTTGCTATCTGAGCGACGACCCTGCAGACCTGACCCGCTGGCAGATGCCCGACGACATCGGCACGATTCCTGCCAAGGGATTCCTGGTGGTGTGGCTGGGGTCCAACGACATCAAAAGCAATCAGGCGCCGTTCAAGCTGGATTGCGACGGGGGCGTGATTTGCCTGAGCGACAAGAGTGGAACGCTCATCGCCAGCGCAAGCTATCCGGAAGCGCTGAGCCGCACCGCCTACGCCCGCACCGCCGATGGCAGCGACGAGTGGGGATGGACGTCCACGCCCACGCCAGGCGCCAGCAATGCCACCGCCACCTTCGCCACGCAACGCCTGCCGCAGCCCGTCGTCAGCGTTGATAGTAAACTGTTCACGGGCTCGTTCCAGTTCAGCGTCGACATTCCAGAGGGTGCCACGCTGATGTACACCACCGACGGCAGCCTGCCCTCGGCACCGAAGGCAGACGGCGAGGGGACCAGTCTCTGGAAGGAATATGTCAGGAACGGCGACTGCGAGGGCAGCGATGCCAGCAGCCTCATCAGCCGCGATGCCAATGGCAGCGGCGACGTGGAGCGCATCGTCGACGGCGTGGGCACGGGCGGCAGCAGGGGCATCCGCGTGCATGCCATCGCCAACCCGCAGAACGACTACGATGCCCAGTTCTTCGTCTACACGCCCGACCACATCTGGCGCTCGGGCGAGCAATACCGTTTCAGCATGAAGGTGCGGGCCGACAAGAAAGCCCACATCACAGCCCAGACCCACACCACGCCTCACAACTATATCTATTGGAGCATCCTCGACGGCGGCTACGACGTCACGACGGAGTGGAAGGAAATCGTCTACGAGGGCACCATCACCGACGAGCAGGTGGGCAAGCAAGGCGGAGGCTGGTGGGGCCAGGAGACGGTGGAGGACATGCAGACCATTGCCTTCAACCTGAACGGCGACCGCCAGGAAAACAACTTCTACTTCGATGATGTCTCGTGGCTGCTTTACACGGGCGACGACCCCAATGCCGACCACACACAGAAGAGTGACGACGGACGGTTCACCGTCAGCAAAACCACAAACTACACCTTCCGCCTCTATCAAGACGGATTCCTGCCCAGCCAGCCCGTCACCCGCAGCTACATTCAGACCAGCAACAAGTACACGCTTCCCGTCGTATCGATTGTGGGCGACAGGAAGTTTTTCACCGATCCGAAGATTGGACTCGACTGCGACGGCGACGGCACCAACGGCAAGACGGGCAACGGACAAGACTGGCCGCGCAACTACAACCAGCCGTGGGATCGCCCCGTGAACTTCAGCTACCTCAGCCCGGAGGGCAAGATGCTGTTCAACCAGGATGCAAACATCAAGGTGTCGGGCGGCTGGACGCGTTCGCAGCGCTTCCGTTCGTTCAAGCTGAAGGCGAGCAAGGTGTTCGACGGCCAGAACCGTTTCGACTATTCATTCTTCCCGCAGAAGCCTTTCACCCGCAACAAGACCATCCTCCTGCGCAACGGCGGCAACGACATCTGGACCCACAATGCCCGCTTCATGGATCCTGCACTGGAGACCATCATCCAGCGCTCGGGCATCGACCTCGACGTGCAGTCGTACCAGCCCGTCATAGAATATGTGAACGGCGAGCTGCGCGGCGTGTTCAACCTGCGCGAGCCCAACAACGACAGTTTCGCCTATGCCAACTGGGGCTACGACGACGATGAATTGGACGCCTTCGAGAACATGGTCATGAAGAACGGCGACGATGCTGTCCTCCAACAAATCTTCGACCTGGCCCGAAACATCAACCAGGCCGGCAACTACGACAAACTGAAGACCCTGCTCGACATCGACGAGTTCACAAACTACATGGCGGTCACCATGTTCCTCGACAACGACGACTGGCCCAACAACAACATGAAAGCCTATCGCAGCCGGCTCGACGGTCGCTACCGCTTCGTCAGTTTCGACCTGGACTATGCCTTTGCCCTGCGCAACTTCAACACGCACAACGACGACCCCTTCGCTTACTTCCTGGAATTTAAAACCGCCAACACGGTCAAAGGCGAGGGCAACTGGAACAAGGACATCGTCAACCTCTTCCTCAACCTGCTGGGTCACGACGAGTTCCGCCGTCGGTTCATCGACACGTTCTGTCTGGTGGCAGGAAGCGTGTTCGAGCCTGTCCGCTCAGGCAAGATTGTCGACGAACTGCTCAGCAACGTCAGGGCCATGTGCCAGCTGATGAAGCAGCAGGGCATCAGCGATGGGCACGACCCCGACCGTGCCGCCACCACCATCAAGAACAAGCTGAGGGGGCGCTCCGCCAAGATGACTGGTCATCTGAAGAATTTCTCCTACGCACAACTCAGCAACGTCACCGCACAAACTGTCACACTGAATGCCGACACTGAGGGCGCCCGCCTCTACGTGAACGGAATCAGCGTGCCCTATGCCGACTTCCAAGGGCAGCTGTTCGCCCCTGTCCGGTTGCGGGCAGAAGCGCCTGCCGGCTATCGCTTCGCAGGATGGAAGCGGAACGGTGCCGCCTTCAGCACCGAGGCTGAAATATCCCTGCCCACGGGCAGCAACACGCTCACCGCCACCTTCACACCGCTCTCCGAAGAGGAACGCGGCAAGGAGGGCATCACGCCCGTCCGCATCAATGAGGTGAGTGCCGCCAACGGCATCTTCGTCAACGACTTCTTCAAACGCAACGACTGGATAGAACTCTACAACACCACCAACGCCGACGTCGACATCCAGGGCATGTATCTCAGCGACAATCCAGACAAACCCGAAAAGTATCAGATTGAGAAGACCGACGGCGTTTCTACCGTCATTCCCGCTCACGGATTCTTGATTGTGTGGTGCGACCATCTCGATCCTCTTTCTCAACTCCATGCCTCGTTTAAGCTGGCTGCCGAAGGAGGCGATGTCCTGCTGACGGCCGCCGACGGGAGCTGGAGCGACCGACTCTCCTATACGGCCATGAACAGCGATGAGACCGTCGGCCGCTATCCCGACGGCAACAGCGGCGTCTTCACCATGAACGTGCCCACCATCAGCAAGCCGAACATCATTGGCAGCTATGCCGTCAGCGTCAGCCAGCCCGACGTCAATGGCATCCGCGATCTGACGGTCGACAACACGTCCGACATCCTTCTCCGCTATGTTGCTGGTCGCTTGGTTGTTCATAGCAGCACACCTGTCACTGCAGCGTCCATCAGCATCTACAACACAGCAGGCCAATCGGTCGTGGTACAGCCCATCGACTTGAGCAGCGGCTATGCCGAGTTGCCACTCGACGGACTGGCTAACGGCTGCTTCATTGCCCGCCTCACCGATGGTAACGGTCACATCACAACTTGCAAATTCATACACAAACAATAACAAACTTTCACTATGAAGAAAATCATCCTCTCGCTCATCGCCCTGCTGGCCATGAGCACCGCCCATGCCGACGAAGGCATGTGGACCATCTACAACCTGCCGCAGGCCGTCTACGACCAGATGCAGGCCGAAGGCTTCCAGATGACCTACAACGACCTCTACTACGGTCCGACGTCGCTGAAGGCTGCCTGCGTCAACTTCTCGGGCTATTGCTCGGGTGTCGTCGTCTCGCCCAACGGCCTCGTCTTCACCAACCACCACTGCGGTTTCGAGGCCATCCGCTCCCACTCCACCGTGGAGCACGACTACATGCTCAATGGCTTCATCTCCAACTCCTACGAGGAGGAACTGCCCAACCCCGACATGTTCGTGTCGTTCATGATTGAGCAGAAGGACATCACCGACCAGGTCATGAAGCTGGGCTTCGAGCAGATGACCGTCGACGAGCAGGAGATGCTCATCGACTCGCTGGAAAACGCAATGTCGCAGGACGTGAAGGCTCAGGACTCTACACTGCGCCTCGAGGTAAAGCCCTTCTATGAGGGCAACCGTTTCTATGCCACCACCTATCAGGACTTCACCGACGTGCGCCTGGTGTTCGCCGTGCCCAAATCAATGGGTAAGTTCGGCGGCGAGACCGACAACTGGATGTGGCCGCGCCAGACCTGCGACTTCTCGGTGTTCCGCATCTATGCCGACCCGAAGACCAACGGTCCCGCAGCCTACTCGAAGGACAACGTGCCCTACCACCCGAAACGCTGGGCACAGGTCTCCATGCAGGGCTACAAGGAGGGCGACTTCGCCATGACCATCGGCTATCCCGGCTCCACCGAGCGCTACCTCTCGAGCTATGGCATCCGCGAGATGCGCGATGCCGACAACGCCACACGTGCTCAGGTGCGTGGCGTGAAGCAGGACATCATGATTCGCCACATGCGTGCCGACGAGGCCGTGCGCATCAAGTACGACTCGAAGTACGCCCAGTCCTCCAACTACTGGAAGAACTCCATCGGTATGAACAAGTGCATCGATTCCATCGGCATCATCAACCAGAAGAAGGACTACGAGGACCGCATCCGCCAGTGGCAGGACTCCACGGGCTACCTGCAGGGCAAGCTCGACTTCCAGAAGATGGGCCGCATGTATGCCAACCGCCTGCAGGACCGCCGCGCCTTCATGTACTGGATAGAGACCTTCTCGCGCACCTCTGAGTTCAACACCCGCGCCATGCAGCTCAGCCGCATGGAGCTGAAAGGTCCTGAAAACAAACCCAAGAAGCAATACGTGGAATTCCCCGACAACAGCGACGAATGGGACGAAGCCCTCGACCGCGAGGTAATGGCTGCCCTGCTGAAGAACTACAAGGACAATGTGGCCGAACGCTACCTGCCCGACTTCTATAAGACCATCCACACGAAGTATGCCGACAACTATCAGCGCTTTGTCGACGACCTCTACAAGAAGTCGAAGCTCATGAAGGGCAAGAAGCTCTACGTCAACAAGAAGAGCTTCCAGAAGGATCCCGGCGTGCGCTATGGCCTGAGCCTCATCGAGAGCCTCGGCGAACTGCGCGCCAACCTCATCCAGACCTACGACAGCATCGACCTGCAGGAGCGCTACCTCTGCGCCGCCAAGCTGCGCATGGAGGAAGACCTGCCTCACTACAGCGACGCCAACTTCACCATGCGCCTCTCCTACGGACAGGTGGGCGGCTACGACCTCGCCGGTCAGCCCTCGGGCTACTACACCACCGCCGAGTCTATCGTCGAGAAGATGAAGCAGGCTGATAAGAACGTGGAATACTTCGCCGAGCCCATCATGCACGAACTGCTCTCGGCACGCGACTTCGGACCTTACACCGACAAGACCACGGGCAAGATGCAGCTCTGCTTCCTCACCAACAACGACATCACCGGCGGCAACTCCGGCTCGCCCATGTTCGACGGCAAGGGACAACTCATCGGACTCGCCTTCGACGGCAACTGGGACTCGCTCTCCAGCGACATCAACTTCGACTCGCGTCTGGCCCGCTGCATCGGCGTCGACATCCGCTTCGTCCTCTACATGATGGACAAGTGGGGACATGCCGACCGCCTGCTGAAAGAGATTAATGCGAAGTAAAGAAACCATTGGATACCGACAGCCTCCACTCTGAATCATCGTTCATGAGCACTCATGGCGAGGCTCACGACGATTTCACCCAACTCACCAAACTGAATGGGGGCAGTCACGTACATACTTTTTATAAAATATGCCGCGATGGCAAGTATTTCTTCATGAAACGTCTACGGCCGGAGTATGCCGCACAGGAATACTACCGCCAGACGTTTCGGAAGGAATATGAACTGGGCTCAAGCCTGCAGTCGGAATACATCGTCCGTTACCACCAACTCGTTGACGCCCCTACGGAGTGCAGCCTCATCATGGACTACGTCAACGGATCCACGCTGGCCGACTTTCTCAGCAATCATCCTGACTATTTCCACCAAACTAACCACCTGCGTAAGTTCCTGCAGCAACTTTGTCTCGCCCTGCAAGAACTGCATCGGCATCAGGCCCTGCACCTCGACCTGAAGCCGTCGAACATCATGCTCACGGCGGTCAACAACGACGTACGCCTCATCGACCTCGGATGCAGTTATACCGATGCTCGTCCAAGTACCATCGGACTTTCGCGACACTTTGCAGCGCCCGAACAACTCGACGGCTCTTATGACGTCGATGCCCGAACCGACATCTATGCCTTGGGGCGGATTTTGCTGGAGATGGACGCTACAAGCCCATTGCCCAAGGGCTTTCGCGAAATGGCCCGCCGCTGTGCCGCCGAGCAGAAAGAGAACCGTTTTCAGTCGGTCGACGAAATTCTGGATTTCCTCCAACAGCCCACCCGCCATCGTCCTCTTCTCATACTGTGGCTCTGCGTGTGCTGCGGCATCGCCGCGGCAACAATCCTTTTCCTTTTCTTCTTTCCCTTTAGGGAGGGGGCGGGGGTAGGTTCCACCTTTGTCGACACATCAGCCGACACCATCTGCCTCCAGGTGCTTTCCGTCGACAGCCAGCAAGTGAGCATCATTCCCAGTTCATTTGGTTCCTATGCCAGCGATCTTATCATTCCCGATTCCGTCGCCCACCACAATCGGTGCTACTATGTCACAGAATTAGCCGACAGCGTCTTCTTTTCATGTACAGAACTCACCAGTATCAAGTTGCCTGGTAGGCTCACCACCATTGGCAGCAGGGCCTTCGACAACTGCCCTCGACTGGCCAACATTCACATGCCGCGCTCGGTGAACCAAGTCAAGACGGGAGCGTTCGTCAATTGCCGCAGCCTTTCCTATGTGTCGTGGTCGCCCGCCGCAACCGTTGTGCCGCGCAATTGCTTCGTTAGTTGTATGTCATTGCGCAGCATCACCCTGCCAGAAGGCATTACAGCCATTCATCAGGATGCCTTCTGCGACTGCCGATCGCTCGAGGAAGTCGACCTTCCCAGCACCCTGCAGCGCATCGACCGCGGTGCCTTTTATCAATGCACGTCACTGCGCACCATCACTCTGCCCGCCAGCGTCACCCATCTGGGCGAATACCTTTTCTATAAATGTAATCAATTGGAGGAAATACGCGCCCTCGCCGCCACGCCTCCTTACATCTCAACCATTGTCGAACCGTCGTTCCGTGGTGTCATCCGTGTGCCCACCGCCTCACTTGAGGCATACAAAAAAGCGCCAGGCTGGAAAAATCTCAACCTGGCACCACTATGACGGTGAACTAGAAACAAGAAACCAGAAACTACTTTTTGTGACTCTGGAAAGTTACTCCATGCGTTTTGCCGCATACGTAGTTTCCCGTAATATGGCCTTCCCTCACCAGGTTGAAGAGCGTCAGCGGCAAACCCTCCACGATGTGTGAGCAATGGAATGTGTCGCTCGGGTGCAGTTTGCTATTGATACTTTCCACCACCGTAAACAAGTCGGCCCCCTCGAAGCGTACCGTCACCAGCCGGTCGGGCTTCCAGCGCAACTGCACCAGCGTGCCCACCGTCAGATCCTTGGCATAGAGGTGGCGGTTCGCCAGGTTGCCGCTCTCGTCGTCAGCACTGCCCGGGTCCATCTGGCAGAACGTGGCCCAGTTCTGGTAGCCGGCAAACTGTGCCAGGATGTCGAGCGTCGACGTCCTGACGTGGCGATCGGCGTTGTCCTTGTCCACGTACCCCCAGAACCGCTTCACCGTCGACAGGCTCAGCCGCTGTCCCGTCTTCTCGCCAATCTGCCTGATCAGCTGCTCGAAGTCGCTGGGCGTCTTCACGACCATTCCCAGCGTCTTCTCCACCAAACGTCGTAGTTCCTCTTGCTTCTGTTCCATAGTTGTTAACCTATCATCTAACTTTTCCGTGCTGCAAAGTTACTTCTTTTCCCCCACTCCACCAACAATCTTCACGAAAAGAACCAAATAAGAACCAACAGCACCAAGACTAATTGCACACTTGAACAAAATCCCCAATAACTCGGCACTATTTAGCAATAAAGTCGAGATTATCTAGGCGATTGCGCCAACATTCTCCTTCCGTAACAAATAGCAAAACCAGGCCTATGATGAACGTCCCGTTAGGTGTTCATTAAAATGTTCGCCTCAAAAAGGACCAAACAAGAACCATTTTCTTTAGTTTATGTATTAAAAATAATTACTACTTTTGCGCTCACAAACATAATATACATTCTAACCATAAACAATATCAACAATGGATCCTCAGAAATTAAACTTTTCTTTTGGTGATTTTATGTCGACTATTAAAGTAGAAATAGTCCGCCAAGTGATTAACAGCGCTATCCGAAACGGGATAGATATAAAAACTATCGCAGAAGATTACCAACAAGTAAGAAATACTCTTTCCTTTAGCGATGCACAAAAAGAACTGAAAGGAAAAATGCTTTCTACTGACGAAAAAAAGTTTGCACAGCCAAGTACTGCTCAAAATCCTATTGTTTGCAGAGTCATACCTGTCGGCAAGGAGTACAAATACAGAGAACTGTCAAATGGGATATTCGTTTACAGAGATTGGAATATAGCCAGTATGGATATATTTATCTGCACATTCTATCGTAAACGTATAAGTTGGTTGTTAAACTCATATGAAATAGAGGTTGTTAAAATTTAATTCTAAGTCTTCAAATATAAAAGGAGTATGCCGAAAATCCTATAAAGAGTAGGCCGTAATCCCAAAAACAACAATATGAAAAAGTATGCAAAGCCAAAGATGATGGCTAAAAATGCTCCCACGGGTTCTTATGCAGCAGGGTGCAAAGTAGAAAACTCTGGTTCAAACTGGTGTGCCATTTTCAAAAATGCAGGAAATGGCTGCAAATCGTGTGAAAGAACCAAGTAAAAACTATTAAGTGTGTGTTACTCATTATCTTTTTTACTAAAGATTTATGAGTAACACACTTTCAAAAATGAGAAAAGTTAAATTAAACAAACATTGCTATATCAAAACTTCTTCTGAAAAAGGAATCATTGCAAATGTACTCTCAGGAGAAAGTTTGTTATTTGATAAGGCGGGGGCTATATGGTTAAGCAATCTTTCCTATATTGCCAAACCGATAGATGAAATTGTAGACAATTTATTAAAAATTTATTCTGCTGACAGACAAATTCTAGAACACGATGTTCATGATTTTTTCGTTTCACTTGAGAAAGAAGGATATACAACTATTGAAGAGTGCCCTCCTTTTCCTGAGAGCATGGTGATTGCATTGACTTCTCAATGTAATGAAAAGTGTGTGCATTGTTATATACCAAACAAACAAAAATTACAACATAAGACATTAAATAAAGACCTTGTTATAAAAGTTATTAACGATTTTAAGAATGGTGGAGGAAAAGAAGTCTGCTTTACTGGGGGTGAGATCTTCTTATATCAAGACCTCATGGAAATTATAAAAAATGCAAAAAAGAAATCGTTAGAAGTTAGCCTTTTAAGCAATCTCTCAATTCTTCCTGAATCTTTTCTTAATGATCTAAAAAACAATGTAGATAGGATACAAGTTTCTCTTTATTCAATAAGGGAAGATATCCACGACATTATTACTCTGAGAAAAGGATCGTGCATAAGTACAAAAAACAACATAAGAAGAGCCTTGGCAACAGGAATAAATATTAAAGTTGTTTGTCCTGTCCTAAAGGAAAATTGGAAATATGTATCTGAAGTGATAGATTTTGCAAAAGCTCTCAATGCAGAGTATAGTATAGAGACAAATATAACCGCACAATCAGACTTAAACAAACAGAATCTATCACATCGGCTAACTATTGAAGAATTGGAAAAGTTCTATCGACAAATACTAAAATACGATAACTCTTTGGCGAAAGAACTATTAAAAAAAAGGGACGACCATGATGACTTATTAAGTTTATTGAATGCTCCTAATTGTGAAGCAGGTTATAACACAATATTATTAAACTCATCAGGCGTACTTTCACCATGCGCAGGTTGGGAAGATTTTGAGTATGGGAACATTAATGATCACAGTTTCAAAGAAATCTGGGAAAGAAGCCCGCAATTATCCTTCATTAGGGACATTACTTTACAAGATTTTAAGCAATGTGTGAACTGTGAAGCCAGGGTCTACTGTTCTCATTGTCTTGCATGTAATTATTGCGAAACAGGAAGTCCTTTCAAACTTCCAGTCTATTTTTGTAAAATGGCTTTTCTGAAGAAAAAAATTGCCGAAGAAATGTTAAACTAATAAAAAGGAACTATGCTTATTAGACAATCTAAAAATGCTTTCATACGTGTTACAGAACACTATGGCTATATTACGAATCAATTAACTTGCCATGACCGAACTTACGATCAGGATGGTAGTATTTGGCTAAGGCAAATCACTAGGAATCCTCAAGATATAGATGACATTGTTAATAATCTTTTGAAAGAGTATGAAGATGCTGAGTTCTCAGAGTTAAAAAAGGATTTCCTAGAATTTGCGAGCAGCCTTGCCCATGATAAATTTGTGCTTCTTGGTGAGAACGAGAAAGAACTTGATGAAAAAGATATAGATTTCTCGTATGAAATGGACAATCCTAAAACGTTAGTTGATAATTACTATCAAATGACGGATGAGGTCGTTCCTGAAAGCACGCAAGATTTTTTCCTGTCAGAAGTTCAAGGCAGACCTTTAATTTCCTCACTTCAATTTGAGCTGTCAAGTCGATGTAATGAACGTTGTATCCACTGTTATATCCCCAATAGCAAGAAAAATCATGGTATTGATATGCCCTATCATCTTTTTAAAAGAATTGTTGATGAGTTTGCTGACATGGGAGGTATAAATGTTACATTATCTGGGGGAGAAGCTTTCCTACACAAGGACTTAATGAAAATGATTAATTATTGTAGAGAGAAAGATTTGAAAATTTCTGTTTTATCAAATCTCATCTCACTGAAAGATGAACATATTCCTATTCTAAAAAAAGCCAACCTTTCGCTTATACAAGTCTCCTTATACTCTATGATTCCATCCATCCATGATACGATTACTACTGTTAAAGGATCATTCTATAAAACAAAAGAGGCTATTGAGAAACTCGTAAAAGAAGACATACCCGTTCAAATATCTTGTCCTCTGATGAAAGCCAATAAGAACGGATATAAAGACGTTATGGATTATGCACATTCCTTGAAAATTAAGGCTCAAACAGATTATATACTTATGGCACGGTCAGATTTAGAAACTGATAATCTTGCAAATAGATTATCAATTGAAGAGACTGCTGATGTTATTCGTGATATTGTTCGCAATGACATTGATTACAAAGAGCAAACGTTACACAACATACCAATTTCAGAACAAATGTCTTTTGATTTTGAGAAATTCAAAACACAACCTGTTTGTGGTGTTGGCTATGACAACTGTTGCATCACTGCTAATGGAGATGTTTACCCTTGTGCTGGATGGCAAGATTATATTTTGGGAAATGTTTATAAGGAATCGTTAAAAGATATTTGGGAAACAAGTGAAAAAATTATCAAGTTGCGCGAAATTACAGAGGCATCTTTTCCCCAATGTCTTGAATGTGAGGCGAGAGATTATTGTGCACGTTGCCTAGTTAGAAATTATAATGAAAGCAATGGAGACATGTTTGCTGTAAATCACCATTTTTGTAAAGTGGCATTTGAAAACAAGCGAATAGTTGAAGAAGAATTTGGTGAAGAATTAAATCTTAAAGAAGAGAATTACAGAAAACAATACTTAAAGAATTCATAATAATGATTGATAACCATGCTCACGTTGGATGGTATTCTGATGGGTATCATTCTCCAAAAGAAATTTGGAGTTCAGCTAGCCAAGCAGGATTTGACGAAATTGTTGTTTCAAGTACGTCTACTTGTGTGGAATTATACAAGCTAGTTGTAAAAGAGATAAGAGAACTTGATCGAATAAGTAACTCTAATATCCATCCTGTATTATGGCTAACTCCGCGCATGTTCCATTCAAACTGTCGATGGGGTTTACGATATATGTTAAATTCTAAAATAAAGTGGGATGGCATTAAGATGCATTGGGGACTTCATAAAGAGTGGTTTTATAGTCCAAACATTACGAAAGATGCGATAACTATTGCACGAGAATTGCAACTTCCTATTTTGTTACACACTGGTGAATTTAAAGAATGTGAAGCAAGTGTTTTCGGTCGTCTGTGTAAAGACAATGCTGATTTACTTTTTGTTTTAGCACACGGACGACCTATAGATCAAGCCATAGAGGTCTTAAAAGATAATTCAAACTCTTTTGTAGACACTGCTTTCATGCCAATTTATCATATTGTACAATTAGTAGAGGAGGGCTTTTCTTCACGAATACTTTTTGGATCAGATATTCCAATAAATCAAATATATTATACAAACATTACAACAACTACATATTTGGAAAGAAGATTAAGTGATTTAAAAAAGGCATTGTCAATAAAAGACTATAAGCAAATCATTACAAATACCGTTTACAATAGTATTATTTAGAACATTTATGGCTAACCATTTCACGGCAAGTAGAATATCAGGGGACGGCAATTCCGTCTTCCCCGATGAACTGATTATCGACAGTTATGAGCAATCTGTCTTTTTTCGTAAAGGGCAGATCATTGGTCATAAGGAGATGAGAATCAACTTTTCGGCCATTGGCAGTGTGTCGAGAAACGTTCATCTGCTCTTTGCCGATATAATCATTGAGACAACGGGCGGCATGACTATCTGTGCCAAAGGCTTCACACGTAGCGATGCCGAAGAGATAGTGGAGTTACTCACTCCGCCATATTACCAATCACGAAGGAAAAAATACTTCAACTACTAAAACCTCACTGAAGGTCGCATCTTCAGCGAGAAAGAGGTTGACTTCATGTCTGGTTGGCGTAACGGCACTGGTGAACGTCATTCTGGGGAAAAATTAATAATCGATTGTGATAATGACGTGGCGGATGCAGGACTGGGGCCGATAATGGCGGCCCGCCTGCATCCGCCGTTTTTTTGCGAAATATTTTGCCCTGATAGAAATAATTGCTATCTTTGCATGCAGAAACACAGTTTTAATTTTCCTTTATGGAAGCACATGAACAGACTATCAAGCAACTGCGCAGGGCTGTTGAGCGTACCCTCGGCAGGAAGATGCAGACGAACAAAGACTTCGACTGCCTGGCGGATAGTATCTATGAAAAGACACATGCCAAGATCAGCACGACCACGCTGAAGCGCCTCTGGGGCTATCTCTCAGAGGGCGTCACCCCGCGCCGCTATACCCTCGACCAGCTGGCCCACTTCGTAGGCTATGACGACTTCGACGCCTTCTGCGCCAGCCTCGAGAATGGCAACTCCCCAAAGCCATCCCCCGCCAATGCCGATGCCGCTTCTTCCCCCCTCCCTGCTGGGGAGGGGCAGGGGGTAGGGCTTACTGGTGAGAAGCCAGTGGTAGGGCTCTCTCCCTCCCTACGGGGGAGGGTCGGGGTGGGGCTTGCCCTTTTCCTTTTCCTTTTCCTTTTCCTCTTCCTCCTCCTCTTTCTCTTCCTGCGCCCTGCAGCCAATCATTTTTCCGACGACGACCGCATCTTGAAGAAAGGTCAGGTCTTCGCCACCTACGACGACTTCCTGCCACTGTTCGGTATCGACGCCACTGAGAGCCAACACTATCAGTACGTGCCCGGCGAGGAGCATATCGTTGTTTGGTCACCAGAATACCATAACTCCTATTATCACAACGACGGTAATTCCGATAGTCTGATGCCAACCATCACCGAATACTATCATCCCGAAGACTGGCCAACCGATTCCGCCTCGATGGCTCAACTAGCCGCGATGCATAAGCAAGGATTCTTAACTGCGATCAAAGAGAACCAAGTGCGCCTCTGCTTCATGAAAAATCTCGTAGACTCCAACTTCGTCTTCCTTGGCGTCTACCGTGTCTCTTTGACCCTCTCCGACACCGCGAAAGTTGTTTGGGCTCGTGCTACCGACGAGTGCGACCTCGACAACATCTCCTTCCTCAACAACTACAGGAACTAGCGTGGTCGACTCATCGGAAAGAATTCCGCGAATGAAACTTTTTCTATAATCCAAGAAGAGTTGCACCGCTGCGCCGGCTCTTCCTGTCACTTCACTTTGGTAACGCGATCACTTTGTTAATGTGAAGCGATAACTTTACTAAAGTAACACGATAATTTTACTATAGTGAAGTGATAATTTTACTATAGTGAAATGATAACTTTACTATAGTGAAATTCTCAGAAAGCATTGCTCCTGTCCCTCCAAAGCATGACTCCCGTCCATCCAAAGCATTGCTCTTGGCTAGCTAAAAGCATGCTTTGGACAAGAAAGAGCATTTTTTCTTTCATGCAAGTACAATGATACAAATTGGAATAAAAACTCTTTATCTGCGAAAAATCTGTGTATTCTGTGGGCAGTCAATTAGGTAATAGGTAATAGGTAACAGGTAATAGGTGATGATTACTTGGACAATCCGTGACATTGATTAAAGAATCCGTGTCATCCGTGCTCATCATCCGTGCCATTCGTAGTTACAAAAATCCCCATTTCATCGGGCTTTTTCGCCCATCCATTCAAAATGGACAAAATGGACAAGGAAATGGGTAAAATGGACAACACCCTCTTTCCTCCTTTTTACTTATCTTTGCATCGCAAAATGTAATAGCACGAAAAAACCGCGACCATCCGTGACGAGAATCATCCGTTTTTCATCCGTGGTTCTTTCTCCACTACGTTATGAAAGCGTTCCTGCGGACCGAGCGGCAAAAAATAACGGCTCACAATGGAACAAGTTTCAAAAAAAATGCCTATCTTTGCAAGCGAGAGTCACCCTGTGTGATTTCCCGTGTGGAAGGCTAACAAGCTTTGACCCGTCTGAGAATCTGGAAAATTCAATGTATATGGGCGAAAAGTTTGAGGGCTGTTCCACCTGTAACGCATACGCATAGCCTGCCCCCCCTGCCGGGAGCAGACTGCGCATACACCTACAGGTGTGAGCCGTTTTTCATTCTTACATATACAGGTATTCCAGAACCTTCAGACTAAGAATGCAATCTGAAGGCTCACACCGCTGTGTGTATGCATGAGTGGGCAATATTTCAGAAATATTGATAGATAATAAAGGAGAATGCCGAAAATCCTGAATAGAGTAGGCAAATAAAGATTATCTAATAATAAAGATGAAAAAGTTGACTATTACCTTAACAATTGCAGCTATCAGCCTTTTAATGGTTTCTTGCGGAAACAAAACGGACAATGCACTTTCCAAATTGGAAAAGGGTGTTGACAAAGCATTATCTCTTTCGGAAAAGGCAAAGGCTGGTGACACGAAGGCTCTTAAAAAAATCGTCGAACTCGCTGAAGAATGTTCAAAGATAGAAGAGAGTTTGAACAAGGAAGAGTTCACAGAAGAACAGAAGAATCGCTATGAGGATATTATATCCAAGAGTTATGGTGTGGATGTCACTGCTCTTGAAAACACAGCAGAGGCACTAGAAGAAGCCACCGACTTTTAGTAGTTTTGTAATTTTTCCATTAACAATTATTTAACTTTTTTGAATTATGGACAATCAACAAATGAACAACCAGGTTGAAGAGCAACTTCAGGCTCAGGCAAATGCACAGCAACAACAGAATTATAATGTTCAACAACCCCAGCAGGGTTATGCTCAGCAAGGCTATGCCCAACAGCCACAAGAAACTTACATGCCACAGCCGAGTTCTTTTTTGGGGTTGGCAATTTTCACCACCTTGTGTTGTTGCTTGCCTTTTGGTATTGTAGCAATTATCAAAGGCAACAGTGTAAGTAGTCTTTACGCATCCAAGCAATATAATGCAGCCCTTGCTGCCTCGAATGAGGCAAAGAATTGGTGTATTTATGGCATTGTGGCTTATTTCGTGATAGGCGCCATACTCAGTCTTATCGGTCTGATAGGTGGGGTGGGAGCTTTGTCTTTCCTTCCATTCTCAGACATTCTTGAAAGTGTCATAGGTGGTTAAATCATACAAATATGTCATTATAGCCTTGGTGTGTTGTGCCTTGATGGCTCTGTACTTTCTCAATCCTACTGATTATATCTGGATGCCGAAATGCCCAATAAAACTTCTGTTCGGGATTGACTGCCCTGGGTGTGGCTTTCAGCGAGCAGTACATGCCATCTTGCACGGCCACATCAAAGAGGCCGTAGGCTATAATCTATTTCTTGTTGTAGCTTTTCCTTATCTCATGGTAATACTTTTAAGTGATTTTATGAGAGAGGGAAAGTTACAGCAGAAACTGCGTTCATTTGTAGAATCTAAATGGGTTACAAATGGGTATATAGTAACATTCGTCGTATGGTTTATCGTTCGTAATATCGTTAATAATCATCTCTAGATATGTACAATTACCAATGTCCTAGTTGCGGATTTAAATTTACGCTTCCGCAAAACATTATGATGCCAAAATGCCCTTCATGTGGCCAGCCTTGCAAGTTGGAGCAACCAGATATGGGTGCGAACAATTACTCCTCAGGAATGTATGGACAGCAAAACTATGGGTATTCTCCAAACAACCGCGAACCAGAATTGTTTGAGAATGGCCCTTCCGGGAAAAGCCGGGGCCTGGCTGGTTTGTTTGCAATACTTCTTGGCTGGCTTGGGGTACATTACTTCTACGTAAATAAAACATCGGGAGGTATCCTATGCATTTTGCTCACTTTTATTTCATGTGGATTGTGGGAGTTCGTCTCATTCATACAAGGAATACTAATCCTTACAATGAGGCAATCAGAATTTGAGCAAAAATATGTTCACTCAAATTCAACCATGCCACTCTTTTAAAATTGCATAGTATTAATAACTACTATTTTAAATGGAAGAATCCACATTTAAGAAAAGCCCCAGTAGCAATATGCTATTAGCCGTTCTGACAAGTCTGTGCTGCTGCATGCCTTTGGGTATCGTAGCAGTTATTAAGGCGAGCCATGTCAAACTTCTTTATGAGAAAGGAGAATACGATCAGGCAATTAAGGCATCCGCTCAAGCACGCAGATATTGTTACGTAGGGGTCTTTCTCAGTATGATTTGCTGGATGCTCAGCCTTACCGGCATTATATGGATTCTTGTTTATGGAGGTGGATTTACCTATTTGATGACTTTTGCCAAATGCTATTTTCTAGCAGACAAATTATTATAGACATAGATAAAAAAGAGGATTGCCGAAAATCTTAAAAAGAGTAGGCACTAATTACTATTAATACTAAACTAATATGAAAAAAGAAAGTGTTGACCAGTTTGTAATGGTAAATGCAGGAAAATTTCCTGAATTCACACAAATGCAACTCCGCCAAACCTTGGAAAAGATGAGCGATGACAAAGAGGGAATCCTTCTTTCTACAAGTTGGAAAGATCCTTTGACAACTTTCCTTTTGGCATTTTTCCTGGGAGGTTTAGGCGTTGACCGCTTCTATCTTGGTGATACAGGACTTGGTGTCTTAAAACTCTTAACCTGTGGAGGCGCAGGCATTTGGGCGTTAATAGACTTGTTTACGGCTCATAACCGTGCAAGAAATGTCAATTTGAATATGTTGAACATGATTTAATCAGTTAATAGTATTGATATTTATACTAGGAGGAAGTCGAAAATCCTTAAGAGAGTAGACCGTTTTAAAAAAAATATTATTATGAAAGTCTTAAAACATTTTCTTACCATTGCATTTGCACTCTTTTTGGTGGCATGTGGTAGTGGAAACTCAAATGAAGTTAATCTCAAAGTTGAGGCTGACTTGCAAAATCTGGGGGAATATTTGACAATAGAAGACGAGCAAGTGATTGTCAAACTAGTTGAAAATGATGATAAACACTTTACAATTTTGTCTTCTTTAGGCATAAATGTAAAGAAATCTGTTGCTTCAGATTACAGTTTTACATTTGAAGTGGAAGTACTTGACAAAAATCATATCAAGATTACAGATCTTCCAGACTATACTATTGAAAGTAAAGACGATTATTCCAATGATTATCATTCTATTCTGTTAATGGGTTCGAAAAGGGCTAACATGGAAGAAAGTATTTCAACAGAAGGTTTGGAAGAAGAAGAATGGGCAAAAGCCCAAGAAATGTGGGACAAAATAAAGAAGGAAGGAGTTTACATCTCAATAAAGCCAGAATGGTCGTCAGCCAAATATATAGAGTATAAAGGTTCTATGTCTGAAAAGGAAGACGAATCTATAGAATCTGACATTGCTGAAGATATTGAAGAAATCGACGAAGAAGCCGTCGTCCTTGATGACGACACCGATGACACATCATCATCTGGAAATGGTAATTCTATTGACAAACTTCTTAGTGAATATGAAACTTTTGCCGATGAATATATAGCATTTCTAAAGAAAATTGACACGAATGATCCTACGGCTTTAGTGAAAATTGCTGAATGGACTAATAAACAAACTTCTATCATATCAAAATTGCAAGATATGCATGAGGATATGGACATAAAACATTTAAATCGCATGAATAAAATTAACATTAAAATTGCGAACGCTGCCTCAAAACTCAAAAGATAGGCTATAAAACAAGAGGGTGTGCCAAATTTGACACACCCTCTATGATATTGCCCTACTTTTTACTTGAAGAATATTTTAACAACAAATACTCAAAACGAATGAAGACCAAAATTTTCTTAAGATTCTTCTTTACCCTTATTGCCGTAATGGTGTTTACTCCTTGTTTTCCCCAAATATCCAAGTCCAATTGGAAAACAATTGTTGACGATGAGATTGCAACTATATCCTATAACACAAATATCACAACCGACAAACAGGGACACCATATTGTTTGGGTGAAAGCTGTTTATAAGACAACTGATTGGCAGCGCTATTTTGCTGACCAGATTGGATGCAGGTCGTTAGTGAAGTCAACAAAGACGAAAGCACAGTATAGATCTGACTATAAATATACTATGGTTCGCCAGGTTATCTGCTATGATAAATCTGGCAAACAGCTATATAATAGTGGAGATGACACGTCAGCTGGATGGGGGCCTGTGAATGCCAGCGACCCTGTAGGTCTTGTAGGAGAATTCCTTTGGGATCAGCAAGAGAAGAATGGTTATTGACAAAGCAATATATAACTGACGCGTATCATAATATTATACATGCTGTGCTGCAAAGGAAATGAAATCCAGATGATATACCTATTACGTGCTAGCACGTATAGCTGTTGCTATTAAATGCAAGTACAACATAAGGGTCACTAAAACAGCGTTGCGGATGCAGGACAGGACCATCAACTAGGCCCGCCTGCATCCGCTGTCGGTTTTTGTACGACTTCAGTCCCTCAGGCACCCTATGGGGATGACATATACCCCGTCTTTTCTTTGATAGGCATACTTGCCTACGCCGATGATGACAGCCATGAAGGATGGGGCGGACATTTTGTTAGTATCGATCTTTCCTGCAAGTTCTATCATACTGGCTGCACCGGCATTGATATGCTCTTCTCCTCCCAATTTCACCTCAAGCAATGCATAGCTACCGTTACGCCGGTGGAGAACGGTGTCGCATTCAAGACCGTTGCTATCTCTGTAATGATAGAGCCCACCATCCAACGCCTCTGCATACACACGCAGGTCGCGCACTACCATGTCCTCAAAGAAAAGACCGAATGTGTCTAAATCGTTCATCAGATCTTTGGGACCAATTCCTAATGCGGCAATCCCGATGCTCGGATCAACAAAGTGACGTGTGTCGCCGGTTCTGATGGCAGCCTTGCTTCGCAGGTTGGGATTCCAAGCTGCAAGGTCTTCGATGACGAAGAGTTTTTTCAGCGCCTTGATGTAGTCGGCTACGGTGTCTTCGTCCAATGTGCTTGCGTCGTTGGCCAGCATGTCTTTGCGGATGGTGGCATAGGAAACCTGCTGGGAGACGTTCCTTGCATATGAACGCAGGAGCAACCTTGCCCGTTGGGTGTTTCTCTTCACTTTGTCCACGCGCTGTATGTCTCGCTCTATCACAGAGTCAACATAATCGAAAGCCTGATCGAGGGCAACATCTTTGGAAATCAATGTCGCCCATGGCCATCCGCCTCGGCAGGTAAGATAGGCAATGTCATCAATATTCAGGTCACATTGCTGAACTTCTGGCGTTTTGCCATCGAACAAATCCTTCAGACTAATCGTGCCTGATGATTCGCCCGACTCATAGAGACTCATGGGACGCATCATGATATGTGCGAATCGCCCTGTGCCACTATGAATGGTCTCATCGGCATCAGGAAGTACGGACGACCCGGTAAGGATAAACTGGGACGGCTCCCCCCGTTTGTCCACTTCGCTACGGATGGAATCCCAAATGGGAGGTAACGCCTGCCATTCGTCAATCAAGCGAGGAGTTGCTCCTTCCAAAAGAGATGCGGGACTGATTTCTATCATTTGTGCGCTTTGTTTCAGTACCGATGCATCCCCGAGGTCAAGCACACTCTTTGCCAGTTGTTTTGCTGTGGTCGTCTTGCCACACCATTTCGGGCCTTCTATAAGAACGGCTCCCTTTCCGAGAACTTTCCGTTCAAGAAGTCTGTCTGCTATTCGCTGTTTGTACTTTGCCATCACATTACTCTTTTTTCGTTTGCAAAGTTAGCTCTTTTATTCCAATCAACCAAAGATTTTTCTAACTTTTCGGTGATTTGTGGCGATTTTATTCGGTGATTTGTGGCGATTTTATTCGGTGATTTGTGGCGTGTTTGTTCGGTGATTTGTGGCGTGTTTGTTCGGTTATTTGTGAATTTCTTACTCAGCATCGGTGCCATTCGTGCTCTCTATTGGTGTCATCCGTACTCATCGCCCATGTCAGACGTGGTCGCAAAAATCGCCCATTTGCCTACTGCTTCGCACAGCGACCGCTGGTTCATCGGGCTTTTTCGCCCATCCATTCAAAATGGACAAAATGGACAAGCAAATGGACAAGATTTTTTGAACATCCTATACATCTTTTCTTTATCTTTGCCAGCAGAATTAGTGACTACCCGTGATGAAACCATCGGTTTTCACCTGTGGTTCTTTCTCCACTGCGCTATGAAAGCGCTCCTGTGGACCGAGCGGGAAAAAATAACGATCGATTATGATTGTCGCGGATGCAGCAACGTGGCCATTAGTGGCGGCCCGTCTGCATCCGTTTTTTATATAAAAGATGTAGGGACGCGACGTACTTCGTTTTTGCAGGAGAAAAGGCTCACTCCAAGAACGCGGCACGTCGCATCCCTACATTGCAGAAAATGCGTTTAGGAAAAACTCCATGTCGTTGCCTGTTTCAGGCGTTTCCCTGGTTGTTTACTCGGCGAAGAGATTGGGCTCCATGATGTTGCCGGCATAGGGGTTGCGGCCGAGATGGTCGTAGGCAAGGCGGGTGGCCATGCGGCCACGGGGTGTGCGCTTGATGAAGCCTTCCATGATGAGGAAGGGTTCGTAGACCTCTTCAACGGTGCCGGTGTCCTCGCCGATGGCGGTGGCGATGGTCGAGAGGCCGACGGGGCCGCCACGGAACTTGTCGATGATGGTGAGGAGAATCTTGTTGTCGATTTCGTCGAGGCCATACTGGTCGATGTTCAGGGCCTTCAGGGCTACCTGGGCAATGCGGGCATCGATGCGGCCGTTGCCCTTCACCTGAGCGAAGTCGCGCACGCGGCGCAGCAGGGCGTTGGCAATACGGGGCGTGCCACGCGAGCGGCGGGCAATCTCGATGGCGGCATCGTCGTCGATGGGGACCTGCAGGATGGAGGCTGAGCGGCGAATGATGCGCTGCAGCGTGAGCGGGTCGTAGTACTCCAGGTGGAGATTGATGCCGAAGCGGGCGCGCAGGGGTGCGGTGAGCAGTCCGGAGCGCGTGGTGGCGCCGACGAGGGTGAAGGGGTTGAGGTCGATCTGGATGGAGCGCGCCGAAGGGCCCTTATCGATCATGATGTCGATGCGGTAGTCCTCCATGGCCGAGTAGAGATACTCCTCGACAACGGGCGAGAGGCGGTGGATTTCGTCGATGAACAGCACGTCGCGCGGCTCCAGCGAGGTGAGGATGCCTGCGAGGTCGCCGGGCTTGTCGAGCACGGGGCCCGAGGTGATTTTGAAGCCTACGCCGAGCTCGTTGGCGATGATGTTGGAGAGAGTGGTCTTACCGAGTCCAGGAGGGCCATGGAGCAGCGTGTGGTCGAGGGGCTCGCCGCGATACTTGGCAGCCTCTACGAACACCTCGAGGTTTTCGACAACGCTCTGCTGGCCGCTGAAGTCGCGAAACTGCAACGGTCGGAGTGCGTTCTCGAAGTCCTTCTCGCCCTGCGAGAGCCGTTCTTCGCGAATGTCAAAGTCTTCGTTCATGAACCGGAATCCTAAGAAATTACTTGAACTCGAAGAGATTGTAGAAGCCCGTCATCTTGAAGACTTTCTGGATGGAGTCGTTGATGCCACGGATGAAGACGTGACTACCCTTGGCCTTGGCATTCTTCAGAATGTTCAGGAAAATGCGCAGGCCGCTGGAGGAGATGTACTCCAGGTCGGTGCAGTCGAGAATGATGTCGTGGGCAACGCAGTCGAACAGGGGCTTCACTGCCTTTTCGGTATCAGGAGCAGCGGCGGTGTCGAGTCGTCCCTTGAAGTACATCACGTAGAATTCTTTTTCTTCTTTGAAAATTGTTTCCATTGTTTGTTGTTGTTATTTGGTTGTTGTTTTGCTTTATGAGGGGTTGCGATGATATCGCAACAAACGGAACATTGTTACCTTGTTACTTTGTTCTTTCTCCGCTTGCGCTACGAAAGCGAGCAAGCTCGGGGTCCCTTGTCACTTAGTGAAGTGGATAAAGGATGTTGACGACGAAGAGCAGCATCGCCAGCAGAACGATGTGCATGATGATGCCGATTCGGGCAAAGTCGGTGAAGCGGAAGCTACCCGGGCCATAGATGAGCATATGGGTACTGCTGCCGATGGGCGATGCGAAGCTGATGGTGACCGAGAGCATGAGCGACATGACGAACGGCATGGGGTCGCATCCCAGCTGTGTGGCCTGATGCCAGACGATGGGGAAAAAGACGGCGCTGCTGCCCACATCGCTGACGAACTCGCTGACCAGTGATGCCAGCACACACATGACGGCCATGATGACGTAGGGGTTGTCGCCACACACGTCGAGCACCCATGTGGCCACGGTCTGCGCAATGCCCGTCTTGGTGAGGGCTACTGAGAATACCACCGTGGCACCGAGGATGAGGAGCAGTTCCCACTCTATGTACTTCACGACGTTGTCCATGCGGCAGCACTTCATGATGAGCATGACGCCGGCGGCAAGCATGGTGGCCGCCATGAGCGGCAGCACGTGGAACAGCGAGATGAGGAACATGCCGATGAGGATGACGGCTGCGGTGACGGTGCGCTTGCCTATCTGCGGCACGAAGTGGGAGTCGAAGAACTGCAGGTTGCGCTTGTTGATGCGCTCCAGTTGGTCGTCGCTTTTCGGCGGACACTCCAGGAGCAGCGAGTCGCCGGCCTGCAGCCGGATTTCGCGCGGCTGACCGTCGACGCGCCGGCCTTGTCGGGCCACAGCCACGAGCACCATGTCGTTGTCGCGCTCGAAGGTGTTCTCCGTCATCGATGTGCCGATGAGGTCGCTGCTGAAGGTGACATAAGCCGTGCGCAGCTTGCGATCGCTGCCTATTTCGTTGATGTTGTAGACGTGGTGGTCGGCCGCCACGAGTCCGTGGGAGCGCTTCAGGTCCAGAATCTCGTTGATTTGTCCGGCATAGATGAGGCGGTCGCCGCCGAGGATGAACTCGTCGTCGGGCACGGGCATGATGATTTCCTTGTCGAAGCGCACAATCTCTACCAGCGAGCCACCCTTCACCTGCTGCAGTCCCGTTTCGCCCACGGTCATGCCCACGGCAGGGTTGTCGGTGGGCACAAGCAGTTCTACGGTGTAGTCGCTCGTGGTTTCGAACGACTGTTCTGGCGATTCTCGTTCGGGAATGAACTTGCGCAGCAGGATGACCAGAAGCACGCCCGTGGCGGTGAGCAGCAGTCCTGGCAGCAGCGGTTCGAAGAGGTTCAGCGTGCGGCCGGTCTTCTCCATGTACAGGCCCGCCACGACAAGGTTGGACGAATTGCCCAGCAGCGTGCACATGCCGCCCAGCGAGGCAGCATAGCTCAGGGGCAACAGCAGCCGTGAGGGAGCAATCTCCAGTCGGCGCGCCCATATCTTCACTGCATCGATGAACATCGCCACGACGTTCACGCTGTTGAGCAGGGCTGCCAGCACGCTCACCGGTCCCATCAGCCTCAGCAGCGCACGCCGGTAGCTGCCGGGTTCGCCCAGCAGGTGCTGCGTGAGCCAATAGAGCACGCCGCTCTGCATGAGTCCGGCAATGATGACGAAGAACGCCGCATGCACCACGACGGGCTCGGAACCGAAGCCTGCCATGCCTTCCTCCTCGGTGACCACTCCCGTGACGAGCAGCACGGTGAGCGCCCCCAGGAATACCACCTCGGCAGGAATGCGTGTGCGTGCCATCATCAGGAACACGCCCAGCATCGTCGTGATGGTAATCCAAGCCGACAGGCTAAGTCCGAGAAATATGATTTGATCCATTTGTTTTTTTATAAGGGGCTTAAAGGGCTTAAAGGGGAGTGAAGGGGTTTAAAGGGTTTTATTTTTATGGGCTTAAAGGGTTTAAAGGGGAGTGAAAGGGTTTAAAGGGACACCTTCTCAACCTTCTCAACATCCTCCATTTTCTCAACCGCGCCGCAGGCGCATCTCAACGCGCGAAGCGCATCTCAACGCTGCGAAGCAGCCTCTCAACCGCGCCGCAGGCGCATCTCAACGCGCGAAGCAGCCTCTCAACAGCTGCGAAGCAGCCTCTTAACCGCGCCGCAGGCGCCTCTCAACTGCGCAGCAGCCTCTTCCTGAGCGTCAGCACGTTTCGGCCGTCGATGCGCTCATAGTTGATGGAGTCCATCAGCTGTCGCACCAGGAAGATTCCCAGTCCGCCCACGGGGCGATCCTCGGCCGAGAGCGTCGTGTCGACATCCTCCTTTGCCGTGGGGTCGAAGGGCGAGCCGCTGTCGATGATGGTGAACTTCAGCCGCTGGTCGTTGGCCTCAGCAACGATCTGCACCTGCCCCACGGTGCCGCTCGGATAGGCGTAGTTCATGACGTTCACCACCGCCTCCTCCAGCGCGAGGTTCATGCTCATGGTTTCTTCCATATCGAACTCCAGTTCCTCGCACACGCCTTCCACGAACTCGCTCAGCTGGCCGATGGTCTGCACGTCGTTGGGCAACGTCAGGCTGCGCTTCAGCTTGGCTGTGCGCGTCTCTTTCGTGTAGGCCACCGACAACATCGTCAGGTCGTCGCTCTTTTCGGCTCCTGCCACAAACGCCTCCACGGCTTTCTGCATCTCCGTGGTGAGCAGCTGCGGGGCGTCGGTGTGCTCCTGGCAGTTGCGGGCCACGTCCAGCATGCGGTCGTTGCCGAACTGCGCATGGGTGACATTCTCAGCCTCGGTCAGTCCGTCGGTGTAGAGGAAGATGATGCTGTGGGGATTGATGAGTGCTTCCTGCCCGGTGAAGTGGAAGTCGGACATGATGCCCAGCGGAATGTTTGGCTCCACGGGCAGATAGGCCACCTTCTCGGCTTCGATGACGAGCGGCTTGTCGTGGCCGGCGTTGCAGTAGCGCAGTCGCCCCGTCGGCAGGTCGAGCACGCCCAGGAAGAACGTCACGAACATGAGCGACTCGTTGCCGTCCGACATCGACTCGTTCATCAGGTCCACAATGCGGGCGGGAGCCGACTCATGGGCCGAAATGGTTCGGAAGAGCGACCGCGTGACTGCCATGACCAGCGATGCCGGCACGCCCTTTCCTGCCACGTCGCCGATGCAGAAGAACAGTTTCTCGTCGCGGATATAGAAGTCGAACAAGTCGCCGCCCACCTCCTTGGCCGGCTCCAGCAGACCGTATATCTGCAGGTCGTCGCGGTCGGGATAGGGCGGAAACGTCTTCGGTATCATGGCCTGCTGAATGTTGCTGGCCACGCGCAGTTCGCTGCTGATGCGCTCCTTTTCGGCATATATCCTGTTGATGCGCTTGAAGGAGCGCCTGAGCAGCCACATGATGATGGAGAGCATGACCAGTCCGGTGGCTACGAGGGCAAGCATCTTGAGCGCCATGACGTGCAGGTCGGCGTAGATGTCCTTATGCTTGTTGATGATGGCCATCGACCATCCCACGCGCTTGTCCACGGGCGCATAGTGCACGTACAGCCTGTTTCCCTCGCTGTCGTATATCACCTCGGTGCCCGTCTCCCCATTGCGCATTTTCCGCTCAATGGTCAGCGCCTTCTCGTCGTTGTCGTTGCCCGTGAGCGCCAGCGAGACCTTCTTGGTGTTGGCGAGGCTGTCCACAGGACTGACCAGTATTTCGCCCGTGTTCGATATCAGCAGGTTCTTCGTATGCGGGTTGATGTCCTCGGTCTTGATGACCCGGTTGAGCCAGTCGAGGGCCACGTCTACGAACATCACGGCCGTGATGAGCCCGCCAGGCTCGCGCACCGGCATAGAGTAGCTCGTAGAGAGCCTATGCGTCGTCATGCCCACGTAGGGGTCGGTCCAGTGCGGCTCGCCGGTCAGCATCACCTGCTGGTACCACTCGCGCTGCGTGTAGTCGTAGGCCATGCGCCTCACGTCGATGTTGGAAGTAGAGTCGGCCACGAGGTCGAAGGCGAAGACGCCGTCGCGTCGCCATCCGTTTTGGCTGGGCACGTAGCCTATGCCGCACCCCATCACGTGTATGTTGTCTCTCACCACGTGCTCCACCAGTTCCTCGGCAGCCCAGAGCGAGTCGTTGTGCCACGGAGCCGCCCAGACGTTGTTCTCCAGCGCCAGCTCCATGTCGTTTACCACATTCTTTATCTTCAGGCTCGTCTCTCTGAGCTCGCTTTCGGTGAGCCGGCTGATGGATTTCTTGATGCTGTTGTAGGAGTAGAAATACAGGATGGTGAGCGTCAGTGAGAGCAGCACGGCCGCGAGCGTGACCACGAGGATGTTTCCCCGTTTTTGCAGGAACTTGTTGAGTTTGCTTATCTTGTCCATCCCTTGATGATGATGTTTTTTAAACGTTAGTATTCATTATATATGTATATCGGCTACAAAATTAGCGTTTTTTCGCGAAAAGCGTGCATAAAGAATTAAAAATTTTTCTGCTCGTCTGCTTTCCGGCATACGATGAGCACGTGCGAGCCGTCGGCCAGAGTGGTGCCGAAGATGTAGGTGTCGCCGCCGTCGCGCAGCTTCAGCCGTCGGCGCAGCTGGTCGGCCTTCAGCGGAAAGTTGCGGGTGGCAATGTTGGCCCGGTCGATGCCCTGCAGGGCGTGGCGCAGCTCGCGCTTGCCCATTGTGGTGACGGCCCCGATGCGGAACACGCGGCCGGGAAACGCGCCGCCCTCGCCCCCGGAAGCCCCGTCGGGTGCAGCGCTTGGCACGAAGAGATGGCTGTCGCGGGCCAGTGGCGCCAAGCGGAAGCGTTGGCTGAGGGCCCCGAAGCAGCCTGCCTTCATGATGGAGGCGTTGGGCTCCATCAGCAGCTGGCCAGCCTCGGGCCGCCCGTAGGGCAGCGCCGCGCAGTCGGCAGCCGCAGAGGGCAGCCGGAACGCCTGGTCGTCGTTGACGCAGCAGAGCGTAATGGGCGCGGTGGCGCGGGTCTCGTCGTCGCCGCCGTCGGGAGCACATGCCGCAGGGGCGCCCGGCTCGAGCAGTACGAGCAGCTCCTTACACTCGTTCTGCACGGAGACGATGTGGACCTCGCTCACTGTCTGTGGCCCCAGGTCGCCCACCGCCTTGCGCCAGTCGAGCATGGGCGACAGCTTCAGCAGCACCCGCCGTCGGCCGCCCTGTCGTCCCGCCAGCCTGTCCAATAGCTCCAGCACGTTGGGCGAGCAGTCGGCCAGGGCGTAGGTGCGCCCCCCGTGGTCGTCGCGCCGCGCCGGGTCGAGGTAGAAGAGGCAGTCCCCTGCCCCCTCCTGCAGCCGGGCTGCCAGGAATACGTCGGCCGTGGCGCACACCACCTCGGCGTCGCCCAGTCCCAGCAGCGGGAGGTTGTGGCGGGCCAGGTCGCACAGCTGCGGGTTGCGCTCCACGTAGACCGTGCGCCAGCCGCGTGCCGCCTTCGCCATCAGCGAGAAGTCCACGCCGAAGCCCCCTGTCAGGTCGGCGAAGAGCGGTGCGGGCGAGGGCGCAGCGCCATCCAGTAGTCGCCTCACGAGCTGCGCCTTATAGCGCGCCGTAGGCTCGCTCGAACACTGTTCCATGCTGAGGTGCGGCGGATAGACAATCCCGTCGACGGCCGCCCACGACGGCACCTTCCGTTGCGCCACCTGTCGGCCCCGTATCTGGTCGAGCGCCCACGGCAGGTCGATGCCCGCCGTGGCGTGCGCCTGCAATGCCAGCAGGCGCACGTCGTCGTCAGTGTGCTGACGGACAAACTGTCGTGTAGCGTCGTTGATTGTCATTATTTTCCTAAAAGCAGGTTGACCAATGCTGTGACGTCGGCAATGGTAGTACTGTCGTCGCCATTGACGTCGGCCGCCTTGAAATCATACTTGTCAGAATCGTTTGCCTCGGTAGCCTTGCCCAGCAGGATGTTCACCAGTGCCGTGACATCGGCAATCGACTGCTCCCCGTCGCGATTGATGTCGGCAATAGCCACCACCTGCTTGATCTGGCGGTAGATCTGGGGAAGAACTAATTTTGTTGTAGATCCTGGATAACAACTATAAATAGTGTTATCTTTATTATACAAAAGCATATTATTAGTATAGTTACCCTGGAAGGTTATCGTTGCATTACCACTGCTCTTTGCAATGGTGATAATTGCTTGCGAATTACCTCTAGAATCAACATTATCCTTAGTCCTTAAATAATTATTGCCTTTACTACTACTTGCCGCATACAAATAACCTTGTGCACTACCATTTGTTACATAGAATGTCCACTTGTCTTTTTCGCCTCCCAACAAAATGACTGCCGTTTTCGCATTCGGAGTTATCGTATTATCATCATTGAACTCAAATGACGTAGCATCGCGATTATTGGTATTTTGGACTGTTGTAAAAATTCTATTAATATCTTTGCCATCACTATAGGCAATCAAGATGCTATCCCCAGCCTCAAGCACGGAGGCATCGGTGACGAGTTCATAGCGGTTGGTGGCTGTCGTGGGTACTGCAACGGGCTTCACGGTAAGTGTGTAGGAGGCTGTTGCAGAGTTGTAGGAGTTGTTACCAGCGAACGTGGCTGTAATGGTGGTGGTGCCTGCGGCAACGAGTGTCACGGCACCTGTAGCCTCATCAACGGTAGCCACGGCAGGATTGCTGCTTGAATAAGCAACGCCAAGGTCAGAGGGTGTCGTCGTGAGCGTAGGCGGTGTAAACGTTTGGCCGAGAGTGGCTGTTGCAGATGTGGACGAGAACTCCATCGTGACATCCTGTTTCTCTACGGGTACCTGGCCGTCGTACTCCATGTAGAGGTTGGCGCGGATCATTGAGGCACTGGCATTCGAGGTGTAAGTGGTGAAGCGGGGGTCATTAACATTGTATGTCATCGTGCCATAGCTGCCAAAAGACATCTCAACGCCGTTGGCGCCGTTGGCGAGTGTCCACGACTGTTCAGTGGAACTGTAATTCACCTTCTTAGCTGCGGTGGAATAGAGATACTTGCCCAATTCTTCGTTGAAGAAGGAATAGCTGGTGGCACTGCCTTCGAGGGTAAAGACTGCTACATTGTCGTTAATAGTGATGATGTCGCTGGAAAGTGATACACCGACTGGCGTAAGATATGACGCACTGCTTGTCGTAGTAAGACCTCCTACCGCCTTATTCTTGCTTCCACAGGCAATGATGTAGCGCATGCCGCTGACGAGGTCGTCTGTGGAAGCAACGCGCTTAAAGGTTTTCACGTTAGAAACAGCTCCGATGACATAATTTCCTGTCGCCACATTACTCTCTTCGCCATCAGCATTGACGGCGATGGCCTTCAGCGTGGTGGTTTCCTCAACAAGGATGGGCTGCGTGTAGGGGGTGCTGCTGGCCGTAGGTGTGGTGCCGTCGGTGGTGTAGTAGATGGTGGTTCCCTCGGTGGCGCAGCTGATGGTGACGGTCTGCGCCTCGGTGTAGCGACCTGCCGCCGGCGAGAAGGTGGGCTTGGCGACGCTGCTGGCGGCCTTGAAGCGGAAGGACACGGTGCCATCGCCGTTCTGCGTGATTTGCTCGATGGACGAGTCGAGGTAGTAGGTGCCGTCGGTGTTCTTGTTGAAGAACTTGGCGGCGGGGGTTGTGCTCTTGCTGAACGCATTCACACTACCGTAGGGGAAGGGGTCGTTGGCTGCGCCTTCGGTGGTATAGTACTTAGTGCCCTGATAGGTGGTGTACTGGTATTTATTGTCGGCTGCAATCCACGTCATGCGCTGGTGGCTGGGGTCGTCGTTGGGCGTATTGCTGGCCCAGACATTAGCATCGTAGTCGACGTGGAGGATGAGGAGTCCCTCGCCGGGAATGCCGGCATCCCATCCCGTCTGCTGGCGGTTCTCAAGAAGGAAGTATTCGTTGGTGTTGCCCTGGTTATAGACGATGTAGGCGCTGCCGCCCTCCTGCAGGGATTTCAGGTTGCTGACCTGAGTGGTTGTGGTGAGTTCGATGGGCTCTTTCCAACCAGCCACCCAGCGTTCGTAGGAGGTGTAGCCTGCGGGCTGATAACCGTCGCCATTGTAGGAGCCTGAGTCCATGAGATCCCATTCGAACATGCCCTGTCCGCCAGAGTAGTCGGTGTCGTAGAAATCGGGATAGCCCAGGCAATGGCTGAACTCGTGACACATCGTGCCGATGCCATTGATTTCGCCAGTCTGTCCATTGAGCTCGCCGCCACAGGCATAGGTGTTGATGCGCACCCCATCGAGTGTCTGCGCTCCGCTGCCGTCGCCATAAGAAGCAGCGGAAGAGAGCTCCCACTCGTGTGGCCAGATGGTGGTACTGGCTCCGCCGTCGGCTTCGCCCTTGCCTGCATAGATGACATAGACCTGGTCGACCTCGCCGTCGCCGTCCCAGTCGTAGTCGGCAAAATTGACGTCGTCGTCGACAAGTTTCAAGGCCTCGATGACCATCTTGGCGGGATATTTGTCGTTGCCCTGGCTGTCGTTAGCGCCATAGTAGGATTGGGTTTGGGAAACTTTCACGGGTCCGACGACATCGAAGGTTAGTTCGAACTGCCCCTCGCTCTGAGCGTAGAAGTAGTCGTACATGGAACCTTTGAAGTCGCCGTAGGAGAAGTTTTTCTCGTTGGCGATGCGCTGATAGAGGGCGTTGGTGTTGGCTTCCTGGAATGCGACATTGCTGAAGTTGACCAGAATGATGATGCCTTTCTTCTTACCGGTGATGGCACCCACTTCGCCTACGCGGCGTGGAGCGAGTCGCTTGGTGCGGCGGGCGTTGGACTGCGAGCGGCGGGCCTGTGCCTTGGTGGTCACGGAGGAGAGGCTGACCTCAGAGAAATAGGCTGTGCCTTCCTGTTGCTGGTAGGCGCGGCCGTCCTGTGTGAGCCAGTAGTGGCCGTGTTCGTCGCCGACGAGTTGTGCTTTCACAGTGGTTCCGTCGCTGAGCGTGAGCGTACGGATGATTCCTGGCTTGGCAGGAATAGCGCTGACCGCAAGAGCCACAACGGTCAGCGCAAGTGTCAAAAAGATTTTTTTCATTATTCTATCGGTGCTTAAAAGATTGAGTTTTTTTTTATTTTGTGACGAACTTTTGTTTGTCATGGATATAGATGCCTTTGGGGAAGGGGCTGCCGCCATTGCTGCGCTGACGGGGGGAGAGCCGGCGTCCGCTGAGGTCGTAGAGGGCGCCGCTGCTGCGCTGGGCGGAGGAAGGGAGGCTGGGCAGCCAGACGCCGTCGGGCACGGCGGGGGCATTGAGGAACTGAAAGGAAATGGTGCCGTCGGGGGCTTCCCGGATGTCGACCACCGACTTGTTGAGCAGTCGGCTGCCGTCGGTGTTGGCGTTGTAGAGTGTGGCGGCAGGCGAAGAGATGTTGGTGAAGCTGTCGTTCTGGCCGGAGGGATAGGTGTCGGTGGCGAGTCCCTCCTCGGAGACGTAGGAGTAGCCCATGAACCTGTAGGTCTCCACTTGCCCGTCGGCAGGCACCCACGTCATGCGCTGGTGGCGCGGGTTGTCGTTGGGCGTGTTGTCGGCCCAGCTCTGGGCGTTGTAGTCCACGTGGAGGATGAGCAGTCCGTGGCCGGGCAGGGCGCGGTCCCATGCCGTGGGCTGGCGGTTCTCGAGCAGGAAGTATTCGTCGGGGTGGGCGTCGTTGCGCAGGATGAAGGCCTGGCCGCCCTCCTGCAGGCTCTGCATGGAGGCGACGAGGGTGTCGCCCGTGAGCGTGACGGGCTGGAGCCATCCTGCCACGGCGCGCTCGTAGGAGGTGTAGCCGGCGGGCACGTAGCCGTCGCCGTTGTAGGAGCCGCCGGACATGAGGTCCCACACGTCCATGCCCGGGCCGCCGGAGCCGTCGGTGTCGTAGAAGTCGGGATAGCCCAGGCAGTGGCTGAACTCGTGGCACATGGTGCCGATGCCGCAGAGGCGGTTGCTGCCGCTGAGCTCGCTGCCGCAGGCGTAGGTGTCGATGGTGACCTGGTCGAGGGTGATGGCTCCGGGTCCGTCGCCGTAGTAGGCGGCCGAGGAAAGTTCCCACTCGTGGGGCCACACGGTGTCGTCGTCGCCGCCGTCGGCCTCGCCCTTGCCGGCATAGATGACGTAGACCTGGTCGACGCAGCCGTCGCCGTCCCAGTCGTAGTCGGCGAAGTTCAGGAGCGAGTCGACGGCCTGGCAGGCCTCGACGACCATCTCGGCAGGACGGCGGTCGTCGCCGTTGCGGTCGTTGCCGCCATAGTAGGAGCGCTCTTTGGAGAGCGTGACGGGTCCGGCCACGTCGAACGTGAGGCTGAAGAGGCCGAGGCTCTGCTGGAGGAAGTAGTCGTGGACGGACCCTACGAAGTTGCCGAGCGAGAGGTTCTGCTCGTTGACGATGCGCTGGAAGAGCTCGGGCGTGCTGGTAGTGCGAAGGGCTACGTCGGCATAGTTGACGAGGATGATGAGTCCGCGCTTCTCCCCGACGATGGGCCCGCGGCTCTCGCTGTAGGGCGACGGCAGCGTGTCGGCGGCTTCGGCCAGGGCGGGCACGCGAGGCGCTGCTGCGAGGCGCCGGGCGCGACGCTGGTTGGCCTGGGCGCGCCGAAGGGCGGCCTGCCGGTCGGCCTGCGAGCGGTCTATCTGGGAATAGCGGGTCAGGCCGGGCTGACGGCGGAAGGCGCGTCCGTCGGCCGCAAGCCAGTAGTGGCCATGCTCGTCGCCCACGAGTCGGGCTGTGACGCTGGTGCCGTCGGCCAGGGTGAGGGTCTTCACCTGTCCCGGCCGTGCAGGGACGGCGCCGGCGCTGAGGGCGCCGACGACGAAGGCTACCACGAGGAGGCCGCAGCGCAGCAGGCTGTTTGCGGTTCTTCTACCCAGGGCGCTGCCCCATTTTCCATTCTCCATTTTTCAATTCTCCATTTTCCATTTTTCAATTCTCCATTTTCCATTTTTCAATTCTCCATTTACCTCACAACGACCTTCCTGCCGCCGCAGATGTAGATGCCCTTGGGGAGCGGGCGATCGACGGATTGACGATTGACGATTTTCCGTCCGCTGAGGTCGTAGACGGGTGTGTGTTCCGTTACCGATGCTCCACGTTCCATTTCGCCGATGGCGGAGGGCTGGGTGATGACGATGGTATAGGAGGCTGAGCCGGGGAGATAGTACTCGTCGCCTTCGAAGGTAGCGGTGATGACAACGCTGCCCGGCGTGTTGCCGAGGGTCACCTCGCCCGTCATCTCGTCGACGGTGGCGAGCGCCTCGTCGCCAGAAGAGTAGACGACGTCGAGTCCGTTGGGATTCACCAGTTCGGGAGCGGCAAACTCAGGTGTGCCAGCCTCGAGGGTGATGGATTCCACCTCGAAGGAGAGGTTGGCGGGTTCGCGCTCGGCGGGCTTCGTGTTCTCCTTCATGTAGAGCACGAGGTCTTTATGCTTCTTTGCGTAGCAGCCGAAGACCTGCATGGTGCTTTCGGGGTTGTACTGGAGTCGGATTTGGGCCATGCCGTACGAGGCGTTGGTGATGGCTTCGGGGCTGGCCGTCCACCGATAGCCGCTGGCAGCAGGCTGCTCGGCCGTCGTGAGCGAGCCGTAGCGGCCCTCGAAGCCGAGGTAGCGGTCGCCGAGGGTGATGTACCAGCTGCCGCCTCCGGCATCCTGCAGCTTCACCTCTGCAGCCTGTGCGTCGGCACTGGCAATGGTGAAGCCGTCGATGGAGACGGGGGTGCTCTGTCCGCAGCTGATGCCGCCCTTCTCGGTCATGCCGGCGAAGGCCACGCCCGTAGAGTCGGTCTCTTCGTAGACGAGCAGATAGGTGGCGTCGGGCGTGAGCGTGCTGTAGTTGAAGACGCGCTTGTACTCGCCGTCGCCCGTGGGGCGCAGGGGTTCCTTTTCGCTGTTGAAGTTGGCAAACGAGAAGCTGATTGTGCCGTTGCTCTCGCGGATGTCGTAGACTTCCTTATTGAGCAGCTTGGTGCCGTCGAGGTTTTCGTTGTAGAGCGTGGCGGCGGGTCGGCTGTCGTTGCCGAAGCTGTCGTTGGTGCGATAGGGATAGGTATCGGTGCGCATGCCTTCAAAGGTGTATCGCTTGTAGTTGCCTGAGCCGTAGCTCTCGTAGGTTCCGTCGGCAGGAATCCATGTCATGCGCTGGTGCTTGGGCGAGTTGTTGGGGTTGTTCTGCGCCCACGAAGAGGCCTTGTAGTCGACGTGCAGGATGAGCAGTCCGTGGCCGGGCACGCCGCGGTCCCAGCCCACGTGCTGGCGGTTCTCGAGCAGGAAGTACTCGTCGGGGTGGGCGTCGTTGTACATGATGTAGGCATCGCCGCCTTTCTGCAACGCCTCCATGCCCTCGACGCTGACGGAGTCGGTGAGCTCGATGGGCTCGAGCCATCCCACCACCCAGCGCTCATAGCTGGTGTAGCCGGCGGGCAGGTAGCCGTCGCCGTTGTAGGAACCGGCATCCATCAGGTCCCAGTAGGCCATGCCCTGGCCGCCGGAGTAGTCGGTGTCGTAGAAGTCGGGATAGCCCAGGCAGTGGCTGAACTCGTGGCACATGGTACCGATGCCGTTGATGTCGCCCGTCTGGCCTTCCAGTTCGCCGCCGCAGGCGTAGGTGTTGATGCGCACGCCGTCGAGCGTGAGCGACGAGCCCGTGGCCGACCGCAGGTCCCAGGCGTGGGGCCAGATGGTCTCGGCAGCACCGCCGTCGGCCTCGCCCTTGCCGGCATAGACAATGTAGACCTGGTCGACCTCGCGGTCGTCGTCCCAGTCGTACTTCGAATAGTCAACATAGGCGTCGGCCAACTCGCAGGCCTCACGCGCCATCTCGCCCGGACGCATGTCGTTGCCCTGATAGTCGTTACGGCCGTAGTAGGACTGGGGGTTGGACACCGTCACCGGGCCTACGATGTCGAACTCCAGTTCAAACTGTCCCATGCTCTGGGCGTAGAAGTAGTCGTACATAGACCCTTGGAAATTGCCTTCGTGGAAGTTCTTTTCGTTGGCAATGCGCTCGTAGAGGGCTTGGTCGTGGCCGCGCTCGAAACTGACGTCGCTGAAGTTCACAAGGATAATCAGGCCGCGCTTCTTGCCGAAGTAGTCGCCGTAGCTGCCCACCTTGCGGCGCTCCAGTCGCTGGGCACGCTGCTCGTTGACGGCCTCACGGCGCACCTGGGCGTCGGCCTTCAGCCGCTCCACGTCGGCAAAGCGGAACACGCCGGCTCGTTCCGACGCCACCAGCGTGCGACCGTCGCGGGCCAGCCAGTAGTGGCCGTGCTCGTCGCCCACCAGTTGGGCTTCCACCTGCGTTCCGTCGCTCAGCGTGAGCACACGTTTCAGTCCGGGCTTGGCAGGAACGGCATAAGCTCCTACGGCCATCATCATCGTCACTAAAGTCAGCAAAAAGATCTTCTTCATTGTTTCGTTTCTGTTATTTTTTTATGGATGTTACTTTGTAAGAATCATTTTCACCAGCGCCACGACGTCGGCAATGGTGACGTCTGTATCCTCGTTGACGTCGGCCGCATCGTGGTCGTACCCCGAAGCGCCCTTACCCAGCAGGATGTTCACCAGCGCCGTCACGTCGGCAATGGTGACCTCGCCATCGCCGTTGACGTCGCCGAGGAGAACCTCGGGCTCGGTGGCAGCAGCAACCAGCTTGATGTCGTCGATAGCAATTCTACCTCCAGAGAAGGACAGAGAAATACTACCTGTAGCGCCAGTAATATTTACTGTATGTTCAACCCATTCTGAAGAACCTGTTGCCGTCAAATCGCCTGTGGCTGATGCACCTGAAATAGAGACATTGACCGTTTTGCCCGAATCTTTATTATAATTCTTAATTTTGTATGTCAGAATAGCATCACCAGTCAGAACTATATTATTTGCAACAAGAGACCCTTGATTCTTTGATGAGCCAACTCGGCCACAGTTGCCTGGATCAGCATAAATTTGTGTAAGGGTAGACCATCCCGTATAATCACAGTAATTACTTAAATTACTAGTATTTAAACTAACTCCTGAGTCTGAAATATTTGAACCCCTGCTGAAGCTTTCCCAAAGCAACGTCTCTCCACTCGGTGTCGGCTCATCGCCACCACCAGTGTTAATCGTATAGGTTGCCTCGGCAACACTGCTCTCTGTGCCGTCCTTGATAGCGATTGCCTTCAGCGTTGTAGTTTCGCTAATCGTGATGGCTCCATTATACATCGTGCTTGATGTCGATGGCTTAGAACCATTCGTGGTGTAGTAAATGGTTGCACCACTGGTAGAACAGGTGATAGTAACCGTTTGTGCCGTCGTGTAAGTACCACCAGCAAGCGAGAAGGTCGGAGTGGAGACGGTGGTTGGTGTTTCACCTCCATATGGACTCACATAATTGTCATAGCTAAACTCAACATCCTGCCATTCTCCCCAAATGTACTCCTCCAAGCCGGGATAATCGATGAAGGGATTGCGGTTTTGCTTCTCGGCAATCACGTTGTTGCGTGCAATCTCTATATCGTCAACAGGGTCTAACTCCGACCATCTCATCATCATATCCAGGCACCACTGGGTGAGACCAGGATAGGTATTTCCATCAAAAACATACGATGCATTAGCCGACGAATTCCAGTTGGAGATTTTATTCTCATAGCAGGTCACCATATAGAAATAAGCTCGGGCAATATCGCCTTTCACTTCATCGTTAGGTTCGAAGACAGGAAGAGAGTTGATAGGGTTTCCATCCTTATAAACTAATCCACTTTTCACCGTTCCCCACTTGCTATATCCGTTTTTTGATTGTGAATAAGAAGTTCCGACCTCACCTAAAGGCTTATCGCCTCTCTCTCCATTGATTTTCGCGTCAGATGGCACCACATGCCAAATGTCGCTCACCATCGGAGCACTCTTACTAAACCAACTCTGAGGCACAAGATGCTCGCGGTTATATCCATCACCTTCCTCCTTATAACTGCTTGCACAGTTTGAGCCTGGCTCATAGGATGTTGCATTTGAATACCAATCACGCAATTTCCCATCTGAGCGGGTATCTGTGGTCTTATAGGCTGTTTTCAAACCGTCATACGACCAGCCTGCACTAGAAATCTTGATTTTGTTGTGCATCGCCGTCTTCAGCGCAGCACCCTTCTTGCCATTGGCAGCCTGATAGTACGTGTTAGAGCCATTGGGGCCCTGGGCAAAGCCGATGGCGAGGCTCAAGCAGAGCAGGCTCACGGCAGTCAGTAATTTCTTTGTCGTCATTTTTTTTATTTTTTTTCTGTTTTCAGTTCTTTCCAAGGATTGTGTTCACGAGCGAGGTGACGTCGGCGATCGAGACGGCTCCGTCGAAGTTCACGTCAGCGGCGTCGAGGTCATACTGGCTGGCAGCATCGCCCGCAGGCGTCTTGCCCAGGATGATGTTCACGAGGGCTGTCACGTCGGCAATGCTCAGTGTGCCATCGCGGTTCACGTCGCCCATCAGCACCTCCTCGTAGAGGCTGGGCTGCAGGCCCTGCGCGTCGGCATAGCATCCCCAGGTCTTATACCCAACACTATACTGAACGTACTTTTTCTTCGCAACATTCGTCACCGTAAACAATCCGTCGTCGGTGGCTGTCGCCGTCCATGTGGCAGCCTCAGCAGGCATGTCGGCCGACACGTTGAAACTATTATAATTACTCGTCTGATAGACGTAGCGCCCGCTGGAATCCTTCACGTAGTAGGTTCTCTCTGCGTCGGCCGCCACGAAGGTGAAGGCGCTGCTGGCATCCTCGAGCGCGATGACGCCACGCTCGTTGGCCTCAACGTCCGATGCAGGCAGATAGCCGTAGGTCTTCGTACCCGTGAACGGTGCTGCCATGCGCAGCTTGCCGTCGTTGTCAGCCACGATGAGGTAGCGCTTGCCACTCTTGATGATAAGCACCTTGCGGAACAGATACTTCCTGACGGGCACCACCGGCGTATCGCCGCAGTCGTAGCTGAAAGCATAGAGCGTGCTGTCGCCCCAGATGTATTCCGCCAATCCCGGATAGTCGATGAACGGATTGCGGTTGTGCTGAATGGCGCACACCGCCTCGTTGCGGGCTGTCTCAATCTCGCTCACAGGGTCCTGTCGGCTCCACTTAAGCAGCATCTTCAACTGCCATTCCGACAACCCAGGGTACTTGTTTCCGTCGAACGTGGCCGCTGCTCCCTCATAGCTGCCGGCATTTTCTGAATACCAAGTCGGCAGGTCATCCTCGTAGCAGGTCACCATGTAGAAGTAGGTTCTCGCAAAGTCGCCTTTCCACTCGTCGTTGGGTTCGAAGCAGGTGCCCGTGTAGCCCTCAAACGTGCAGACTCCCAGTTTGCTGTAGCCGCCTGCCGAGGTGAACTTCTCGCCATCGTTCTCACCATAAGGATGATTATTGCGGACGGAGTTCATATAGGAATCTACGGGATAAAGATGATACAGGTCGGTGCTGGGCCCGACGTCGGTGCCGCCACCAAACCAGCTCTTAGGCATAGAGTGCTCACGAGAATAGACGTGCTTCTCGTCGGTGCCGCCCTCCTTGGTGTTTGTTCCGCCTGTGCCCTGCTGGTCGTCGCCCACCTGATAGTGGGTGATGTTGGAATAGCGGTCGCGAATGGTCACACCGTCGTCTAAGACGTCGGTTGTAGCAAAAGCTCCCCAAACACCGTCGAGATTTCCGGAGCCGTATTTGATTTGCTGGAACTGTTGCCCCTGATATTCCCCGTTCACAATCTGGAACATGGCCGTCTTTAAAGCCTCTCCGCGCTGGCCGTCGGCAGCCTGGTAGTAGGTGCCAGTGTTGTGCGGTCCCTGTGCCCAGGCGGTGCTGAGCATAAGGACCTGCACTATGATGGTCGTGTAGAGTTGCCTTGCGGTCATTCGTTGTTTCTTTTGTTTACCTTGCCGACTCAGGCTTTCTTGCCCAGCAGGATGTTCACCAGCGCCGTGACGTCGGCAACAGTCCTTTCGCCGTTGCCATTCACGTCTGCAGCCTCGAAGTCGTACCGGTCGGAATCGTTCTCCTCAGTGGCTTTGCCCAGCAGGATGTTCACCAGTGCCGTCAGGTCGGCAATCGTGACCTCGCCGTCGCGGTTGACGTCGCCCTTGAGCGCCATTTCCTCGTAGAGCTCTGGCAGCACACCCATTTCTGTGGCATAGCAGCCGAAGGCATCAGAGACGTATTGTATGTAGCTCTGCGTCAGTTGGTTCACAATCTTCAGACCCTCGGCACCGCTACTCTCCGAGTCACCCTGACCATCGCCCACGATGGGCGTGTCATCGCCTGTGGCCGGCCCAGGGCCGTCGCCCGAGGCCGTGCCGCTGAGCACCCACTTCGTACCTACAGCCGAAGCCTCGGCGGCTGTGCCAAAAGCACCGGCAGAAGCCACCGTGTGGGTCAGGTAGCGACCCTGCGAGTCCACGATGTAGTAGGCATCGTCGCCCGCCGACTGGAACGTGAAGACTGGCGTTTTGTCGGCCAAGGTGATGACGCCGTCGGTCGCCGTGGCTGCCGCGGCCGGCAGAAATCCTGTACCTGCGTTCGCAGCCAGCGGCCCAGCCAGCTTGAGCCCATCCTCCGTCGGGGCTGCCATGACGTATCGTTTACCTGCACTGACTGCAGTCACTTTCTTAAATTTCATACCACCCGAGGCCTCGGCGGGCACTGCCACCAACGCGAGAAACAGCGCCCAGAAGACTGCCAGGCAGCATTTTCGTGAGTTCATAGATGATTTTTTGGGGGATTTTTGATGATGATTAAACTGTTGATACTCTTCTGCCGCTTCTGAAAAGAAAAGCGATAAGCGTGCAAAATTACTAACTTTTGCCAACATACACAAACTTTTCACTTTTTTTATGGTATGTTCGCGCGCAATAAAAAGGGCAAATCGAGTTGATTTGCCCTTGGAAAACAAGTTAATTTGCTGAGGAAAACAAGTTAATTTGCCTGGGAAAATCACTTGTTTTGCTGAACCAGACCTATGAGTTGGCGCTCCATCCGGGCGGCTCGCTCTTCGTCAAGGAGCTGGGCTGTCTGCAGGAGATGGTAGAGCACAGCGCCATGCTGCTGCCATTCGCGCTCGTAGCCTGGGCGCAGGCGGTCGGGCAGCGACTGTATCCACACGAGATACTGCATGCTGACGCGCCAGACAGCATCGACATAGCGCCACGCCTGCTCGCTCTTGCCCAGCATGGCGTAAGCACGTGCCACATAGTGAGCACCGTTCTCGAAACTCAGCGGCAGGCTGTAGGCGGGCACGTCGCGGTCGCAGCGCTCCAGCAGGGCCAGAGCCTTCTGGCGCTCACCCTTGGCGATGAGTGCCATGGCCAACTGGGCAAACGTGAGCCTCATCCTGCTGTACATACTCACCGACGGGGCATCGAGGTAGATGCCCGGGCGCTGCATTTGGCCGTAGCGGTAGCGACGCATCAGGTTGTCGTAGGCCCGGCTGGTGTCGAAAACCACCTGATTAGGGTCGTGACGGAAGGGAGTGAAACGCTCGGCAATGCCTTCGGCCACGAGGTATTCGCCGAGGTTCAGATACTCCGAACTGAGCACGCTGGAACAAACGTAGAGCGGTCGGCGCCAGTTGGTGTTGGCCAGCACCTCGAGAAAGGCCAGCTGGCCCTTTTGGAGACCGCGACGGCCTGCCAACGAGATCAACATACGGTCGGGAATCTCGTCGTCCGAGAGTTCGGCCGCAGGGCGACCGTCGGGCGCCACCATGCCACTCTCGCGCACGGCCTGCTTGTCGATGTTCAGATAGACGGTGTCGGTTGGAATCACCTGCATGTTCTTCTCCGCCGAGCACACCCAGTGGCGCAGGATGTTGCGCAGTTCGAACGGCTCGTCGCCAAACTGCCGTCGCGCTTCCTGCGGGTGCTGCGCGTAGAAGTCGAGCACCTGCCGGCGCAGGTCGGGCTGTATGGCCACGTAGTTGCGCTGGGAGCCGTGGTAGTCGGACGTCTGCCAGGGTATGGGCAGCCCCTGGGCATGGTCCGTGGGTCGCCGCTGCTGGTCGATGTACCAGTCGGTGGGCAGGTAGTTCAGGTTGCACACGCGCACATCGGTGCGCTCGCCCTCCACTTCCTGCATATACCAGAGCGGGAATGTGTCGTTGTCGCCGTCGCAGAAGAGGATGGGGTTACCTTCCTGCTGGCACGTCGCGAGGAAGTTGTGGCCGAAGTCGCTGCACGTGGTGCGGTGGGAGCGGTCGTGGTCGTCCCAGTTCTGCGAGGCCATGAGTAGGGGTACGCAGAGCATGGCAGGCGCAAAAACAGCCCATTTCATCGCAGTTATTAACCTTTTGCAAACTTGCTTGTCAACTAATTTGTCAACACTGCCCACACACCTGTCTACTACCCTTTTGAGTGCCGCCACACCCATGCCGCACCAGATGGCGTAGGCATAGAACGAACCGGCATAGGAGTAGTCGCGCTCGCGCACCTGCAGCGGATTCTGGTTGACGTAGACCACGATGGCCAAGCCCGTCATCAGGAACAGGAAGAACACCACCCAGAACTGCTGGATGCCGCGTCGGCCTCGGCGCAGTCCCTGCCACAGAAGTCCGATGAAACCGAGCAAAAACGGCAATCCGTAGTAGACGTTGTGGCCTTTGTTCTGCTTCAGCACGTCGGGCAACAGCGACTGGTCGCCCAGGCGCAGGTTGTCGAGCAGCGGGATGCCCGTGATCCAGTTGCCGTGCTCCACCTCGCCCTGCCCCTGCAGGTCGTTCTGCCGACCGCAGAAGTTCCACATGAAGTAGCGCCAGTACATGAAGTTGCACTGATAGGAGAGGAAGAATCGCAGGTTCTCCCACTGCGTAGGCATCTTCACCATCACCTGCTCGCCGGCGTAGTCGTAGGGCACCATGCGCCCGCTGACGCCACCCATCCAGCGCTCGTAGGCATCGGCCTTCTGCGAGTCCCACATGCGGGGGAAAAGCATGTTCTGGGCGTAGACCATGCGGTCCTGCGTCTCGGCCACGTAGTATTCATCGCGCTGGTCGGGATGCTTGGCGTCCTTCGGCCGACGATTGTAGACGGGCGCGCCCTTCTTCATCTTCATCTGCAGCATTTGCGTACCGGGCACGGGTTCCCACTCTGGCTGCGACGTGTAGGCCTGCCCGTAGAGGAGCGGTCGCTGTCCGTACTGGTCGCGAGCCAGATAGGAGGCCAGCGTGAAGACGTCCTCGGGCGAGTTCTGGTCCATCGGCGGGTTGGCAGCCGAGCGAATCAAAATGACGGCATAGCTGCTGTAGCCGATGACGAGCATGAGCAGGCACAGCAGGACGGTGTTGAGGATGGGGAGTAAAGGGCGTAAAGGGTTTAAAGGGCGTAAAGGGGAGTGGAAGGGAGTAAAGGGTTTAAAGGGTTGATGGTCATCATGACGTTTCCACTGCGTGTACCAGATGCCCGATGAAATCGCGGAAAACAGAAGAATGACGAAGACAATCACGCCAGTGTTGTAGGGGCAGTGGAGTACGTTGACAAACAGCAGCTCGCACCATCCGGCGAGTTTCACTATGCCAGGGATGACGCCATAGAGCACGGCCGCCAGCAGCACCATCGAAAAGAGCAGCGCCACGAGCGAGCCTCGCAGCGTGGCATCGGGATGGCGGCGGTAGTACCACACCAGTACGATGGACGGCAGGCAGAGCAGATTGAGCAGGTGGACGCCTATGGACAGGCCGGTGATGTAGGCTATGAGCACCAGATAGCGGTCGCTATGGGGCTCGTCGGCATGCTCTTCCCACTTCAGCATCAGCCAGAACACCAGTGCCGTGAGGAACGACGAGAAGGCATATACCTCGCCCTCGACTGCCGAAAACCAAAAGGTGTCGCTGAAGCAGTAGATGAAGGCTCCAACGAGACCCGCCAGGAGGTTGGTCCACGGGATGCGCGCGCCCTGCCCCACCCCGCTCAGGCGGCCCAGAAGATGGGTGATGGTCCAGAACAGTAGCATGATGGTGGCTGCAGAGAGCAAGGCATTGAGCAGGTTCACCATCAGGGCCACCTGCGTGGGGTCGCTGGCAAACTGCGACACAACGTTGGCCACAAGCATGTAGAAAGGGGCGCCTGGCGGGTGGCCCACCTCCAGTTTGTAGCCACTGAGAATGAACTCCGGGCAATCCCAGAACGAGGCTGTCGGCTCTACCGTTGAACAATAGACCCAGGCAGCCAGGGCAAACACGAGCCAACCCATCATGGTGTTGACGGATCGACGATTGACGAATTGACGATTGACGATTGGTTTCATGTCGCAAAGATAATGTCTTTGCCCAACAGGAAACAAATCCGTTGACTGACATTTCACTGACAATTGCACGTCGGTGCGGGTCACTCCCGATGAAACCGACGATTTTTGCCGCTTTGCCATTAATGGGACAATAGGAAAAGAGTGGATGTCAGCAGTTGCTTTCGTTAGGAAATGAAATCAAAAAAGTAGTTTTTTGCTTTGCATTTCGCTCACTTATTCGTAATTTTGCGACAAAAGTCGCGAACTTACTCCATTTCGGCATAAAAAAGAAACAGGTTTCTTTTGTTCTGCACTCAATTTTTCGTAATTTTGCAACCAAGAATACAGAATAATGGACTACTCAGCTCTTCTCACCCTGCACGGCATCAAGCCCACAGCCAACCGCATTGTCGTAGCGAAAGCCTTGGCTACGGCCATGCGACCATTGTCGCTTTCCGAACTGGAGCGGCTCATCGGGACCATCGACAAGTCGAACATCTTCCGGGCGCTGACGCTCTTCCGCGAGCAACACCTGGTGCACGCCATTGAGGATGGCGACGGGCTGCGCTATGAACTCTGCCACAGCCACGACCACCATCACGACGACGATCAGCACCCGCACTTCCACTGCGAACACTGCCACCGCACGTTCTGTCTGGACAATACTGAGATTCCTCCTATTCCCATTCCCGACGGCTATCAGATGCACTCAGCCAACTACATCGTCAGGGGCATCTGCCCGGAGTGTAGTAAAAAGGGTGTAAAGGGCTTAAGGGGGAGTGAAAGGGCATAAAGGGCTAAAAGGGGAGTGAAAGGGTGTAAAGGGCTTTAGGGGGAGTGAAAGGGTGTAAAGGGCTTTAGGAGGAGTGAAAGGGTGTAAAGGGTGAAAAGGGTGTAAAGAGAATAAAGGGGGCATCGTGCCCCCTTGTTATTATAGCTGCTTGAGGCGCTCGCGACAGTGCTCAAGAATGTCGAGCAACTCGTCGGCCGATTCGGCACGCAGCATGGCGATGCGCGTCTGCCGGAAGTCGGGAATGCCCTTGAACACGGGCGATGCCGCCAAGTGGCGGCGCGTGTGCAGAATGCCTCGGTATTCACTTGAATGCCGCTTTTTCCCATCGTCGTCTTGGGTTCCTTTCATCTCGCTGATGCGACGGATGTTGATGAGCAATTGCTCGCGCAGCACGTCGATCTTCTCGTCGAGCGACAGCTGTCGACGGCTGAAGAGCCACGGCTGGCCGAACGTGGCACGACCTATCATCACCGCGTCGACGCCATAGCGCTCGAAGGCCAGGTCGGCCTCGTAGAGCGAGGTGATGTCGCCATTGCCGATGATGGGGATATGGATGCGCGGATTGCGCTTCACCTCGCCGATGAGCGTCCAGTCGGCCTCGCCCGTGTACATCTGCGAACGGGTGCGACCGTGGATGGTGAGCGCCTGAATGCCACAGTCCTGCAGTTGCTCGGCCAGGTCGGTGATGATGAGGTTCTCCTTGTCCCAACCCAGGCGCGTCTTCACGGTGACGGGCGTGTGGACAGCGCGCACCACCTCGCGCGTGATGTCGAGCAGCAGCGGAATGTTCCTGAGCATGCCTGCTCCAGCACCCTTGCCAGCCACCTTCTTCACTGGACAGCCGAAGTTCAGGTCGATGACGTCGGGGTGGGCTTCCTCGACGATGCGCGCCGCCTCCACCATCTGCTGCGCGTCGCGCCCGTAGATCTGAATGCCCACTGGGCGCTCGTCGTCGCTGATGGTCAGCTTGCTGACAGTGGACTTCACCGAGCGCACCAGCGCCTCGGCCGACACAAACTCCGTATACACCATGGCGGCACCGAAGCGCTTGCACAACTGGCGGAAGCCAATGTCGGTGACATCCTCCATCGGTGCGAGAAACAGCGGCCGCTCTCCAAAATCAATATTCCCGATTTTCATGGCTGCAAAGGTACTACTTTTTTCCATATTCCACAAAAAAAATCGCATACGATTGCTCACCGTATGCGATTCTTTTCTGGTTTTTACGAAAGGAGGGAAATCCTTACTTCACGACGACCTTCGTGGTCTTCACGGTGCCGTCGCTGTGGCGGGTCTCGACGATGTTCAGACCGCGGCGCAGCGACTGCTGCTGACGACCGTCGACGCTGTAGTAGCGCTGGCCGACGGTGCCGGTCTGGTTCTCATTGATGCCCTTGATGGCCGTGGGCAGCTCGTCGCTCTCGTAGAAGAGCTGGAAGTTGTCGAGCTTGAACCAGCCATGACCCGTTGCCGTGTCGGCGGTGCCGTCAGGATTGACGTTGTTCGTGCGGAAGCCCAGCTTGGCCGTGCCGTCAGTCACGTAAAAGCGCACCTGCATCGGGCGCAGCGTGTTGGTGTAGGGATCGTCCTGCGTGCAGGTGTAGTCGGCATAGGTCAGGTGCTGCTGCTCGTCGGCCGGAGTCGTTTCGTCGAGCTGCTTGGCGGTCTGTGCATCCTCAGGCAGGTTGACGGCGTGCTCATCCTCAGAGCCGAACATCTGCACGTAGTCGTTGGCGAAGAGGCGCTGCGTGGTGAGGCAGTTGCCGGCCCACTGATACTGCACCATGACGTTGGCCGAGAGCACGTAGATGCCGTTGGGCAGTCCGTTGAGCGTCTGCGAGAGTTCTACCTCGGGAATGTTGCCATTCCAGATGCCCCAGAGGTGGGTTCCCTCGACATACTGCACGGTGACGGGATTGCCCTCATCGTCGTAGATGCCAGCAAAGCTGATGTCGTCGCCGTTGTTGATGCCGCACCATCCGAGTGAGGGAGCCGAAGTCTGCTTCTCGCCGTTGATGTAGAGATCCCATCCGGCCGGCGGGTTGACCGAACTGCCGGTCTCAGCATTGCCTTGGGCCGAGAGGTCCTCGAAGCCCGGGTTCTTCATGAGGTTGGTGACGTAGATGCCCACAGCCACACCCGAGAGCTTCAGTTCCTGGAAACCTTCGTCGAGTTTCTGAATCATGGCATCGATTTCCTCCTCATTGGCCTCAGCAAAGTCATAGACGTCCTGTGCCTCCATGATGAGCTCGTCGTAGTCGGCAGCACCGGCATAGTTGATGTACTCCAGGTAGTTCTCGTAGGCCTTGTCGATGGCCTCGAACAGACGCTGATAGGCATCGACCGACGACTTCACTCTCGGATACATCTGCAGGAAGCTCTTGATGGCAGCCACAATCTGGTCGGCCGAGCTGCTCTGTCCACACTCGTTCTCGTTGAGCACCTTGCTGGCCTCGTCGGAGAGCGACTTCTGAAGCTGCTCCAGCTGCAGGTTGTAGATAGCCTCGCGGAAGTGCTCGTAGACGGCCAGAGCGTCTTCCTGCACATAGCCCAGCTTCTGGATGCGGTAGTTGTCGGTCTTGAACCATCCGTCGCCACCAGCGCCGTTGCCATCCGTGCGGTTGGCAGCCGTGATGTCACCGTTGGTGCGCAGACCGAAGGTCAGCGTGCCGTCGTAGACGAAGGCGCGCACACTCATGTCTTGCAGTTCGGTGTCGGTGACGGGCTCCTCGAGTCCTTCAAAATCGTAGACCTCCATCTGGTCGAGCTTTGACTCGTTGTAGCCGTAGGCCGAAGCGAAGTACTTCGAGTTCAGGTTGCCGAAGATGCGCTGGGTGGTGCGGCGCGATCCGTTGCCGTTGGCACCCACCATCATGGCTGCGGTGACGACGTAGGTACCGGTCTCCAGTCCGCTGATGGTCTGCGAGAGTTCAATTTCTGGAATGCCTGAGTTCCAGATGCCGTAGATCATCTGGCCGTCCTTCATGCCCGAGCCGTCGGCGTTGATGCCGGCCCAGCCGTTCAGACCTGCTGCGCGCAGCTCTTCCTCGGTCTGCACTTGCTGACCTCTGACGTAGAGATTCCAGCCTGCGGGAGCGTTGGCCACGCCTGACGTTGTGCCGCCACCCTGCGAGGAGAGGTCTTCGAAACTCATGTTCTGGCCCAGACGGGTGAGGTTGCCCTGCGACATGTCGTGGCGCAATTGGGCAGCCTTCAACTCGTCGAGTGCAGCCTTCAGTTCGTCGACGGTGTTCTTTCCGTTGAAGTCGGCGATGGCCTTGTCGATGGCAGCCTGCAGATCAGCATCGGCTTCCTCGGCCACAATCTGCTGCGACTCCCTAATCTGGTTGTAGAGGTCCTGCTTGGCCTGAATGATGGCCTTGGCAGCAGCGAGGTCTTCGTCGGAGAGTGTCTCCTGATTGTAGTAGACGAGGGCTGCGTCGAGTCCACCCTGGAAGCCGGGCTTGAAGGTGGCGTCGTCGAGCGAAGCAATCATCTCCTCCACACCGCTGAGCACGCCGTAGAGTTCCAGTTTGTTCTTCATAGCCGGCAATTCGTCGGGATCGGCAAAGGCCCAGAGTTCCGAGCGCGTGTCGAGCGGGATGCAGCGGCCGTTTTCGTCGAGCACAACGTATTCATAGCCGGCATCGTCGACTTCTTTCTTCACACCACCCCACACGTCTGGGAAGTAGCCGCACGACGACTCCGAGCAGATGAGATACTGGCCGCTACCGTTCAGGTGGAGGCAGATACCTTCCACGTTCGAATTGATGTGGCCTGTACCGGCTCTCAGGCGATAGAAGCCATTGACGTCGGCTTTCTCCAGCGAGAAATAGGCTGGGCCGTCGAGTTTGGCGTTGAGGTTGTCGTTGGCATACTCGTGGAAGCCGATGTAGTTGGTCACCTCTTCCGTCACAGTGTTGCCTTCCTCGTCCTCATACTGATTGGTGCTCACCACCGAGAAGTACCACGTGCCGTCTTCGGCCTGATGGGCCGTGAAGGCATGGTCGGCAAAACGAGAGTCGGCATAGGGCAGGAGGTAGTAGGCGCCGTCCCAGCTGGTGCGCGAGAAGTAGTTGTTGGGATTCACGTAGCTCACGAGCACGTACTTCCCTCCGTCCACGGGTGTCTTTCCCACTTTCGGGAAGTCCACCGCCATCACTGTGCTGGCCACCATCATGGCGACGAGCACGAGCAGTTGTCTGATGTAGAACTTTTTCATAAGGTTTTTTGTTATTGATGAATAAAAATAGATGTTGGTTATTATCTTTGTTCTTTCTCCACTACGTTACGAAAGCGAGCAAGCTCGTGGTCCTTTGTTACCTTGTCACGATGCCCTCCTCGTTGAGGAATTGCCGCCAGAAGTCGGCGGTGTTGCCGTTGTCGAAGGCGGTGATGCTGAAGAGCACCACGTCGTCGGCCTGCACCTGGCTGAACTTACTGCCGGCGATGTTGAGCACGTCGCTCCACGAGGAGAACACTTTCGTGCCTTCCCAGACCGTGGTGGCGGCAGCCTGCAGATGCAAGGCCATGGTGAGCAGTGAGAGACAAATCAGTCGGGTCATTGTTTTTTAATGAATAGTGATGAGTGAATAGTTTATGATTTGCTTTAGCAATGACTACTTCAAGAGTAATCATCAACTATTCATTACTCATTGTTATTTTCACTTCGTTGCCATCGTAGCTGACGGTCTTCGTCTTGCCTTTCCAGATGATTTCGGAAGTGGTCCGCTTGACATAGTTCGTCAGTTTCATTTGCTTGTCGGGCAGCACGATGGTGAACTGGCGCTGGCGCAGCATGCCGGGGAAACTGCCCTGACGCTGGCCGATGGTGAGCGTGCTGGTGGCGTCGTCCCAGGTGAAGGGAATCACGCTGAACTGTCCGCGCTCGTAGTTGTAGCCGTCGCCCTCGTCTTCATAGAGCGTGAAGGTGCCGTCGGCGCCGGGATAGACGCGGATGGTCAGGTTGTCCCACGCCTTTTCGCTGCTGTACTGCACGTCGGGTCCGAAGGGAATGATGCTGCCAGCGCGCACGAATACTGGCATGTCGGTGATGGGCGTGGGGCGAAGGATGGTCTGTCCGCCTTTGTGGCGTTCGTTTGTAAAGAAGTCATACCACTCGGCACCTTCAGGCAGGTAGACGCTGACGGGAGCGGCGGCCTTGCGGATGTCGGGATATATCTCATGGCCCTGCTTGCGCTGGTCTTTCCAGGTGTACATGGGGTCGGTGACGGGCTTCACGAGCAGGGCATGACCGAACATGTACTCATCGTTCAGGCGGCGCGCCTTCAGGTCGGCGGCGAAGTCCATGACCAACGGGCGCATCATCGATCCACTCTGCTGCACCACCTCGCCGGCCATCGAGTAGATGTAGGGCAGCAGGCGATAGCGCAACTTCACGGCGTCGACCATGGCATCGTAGGCCCAGTCGCCCTTCTGGCCGAACTCGTAGATCTCGCTGACCATGGGCGACGAGCAGTGGTTGCGCATGAGCGGCATGAACGTGCCCCACTGCATCCAGCGCGTCTGCAATTCCTGGGCGGCGGGGCTCTTCGGGTTGTTGTCGAGGTCCCAGTAGAAGAATCCACCGAGGTCGGTGTTCCAGTAGGGAATGCCGCAGAGCGTGTAGTTCAGGCCCGAGGGCACCTGACTCTTCATCACCTGCCACGAGGCATTGATGTCGCCACTCCACGAGAACGTGCCGTAGTGCTGCAAGCCGAAGGTGCCGCTGCGCGTCATCTGGAAGGAGCGCTTGCCCTGGTAGTTCTTGAGCCGCTTCGCCTTTTTCTGCTCAGCTGCCCGCTGGTGTTCGTAGATGCCGCGGTTGGTCATGAGCGGGAAGGCGTTCTTCACCGACAGCCACGAGCCGTCGTAGGTCTGGTAGTTGTCGGTCTGCTTGGTTTCGTTGAAGTGGTCGGGCTCGGTGGAGTCGGTCCACCAGGCGTCGAAGCCCATGTCGTAGAGGTGCGAGAGATACTTCCAATAGATGTCGCGTGCCTTGGGGTTGAAGGCATCGTAGGGCAGCACGCCCTTCTGGCGCGGCCACGTGTCGAAGGGCAGCAGGGCGCCTATCTTCTGCAGTTGGCGGTAGGGCTCCGTCCACGAGCCGAAGCTGGCCCAGATGGAAATCATCAGGTGGGCATTGTTCTGGTGGACGTACTTCACCATCTCCTCAGGACTCTTCAGACGGGGCTGCAAGCCCTTGGCCTTGTATTCGGCGGCCATCTTCTTCAGGTCGTCGGGCAGGTATTTCTGCCAGGCGGAGTCGCCCACTTTATTAATGTAATAAGGATTCTGGAAGCGCATGGCATTCCAGTTGGAGTCGCAACCCCAATACTGCCAGTCTTGCACGATGCCGTCGAGGGGAATCTGCAGCTGGCGGTACTTGTCGAGCACAAAGGCCAGCTCGTCGCTGGTCTTGTAGCGCTCGCGACACTGCCAATGGCCCATGGTCCAGAGGGGGAACATGGTGGCCTGTCCCGACAGCTGGCGAATGCCGGCGATGACGGCGTCCTGCGAGCCGTCGCGGTAGATGAAGTAGTAGTCGATGCGCGGAGCCACCTCGCTGGTGAAGGCGGCGGTGTAGGGGCTCGTCTCGCTCTTGAAGCGACTCTTGCCGGCATTGTCCCAGTAGAGGCCATAGCCACGCGACGAGGTGAAGTAGGGGATGGCGATGTAGCCGTTGTGGTTCCACAGCTCCACGTCATGTCCGCGCCACGTCATGGCTTCATCGCCCAGCTGGCCGAGGCCGTAGATGTCCTCGTCAGGCTGCAGCGACCACTGCTGGCTGATGCGGTAGCGGCCAGCATCAGGTCCGCTGGTCAGTTCCTCGAAGCTGGGTGCCGACGTCTCGCTGAGCAGCACCTCGCCTTGTCGGTTCGTGAGCGTCACGAGCCCCGTGGCGTCATCGATGTTCACCTGCACGTTAGGACTTGTTGCCGAACCCTCAGTGAGAATCACCGAGTAGCTCTTCTTCGCCGGTGCAGCACCCTCGCCGGGATACTTCACGATGTGCACGATGTCGTTGCTGAGATACGTGGCCTGGATGGTCACGCCATTCACGCAGCGGCTCAGGGCGGGAGCGGTCTGCTTCTTCGGTTTCGCTGCCCAGGTGGTGGCGGCGATGAGTAGGCAAAGCGTTGCCAGAAAGATTTTCTTGTAAGTCATAATACTCATGTTTCGTTTGATATTGATAATTCCAACTGCAAAATTACGGAAAAACATCGGACGACAGCACGGCGGCAGTCGTGAAAACTGCATTCCGATGGGCAAAGTTACGAAAATCGAGTGCAGAACAAAGGAAACCTGTTTCTTTTTTATGCCGAGATGCACGAACTTCGCGACTTTTTGTCGCAAAGTTACGAAAAGAGTTTTAGATTTTTGCAAACTCTGTGTGGCAAAGATGCGGTAAGAATGTAAATTTTTAAATTCTTTAACCTAAAAAGCTTTATCAAAACAGAAATAATTCGGAATTCGGCAAGCGTAAGTCGCAAAATATTTGTAACTTTGCACCCGATTTATAAGAAGAAGTATAATTTACACTTAAAATATTTATAAACAAACAATTATGGCAAAGTTAGATTTGACTCAGTATGGCATCACCGGTAGCCGCGTGATTGCCCACAACCCGAGTTATGAGTTCCTCTTCGAGGAGGAGATGAAGCCCGAACTGACTGGCTACGACAAGGGCCAGCTCACCGAGCTTGACGCAGTGAACGTGATGACTGGTATCTTCACCGGTCGTTCGCCTAAGGACAAGTACATCGTCGACGATGCCCAGAGCCACGACAAGGTGTGGTGGACCACCGAGGAGTACAAGAACGACAACCACCCCATGAGCGAAGAGACATGGGCAAAGGTGAAAGAGATTGCCATCAAGGAGCTCTCGAACAAGGACCTCTACGTGGTAGACGCTTTCTGCGGTGCCAACGAAGCTACTCGTCTGGCCGTGCGCTTCATCGTTGAGGTGGCCTGGCAGGCTCACTTCGTGAAGAACATGTTCATCCAGCCCACCGCTGAGGAGCTCGAGAACTTTGAGCCGAACTTCGTGATCTACAACGCTTCGAAGGCTAAGGTAGAGAACTTCGCTGAGCTGGGCATGCGCTCAGAGACCTGCGCTGCCTTCAACACCACCAGCCGCGAGCAGGTGATCATCAACACATGGTACGGCGGTGAGATGAAGAAGGGTATGTTCTCCATGCAGAACTACTACCTGCCCCTGCAGGGTATCGCCTCGATGCACTGCTCGGCCAACACCGACATGGAAGGTAAGAACACCGCCATCTTCTTCGGTCTCTCCGGTACGGGTAAGACCACTCTTTCTACCGACCCGAAGCGCCTGCTCATCGGCGACGACGAGCACGGATGGGACGACGAGGGCGTGTTCAACCTCGAGGGTGGCTGCTATGCTAAGGTCATCAACCTCGACAAGGATTCTGAGCCCGACATCTACAATGCTATCCGCCGCAATGCTCTGCTCGAGAACGTCACCGTCGACGCTGAGGGCAAGATCGACTTCGCCGACAAGAGCGTGACCGAGAACACCCGCGTGAGCTATCCTATCGAGCACATCGAGAAGATTGCCAAGAAGGTGAACGGTAAGAGCGCTGGTCCCGAGGCTAAGAACGTGATCTTCCTGTCGGCCGACGCATTCGGCGTGCTGCCTCCCGTGAGCATCCTCAACGCTGAGCAGACGAAGTACTACTTCCTCTCTGGCTTCACCGCAAAGCTCGCCGGCACAGAGCGCGGCATCACTGAGCCCACTCCCACCTTCTCGGCTTGCTTCGGCCAGGCATTCCTCGAGCTGCACCCCACAAAGTATGCTGAGGAGCTCGTGAAGCGCATGGAGAAGAGCGGCGCCAAGGCTTACCTGGTGAACACCGGTTGGAACGGCACTGGCAAGCGCATCTCTATCAAGGACACGCGCGGCATCATCGACGCCATCCTGGGCGGTGCCATCCTGAAGGCTCCCACGAAGAAGATTCCTTTCTTCGACTTCGAGGTTCCCACAGAGCTGGAAGGCGTAGACACCAACATCCTCGATCCTCGCGACACTTATGCTGATCCCGCTCAGTGGGACGAGAAGGCTAAGGATCTGGCTGCCCGCTTCATCAAGAACTTCAAGAAGTACGAAGGCAACGAGGCTGGTAAGGCTCTCGTCGCTGCAGGACCCAAATTGTAAGATTTGGGGGCAGGAAGCAACTTGCCTTTGGATGAAGGCAAGATTGCAGGCCCGAAACTCTAAGAAGCTAAGGCTGCTGCGCAGCGTGTAAGGCCCCAAAGGGCGTGTGCTGCTGCGCCGCGCTTAAAGGCGCTGAAGCGCCGCGTAAAGCCCCTGAAGGGCGAGCAACGGCTGCTTCGCAGCTGAGTGAAAGTCCTGAAAGGACGACAGACTACAGACGGGGGTGACAACCCCCGGCAAGAATACCTACATCATTAAGGAGTGCCGAAGGTACGACAGAAAAAAACATCTGCCCCCTTCAGCACTCCTTTTTTTATTACTATGCTAAAACTTTAAGGGTTTAAAAGGGCATAACACCATTTCTTATATACATGCGCTACGCGCGCGCATTTGTCAAATATTATTGCCTGTCAACCCCCTCGTAGAATGAAAAATTCTCCACCAGAAAATATTTTTTCGTAAATACGGCCGTATTTTGGAGAGTTCGCTAAAGCGTTGTGAATCAGGTGTTTAGCTGTTTGAGACCCCCAACCCCCTATGTTAGGGGGCTATAAACCATAGGTTTTGCTCGCACAAACCATAGGTTTAGCCGCTACAAGTCTATGCTTTGGACGATCTATCTCCATGAGTTGTATCGCAGAAACCTATGATTTAGCCGACTCAAACCATAGGTTTAGCAGCATTCCCTTCCCTTTAGGGAGGGGTTAGGGGTAGGCCTCCCATTGTTTCACGCGCTAGAACGATGTTTCACGCGAACGAATTTTTGTCGGAATAATTCAAACATAAAATAGACCAGACACACACCGCTAAAACTAGGAAAAAAACGTTATATTGCAAAAAGAATTACGGTAATACCGCCGTTTTTACTTAAGTACTCACTGAATAATGTGTGATCGTTCTTCCACAAATTAAAAAGCCACCTGGCCCGTGAGGCTCAGGTGGCTTTTTCTTTCTTCCAGGCTGCCAGACAGCTACTGTATGGGCTTCGGCGCGCGGTGCTTCACCTTGAAGCGGTCGAAGCCTTCACCATACACACCGATGACGGCACTCTGAGAGACGAACGCCGAGGGGTCTATCTCGTTGATCAACTCGAAAATCTTCGCACTCTCGCGACGCTTGGCCAGCACAAACAGCATCTTCACCTCCTTGCCAGAGTAGAAGCCGTGGGCATCGATGACGGTGCAGCCGCGGTGCGGGTCCATATTGATGCGACGGCCTATCTCCTCGTAGTGGTCGCTGATGATGAAGAACTGCACACTGCGGCGCATGGAGTTCACCACCTGGTCGATGCAAAACGCCGTGACGTAGAGCACTACGTAGCCGTAGATGACGCGCTCCCAATCCTTCAGCACGAGGTAGGAACTGGAGATGATGACCACATCACAAATCAGGATGATGCGGCCCAGCGAGATGTCACGGTATTTATTGATGATGGCAGCCACGATGTCGGTGCCGCCCGTGGAACCGTTGAAAGCCAGCCCCAGTCCGACGCCCGATCCGCAGAATACAGCACCGATGATGGCAGCCATGAAGGGCTCGTCGTGCAGCAGGTGGAGGCTCAGGGCCCAATCGCGGATGAGCGCCAGCGACGTGGTCAGCACGGCCACGGCGTAGATGGTCTTCACGCAGAACTTCCAGCCCAATATCTTCAGCGCCACGATGAGCAGGCAGGCGTTGATGAAGAAGTAGCTCACCTGGGCAGGAATATGCAGCGGGCTCCACTCCAGGATGGAGGAGATACCAGCCACACCACCCGTAGTGATGCTGTTGGGCAGCAGGAACACTGACCAGCCGATGCAGTAGCTCAGCATGGCAAGGGTGATCATCACATAGTCACGCGTATCGCGCCAGATTCTGTTTGCGGGATTTTTCATCGTTGCAGAGAGATATTTCTATTTTCGGCTGCAAAGTTACGAATAAGTAAGCAAATTGCCAAGCAAAAACTCGGGTTTTTGGTCTTATTCATTGCTATCAGTCGTCCCAGGCATAGTCAGTCCACCAGCGGATGAGGATCACGGCCCAGCCGCCCAGCAGCACGATGGCGAAAGCCGTCGTGGCCTCCACGAGCGAGGGCAGGTTGCCCCAGTCCCAGATGCCCCACGCCACCGAGCCCAGCAGCACCAGCACCAGAGCCACTGGCGGCCAGATCATGGAGTGGAGCATGAGTCGTTCGTTGTCACGATATTTCTTCATGATGCTTTTCTTTCTTTATCTTTCAGAACGCCCAGCCGAAGCTGATGTAGAATGAGGCGGCATCGCTATTCAGTCCGTGCTTCGTGCCGAATCCGGTGATGGGACTCCAGCCCGCGCGGAACTGGAAACCGCTCTTGGCCTGATAGCGGTAGCCGATGTTTCCGTAGGCGTAGTAGCCGAAGCTGTTCTCTTTCGCCTTGTAGCCGGATTCCACCTTGAGGTGGGAGTTGTAGAGACCTGCGTTCACGCCGGCGCCCAGTTCCAGCTTCGACCTGCCTTTACCCAGCAGGTAGTTCATGCCCAGCGACCCCGTGTAGGCTCGCTCCGACGTCGACATCAGCGAGAACCACGATGATTCGCTGTAGCCCCACGACAATCCGGCGCGCCAGCCCCACCGCGGGTCTTTCTTCAGCCGCTGCTCGTAGTTCAGCCCGATGCCGTTCGAGCCGCAGCCCCACTCCAGGAAGACGCTTTGCCGCTTCGGGTTGTCTTCCACGTTCGTCACTGTCTGTGCCTGTGCCAGCGATGCCAGAGTGAGCATGGCTGCGATGATAAATGTTTTCGTTTTGTTCATTTTTCTTGATTTTAGTTATGGTACAATTGTTTGAATCGTGATTTCTGGTTGCAAAAGTACAAAGAAAGTAATTACGGAAGAAAAATAATACTGCACAAAAACTGCACAAAAGGAATTTGTGCAGTTTTTGTGCAGCATGTTGTGTCGTAACTCTCGATGAAATGGGCGATTTTAGAATTCTCGAATGAACTCATCGAAGAGTTTCGACGATCCTTTTTCGTGGAATATTTTTTTGTACAGACGGTTCCTGTTCATGGAAATGGCCGTGTCTGAAAGGCAGAGCATAGTTGCTATTTGTGTTGGTTTCAAGTTCAATTTCAGCAGATAGCAGATTTGCTTTTCAGTATCGTTCAGCGGGGTGAGCGCCAGCAGACGGGTGGTGAAGTTGTCGTAGGCATTGTCAATGTCCGTTGCCAGGGTCTGCCATTCCTCATCCGTCAGGTGGAATTTTTCCTTGCCTGCATTGATCTTGATGCGATGATACAGCAAGGAGTTTTCTAGTTTCTCCATCAGGTAGGCTCTGCGGTTCAGGGATGCCTTGATAGTCTCATTTTCGTTTTTCAGTTCTTCGGAATCGAGTTTCAGCCTTGCAGCCAGCAGCGTGTCGTTCATCTGCTGTGCTTTCTTCAGTTCGTCGTTCAAACGGGCAATTTCCCGATTGTTCTCTGCCATTTTTTTCTCACTTAATTGATGTTTGCGCTCTTCCTCCTGCCGCATCAATCGTTCATAGGCAAGGGCAGCGTCTCTCTCTGCTTTCTTCTGAGTCCATTGCCTTCTGGCAAGAAAGATGGCAATAAAGAATATAGCTAGAATGGATGCAATGATAATCCATAAGAGCAATTTCCTTGATTCCGACACTTGAAGCTGCTCTTTTATACTGTTCAAACGATGTTGCGCTTCAGCCTGAAGTGTAGCCGCCACTTGCGATTGTGCCTTGATGGAGTCTTCTGTTTCTGCAGTTTTTTTTGCATAGGTAAAAGATAGGGCTGTATTGCCCCGTTTTTCTTCCAATTCGGTTAGCAATCTTAGCAATTCTACTTTTCCTTCCATCGATTGTCGGTCTAGAGATTTGCTAAAATAGTAGATAGCCGAGTCCGTGTGGTTTTGCTGATAGTGCCAATAACCCCAGTTGACATCATTAATAGAGTCATGTGACATAATAGAGGCAGCCTTGTTGAAATCTTCTATTTGCAGATAAAGGTCAGCAAGTTCGTGTTGAGCATGTTGTGAGATGCTTGGAGAGTTGCTAAACTGCCTACCTAAATCTATAGACTTCATGTAGAAATAAATCGTACTATCCACTTTTTGCTGATATGTACATACTTTTCCCATGAAAAAAGCACTGATAGACATTCGTAATGTATCATTGCAAATTTCTGCGATATCATAGCTACGACGAAAGTATCTTTCCATCTCGTTAAACATATGTTGGTCAAGGTAAATTTGGCCTTCTGCACGACTAATTATTCCCAGCAGCCATAGTTCTTCGGCGCGTTCAGCTTCTTCCTCTGCCTTCAGGAGGTTTTCAAGTGCCGAGGGGTAGTCTGAGTTAGCAAAGTAGATGTCGCCGAGAAAGGTGAGGGCCTTGGCGTGTTTTTCTTTCGAGGAACCTTCGTAGAACTCCCTCAGGCTGTCGGCGAGGAGCAGGTCGTCGAGGGATGACTGGCCATGCAGGAACTTCGATTCAAGCGTGAGCAACTGGTGGTAGCGGCGGAAGGTGTTTTTCTCTGTTTTCCTTGTTTTCCCGTATGCTTGCAGCAGGCTGTCGGCCTGATTGTAGCGGCCCCAGCGCATGGCGGAGTCAGCCTCCACGAGCTGTTGGGGATAGGTGGGCTGGTGGTTGCAGGCGGCAAGCAGGAGGAGTGTCACCAAGGATAGTATGGATAGTGCCAAGTTTTTCATATATGGGTTTTGGCTCTCCTGTTCGTCGCCGTTTTCGCTATGTTTGTTCTTCAGATGGTCTTTCATTATGATTGCTCACTCAAACGTGTGTGCAAAGTTACGAATAAGTGAGCGAAATGCAAAGCAAAAACACAAGTTTTTGGCTTCGCCGAAGCTACTTCCGTTCGGAAATGAAACCAAAAACTTATGTTTTTGCTTTGCATTTCGCTCACTTATTCGTAACTTTGCACCCGCAATCATTTTTGAAAGAAGGAAACCATGAACAGAAAATTGTTTTTGGGCGTGTTTGCCATGCTCTGCGTGGCGACCGTTCAGGTGAGCGCCCAGGTGACGCCCCAGAGCCAAATGGAGAGGCTGAGTCGTGGCCTCGTGGCCGTTCCGGCAAAGTCGTCGGGAGTGTTTGTCAGTTGGCGACTGCTGGGCTCTGAGGACTCGGCAAACGTGACGTTCGACCTGCTGCGCGACGGCGAGACCATTGCCGCTGGCCTGAAGGATGCCACGTGCTACAGCGATGCAAGGGGCAAGGCCGGGAGCCTGTATCAGGTGGTGAAGCGCGTGGACGGCGAGGCCGTAGAGACTTCGGCAGTGTCGACACCGTGGACGCAGCCCTTCATGCAGCTGCACCTGCAGCGGCCTGCCGCCGTGGGCGACTGCACGTACTCACCCAACGACTGCTCGGTGGGCGACGTTGACGGCGATGGCGAGTACGAACTGTTCGTGAAATGGGAACCTTCGAACGCCAAGGACAACTCGCAGGGCGGCAAGACGGGCAACGTCTACCTGGACTGCTACCGCGCCAACTGGCACCAAGGGGGTGCCGAGCAGCAGGCTGAGCTGCTGTGGCGTGTTGACCTGGGCAAGAACATACGCGCCGGTGCCCACTACACGCAGTACATGGTCTACGACTTCGACGGCGACGGACGCGCCGAACTGATGTGCAAGACGGCTCCGGGCTCGAAGGACGGACAGGGACAATACGTGAATCAGGCAGCCACGGTGAATGCTATCAAGAACGCTCCCAACGACGTTGACCACCGCAACAGCGACGGACGCATCGTGGGCGGACAGGAATACCTCACCGTGTTCGACGGACCGACGGGACGCGCCGTGCACACCATCTACTACAACCCCAACCGCGACGCAGGCCTGGGCGGAGCTGCCACCGGCACCTTCAACTGGGACGACCGCAGCGGCAAGAAAGACTATGCCAGCTACGGCAACCGCGGCGAGCGCTATCTGGCTGCCGTGGCCCATCTGGACGGACCCGAGGGACGCGCCTACGGCATCTTCTCGCGCGGCTACTACACCTACGCCTTCGTCTGGGCCGTAGGCTTCGACGGGAAGGAACTGAAGCAGAAGTGGTTCCACTCCTCGCGGTCGAAGTCGCAGTACACCGTGACCGACAGCCTCAGCAAATCGAAAACCTACAGCGCCCCGAAGAGCTGGGCGGGCGAAGGCCGCAACACGCTGTTCGGCAACGGCAACCACAACCTCTCCGTGGCCGATGTAGACGGCGACGGCTGCGACGAAATCATCTGGGGCTCGGCAGCTCTCGACCACGACGGCCGCCTGCTCTATGCCACAGGCTTCGGCCACGGCGACGCTATCCATCTGGGCGACCACTGCCCCGACCGACCCGGACTGGAACTCTTCGACATTCATGAGGAAAAGGGCACTTACTCGTGGGACCTACACGACGCTGCCACGGGCGAAATCATCCACAAGGGCGGCAACAAGGGCGTCGACAACGGACGCGGAATTGCCGCACAACTGTCGGGCGACCACCGCGGCTCATTCTTCAGTTCAAGCGACGACCGCAGCCAGCGCAGCGCCGTCACGGGCAACATGGTGTCATCGGGGTCAACATCGCAGAACTTCCGCATCTACTGGGACGGCGACCTGCAGGACGAACTGCTCGACGGCACGAAGATCGACAAGTGGAACGGCAGCGGCACGTCGCGTCTCTACGTGCGGGGCAAGAACCTCTACGACTGGGGCAATTCGTCGTCGTGCAACGGCACGAAGAACACGCCCAACCTGCAGGCCGACCTGCTGGGCGACTGGCGCGAGGAGGTGGTGCTCTGGAACAGCAGCGACGCTGCCACGCTGAACGTCTTCACCACAAGCGACCCCACGACATTCCGCGTGCCGACACTCATGCACGACCACACCTACCGCATGGCCGTGGCCTGGCAGAACGTGGCCTACAACCAACCGCCCCACCTGGGCTACTACCTGCCCGACCGCTTCGCACCGCGCATAGGGCTGACCGAAGGCTCGCCGCTGGAGCAGACCATAGTGCTGGGCGAAGAGATGCAGCCCGTCAGCATCTGGTACGACCAGAACACGTCGTCCGTAGCCGTTGACTCCACCTACACGCCCGACAGCAAGCGCCGCGGACTGCCCACGGCATTGTTCACCCGCACGATGGACTACGACCAGCGGCTGATGACCCTCACGGGGCTGCCCACGCAAGTGGGCGACTACGCCATCGTCGTGAAGGGCAACACGAAACTGGGCAACTGCGTAAGCCCGTGCAGCCTGCGCCTCATCATCCACGTGACCGACCAGACGGAAGGCATCAGCCAGCCTACGGTCAGCAACGGCAACAGCAGTTGCTACGACCTGCAAGGACGCAACTGCCCGAAAACACGCTGCCAGAAGGGCATCTACATCGTGAAAACCGAGGATGGACCTTCGGCGAAAATCATTCAGAACAATTAACAAAAAAAAGCAAACAATACATTGAAAACATTTGAAGAACTGGGCGTCAGCGAGGATATTCGCCGCGCCATCAGCGAACTGGGCTTCGAACAGCCAATGCCTGTTCAGGAGCAAGTAATCCCGTATCTCCTTCACGCCTCTGCCATCCCCGCCGAGGCCGCCGAAGATGCTGCTGAAGCAGAGGAAGAGGCCGAGGCCGGTTTCTCTGCAGGCAGCGGCTCGGTCGCTGCTCCACAGCAGGACCTCATCGCCCTGGCCCAGACGGGCACTGGCAAGACGGCAGCCTTCGGCATCCCCTTGCTGCAACGGCTCGACACCGACAACCGCTCCACGCAGGCCCTCATCCTGAGCCCTACGCGCGAGTTGTGCCTACAGATCAGCGACGACCTGAAGGACTTTGCCAAATACATGCCCAGCGTGCACGTGGTGGCTGTCTATGGCGGCACGTCGGTGATGCAGCAGATTCGCTCGGTGAAGCGCGGTGCACAGATCATCGTGGCCACGCCGGGCCGACTCATCGACCTGGTGAACCGCGGCGTCGCCGACCTCTCCAGCGTGCGCAACGTGGTGCTCGACGAGGCCGACGAGATGCTGAATATGGGCTTCTCGGAGAGCATCAACGAGATTTTCGAACATCTGCCCGAGGAGCGCGCTACGCTGATGTTCTCGGCTACGATGAGCCGCGAGATTGAGCGCATCGCCAAGACCTACCTGCACAACCACCGAGAAATCGTGATTGGTTCGCGCAACGAGGGCGCCGAGCACGTCAACCACATCTACTATCTCGTGCATGCCAAGGACAAATACCTTGCCCTGAAGCGCATCGTTGACTTCCATCCGCGCATCTTCGCCATCATCTTCTGCCGCACCAAGCTGGAGACGCAGGAGATTGCCGACAAGCTCATCAAGGACGGATACAACGCCGAGGCCCTGCACGGCGACCTCTCGCAGGACCAGCGCGACCTGACCATGCAGAAATTCCGCCAACACACCGTGCAACTGCTCGTGGCCACCGACGTGGCCGCCCGCGGACTCGACGTAGACGACCTGACCCACGTCATCAACTACGGACTGCCCGACGACATCGAGAACTACACCCACCGCTCGGGTCGCACGGGCCGCGCCGGCAAGAAGGGCACGTCGATCAGCATCATCCACACCCGAGAGAAGCACAAGGTGAGACAGATCGAGAAGGAAATCGGCAAGGAATTTGTAGACGGCACGCTGCCCACACCGCAGGAAATCTGCACCAAACAGCTCTACCGCGCCATGGACAAGATTGAAAAGGTGGATGTTGACGAGGAGCAGATTGCCCCGTTCATGGACGACATCAACCGTCACTTCGAATACTTCGAGAAGGAGGACATCATCAAGAAGATTGTTTCGATGACGTTCGGACGCTTCCTGTCGTACTATGCCGATGCACCCGACATCGAGAAACCTTCCGGCAAGGGACAAGAGAAAGGAAGCAGGGCGCAGGGCGCCAAGCGCAAACCCGAGAAGGGCTACGAGCGACTGTTCATCAACCTGGGCAAGGCCGACGGCTTCTACCCCGGCGAACTGATGCAGATGCTCAACCGCGAAGTGGGCGGCCGCCAGCAGGTGGGCCACATCGACCTCTTCGCAAAGTTCAGCTACTTCGAAGTGCCCAAGCAGGACGCCCAGCGCGTGATGCAGACGCTGACGGGCTGCGTGTACAAAGGTCGCGACGTGCGCTGCAACAGTGCCGACGACGACGGCAAGAAAGGCGAACGCAGAGACGACAAGGGCGCAAGACCCGCCACCAGAGGCGCCAGAGGCGCCAAAAGCAAGTATGCCACAGACTTCACCAAGCCTGTCAAGAAAACGGCTAAAAAGTCAAAAAACCGCGATTTCACCGATGGTTTCGGCAGCGGCAAAGGCGACAAAGGCGACTGGCGCGAACTGATGAAATCGCACAAATGGGACTTCAAGGGCGATGTGCCCGACTTTTCGGAAGACGGTTGGGCTCTGAGAAAACCGAGAAAAAAGAAATAACAGGGAATCATGAAAATAGCTGTTTTCTGCTCGGCTAACAACAACATCAGCCGAGAATACTTCGAGCGCACGACCGAACTGGCACGCTGGTGTCGCGAAGAAGGCCACACCATCGTGTTCGGTGGCTGCAACATGGGCCTGATGGGCTGTCTGGCCGAAGAAAAGGGAAGCCTCGTCGGCGTGGTGCCCCGCATCATCGAGCAGGGCGGCCGCGTGTCGGAAAACCTGACCGTGCACATCCCCTGCGACAACCTCTCCGACCGCAAGGACCTGATGCTCCTCCACAGCGACGTGGTCGTGGCTCTGCCAGGCGGCATCGGCACGCTCGACGAAATCTTCACCGTGGCAGCCGGCCACACCATCGGCTACCACCACAAGCCCATCATCCTATACAACATCAACGGATTCTGGGATTCGCTCGTGGCACTGCTCGACGACCTGCAGCAACGCGGCATGATACGCGGCCACTGGACCGACTTCATCCGCACAGCCAACACGCTTGAAGAGCTGAAGGCTATGCTGTAAAAGAGCAGAATTCTATGCTGCAAAAGAGCTGAAGGCTATGCTGTAGAGAAACAATTTCAGCCGGTTTCTTCAGGAAATCAACTTGTTTTATACTGCAAATTAAGTTGTTTTATAAAGGAAATTAACTTGTTTTGCCGTACAAAACAAGTTGATTTTTTCTTGGAAGACATATACAATCTGAGTCTAAAGGGGCCTGCATCATCACGCCTAAGGCGCGCTGCTCCAGGCTCGGTGGTGCAGATAGTACACAAAAAGCTCCGAGGGGCGGAGCCCATCCCGGAGCGGACCTATTGACCTCGGAGAGGCCTACTGCAGGATTTGCAGGGCGCGCTGCACGATGTGGTTCTGCTCGTTGATGATGGCGAAATATTCGTTCATGTCCCACAGGTCGCGGGCGATGAGTGCCTTCAGCTGCGAGCGCAGCATGGGCAGCGTCTGCTGCAGTTCGGCCTCATCCTTGGGCTTCACGCTCTGCTTCTCGGCTTCGGCTACGACATCGTCGATCATGTCCTGCGGCACTTCAAACCTGTCGCGGAACGCCTCGAAGGTGTCGTACTGCTTGCTGAGCGAGCGGCGATTCTTGTCGATATACTTCAGCGAGGTGTTGATGATGACGCCCTTGGCAGCCAGTTGGCGATGGAAGCGGGTGTACTGTGTGGTGTCGAGTGGCACGAAGAAGTCGGGCATGATGCCACCGCCTCCGTAGACGGTGCGATGGAGACGCAGCGTCTCGTAGCGCAGCGAGTCGGAGAAGTGGATGCTGTCGGCCGAATAGAGTTCGCCGTGCTTGAATCGCTTCTCGATGTCCTCCTCGTAGTCGCGCTTCTCGCCCTTCACGTAGGGTTTCTGGATGCAGCGGCCGGAGGGTGTGTAGTAGTGGGCCACGGTGAGTCGCATCATCGAGCCGTCGCGGAACTCGATGGGACGCTGCACGAGTCCCTTGCCAAACGTGCGACGGCCTACCACCTGTCCGCGGTCCTGGTCCTGCAGGGCTCCAGTGACAATTTCGGCTGCCGAGGCAGAATACTCGTTGACGAGCACCACCACGCGGCATCCGGCACGCAACTGGCCGTCGCCCGTGGCACGGAAGTCCTGCCGCGGCACGGAACGTCCCTCGGTGTAGACGATGATGTCGTCCTTCTGCAGAAAATCGTTGGCAACCTGTGCTGCAGCCTGCAGGTAGCCGCCGCCATTGTCCTGAAGGTCGAGGATGAGTGCCTCGAGCGTTGCCTGCTTCTTCAGTTTCTGCAGGGCCTCCATGAACTCTTCGTAGGTGGTGGCACCGAAGGAGCCTATGCGGATGTAGCCCACGCCGGGCTTAATCATATAGGCTGCGTCGAGCGTGTGGACGGGAATCTTGTCGCGCGTCACCGTGAACGACAGCACGTCGCCGATGCCGCGGCGCACCACGCCGAGGCGCACCTTCGAACCCTTCTTGCCGCGCAGACGCTTCATGATGTCTTCCTTCGACATCTTCACGCCGGCAATGGCCGTGTCGTTGACCGTGATGATGCGGTCGCCAGCCAGGATGCCCACCTTCTCTGACGGTCCGTTGAGCGTAGGTTGGATGACGAGCAACGTGTCCTCTACCATGTTGAACTGCACGCCGATGCCCTCGAACGATCCTTGCAGGGGCTCGTTCATGGCTTTGGTTTCCTTGGCCGTGCTGTAGGCGGAATGGGGATCGAGTTTCTCCAGCATGCCACGTATGGCATCCTCCACAAGTTTCTGCTCGTCGACGGAGTCAACGTAGAGGTTGGTGATGGCCATTTCGGCAATCTGCAGTTTGCGGATGGGCGAGTCGTTGCCAATGTTCAGTTGGAACTGGGCACTGGCCATGATGCACCATCCTGACACGATGAGTGTTGAAAAAAATCTTTTCAGTCCTTTTATTTTCATTTTGCGATGATTACTGATGGTTACATTTCCTCTTCGGGCAGGTCTTCCTCGATGACCAGGTTGTCGATGATGAAGTTCTGGCGCTCCATTGTGTTCTTGCCCATGTAGTACTCCAGGAGTTTCTGCACCTGGTCGGTCTTGTGGAGCGTGACCTGCTCGAGGCGGATGTCGGGGCCTATGAAGCCCGTGAACTCCTCGGGCGAAATCTCTCCCAAACCTTTGAAGCGGGTGATCTCGGGGTCGGGACCCAGTTCCTTGATAGCCGTCTGACGCTCCTCTTCGCTGTAGCAGTAGCGCGTCACAAAGTCCGACTTCTTGATGTTCGGGGTCTTCTCCTGCTGTTCGGCTATCTTCTTGTCCTCGGCTTCGAGCACCTTCTTGCTCTTTATCTTCGTGCGACGATTGCGCACGCGGAAGAGCGGCGTCTGTAGCACGTAGACGTGGCCTTTCTTGATGAGCTCGGGGAAGAACTGCAGGAAGAAGGTGATGATGAGCAGTCGGATGTGCATGCCGTCGACATCTGCATCGGTGGCCACGATGACCTTGTTGTAGCGCAGCGAGTCGAGCCCGTCCTCAATGTCGAGGGCTGCCTGCAGCAGGTTGAACTCCTCGTTCTCGTAGACCACCTTCTTGGTCAGTCCGTAGGTGTTGAGCGGTTTTCCGCGCAGCGAGAACACGGCCTGCGTGTTGACGTCGCGGCTCTTCGTGATCGATCCGCTGGCCGAGTCGCCCTCGGTGATGAAGATGCACGACTCCTCCTTGCGGGCGTCCTTCACGTCGCTGTAGTGGATGCGGCAGTCGCGCAGCTTGCGGTTGTGCAGGCTGGCTTTCTTGGCACGCTCGCGGGCCAGTTTGGTGACACCGGCAATGGCCTTGCGCTCGCGTTCGCTCTCCTTCACCTTGTTCTCGATGGCCTCGGCCACGTCGCTGTGGATGTGGAGATAGTTGTCGACATGCTGCTTGATGAAGTCGCCCACGTATTTGTTGATAGACTCACCACCCGGTGCCATCTGAGTGGAGCCGAGCTTAATCTTGGTCTGGCTCTCGAACATGGGCTCCTCGACGTTGATGGCAATGGCGGCCACGATGCCGTTGCGAATGTCGCCATACTCGTACTTGCCGAAGAACTCCTTGATGGTGCGGGCGATGTGTTCCTTGAAGGCACTCTGATGGGTGCCGCCCTGTATGGTGTGTTGGCCGTTGACGAACGAATAGTATTCCTCGCCGTACTGGTTGGCGTGAGTCAGCGCAATTTCGATGTCCTCGCCCTGCAGGTGGATGATGGGATAGAGCGCATCGTTGGTCATGCGGTCCTTCAGCAGGTCCTCCAGTCCGTTGCGCGAGAGGATGCGGCGGCCGTTGTACATGATGGTGAGGCCGGAGTTCAGGTAGGTGTAGTTGCGCAGCATGTTCTCCACGATGTCGTCGTGGAAGGAGTAGTTCTTGAACAGCGTGTCGTCGGGTTCGAAGAAGATGTAGGTGCCCGTCTCGTCCTGAGTGGGCTCGGTGACGTCGCTCTTCAGGATGCCCCGCTCGAACGCCACGCGGCGCACTTGTCCGTCGCGATAGGAACGCACCTCGAAATGAGTGCTCAGGAAGTTGACGGCCTTAATGCCCACGCCGTTCATGCCCACCGACTTCTTGAACGCCTTCGAATCGTACTTTCCACCAGTGTTCAGCTGGCTGACAGCCTCGACGAGCTTGCCCTGCGGAATGCCGCGGCCATAGTCGCGCACGGAGACGCGCAGATGGTCGTCGATGTCGATTTCGATGCGCTTGCCGGCGTTCATGCGGAACTCGTCGATGGAGTTGTCGATGGTCTCTTTCAGCAGCACGTAGATGCCGTCCTCGGCATGCGAACCGTCGTCGAGTCGGCCGATGTACATGCCAGGGCGCGTGCGGATGTGCTCCACGTCAGAAAGGTGCTTGATTTCCTCGTCGCCGTAGTTTGTCGTATCGGGGGTGGGTTGTTGTGCGTTGATGTCCTTGATATCTTTCTCTGCCATACTCATTTTCTGTGATTACAATTTACTCGCCTTTCTCCGTGGCGTTGGGGGTGAGGACCTTCTTGTAGCAGCGGCGGCGCTTGTGGTTCTCGGTGTGGAAGTAGCTCCACTGGCCCTGCACATGCTCGTTCGACTCCATCTCGACCTGACTCTCGCCCCACTCGATGCCGTACTTGTTGTACCAGGGGATGAGGTGGTAGAACATGAGTGCGTTGACGCCCTTCGAGCGATATTCGGGCAGCACGCCGATCATCTCCAGGTCGACGATGTTGGTCTTGTGGAACTTCAGCGAGCTGATGATGTGCCACCAGCCGAAGGGCAGCAGTCGGCCGCGACGGCACTTCTGAAGGGCATGCGACAGCGAAGGAATCGTGATGCCCACGCCCACCAGCTTGTGCTCCTCGGTCGACCAGTCCTCGGCCACGGGGATGAGGTTCAGGTCGGCAAACGGCAGGTACATCTTCACGTACTGATCAATCTGCTTGTCGCTGAGGCGCGAGAAGCCATAGAGATCCTTGAACGTGTCGTTGATGAGTTCGAAGATTTTCTTGCCCATGCCCCCGTCGAAGATTTCCTTCTTCGTCAGAGTGCGCACGTGCAGGTTGTAGCGCTTCATGATCATCTCCGAAATCTTCACCATCTTCTCAGGCACCTGTTCGGGCACGAAGATTTTGAACTCCACGTAGTCGTTGTCCTTTTCCCATCCGCCGAGACGTTCCATGTGCTCGGGGTAGTAAGGGTAGTTGTAGATGGTGGCCATCGTGCCGAGCTCGTCGAAACCGAAGGTCAGCATGCCCTCGGGGTCGAAGTCGGTGAAGCCCAGCGGGCCAATCATTTCCTCCATGCCCTTGCGGCGGCCGAAGTCGGCCACGGCATCGAACAACGCCCGGCTCACCTCGATGTCGTCGATGAAGTCTATCCAACCGAAGCGCACGCTCTTGCGTTCCCACTTCTCGTTGGCGCGGTGGTTGATGATGGCAGCCACGCGACCAGCCAGTTGCCCGTCCTTGTAGGCCAGGTAGTACTCGGCTTCGCAGAATTCGAAAGCTGCGTTTTTATCACTGCTCAGCGTCGTCATTTCGTCGCTGAAAAGAGCGGGTGCGTCGTAGGCGTTACCCTTATACAAATCGTAATGGAACTCGATAAATGTCTTCAGGTCTTTCTTCGTCGTGACCTTCTTAATTTCAATTTGTGGCATCTTTTTTCGTATTTTTGCGCAAAGTTAGTGATTTTCAGCGACAAAACCACGGAAAAATTTGTAATTTTAAGCGAGAAATGTTAAATTTGCATCGAAAATATCAATTATTAAGCAAAATCAACTCATTGAAACGTATGAAAAAACTACTGACAATCGTCGCCGTGGCAATGCTTTCGTTTGCCACCGCCAATGCCCAGGAGTGCCAGGGCAAACTGAAATCGTGGTCGTTCGTAGAGGCACAAGGTGGCCTGCAGTTCACGTCTACCGATGCTCCCATCGACAAGTTGCTCACCCCGACCGTAGGTCTTTCCTTCGGCCACTACTTCTTCCCCTCGGTGGGTCTGCGCCTGCACGCCAATGCCTGGCAGGCCAAGAGCGGATTCGACCAGCTCGACCAGTACTACAAGTGGAACTACGTGACCACCGATGCCGACCTGCTCGTGAACCTCACCAACCTCTTCTCGAAGTCGCCTAAGCACGCGCTGAACGTCATCCTCGTGGGTGGCTTCGGCCTGAACTATGCCTGGGACAACGACGAGCTGAAGGCCATCACCGCCCAGCACAAGGACCTGAACACCTATCTGGCTTGGGACAAGAACCGCCTGTCGCACAACGTGCGCGCCGGACTGCGCTTGGAAACTGACGTCACGAAGCCCTTCGGACTGTCGCTGGAGGTGGATGCCAACAGCCTGAGCGACCGCTTCAATTCGAAGATGAACGATGCCGACGACTGGATGTTCACCGCCATGCTTGGCGTGAGCTTCCGCTTCGGTCACAAGTACAAGAAGTGCTGCGAGAAGAAACCCGAACCCGTAGTGGTGCCCGAACCCGTTCCCGTGGTTGAACCCGAACCGGAGCCCGTTCCCGAGCCTGTGGTCGAGAAGAAGCCCGAGCCTAAGGTGGTCACCGTGAAGGAGCAGCTGCACGAGGAAATCTTCTACGTCATCTGCAAGAGCGATCCCGAGGTGGGCAAGCGCCAGATGCAGAAGGTGGCCGACTTCATGAAGCGCAACCCCAACGCCAAGGTGAAGATTGTAGGCTATGCCGACAAGGGCACGGGTAACGCCCGCCTGAACATGGGCTACTCGCAGAAGCGCGCCGAGAACTGCATGAAGGAACTTGTAGACGTCTATGGCTGCGACGCTTCGCGCATGACGGTCGACTACAAGGGCGACACCGTGCAGCCGTTCGACGAGAACGACAAGAACCGCTGCGTCATCATCGACGGCGACGGCTCGCACGAAGAGACCAAGTACGAATAAAAACAAAAAATCATCCCCACACATCAATAATGCGGGTCGTGTCTAAACCCAGACACGACCCTTTTTTAATCCATCAAAGACATGCGCAAACTACTCCTATCACTCCTTTTTCTGCTGAGCCTCACGATGCAGGCCACCACCGCACCCGTCTTCAGCCAGTCCTTCACCGAGCCGTTCGACAACGGCTGGTTGTTCTACCTGGGTAATGAAGAAAGTGCAAAAAACGCCGATTTCATCGACTCCTCATGGCGAAAGCTCACGCTGCCTCACGACTGGTCGGTAGAGTTCGCACCAAGCGAACAGGAGCCTTCCGGCAACGACGGCGGCTACCTGCCCACGGGCATCGGCTGGTATCGCAAGCACTTCCGCCTGCCGGCCCTGCAGTCGCAGTCGCTCTTCCTCTATTTCGAAGGCATCTACGAGCGTTCCACCGTCTACGTCAACGGTCAGGAAGTGGGTGGCCGACCCTATGGCTACTCCTCGTTCTTCGTCGACATCAGCAAGGCCGTGCGCAAGGGCGACAACGTCGTGGCCGTGCGTGTCGACAACTCCAACCAGAAGAACTCGCGCTGGTACACGGGCTCGGGCATCTATCGCCACGTCTGGCTGGTCAGTCAGCCGCAGGTTGCCATCGACAACTGGGGCACCGTTGTCACCACTCCCGACCTCCATACGGTGGTGGTCAGCACGACGCTCGTCAACCGCACCGACGCAGCTGCCGACGCCACGCTCAGCACCACCATCGACGGTCGCGAGCAACGGGTCACGCAGAACATTCCGGCCCACGCATCGGCCTGCGTGCAGCAGACGTTCCACATCGACAACCCGCGCCCCTGGTCGCCCAGCCAGCCGAACCTCTACACGGCTGAGCAGCAGCTTGGCAATCAGCACGTGAGCACTACCTTCGGCATCCGGACAGTAGAGTATACGGCCGAGCGAGGTCTGCTGCTCAACGGCGAGCCCATCTTGCTGAACGGCGGCTGCATTCACCACGACAACGGCATCCTGGGCGCTGCCGCCTTCGACCGTGCCGAAGAGCGCAAGGTGCTGCTCATGAAGCAGGCTGGCTTCAACGCCGTGCGCACCAGCCACAACCCGCCGTCGCCGGCGTTCCTCGATGCCTGCGACCGACTGGGACTGCTCGTCATCGACGAGGCCTTCGACGGCTGGCGTGAGGAGAAGAACACCCACGACTACCACGAGTGGTTCGACGCCTGGTACGAGCGCGACATCGAAGCAATGGTCAGCCGCGACCGCAACCATCCGTCCATCTTCTGCTGGTCCATCGGCAACGAGGTCATCGAGCGCAAGAAGATTGAAGTGGTCACGACGGCCCACCACCTCGTGCAGGCCATCCACCGCTTCGACACCACACGCCCCATCACCTCGGCCCTCGCCGCATGGGACAGCGACTGGGAGATATACGACCCGCTGGCTGCCGAGCACGACATCGTGGGCTATAACTACATGATCCACAAGCACCCCACCGACCACCAGCGCGTGCCCAGCCGCGTGATGATGCAGACAGAGTCGTTCCCGCGCGACGCCTTCCGCAACTGGGCCACCACCCACGACAATGCCTACATCGTGGGCGACTTCGTCTGGACTGCCATCGACTACATCGGCGAGTCGGGCATCGGCCGCTACTGGTACGACGGCGACCCTGCCGGCGAGCACTGGGAGCGCCCGCTCTGGCCGTGGCATGCCGCCTACTGTGGCGACATCGACCTCATCGGCCAGCGCAAGCCCATCAGCTACTACCGCGACATGCTCTGGAATGGCGATGCCAAGACTGATGCCGTCATCGCCGTGCGCGAGCCCGACGGCTACCTCGGCACGGGCATCAAGGCTGGCCTCTGGGGCGTGCATCCCACGTGGCAGAGCTGGACGTGGCCGGGGTGGGAAGGCCGCCCCATCGAAGTGGAAGTCTATTCGAAGGCTCCGTCGGTGAGCCTCTACCTGAAGCCCGACGGCAAGCCCGAGCAACTCGTGGGCACACTGCCCACCACGCGCAACGAGCAGTACAAGGCTACGTTCACGCTGCCCTATCAGCCGGGCACACTGCGCGTGGGCACCACCACACTGACCACTGCCTCGAAGCCCGCACGGCTGCGCCTCACGGCCGACCGCACCACACTCTCGGCCGACGGGCAGGACCTGAGCTACGTCACGGTGGAAATCCTCGATGAAATGGGGCGTTTTTGCCCCTTGGCCGACGCTGAGCTGACGTTCTCCATCAACGGAAAGACCGCCACCCTGCAGGCCACTGGCTCAGCCGACATCAAGGACACCACGTCCTACACCGCCCACCAGCGCAAGGCCTGGAAAGGGCGCGCGCTGGCCGTCGTGCGCAGCACCGACCGTCGTGGCAAAGCCACCCTCACCGTCAGCGCTCCTGGCATGAAAAAGGCTTCCCTCACCATCGCCGTGCGATAGGAGGGAAGCCCTTCTCATCAAATATCCTCGAAAAAATCAGAAGTAGAAACCGAAGGTGAGTTGTCGCATCTTCGGACCGCGCCCATCCTTGAAGAACGTCATGGGGCTGTACTTGCAGTAGATGGCGGGGATATAAGGCGCGTTGAACATCACGATGGGCTCCACGGTGACCGGGCGCACACCGATGTGGTGGAGCGAAATGTCGTAGTCCTCGTCGCCAATCGTAAAGTGGCGGGAAGCATTGGCAGCGAAGTTGAAATTGACAAACGCACCCAGCGTGAGCGACCAGCGGCCGCGCTGGTCGAAGCAATGCTTGTAGAGCACGGGCACCGAAAAGCGGGCCGCGGTCAGCGAAGAATAGGTTTTCTCCTGATCGTCTGGGTAGGGCACGAGCAACATCTCATCCCCTGCCAAGCCATCCTTCACCCAGTAGCGATGGGACGACGTGTGCGGCATCACTCCTCCGAAGAGCAGGCCGATGCTCCACGTGTTCTTGGGGCCGAAGGGATGGTAGTCGGCAGTAATGCCAATGCCCAGCTCCATCGTGGGCCACATGGAATAGCCGTCGGGGGCAGCGGTCATCGTGCCCATGCCGAGGTAGATGTGTCCCGAGGCTTCCCACTTGCTGGGCTTGCCGTCCTTGGTCTTCACCACCACCTTGTTGAATCCTTTCAGGTTCGACATCTTGCGCCTCACGGCCGAGGTGTCAGGAATGCTGATGCGCTGCGTGTACTGGAAGTAAGGATCGTCCTTCATGCCGCTGATGACGATGCGCTGCACGGTGTCGCGCGTCTCAATCTTCACGCGGTCCACCTTTTCCAGCACCAGCGTGTCGCCCGTCTCGGTGGCGAGGGCCGTCTGGCCTGCTGCCCCCGCGAGGAGTAGCGCCAGAAAGAGTTTTACGTTTTTCATTGTTGCTGTTATTTTATTTCTTGAAGTTTTATTCTTTTCCTACCCGCACATGCAGGAGCTAATTCCGGCAGATTAACGGATTGACGGATTGACGGTTCGGGCTACTGCAAGGCAGGCATCCCTTTCGGCCACGGATGCCCCTTTTTCGCCGTCAGTCACTCCTCCTCCGGCTGCTGAATCTTCTCAACTTGCTTCTCCATCTGCTGTTGCAGCTTCTCAGCCACCTTCTTCGCAACAGGGTTCTTCTCAAGGTTTTCCATCTTCTGCTGTACCATCTCACTGGCATTTTCGGCAGCCTTCATCGTTTTGTTCACCTTCCGCCACTGCGCAAACTCGTCGTCCCAGTCGCGCTGGTCCTCAATGCGCTGCAGCACCGCGGCCGAGAGCGGCTCCACACCCAGTTTCTGCTTCAGGCGGTCGATGTCGGCAGCCGTGTAGCCGCAGCGCTCGCGCCGCTCCTTCGACGAGAGCCGCTGGTCGGCATTATACTCGCTGCGCGAGAGATAGACCACGCTGTCCACATAGAACTCCGTGCGGTCGTGATAATCAATCATGACAGCACTCTTGTTCCCCTTCTCGTCGGAGCTGACGGGGACGAACGGATAGATACTGCCGTTGATGTCGCCCTCGAAGCTGATGTACTTCAGGTTGCCCTGCGGCACGTAGTCGATGGCCGTGTCCTCCAGCCGATAGACGGCGTGGGCATCCACGTGGGAGAGATGGGCCTTGGCCAGCAGGATGTTGATGGTGTAAGCCGTGTCGGGAGCCAGCGCGTTGTAGTCCATGCGCAGTTCCTGACGGGCCGTGTCGCGCACGGCAATGCCTGCCAGACCATGCTTGGTGTAGACGCGAGTGGTGTCGCCGGCGGTCTCCAGCGTGTACTTCTTGGGCAGTCGACGCGCCTTCTCAAGGAAGGTGTAGGGCTTCAGCTGCCAGTAGTCGATGTCCTCGGGCAGCGGACTTTCGTCGGGGTGCACCAGGTTGCGGCCGGCAATGATGCGGATGCCGTCGTCGTGCTTCTTCCCATAGCGCACGTCCATCTGGCAGATGCCCTCGTAGACGCGGTATTCCTGATGCTTGCGGTCGACATAATAGTCGTTGCCCTCCTCTATGAACCGATAGTAGCAGTAGAGGCGCAGGCAGTGGTCGCGCTCATGGCGGAAATCCACGTTGTCGAGGTCGAGCTCCTTCCAGATGTCGTCGTCGTCAGACAGCTGTGCTGTGGCCGGCATGGCAGTGCCCAGCAGCAGCCAAGCGCCCAGCAGCACCTTTGCGATACGGAGCTTGCAGGCCAACGGGCAAATGGGGTTGTAAGACTTCATGCTGCAAAAGTAAGAAAAAAAACACAACCACAAGCATCTTTCCAGTTTTTTTCAGCATAAATGGAGGTATTTAACAAAATAGGGTGGCGCCTGCCTGAGTATTTCTGCCTCAAAAAAAAGAGGGGGTAAAGTACAATTTCTTGGTAACTTTTTACGACAAGCCACGGCGCCGTTTTTGCCCGCTTCTCGCCGCAGCACCGCCTCTTGGGCAAAAAACGACCGTTTTTTTGCCTTTTTCGCAAACGCCTGATGCTCAGTGGATTACGTCTTTTCCGCCAAAAACCGACTGTTTCCTGTCTCTCTAAACCTATGGTTTGATGGCTCCAAACCTATGCTTTTGCTCCTATATACCTATGCTTTCGATGGTACAGACCTATGTTCTGGAGCAACTAAACCTATGCTTTTGTCGACAGAGACCCTCCGTTTTGAGACGCCACACCGATGAAACCGATGAAAAACGACGCTATTCCACATCTGCCCGAGCCTGCTTTTTCCACGCCCAGGTGCCGCCTTTTGTAGTAAGTTTTCATCGAAAGTTTTCACTCTTACCCCCTCCCCTTTTCAGCCCTTGCCCTGCAGAAACACGCGCAATGATATCGCAGTTGGCTTAAAATGACTTCTTCCTCTCTTATACCCAGGGCATTGCCCTGGGCTAAGGAGGGTGCAGGCCCTGCGGGACGTTTAGCGCCAGCTGCGATATCATTACCAAAACGCGTAGGAAGAAACCGCCTTTTTCCTTAAAAAAATCCGTTACAAAGAAAAAAAGTAGTATCTTTGCCCTGCGAAAATACCATGGACAGAGCAACGTTTGAAAAACAGAAGGCATTTGCCGGGGAGAAAAAGCCGTCGATGCAACGGCGCTGTGTGGACCATGACTACACGGCGCGGCGGATGTATATGGTCACGATGACGACGGAAGGGCGGCAGCCGCTCTTCGGCCGTGTGGTGGGGCGCAGCGAGGCTGTGGAGCCTTCGCCGGAAGCGCCTCGCATGGAACTATCGCCGCTGGGAAAGGCCGTGGAGGAAATCTGGCTGACGATGGGTTGTCACCACCCTGAGGTGAAGGTGGTGGCACTGCAGATGATGCCCGACCACCTGCATGCTGTTCTCTTCGTCCGGGAAAAGATGGAGAAGCCTCTGGGGAAAGTCCTGCTGGGCGTGAAGCAGGCCTGCAACCAGGCGTTCCGCGCGCTGCTGCCCGTAGAGTATGTTGCTGTGGCACAGCAACACGCCAGACAGAGCCGCGACAACGGCCTGCTCTTTGCAAAGGGCTTCAATGACCAAATTCTGCTGCGAGAAGGGCAGCTGGAGCGGTGGCTGCACTACCTGAAGGACAACCCGCGAAGACTGCTCATGAAGCGCGAGAACCCGGCGCTCTTTCGGGTGCAGCGAGGGCTAACGTACGGCGGACTGAACTTCTCTGCCATCGGCAACCGCTTCTTGCTGCAACGACCGCTGAAAGTGCAAGTGCAGTGCTCGAGGAGCATCACCGAGGCCGACCTGCAGGCCCATCAGGCTGCCTGTCTGGAAGCAGCCCGTCAGGGCGCTGTGCTGGTGTCGCCCGCCATATCGAAAGGAGAGAAAGCCATCATGCGGGCCGCCTTCGAGGAAGGCCTTCCGCTGATCTATCTGCAGGAGAACGGCTTCACCGACTTGGCGAAGCCCGGTGGCCAGCGAATGGACGCCTGCGCCCGCGGTCAGCTGCTTATCCTCGCCCCCTGGGAGCACCACAACGAAAAGCTCGCCATCAAGCGCGACCAGTGCCTCCAGCTGAACGAAATGGCCAAAGCCATCTGCAACTGCCCGTAGCCAGTAACGCTTGTTGCAGTGGCACAGCAACCCCACAAAAAAAGCCCTGCCCTCACAAAGAGAGCAGGACTGTTTTTGTATTTTTAAGGCTTCACCGGATTAATCAACTCCAAAGGTTGCTATAATCAAGTCATTTTTCTCATCTTTTTCGTTTGGATTCGTCACATAAATGCCGTATTCTCCCTGCTCAATGCCATCAATAGAAATAAGATAGGAATCCTGCCCATACTTCTTTGCATTGAAATCAATTCGCTTCATATTGTTTGACGTTTCACCTCCAAAGGAGTTTACCTTTGACATTTCAGCACGACGTGCATTGCCGTTAATATCAAACTTAATGACGTTAACTATCTGCAAGGGATCGGTCTTATTGTCAACCGCTCTGACTATAAACTGGGTTTGAGGACTCTGAGGGATACGAGTTGCTGCTTGTTTTCCTTTAATATGCATACGCGACTTAACACTACCAATACCAACAAGGTAGAGAGATGCTCCAGCCTTCGTCTTGATTTGAGCATTTTCCTTGGGAAGAAGAATTCCTTCAGTTGCATTTTTCACGTATACAATCTGACCTGAAAATTCAGGTTCTTCAACCTCTATTTTTGTTTGTGCATTTACAATACCTGCTGTTAGGATAACAAGTAAAAACAAAACTACTTTTTTCATTTTGATAATAATAAAAGGCGGAACCATTCGATGCTTATCGGGACTCTGGTTACCGCCAAGTGACCATATACAACAACAAGCAAGGAAAAGTCCACGCCTACCAAGCGTGAACTTTCGGCTGCTTGTTCTTGTTGTATCGAAGTTTTGGCGGTATTCAACTTCAAAGAACAAGAGCAGAAAGCTCAATATCTATGTATAAGTACGAACAGAAGCGCTAATCTGTAAGTTAATTAAATAAGGTAGCAACCACCGACGGAGCGGCGGAGACGAGAGGAGAAATGTTACTGGGCTAAGATGCCGGCATGGAGTTGCTCAATGGGAAATATTAAATCCCAATTCTTACCCCAAACGACATTGCCATTTTCAAGGGTAAAACGATTGAACTTGCGAGGGTCAAGATATTTATTGTACTGCGGATGTGGATGGCGACGGATGAAGTCACCAACGTCTATGGTCTGTATGGTATTGTCACTGAATGTCAGATTAACACATAGATTTCCGGCATTCTCAGCCTTGATGATTGAAAGGCGTTCCATATCTTAACAACTAAAATTAATTATAATGGTAGCGGGACGTTTTTTTGTCCCGCTACCTATATAATAAACATTAGTCAGCCAGCTTGGCCTTGATGAACTCGCGGTTCAGGCGGGCGATGTTGGCGATGGACTCGTTCTTCGGGCAGACTGCCTCGCAGGCGCGGGTGTTGGTGCAGTTACCGAAGCCGAGTTCCTCCATGCGCATGACCATTGCCTTGGCGCGCTTGGCGGCCTCAGGACGACCCTGGGGCAGCAGGGCAAGCTGCGACACCTTCGACGATACGAAGAGCATGGCAGAGCCGTTCTTACAAGCTGCTACGCAGGCACCACAGCCGATGCAGGTGGCGCAGTCCATAGCCTCGTCGGCGTTCTCCTTCGGGATGAGGATGGCGTTGGCATCCTGAGCCTGTCCGGTGCGGATGCTGGTGTAGCCGCCGGCCTGGATGATCTTATCGAAGGCACCACGGTCGACCATGCAGTCCTTGATGACGGGGAATGCAGCCGAACGCCAGGGCTCCACGGTGATGACGTCGCCATCGTTGAAGCGGCGCATGTAGAGCTGACAGGTGGTGGCGCCACGCTCGGTCTTGCCGTGGGGCGTACCGTTGATGTAGAGCGAGCACATACCGCAGATACCCTCGCGGCAGTCGTGGTCGAATACGAACGGCTCCTTGCCCTCGTTGATGAGCTCTTCGTTGAGGATGTCGAGCATCTCGAGGAATGAGGTGTCGTCAGGAATATTCTTCATCTCGCGGGACTCGAAGTGGCCCTTCTCGCGGGGGCCGTTCTGCTTCCAGTACTTAATAGTAAATGAAATATTCTTAGCCATGATCTTTAGTTCTTATAGTTACGTGTTTGTACCTTGATTGCCTCATACTCGAGCGGCTCCTTGATGAGCTCGGGGGCCTTGGTGTCGTCGCCCTGATACTCCCAGCAGCCTACATAGAAGAAGTGCTCATCGTCGCGCTTGGCTTCGCCTTCCTCAGTCTGGTGCTCCTCGCGGAAGTGTCCGCCGCAGCTCTCCTCACGATGGAGTGCGTCGTAAGCCACGAGCTGACCCATGAGGATGAAGTCGCGCAGATGGATGGCCTTGTCGAGCTCTACGTTCACGCCTTCCTTCGTGCCGGGCACGAACAGGTTGGTGTCGAACTCCTTCTTGAGCTCGCGCATGAGCTTCAGGCCCTCTTCCAGACCTTCCTTCGTGCGACCCATGCCGACGTGCTCCCACATGATGTGGCCGAGCTCCTTGTGGATGGAGTCGACGGAGCGCTTGCCTTGGATGCCCATGAGGCGGTCGATTTCCTTCTCGACGCCCTTCTCGGCCTCAGCAAACTCAGGCAGATCGGTAGAGATCTTGCCCCAGATGCTCTGGTCGGCCAGATAGTTCTGAATGGTGTAGGGCAGCACGAAATAGCCGTCGGCCAGACCCTGCATCAGAGCCGAAGCACCGAGGCGGTTGGCGCCGTGGTCGGAGAAGTTGCACTCGCCGATAGCGAACAGGCCGGGGATGGTGGTCTGCAGCTCGTAGTCGACCCAGATACCACCCATGGTGTAGTGGATGGCGGGGAAGATCATCATGGGCTTATAGTACTTCACGCCGTTGATTTCCTTGGCGAGCTCGCCGGGGAAGACGTCGGTGATCTCCTCATACATCTCGAAGAGGTTGCCATAGCGCTGCATGATCTCGTCGAGACCGAGGCGGTTGATGGACTCAGAGAAGTCGAGGAACACAGCCAGACCGGTGTTGTTGACGCCGAAGCCGTGGTCGCAACGCTCCTTGGCAGCACGCGAAGCCACGTCGCGGGGCACGAGGTTACCGAAGGCGGGATAGCGACGCTCCAGATAGTAGTCGCGATCTTCCTCAGGAATGTCCCAACCCTGAATCTCGCCACGCTGCAGCTTCTTGGCATCCTCGAGCTTCTTCGGCACCCAGATGCGGCCGTCGTTACGCAGCGACTCCGACATCAGCGTCAGCTTCGACTGCTTGTCGCCATGCACGGGGATGCAGGTGGGGTGAATCTGCACGTAAGAAGGATTTGCAAAATAAGCACCCTTACGATAGCACTGGATGGCAGCGGTGCAGTTGCAGCCCATAGCGTTGGTCGAAAGGAAGTAGGTGTTGCCATAACCGCCGGTGGCGATGACCACAGCGTTGGCCGAGAAGCGATGCAGCTTGCCGGTGGTGAGGTCCTTGGCGATGATACCGCGGGCACGACCGTCGACGATGACGACATCCTCCATCTCGTAGCGGGTGTAGAGTTTCACCTTGCCGAGCTCCACCTGACGCGAGAGCGACGAGTAGGCACCGAGCAGCAGCTGCTGACCGGTCTGACCCTTGGCATAGAACGTACGGCTGACCTGAGCGCCACCGAACGAGCGGTTGGCCAACATGCCGCCATATTCACGTGCGAAGGGCACGCCCTGAGCCACGCACTGGTCGATGATGTTGTTCGACACCTCAGCCAGACGATAGACGTTGGCCTCACGGGCACGATAGTCGCCACCCTTCACGGTGTCGTAGAACAGACGATAGACCGAGTCGCCGTCGTTCTGATAGCACTTGGCGGCGTTGATACCACCCTGAGCAGCGATGGAGTGAGCACGGCGGGGTGAGTCCTGAATGCACAGGTTGATGACGTTGAAGCCCATCTCGCCGAGCGAAGCGGCAGCCGAGGCACCAGCCAGACCGGTACCCACGACGATGACGTCGAGCTTCAGTTTGTTCTTCGGGTTCACCAGTCGCTGGTGAGCTTTATATTCTTTCCATTTCTCGGCTACTGGGCCTTGGGGAATTTTGGAATCTAATACTTTTGCCATAGCGAATTTTTCTTAAGGTATTAAAGTTTAGTTTACAGCAGCAAGTGTGTCGACGACAGCCTTGCAGGTGTCGGCAGCAGCGTCGCAGCAAGCGGCAGCAGCCTCACCGCAGCAGGCGGCAGCACCATTGCAAGCCTCGCAGAGCGACGGAGCGCAACCGAAGGCGAAGGCCAGGACAACCACGAGGAAGCCAAGCATGAGCAGCGTGGTGTAGATGAGGCCGATGCACTTCCAGCGCTTTTCCCAAATCTTACCATTCCAGCCCAGCGTGTGGATAGCCGACCAGAAGCCGTGAGAGAGGTGGAACCAGATGGCCACGATCCAAATCACGTAGAGCACAACGTAGATGGGATTGGAGAAGGTGTTCACAATCTTTCCGAAACCATCGGCAGGAGCCGGGTCGAAGTGGATAGAGGGGAACAGTTCGGCAAACATCATGTTGTACCAGAAGTTGAAGAGGTGCAGCAACAAGCCGAGCAGGATGATGATACCCAGCACCAGCATGTTCTGACTGGCCCACTCCACCTTGGCGGGTTTGTCCGTCACGGCATAGCGCTCAGCGCCACGTGCACGACGGTTCTGTGCCGTGAGGATGAAGGCATAGACAATGTGAATCACTGCGAGCGCTGCCAGGCCGAGCGTTGCCGCCACGGCATACCAGTTGGCTCCGAGCAATTCACAGATCGTGTTGTAGGCCTCTCCAGAGAAGAGGGCAACGACGTTCATGCAGCAGTGGAACGTCAGGAACAGGATGAGCGCCAGGCCGGTAACCGACATGACCACTTTCCTACCAATTGATGAATTGATTAACCACATAAATGATTGATGTTTTGATTGTTTTGAAATAAATTATTTGAATGTTTATAGTTCACAATGATGCTTTCAGGGTATCTATCAACACGACAGAAAAACCGCGGCGTAACCACTTTTAGGTATGCCGAAGTCCCTTTCTGACTGCAAAAATACTACTTTTTAATGATAATTCAAACAAAATCTGATAAAAATTCCATTTTAATTTGTATTTTTGCACAGAAAATCATTAAATCAATCACTTCAACCGCGCCTGAACGGCTCCAACGTATGAAAGAAATCAAAAAAATCGTCCTCACCGGCGGACCCTGTGCCGGCAAAACCACCGCACTCGTGAAGATCGTAGACTACTTCTCGAACTATGGCTACAAAGTGTTCACCATCCCGGAAGTACCGACTCTCTATAGCCAGGGCGGATGGAACTTCCTCACGCCCAACCGCAAGCTCTATTACGAGGGCGAACGCGCCATCCTGGAAACACAGCTGGCCCTGGAGGACATGTTCATGCGCATGGCTGAAGTGTGCACAAAGCCCACGCTCATCGTCTGCGACCGCGGCACGATGGACATCTCGGCCTACATGACGCCGGAGATGTGGGAGGACATCACGGCGAAGGCCGGCACCGACACGAACAAGCTGCGTGCCCGCTACGACGCTGTGCTGCACCTCGTGTCGGCAGCCGACGGTGCCGAGAAATACTACACCACCGCCACCAACGCCACGCGCTACGAGCAGATGAACGAGGAGGGACTGCGCATAGCCCGCGAACTGGACAAGAAGGTGGTGCAGGCCTGGACGGGCCATCCCCACCTGCGCGTCATCAACAACAACGACGACTTCCAGGCCAAGCTGAACCGCGTGCTGAAGGAGATTGCCAACGTGCTCGGACTGCCCCAGCCCATCGAGGAGGAGCGCAAGTACATCGTGGAGGTGACGGGCGATATTCCTGAAGCCTCGGAGAGCCTCATCACGCAGACCTACCTCGTGGCCGAGCCAGGCGTGGAGATGCGCCTGCGCCGCCGCGACTGGAACGGCAAGTTCGTGAACATCCTCACCACGAAGAAGAAAATTTCGGAGACGGAGCAGCTGGAGACGGAACGCCAGGTGGACAACAACCTCTACGAGTCGCTCGTGAAGCAGGCCGACCCCTACCGCCACACCATCGTGAAGCGCCGCAAGAGTTTCATCTGGAAAGGACAGTACTTCGAACTGGACAGCTACGAGAAACCCGTCTCTGGCCTGATGATTCTGGAGACAAAGGGCATCAAGTGCCACGAGGACGTGAAGTTCCCGCCCTTCCTGCGCGTCGTGGAGGACATCACCGGTCGCACCGAGTACTACAACTACAACATCGCCCTGCGGGGGTAAGGGCTAGCCCCTGCCCCTCAACCATTCCGCTTGGCCTTGGTCGCTTGCGTAGCGTAGCTAAGAATTTTTCATCACTAAAATAAAAAGCCTTATAAAAAAAGTCCGCGTATTGCTATTACTGGCCATGATGCTCGGTGGCACAGGCCTGCAAGCTCAGGTTCCGCAGGAGGTAAGCAAGATTCTTGCCGCTTGCAGCCAGAAAATGACCCACCCGTCGGGTATGGAAATCGACATGAAGGTTTCTGCCGGTGTTGCCATCGCAAAGATGAACATGAACATCAAGATGTTTACCAAAGGCGAGAAAATGTTTTCGCAGTTATCAATGAAAATCTTGAGCTAAAATCGTGCGCAAGTAAGTCATGACACAGCCTTTGCTTACTCACTACCAGTTAGGATCAGACGTGGTGGCCTTCAGCAGCACCCGACACGGGGGCTACAGCCAGGGCCACTATGCTGCATTCAACATCAACAACTATTGTGGCGACAGCCCAGTGGCCATACAGAAAAACCGCGAGGCGCTGTGCCATTTGCTCGGCATCGAAGATAATCGTCTGTTGATGCCTCATCAGGTGCATCGGGCTGAAGTAGCTTACATCAACACCTCATTTCTCGATCTCACCCCTGAAGAACAGAAGGAAAAACTGGAAGGCATCGATGCCATCATCACCAACATTCCTGGCATTTGCATTGGCGTTTCTACAGCCGATTGCATCCCTATCCTGCTCTACGACCCGCAGCATGGCGTGGTGGCGGCTGTGCACGCCGGATGGCGAGGCACCGTGCAACGCATCGCCAAGAAGGCTGTCGAAGCGATGATGACCACCTATGGCTCCTCACCAGCCGACCTGATGGCGCAGATTGGGCCTGGCATCTCGCTACAGAGTTTTGAGGTCGGGCAGGAAGTCTACGATGCCTTTGCAGCCGAAGGGTTCTGCATGGAAGCCATAGCCTGTCTGATGCCCGCCAACCAAGGCACGGAATGTGGGGAGAAATGGCACATCGACCTACCCTTGTGCAATCGTCAGCAACTGGTGGAGGCAGGGGTTATAAACGAGCAAATCCACACGCTGCCCATCTGTACCTATGAGCACCACGACGACTACTTCTCTGCCCGCCGGCTAGGCATCCACTCCGGTCGCATCTTCACGGGCATCATGCTGAAGTAATTCCTAATATGTTTCGCTGCCCACACCACCAACAGGAAAAATCTAGCAACTCTATATTGGCACAAATGCATGTTCACACTGTAAAAGTAATAAAATTTATGAACGTGATGTAGATTTTTGGCAAAGTTTTTTGTAATTTTGCAGGGAAATATGCACTTTTGAGAATGACAACATTAAAATATGACGTGATTGTGATCGGCGGCGGCCATGCTGGCTGCGAGGCTGCTGTGGCCTCAGCTCGCATGGGGGCCAAGACGTGTCTGGTGACGATGGACATGAACAAAATCGCCCAGATGTCGTGCAATCCGGCTGTAGGAGGAATCGCTAAAGGCCAGATAGTCAGGGAGTTAGATGCTCTCGGCGGCGAAATGGGACGCGTCACCGATGCCACTGCCATACAGTTCCGTATGCTCAACCGCGGCAAGGGTCCGGCGGTGTGGAGCCCGCGTGCACAATGCGACCGCGAGAAGTTCATCTGGAAGTGGCGCGAGACGCTCGACCACATCGATGGACTCGACATCTGGCAGGACCAGGCCGACGAACTTCTCGTGGAGCCTTGCAGCAATGCCAGCAACAACCAAGAAAACGACGACGACACTCCTGAAGCCGCAGAAAACTATCGCGGAATGGCGGTGGGCGTGAAAACGATATGGGGCGTGGAGCTCCGGGCGAAATGCGTTGTGGTGACTGCGGGCACGTTCCTCAACGGACTGATGCACGTTGGACGCTGCATGGTGCCGGGTGGACGCATTGCCGAACCGGCCGTACCGCATTTCTCGGAAAGCATTGCTCGCTGGGGCATTCGTGTAGACAGAATGAAGACGGGCACTCCCGTGCGCATCGACAAGCGCAGCATTGACTTCAGTTTGCTGGAGGAACAACCCGGAGAACAAGACTACCACAAGTTTTCCTACATGGGCGAGGCACGTCCCCTACCCCAACTGCCGTGCTGGCTGCTGAACACCAACGCTCGTGTGCATGAGATTCTGCGCTCCGGACTCAACGACTCGCCACTCTACAACGGCCAGATACAGTCTATCGGACCGCGCTATTGCCCTTCGATAGAAACGAAGTTGGTCACCTTCCCTGACCGCGAGCAGCATCCGCTCTTCCTGGAACCGGAAGGCGTAAATACCAACGAGATGTATCTGAACGGCTTCTCCTCGTCGATGCCCATTGAGGTGCAGCTGGAAGCGCTCCGCCAGATTCCTGCATTGCGCGACGTGAAAGTCTACCGACCAGGCTATGCCATCGAATACGATTTTTTTGACCCCACACAGCTTTCGCACACGTTGGAATCGAAAGTTTTGAGCGGTCTGTTCCTCGCCGGACAGGTGAACGGCACTACTGGCTATGAGGAAGCAGCAGGTCAAGGCTTAATGGCTGGCATCAACGCAGCCCTCAAAGCAGGTGAAACCAATTCTGTATGTTGCGATGCCACCGCAACCCCCAATTCTTCCTTCACCCTTGCTCGCGACGAAGCCTATATAGGCGTACTCATAGACGACCTTGTTACTAAAGGCGTCGACGAACCTTACCGCATGTTCACCTCACGCGCCGAGTATCGCATCTTACTCCGACAAGACGATGCTGATGCCCGACTGACGGAGCGCGCCTATGAATTGGGACTGGCATCTCGCGAACGCTACGACTGGTGGCTGCAGAAGAAAGCGGAAATAGCTAAAATTATCGATTTCTGCGAAAACACACCCGTGAAGCCGCGCGACATCAATGGTGCCCTGGAAGCCCTTGGCACCACCCCACTCCAATTCGGCTGCAAGGTGGCCGACCTTATCGCTCGTCCACAGCTCTCTATTGAAAAACTTTCCGAAGTTATTCCTTCGCTGAAAGAAATCATTTCATCGCCTGTAAATCGACAGGAGGAAATTGCAGAGGCTGCTGAGATAAAAATTAAATATAAAGGTTACATAGAACGCGAAAAACTCGTAGCTGACAAGATGCACCGACTGGAGAACATTCGCATCAAGGGACGGTTTAACTATGCAGAACTGCACGAAATATCCACCGAAGGACGCCAGAAACTTCAGCGAATCAATCCAGAAACCTTGGCACAAGCCAGTCGCATTCCTGGAGTATCGCCCTCCGACATTAACGTCTTGCTAGTCCTACTCGGCAGATAAGGAGAGGTATGTTTCACGTGAAACAAATAACGCGTAATGAATTAATTATCAACGATAAAACCAATTAAAACAAAAACAAATGAACAACAAAATCCTATTAGACAATCTGCGTTGCATACCCGATTGGCCAATCAAGGGTGTCAACTTCCGCGATGTCACTACGCTATTCAAAAACAGCGAGTGCGTAAAAGAAATCGAGAAAGAACTGGTGGAATTGTACAAAGACAAAGGTATCACCAAGATTGTTGGTATCGAGTCGCGCGGTTTTGTCATGTCGTCAGCTCTGGCTCTCGACTTGGGTGCCGGCATCGTACTTTGTCGCAAACCCGGTAAACTGCCCTGCGAAACAGTCCAGCAGAGCTATGCCAAGGAATATGGCATCGACACCATTGAGATTCACAAGGATGCCATCAGCGAGAACGACGTAGTTCTGCTGCACGACGATTTATTGGCAACAGGTGGAACTATGAAGGCAGCCTGCGACCTCGTACGAAAGTTCAACCCGAAGAAAATCTACGTGAACTTCCTCATCGAACTGGTGAACGAAGGACTGAACGGCCGCGAAGCCTTCGACGACGATGTTGAGGTGACCTCACTGCTGAAAATCTAACATAATGTTTCACGTGAAACACAACCAATAGAACAACCTCTAAATTAGGGAGTTACGACATGACAAGAGAAGAAAACGAAAAGCGATTGTCCTACCTGAAGAGTATCGTGCAACGGTTGCCTGACAAGCCAGGCAGCTACCAGTTCTATGACCACGAACACACGATTATCTATGTAGGTAAGGCCAAGAACTTGAAGAATCGAGTGTCGTCATACTTCCACAAAGAGGTGGATCGTTTCAAGACGAAAGTACTGGTTAGCAAGGTGTGGGACATCAGCTATACGGTGGTTAACACCGAAGAGGATGCCCTACTCCTTGAGAACAGCCTCATCAAGAAATACAATCCTCGCTACAACGTCTTGCTGAAAGACGGCAAGACATACCCCAGCATTTGCGTGACGAAAGAATTCCTTCCACGAATCTTCAAGACACGCACCATCAACAAGAAATATGGCACCTATTTCGGTCCCTATTCTCAGATTTCTACGATGTACGGCGTGCTGGACATCATCCACAAAATCTACAAGCCTCGCACCTGTCATTTTCCCATTACAAAGGAGGGCATTGAACAGGGAAAATACAAGCCTTGCCTGGAGTATCACATCCACAACTGCAAAGCTCCCTGCATAGGAAAGCAATCTTACGAGGAGTATCAGCAAGCCATTGCGCAGGCTCGCGAAATCCTGAAAGGAAACACCCGCGAAGTGCAGCACATGCTCTTCGACGAGATGCAGAAAATGGCCGCAGAATTGCGCTTCGAAGAGGCTGAAGAACTCAAACAGCAGTACCTGTTGCTGGAGAATTTCTGCTCGAAGAGCGAGGTCGTGAGCCATACTATTCAGGACGTGGACGTATTCACCATTACCGATGATGATACCAACAAGAATGCCTTCATCAACTACATACACGTGAAAAATGGCACCATCAACCAGAGTTTCACTTACGAATACAAGCGGAAACTCGACGAAACAGACGAGGAACTCCTGCTGACAGCCATACCCGAGATTCGCGACCGATTCCAATCTACGGCAAAAGAGGTCATAGTGCCGTTTGAAATGTCATGGAAACTGCCTGATGCAGAGTGGTTTACGCCGCAGCGGGGCGATAAGAAACACCTGCTTGACCTCTCGGAAATGAACGGCAAGCAGTATAAGTTCGACCGCCTGAAACAGGCTGAGAAACTGAATCCTGAACAGAAGCAGACACGACTGATGAAGGAACTGCAGGAGAAACTGCATCTACCTAAGTTGCCCTACCAGATTGAGTGCTTTGACAACTCAAATATTTCCGGCACCGATGCCGTGGCAGGCTGCGTGGTATTCAAGGCAATGAAACCCTCGAAAAAGGACTACCGCAAGTACAACATCAAGACCGTCACAGGGCCTGACGACTACGCCTCCATGCAGGAGGTCGTACGCCGACGCTACAGCCGTATGATCGAAGAAGGCACTCCCCTACCCGACCTCATTGTGACAGATGGCGGACAGGGTCAGATGTCGGTCGTACGAGAGGTGGTAGAAGGCGAACTGGGCCTCCAGATTCCCATTGCCGGACTCGCCAAAGACAACCGCCACCGCACCAACGAACTGCTTTTTGGCAATCCTCCCGAGACCATAGGCATCGACACGAAGAGCGAACTTTTCCACGTTCTCACTCGCCTGCAAGACGAGGTGCACCGCTATGCCATCACCTTCCACCGTGACAAGCGCTCGAAGCACGCCCTCCACAGCGAACTCGACGACATCAACGGCATTGGACCCAAGACGCGCGACCTGCTATTGCAGCATTTTAAGAGCGTTAAAAGAATCAAACTCTCTGATACCCAAACACTTAGCGAGATTATTGGTAGCAAGAAAGCCCAAATCATCTACGAGCATTTCCATCAAGAAAATGCCTGATAATTTGGTCGTTACGTTTTTTTCCTTTATCTTTGCATCAAACAATGTAAAGAACCAACCATCATGAGAGCAGTCATACAACGCGTTAGCAGCGCCAGTGTCACCATCGGCGGCCGCGAAAAGTCGGCCATCGGCCAGGGTTTGCTCATCCTTCTGGGCGTAGAAAACCTTGATACCGACGACGACCTGACATGGCTGGTAAAGAAGATCAGCAACCTCCGCATTTTCGACGACGACGAGGGCGTGATGAACCGCTCCATACTCGACATCCAGGGCGAGGCGCTGGTCGTCAGCCAGTTCACGCTCTACGCCTCCTACAAGAAAGGCAACCGCCCGTCGTGGTTCCGTGCAGGCAGCCACGAAGTCTCTATTCCGCTCTATAATTCGTTCTGCGCCGCTCTGAGCGAGGCAATAGGTAAACCCGTAGGTACAGGCGAGTTCGGCGCTGAGATGCAAGTAAAACTCGTTAATGACGGGCCAGTCACCATCTGTATTGACACCAAGAACAAGGAGTAACCCTCTACAAACCATCAAAATCATGATTAAGAAATACCTGAGAGAGATAGAATTAGCAGGCATCATCCTGCTCTTCATCGGATTCGTCCTGGGCCATTTGATGAGCCTGCAGCTCGGAGCCATGATTGTAGTAGTGGGTCTGCTGCTATGGCTGTTTACCGTAATCTTCAAGGCCCTGAACTGGAAGCAATACCAGCGTGAAAACATCGTAAATATCTACGTCATGTCGGGCGCCATCATCATCTTCCTCATCACACTATTCCTGAGAAAATGAAAGAGAATCAGAATATCACAATTAAAGAAGCACAACTCGCTATAGATCAATGGATTAAGAAGTATGGCGTGCGCTATTTCTCCGAATTGAGCAACATGGCTTGCCTCACGGAAGAGATAGGCGAACTGGCCCGCATCATCGCCCGTCGCTACGGCGACCAGTCGTGGAAGCCCAGCGACCCTCGTGCCACCGACAACGGTCGCCAAGCTTTGGGCGAGGAAATGGCAGACGTGCTCTGGGTGTTGCTCTGCCTGGCCAATCAGACGGGCGTCGACCTGACCGACGAACTGCACCGTTCCATCGAGAAAAAGACCCATCGCGATGCCCTCCGCCACATCGAGAATCCGAAACTGAAGGCGTGAACCCAATGCAACTGAGGACATTCATAACAACAACAAATAACAACTACAATTATGGCAAACGAAACAATCCAGTACACGAGAAAGATTGAGGAGGCTCTGAAGAAGTACAACCTCGAAGTGGACGACGCCCAGGTGAAGGCCGCCGTCATGAAGATTATCGCCGAGAAAGTGCCGCAAAACGACACGCCGGAAGTGAAGAAATTCCTCTTCGGCAGCATCGAGCTCACCACGCTGAAGACCACCGACTCCGACGAGTCAGTGCTAGCCTTCACCGAGCGCGTCAACCAGTTCGACGCCCAGTATCCCGACCTGCCCCACGTAGCCACCATCTGCGTCTATCCCTGCTTCGCCAAAGTGGTGAGCGAGACGTTGGAAGTGGAAGGCGTCGAAGTAGCCTGTGTATCAGGCAGTTTCCCCTCTTCTCAGGCCCTCATCGAGGTGAAAGTTGCCGAGACTGCGCTGGCCGTAAAAGACGGTGCTACGGAAATCGACATCGTGATGCCCGTGGGCAAGTTCCTGAGCGGCGACTACGAGAGCGTTTGCGACGACATAGCAGAGCTGAAGCAGACCTGTGGTGACGACGTAGCCATGAAGGTCATCCTCGAAACAGGTTGCCTCGGAACAGCCGCCAACATCAAAAAAGCATCGATTTTATCGATGTATGCAGGTGCCGACTACATCAAGACCAGCACCGGCAAGGAGAAGATTTCGGCCACTCCCGAAGCTGCCTACGTGATGTGCCAGGCCATCAAGGAATACTACGACGAGACCGGCATCCAGATTGGATTCAAGCCTGCCGGCGGCATCAACAGCGTCACCGATGCTCTCACCTACTACACCATCGTGAAAGAAGTACTTGGCGAGAAGTGGTTGACTAACAAGTGGTTCCGCATGGGCACGTCGCGTCTGGCCAACCTGCTGCTCAGCGAGATTGTTGGCGAGGAGACAAAGTTCTTCTAAACCTTCAGACATAAAAGGTCTAGACTTGATAGAACAGACCTTTGCAGCGCCCCAATGGGGACAAAAAAAACATTCAGCCCAGGGCATCGTCCCTGGGCTGAATGCATATTAGGCATTCAGGCCGCAAAAACTCTAACTATATCATTTATTGACACCCAGAAAGGCTACAGCGTTCGCTTGATGACGTAATCGAGATAGGCACTGAGAGCGGCGCGAATGGCAGGATCACCTACCCTCTTTTCAATGAATTCGGCGGCTTCAGCGTGGAATTCCCACATGCGGCGCTCGGCATACTCGATGCCGCCCTGCTGCTTGGCAAATTCCACTAAAACAGCGATTTCATCGGGATTCACCTCGCCTGCCTTCACCTTGCGGGCCAGCGTCTGCATCGACCCGTAGGAAGAATTGTTCAGCGCATAGATGACGGGCAGCGTCAGCTTACCCTCTGCCATGTCGTTACCTGTGGGCTTGCCTATCTCCGGCGAGTCATAGTAGTCGAAAATGTCGTCGCGAATCTGGAAGATAATGCCCAGGTTCTGGCCGAATCGCTTGGCCTCCTCCACCAGTTCCGTGCTGGCTCCTGCCGAGAGTGCTCCGATGCCTGCACAGGCTTCGAAGAGTGCTGCCGTCTTCTGCTTAATCACCTGATAGTAAACCTCTTCCGAGATTTCCTGGTTTTGTATGTTCGTCAGTTGCAGTATCTCGCCATTGGAGAGTGTGCGGCCCAGTTCAGCCAGGTATTCCACGATGCGCTGGTCGCCCGTTTTTGCGACATTCAGCAGTGCTGTCGAGAGGATGAAGTCGCCCACCAGCACTGCCACCTTATTATCATACGTAGCGTTCACCGATGCCTGCCCGCGGCGCTCCTGACTCTCGTCGACCACGTCGTCGTGCACGAGCGAGGCCGTGTGGAGCAGTTCCAGTCCCACTGCTGCATGCTGTGTGGCGTCGGTGATGCGCCCAAAGTTCTTAGCCATGAGCAGGATAAGCATGGGGCGCATGCGCTTGCCTGCACGCTGCCGGATGTGTTCGAGTGCCTGTCCGAGCATGCCGTCGTTGTGTGTGAGCGACTGGTTGAAAAGTGCGATGAAATCGGCTATTTCTGCCGAAATGGGTTGCTTGATGAGCGAGAGATAATCCATAACTGATTGAAATTTGTGACAAAATTACGAAAATATCGCGATATTATGGCAAAAAATTTGTAATTTTACACGGTCAAATCCAACATTTTATGCAGAAACTGTTTTTATTCGACGCCTACGCGCTTATCTACCGCTCGTACTACGCGTTTATCAAGAATCCACGCATCAACTCCAAAGGCCTGAACACGTCGGCCGTGATGGGGTTTGTGAATACCCTTCAGGAGATCATCACAAAGGAGCAGCCCACCCACGTGGGCGTGGCCTTCGACCACGGCAAGACCTTCCGCAACGAAGCCTTCCCCGAGTATAAGGCTCAGCGCGAGGAGACGCCCGAGGACATCAAGAAGAGCGTCCCCATCATCAAGCAACTGCTCGAGGCCTGGCACATTCCGTGCTTGCAGGTAGACGGTTTCGAAGCCGACGACGTGATTGGTACACTTGCGATGAAATCGGGCATTCTGGGTATTGAGACCTATATGCTCACGCCCGACAAGGACTATGGGCAGCTGGTCAGGGAGAATGTCTACCAGTTCCGCCCGCGTCATGGTGGCGGCTACGAGAAGATGGGTCCGAAGGAGGTGTGCGAGAAGTACGGCATCGCGTCGACCGATCAGGTCATCGACCTGTTGGCACTGATGGGCGACTCAGCCGACAACTTCCCCGGCTGTCCGGGTGTCGGCGAGAAGACTGCCGTGAAACTCATCACCGAGTTCGGCTCCATCGACAACCTCCTACTCCACTCCGACCAGATCAAGGGAAAGTTGCGCGAGAAGGTGGAAGGTCATGTCGACGACATCCGCATGTCGAAGTTCCTGGCTACGATCCGCACCGACGTCCCCGTCGAGCTCGACATGGACTCCCTACTCCTTCACGACCCCGATGAGGAAAAACTGCGCTCACTGTTCGCTGAACTCGAGTTCAAGTCGCTCGCCGACAAAATTCTTAAAAAGCCCGAACCCGTGTTAAAGCCTGTTAACGGACAACTCGATTTATTTGCCGAATTTGCGACCGAGAACCCAGAAGTTTCAAAAAACCGCCTAGAATTGGCCAGACTTTCAGACGAAGAAAACTACCAACTTGTTGACAATGAGGAGGATATGTCGAAAATTTGTGATTTTTTATTTACAAACGAAATTCTCAGTCTAGACACGGAGACCACTTCTACCAACCCAATGGAGGCCGAATTGGTGGGTTTGAGTTTCTCAGTGGAGGAAAAGAAGGCCTACTACGTTCCCGTGCCAGCCAATCGCGATGAAGCACAAAAAATTGTCGACATATTTAAAAAGGTATATGAGTCGCCGACGATTTTGAAGGTTGGCCAAAACTTGAAGTACGATTTAGAGGTGCTGGCGAACTACGGCGTGCAACTCGCCGGCCCGATGTGGGACACCATGCTCGCCCACTACCTGCTGCAACCCGAGCTGCGCCACAACATGGACTACATGGCTGAGACACTGCTGGGCTACCAGACCATTCACATCGACGAACTCATCGGACCTCGCGGCAAGGGTCAGCGGTCGATGCGCGACCTCTCCCCTACCGAGGTCTACAAATATGCCTGCGAGGATGCCGACATCACGCTGCGACTGAAGAACGTGCTCGAACCGAAGATGAAGGAGGCCGGCGTGGAGTCGCTGTTCTACGACATCGAGATGCCGCTCATGCCAGTACTGGCTGAAATGGAGATGAACGGTGTCTGTCTGGATACCGAGGCACTCAGCGAAACGTCAAAACTTTTCACAGAAAGAATGCTCCAGTTGGAGCGCCATATTTACGAACTGGCTGGCGAGGAATTTAACATCTCCAGTCCGAAGCAGGTGGGCGACATTCTGTTTGGCAAGATGAAGATCGTCGACAAGCCGAAGAAGACCAAGACCGGCCAGTACGTCACGTCGGAGGAGGTGCTGATGCAGCTGCGTTCGAAGAGTCCCATCATCGCGGAAATCCTTGATTATCGGGGACTTAAAAAACTACTTGGCACTTACGTCGACGCCCTACCGAAGCTCATCAACCCACGCACGGGCCACATTCACACGTCATTTAACCAGGCCGTGACGGCCACGGGCCGCCTCTCGTCGAGCGACCCCAATCTGCAGAACATTCCCGTGCGCGGCGAGGATGGAAAGGAAATCCGAAAGTGCTTCGTTCCCGAACCAGGTTGTCAATTCTTTTCAGCTGACTACAGTCAGATTGAACTGCGCGTGATGGCCCATCTGTCGGGCGACGAAGCCATGCAGGAAGTGTTCCGCGAAGGCAAAGACCTGCACGCCGCCACGGCAGCCACCATCTATAAGAAAGGTATCGACGAGGTGACGCGCGACGAGCGCACGAAGTCGAAGCGCGCCAACTTCGGCATCATCTACGGTATCACGACCTTCGGTCTGGCTGAGCGCCTTGACATCACGCGCGACGAGGCTAAGTTGCTGATTGACGGCTTCTTCCAGACGTTCCCGCGCGTTCACGACTACATGGAAGAGCAGAAACAGCTGGCCCGCGAGCGCGGCTATGCCGAGACCGTGTTCCACCGCCGCCGCTACCTGCCCGACATCAACTCCAGGAACGCCACCGTCAGGAACTTCGCCGAGCGCAACGCCATCAACGCACCCATACAAGGTTCGGCTGCCGACATCATCAAGGTGGCTATGATTCGCATCCACAAGCGCATGAAGGAAGAAGGCATCCGAAGCAAGATGATTCTGCAAGTGCACGACGAACTGAACTTCTCGGTCTACCCCGACGAGCACGAGCAGGTGGAGAAGATCGTCCTTGAGGAGATGCAGCGTGCCTACCCGCTCAGCGTGCCGCTCGTGGCCGACTCCGGATGGGGCGAAAACTGGCTCGAAGCCCATTGATCTCAATACCCGTCAACGTCAGTCCTCTTCTTGTATTCAAGGAGAGGATTTTTACTTCGTAAAAGCATTACCTATTTATATTTATATAAATAAGCGGTTAACAGCTTGCTTTTTCAAAATAAATGCTTATCTTTGCAGCCGCAATCAGAACGTAACAACTTAAAACATAGTTAATTATGGAGAAATCACTACTCAAGAAAGCCTTTACCACAATTCTTTTTGTGGCCCTCGGCACCACCCTTTTGCCGGCACAGGAAGCCTCGGTAGTCACCCTCATCGACGAGGACTTCTCGCTGCTTACTGCCGGCACCAACGACGAACCCGACACTACCCCACTGACCAAGGACGGCGAGTGGGGCGAGGATGCTACCGACGAAAGCTACCTCATGGATGCCTCGCTCACGAAAGACGGACCGTGGTTCGGCCTCAGCCTGCGACAAGCTGGCGGCGCCATCGCCATGATGGGTAAGTCTGACCAGGCCTCCTGGCTGTTCACGCCGCTGAAGGACTACTCCGGAAAGATGAAGGTCACGCTGCGTGCCCGCTCGCTCAAGGGTACAACGCGCCTCATCATCCATTTCAACAAGGGCGGCTACGTGAACTCGATGCCCATCGACGGCATGCCACAGTACAAGATGGCCACACTGAACGAGGGTGAATGGACCCAGATTGAAGCCGTTGTCGACAACAAATCGGCCGACCTCGACGGCAACATCGGCATTCAGGCCATCACGACCGTGCTCATCGACGACGTGAAGGTGACCGTAGAGGGCGAAAGCCTCGTCTACCCCCCTATCCTACCCCTCACCGACGTGTCGGAGAAAAGCTTCACCGCCCACTGGCAGGAGGTGCGCAATGCCGACGACTACCTGTTCTCGCTGTTCCGTAAACAGTGGCTCAGCGATGGCGACGTGACCTATAAAGCCGACTTCAACGACGGCACGCTGCCCACCGAAGGCTTCACCTTCGAACTCGCAAGCGCCGACCCCTTCGGCAACGACGGCCCCGACGGTTCGCAGGCCATCCACCTCTTCAACGGCGATAAGATCGTGACCGCCAGCAACCATGCACGCCTGAAGAACCTGCGCTTCTACATGCGCACTATGGGTGCCACCGCCGAGCAGCTGAAAGAGAAAAACTCTGTCATTAAGATACTTGTCGACACGAAGATCGTCACTGGCGGACAGCTGGGCTTCCTCAATGCTTCGGCCCTCGTCGATGGCGACTATCTCGACATGGAGGAACTCACCGGCAGCTTCGCCGACAACTATTTCCGCGTTCAGCTCGTAGCCCTCGACATGCCGGAGGGTGCCTATTTCGTGATTGACGACCTGGAGATGGAGACCGGCCGCCCCTACGCCTATGAGCCTGTGCAGCAGGATGTTGTGGTTGAAGCCACCGAGTACACTGCCACCGACCTCAACCCCGAGGACTACTACTTCTACACCGTGAAGTCGCGCAACAGCAAGCTGACCGTGGAGAGCCCGCTGCAGTCGGTGGTCTACATCGCCACGCCCACCGTTCTCGATGCCACCAACGTCACCAACGACAGCTACACTGCCAACTGGCAGCCCGTGGCAAAGGCCACACACTATGAGGTGCGCAACTACTTCCTTGCACAGGTGAAGAAAGACTATCCCGACTACCCTGTGATCAGCGAGGACTTCTCGCTCGTCAACGACGAGTTGACCGAGGCCACCGACCCCTTCCACCCCGAGTCGCTGGGTAATCAGGATGAATATTTCGACGAGCTGGGCCTCTCGAATGACGTCTGGTTCGGCCGTGGCAACACTGTCTGCCAGGGCATGGTGGGCTGCGATGCCATCAGCAGCGACGACATCAACTACATCGCCTCGCCCGAGTTAGACCTCTCGCACAATGGTGGTGTCTTCGTCGTGAAGGTGAAGGCCTACGGTAGGGTAGGCGACCAGTTCTGCGTCTACGACTACAACAACATGACGCTGGGTAGTCCGGCTGCCAGCGGAGCCTTTGTTCCCGTCGACCCCGCCCACGCTGAGGATAGCGCCCCAGGCATCTTCGAGGGCACTCTCGAGCTCACCGGCGGCACCATCAGCACCCGTCTGGTGTTCACCACCTACGGTCTCGACTTCATGATCGACGAAATCAGCATCTGCCAGGACCTCGTGGCCGGCGACATCTTCAACCAGTTGCTGGGCATGCAGACCGTGGCCGCACCGCGCACCAGCTGCGTCTTCGACCATCTGAGCCTCTTCGGCATACCTTATTATTATTACACCGTCACCGCCCTCAGCGAGGATTACGACTACTACACGCAGTCCCAGCAGTCGGGTTACCATCTGGTTGATATGACGACTGGTATCAACACCGTCGGCACCGACAACGACAGCGAGGCTAAACTCTTCGACCTGCAAGGACGCCGTCTGCCGCAGAACCACAACGCCAAGGGCATCTTCATCACACGAAAGAATGGAAAGAGCACGAAAGTCATACGCCGCTAAGTTGCTGCTGGCCAGTCTCTTGGCTGTAGGCAGCGGCCCAGCGGCCGTTGCCAGCGCCAACTCGGCTGTCGTAGGCGGCAACTCGGTTGCCGCTATCACTCAACAGCAAGCCTCCAACACCCCTAAGCGCCTCTCTCCACGCCTGCAGCGCCAGCTCAACCAGCAGCCACAGGCCCTGCAGCGCGTGCTCATCAACTGCAACGACGCGCAGGCGCTGGCCACCACCATCACCGCCGCAGGCTACGAAGCCACCGCCATCAGTAGCAAGCTCGTGACGGCCCGCATCGCGAAGGCCTACGCCGAGCGCCTGACCGCGATGCCTGGCGTCAACTACATGCAGTCGCCGCGCCAGGCCGTCACCGCCATGTCGACAGCCCGTCCGTTGGCCGGCGTCGACCGCATCCATGCCGGTGAGGGTTTCGACACGCCCTATACGGGTCGCGGTGTCATCGTCGGCGTCATCGACCAGGGCTTTGAATACAAGCACCTGGCATTCCTCGACGACGCCGGAAAGAGCCGTGTGCGTGCCATCTGGAACCGGTTGGCGGGCGAAGAGCCCATGACCGACATTCCGGCCAGCGGCGATAGGGTGGGGGACATCGGCCACGCCACCTTCGTGACCAACGTTGCAGCCGGCTCGCGCATTGCCGAGAACGACTTCTACGGCGTGGCTCCCGAGGCCGAAATCATCATGGTACCCTCAACGCTGAAGGAGGACGAGGTGCTCGAGGACGTGCAGTTCATCAGCTCCTTCGCCGAGAAAGAGCAGAAGCCGTGGGTCATCAACATGAGCTTCGGCACACAGATGGGCGCCCACGACGGCCAGAGCTACTTCGACCAGGCACTCAACGACGTGCTGAAGGCTGCTCCCGGCCGGCAGATCATTGCCGCTACGGGCAACGACAACGCCACGCCCATCCACGTACGCCACACGTTCAAGGCCGGTCAGGAGACGGTGCGCCTGCTCGTGCTGCCCGTGGTCTACAAGGGAACGAAGGTCAGCATCTGGGCTAATCATGCCGACTCGCTCAGCCACCTTACGCTCCGGCCGTACTATGTCGACGAGAACAACGTGAAGGACGAGCGCGACGAAGCCCATTGGGCCGAACGCGTCACTGAGGAGATAGCACCCTACAACCGCAAGCAGGGCTTCAACATCGAACTCTCAGCCACCGACGTCACCGACCTGCACACGCTGCTCGCACTCGAGCTGACGGGCCATGAGGGCGAGACCTTCGACGCCTGGATCGAGTCGAACGGTGGCTCGTTCAGCACCATCGAGGGCGCCGACTATCTGCCGGGCGACAACCACTATTGCGTCAGCGAGATGGGAGCCTCCACAAAGGAAGCCATCGCCGTGGGTTCCTACGTGTCGACACCCTACTACACATCACTCGGAAGCGACACACCCACCGACTGGGGCATCGGCGAGGCTGGCGGCATGAGCACCTACAGCAATGGTGGTCCGATGGCCGACGGCACCCTGAAGCCCGACGTGGCGGCTCCTGGCGGCGTCATCAACTCGGCTTTCGCCAAGACAGGCAACGAGTGGTCGACGTCGTTCAACACCATCACGGCCAGCGTTCGCCGCGGCATCCGCACCTACTACTATGGCGCCAGCTACGGAACCTCGTTCGCCACTCCTTTCGTGACGGGCATTGTGGCCCTTTGGCTGCAGGCTAACCCGAACCTCACGAGCGAGCAGATCAAGTCCATCCTGCAGCAGACAGCCCGCCACGACGCCTTCACCGGCGACGACCCCTGGCACTACCGCTGGGGCTACGGCAAGGTGGATGCCTACGAAGGACTGCGTGAGGCGCTCCGACTGGCCGACGAGACTGGCATCACCGCCACCCGCAATGCCACGGAACCCATCAGCATCAGTCGCGAAGGTGGTCGCTGGCGCGTGCTCTTCGGCAGCAACGAAAGTCAGGTTGCAGTGAGCATCTACAGTCTTGACGGCACACTCCTGAGCCAAAACCACTACGGCTCCCAGCAGCGTGGCAGCGAACTGCTGCTGTCCATGCCTACCGAGCGTGGCACCTATGTCGTCACTATCAGCACAGAGCGAGCCCGCCTGACGCGTAAACTTTTCATCGCCAAATAGGGTAGGGGACCTCTCTGCACAACTTCATTCAAAAAGGCTGTTTCAGTTGTATACTGACACAGCCTTTTTGAGTTTTTATAAGCAAAAGAAAGACTGCCAAAGTGCTTTATATTTTACTAACTTCGATATCATCACGTATATTAATTTCCTAAAATCGTGTTGCACAAAACGTCATTATTCCTTAAAAAACGGCACTTAATTTGTGGATGTTGACTTTTTATAGTACTTTTGCAAAAAATAATAATAAACAACGAACATACTATGGCATTAAAATGTGGTATTGTAGGACTGCCCAACGTGGGCAAGTCGACACTTTTCAACTGCCTTTCGAGCGCGAAGGCTCAGGCAGCAAACTTTCCTTTTTGCACGATTGAGCCCAACGTGGGCGTGATCACCGTGCCCGACGAGCGTCTGACAAAACTGGCAGAACTGGTGCACCCGGGGCGCATCGTCCCCGCCACGTGCGAGATTGTCGACATCGCAGGTCTGGTGAAGGGAGCCTCGAAGGGTGAGGGCCTAGGCAACAAGTTCCTGGGCAACATCCGCGAGACGGATGCCATCATCCACGTGCTGCGCTGCTTCGACGACGACAACATCACCCACGTCGACGGCACCATCGACCCCATACGCGATAAAGAAATCATCGACACCGAGCTGCAACTGAAGGACCTCGAGACCGTCGATGCCCGCATTGCTAAGACCGAGAAGGCTGCCGCCGCCGGCAACAAGGATGCCAAGATCGAGTTCAGCGTGCTGAAAGCCTATAAGGAAGTATTGGAACAGGGCAAGAACGCCCGCGTGGTGGAGTTCGAGACGAAGGACGAGCAAGACTGCGCCCGCCAGCTGTTCCTGCTGACGACGAAGCCCGTGCTCTACGTCTGCAACGTCGACGAGGCATCGGCCAAGACGGGCAATGCCTACAGCGCACGTGTGGAAGAGGTGGCCCGCGAGGAGGGTGCCGAGGTGATGGTCATCGCCGCGAAGACCGAGGAGGACATTGCCGAACTGGACAGCTACGAGGACAAGCAGCTTTTCCTCGAGGAACTGGGCTTGGAGGAGAGCGGCGTGAACCGCCTCATCAAGAAGGCCTACTCGCTGCTGAACCTGGAGACGTTCATCACCGCCGGCGAGATGGAGGTGAAGGCATGGACCTACAAGAAAGGTTGGAAGGCTCCGCAGTGTGCCGGCGTCATCCACACCGACTTTGAGAAGGGCTTCATCCGCGCCGAAGTCATCAAGTACGACGACTACATCCATTACGGTTCCGAGGCTGCCGTGCGCGAAGCTGGCAAGATGGGCATCGAGGGCAAGGACTACGTCGTGCAGGACGGCGACATCATGCACTTCAGGTTCAACGTGTAAGACCCACCCCCTACCCCTCCCGAGGGGAGGGGGGATTAATTACTTTTACTGTATAAACAGAACAACATCAATTAAAAAATGCTTCAGTTACTATCAACCATAGCTCATCAGGCCCTCCTCTCTTCGGGAGGGGTAGGGGATGGGTTATTATTCATCACCTGGAACCCCTCAGAGGTGATGGGGCACATTGGTCCTGTGGCACTGCGCTGGTACGGCATGTGCTGGCTCGTCGGACTCGTGGGCAGCTACTTCATGGTGAAATGGCTGTATAAGGACCAGAAGATTAAAGACGAACTCTTTGATCCGCTCTTCATCTATTGCTTCATCGGCATTCTGGTCGGTGCACGCCTGGGCCACTGCCTGTTCTATGAACCCGACTATTTCCTGTCCTCCGGCACCCACTTCATCGAGATGTTCGTGCCGATGCACCAGATGGCCGACGGCTCATGGAAGTACACGGGCTATGCCGGACTGGCCTCGCACGGTGGCACACTGGGTCTGATGATTGCCCTCTGGCTCTACTGCCGCAACACAAAGATGAATATCTGGCACGTGCTCGACGACATCGCCATCGCCACGCCCATCGCAGCCTGCTTCATCCGTCTGGGCAACCTCATGAACTCCGAGATCATCGGCAAGCCGACAGATGTGCCCTGGGCGTTCATCTTCGAGCAAGTGGACAACGTGCCGCGCCATCCCGGTCAGCTCTATGAGGCGCTGGCGTATTTCTGCTTCATCTTCGTGATGTTCTTTGCCTATCAGAAAAGCAAGAAAGCCAACCCCCAGCCCCTCACTAAAGCAAAGGGAGAACAAGCAAGAGAACAGGAACTCTCAACTCTCAACTCTCAACTCTCAACTAAAAAAGTAGGCTCAGGATTCTTCTTCGGCTTGGTGCTGACGCTCATCTTCACGTTCCGCTTCTTCATCGAGTACACGAAGGCCGATCAGGTGGACTTCGAGGCCGGTATGCTGTTCAACATGGGCCAGCTGCTTTCAGTTCCCTTCATCATCATCGGCGTGGCCTGCATGATAGGGGGCAAGTGGATGCAGCGACTGGGAGCGAAACAAGGGAACAAGGTAACAAAGTAACAAGGGCCATTTAAAATAGGAAAATGAGTGAATTTGGTGAGCAAATTCACTCATTTTGTTTTGCAAAACAACTCATTTTGCTCAACAAAAAAAGGGGGCAAGGAGCATGGGGTTAGGGCAAGAGAAAGAGTAGAGAGGCAAAAGCAAAAAGGGCAGGTTTGTAAAAAATATTACAAAAAGAGAAAAAAAGAACATTTTGCTTGGTTGTTCGGATTATAATCAGTATCTTTGTGGCGATATACAAAAACAAGACACCAAATTGTGCTTTGTCATAAGGACAAAATAACTTAGAGGAAAATATCTTAAGACTATTACAAACTAATTAAAAAACAGAAAACTATGAGAAAACTTTTACTTACTGTGTTTGCAACGCTGTTTGCAATGGGTAGTGCTTTGGCTCAGCCTGAGGCTGGAAGTACTCCGAGACCTGCCCAGAGTTTCAATCCCACAAAGGTGATGAAGATGGCTGAACTGCCAAAGGTGGTTGCTGCACAGCGCCATGTGCTGGCTGCGGCTGCTGACGACATCATCACTGAGCAGCCGGCCGGCAAACTGTATGGCGGTCTGATTGCGTCGTACGGCGCGTTTACCCACAACTGGATCTACGGCACGATGGATGCTAGCACCGATGCTGGCATTGGCAAGATTGTGGAAGGCGACGACGGCTTCGTGTACATCTACAACCTGCCGACGACGTTCAACAGCGAGTCGTGGGTGAAAGCAGAACGCCTGGAAGGCGACACTATCCTGCTGCGCCGCCAGCACATCGACCAACGCTCGGGCTACGACGGCACTGTCTACGACTACTATCTGACGCGTCTGGTGTGGGAGTGGACCAACAAGGAGACCGGAGAGGGCCGTTTTCTTGAGGCCCAGGGCGACCAGGACATCAAGCTGCTCTACCGCGACGGCGTGCTGAAGAGCATCGAGGAGAACGAGGATCCCTACGTGGACGGCCACTATGCCATCGGCGTGGTCTACACGACGGACGAGAAGGTGTTCAAGTGGGAAGGCTATGCCAACTGGAACTTGCAGATGGAGCCGATGACGTACGAGAAGGTGGTGCTGCCTGAGGGTGCTGAGCTGAAGAGCATCACGGTGAGCTATGACCCTGAGAATCCGAAAGCCGAGCAGATACCGTGCGCCTTCGTGGGCAATGATGTCTATCTGACAGTGGTTCAGGAAGGCACCTACATCAAGGGTACGATAGAAGGCGACAAACTGGTGTTCAAGAGTGGACAGTTTGTGGGCGAATACATGAACACATACTACCTGTTCTTCTCTGGCGAGCGCATGAAGAAGATTGTCGACGAGGAATCGGGTCAGGAGTATGAGGCTGCCGACCTGCTTGACGAACTGGTGTTCGACTACAACGCCGAGGACCGTTCGTTCAAGACGACTGACGCCCTGGCCATCAATGCAGGCCGCAAGACGGCCCGCCTGAACATGGTGACGCTGCGCGAACCCTACTTCTACTTCTTCGAAGAGGTGCCGGCAGTGCCTGCCGATCCTACTATCACGCAGTATAACGCCACTATCGACCAGTGGGGCTACAACGCGCTGCAGTTCACGGTGTATGCTACGGACAAGGATGGCAACTTCATGGTGCCAGAAAAGGTGACGTGGCGTGCATGGATCGACGACGAGCCGTTCATCTTCACCACCGACGACTACGAGACGCTGAGCGAAGACATGGAGGAGATTCCTTATGGTTGGTATGATTCCGGCTATAACATCTACACTTCGTTCTACACCATCTTCTTCGAGCCTGCTAAGAACGTGGGTCTGCAGACTATCTACCGCGGCGGTGGCGAGGAGCGCCATTCGAACGTGGTGCTCTACGACCTGGCAACGGCCCAGATACTGTCTGTTCCCGAAGAGGAGATTACGGGTATCGGAAGCACCGTGAAGAGCGATGCCAAGGTGACGGGCGTGGCCTACTACGACGCTGCAGGCCGTCAGGTATCGGCATCGGCCAAGGGCTTTGTGGTGAAGACCGTGACCTACAGCGACGGCACGAGAGAGAGCTTCAAGATGGTGAAAAGATAAGATGCTACGGCGTTGCCGTATAGAAATGGAGAATTGAAAATTATTAATCATAATGAAGATAGGAATTATGAAGAGCCTGCTCCTGGGCGTAGTGATGACTTGCTGCGCCACGGGAGTATGGGCTCAGACAACGGAGATTCTGTATAGCCGTGGCGACAGCGCGCTGACAGTGGGCACGGGTGTGACGAAGGCTGAGACCTTCGACCTGTGCCAGGAACTGAAGGACCGTGCTCTGGTGGGCATGCGCGTGAAGGCACTGCGCGTGACGTTTCCCTTTGCCAACGGACTGAGCAACGGGCAGGTGTGGCTGTCGAAGCAACTGCCCACCATCAAGAGCCAGAAGATGCAGCCCGTCGACATTGCAACGAAAGCATTCACACCGAAGCGCGGCTACACGGAAGTGGTGCTCGACGAACCCTACACCATCACGGAGGAAGGGCTGTACGTGGGCTACACGTTCAAGATGGAAGCCAGCTCGACTGCCCGCAAGCCTGTGGTGACATCGCGCAAGTCGTCGGCCGGTGGCTGCTATATCCACTCGAGCCAGATGTACCGTACGGCATGGCACGACATGACGGGCGACTGGAACGACCTGGCCGTGGAAGTGGTGCTGGAAGGCGAGAGCGTGGCTGAGAACTCGGCCGGCGTAGGTCGTGTGGAGGAGATAAAAGGCCACACGGGCGAGGTGACGGAGACCACGGTCGAAATCATCAACCATGGCACGGCCGGCGTGAAGGAATTCGACTACACGTGGTCGATAGCCGGCCAGACGGGTACGGGCCACGTGACGCTGCGCGGCACAAACGTACTGCCAGGCATAGCCGGCCGTAGCACGACGTTCAAGGTGAAGCTGCCTCCTGTGGCGACGAAAGGACAGTACACGGTGACGATTGATATCACGAAGGTAAACGGCATCGACAACACCGACGTGGCTCGCCAAGGCGAGGGCAAGGTGAACCTCTACAACACGCTGCCGAAGCACCGCGCTGTGCTGGAAGAATACACGGGCACGTGGTGCGGCTATTGTCCGCGCGGCTTCGTGGGCCTGGAGGAGATGAACAGGCTGTATCCCGACGACTTCATCGGCATTTCGTATCACAACAAAGACCCGATGGAGTTCACGCAGAACTTTCCGAGCAACGTGCCGGGCTTCCCTGCTGCATTCATCGACCGCAGCGTGCCGACCGATGCCTTTGCGGGCAACAGCGGTGGCAAGGTGTTCGGCATCGATGCCGTGTGGAAGAGTGCCTGCGAGGTGCCTGCTCCGGCCGAGGTTGACATTGAGACAACATGGCTGGAAGACAGCATCCTGAAGGCAACGTCGCTGGTGGCCTTCCCCGTGGAGAATGCCGAGTGCCCCTATGAGGTGAGCTTCTGCCTACTGTGCGACGGATTGACGGGCACGGGTCGCCAGTGGGCTCAGGCCAACTACTATGCCGGCGAGAGCGGCTGGCCTGCCACGATGAACGAATTTACGCAAGGTGGCAGCTACGTGAACGGCCTGACATTCAACTTCGTGATTGTGGCCCGTTCGAGCGTCAGCGGCATCGAAGGTTCGCTGAAGGCTCCGATAGAGGCCGACGTGACGCAGACCTACGACTGGCAGTTCGACCTGCGCGAAGTGCTGAACACCAGCGACAAGCCGATTATCCAGGACAAGGAGAAGTTGTCGGTAGTGGTGCTGCTCATCGAGAAGGCCACGGGCAAGATTGTGAATGCCAACAAGGTGAAAGCCGGCAGCTCTACGCTGGGCATCGAGGAGCCTGTGGCCCGTACGGCCGACGAACGCGTGGTGAGCGTGGCGTGGTATGACCTGGAGGGTCGCCGCGTGACGATGCCTCATCACGGTGTCTACATCAAAGCCGAGACGCTGCAGAACGGTCAGCAAAGAAGGCGGAAGGTGATGATGTAAACAAGGTAACAAAGGACCACGACCTTTGCTCGCTTTCGTTGCGAAGCGGAGAAAGAACAAGGTTACGAAGTTACGAAAAAGCTTACAGAAATAAAAATAGTGGAAGGCTCAGCGGCCTCCCACTATTTTTTTAATGTCGTTCAGTTTGTTGAGAGCCTCGACGGGGGTGAGGTTGTTGATGTCGAGGTTGAGTATCTCGTCGCGTATCTGCGTAAGCACGGGGTCGTCGAGTTGGAAGAAGGAGAGCTGCATGCCCTCGCGACTCTGGTTGATGGTCTCCACCGACGGCTTCGTCACGGCAGAACCGCCCGTATTGTTTTCCTCAAGTTGCTTCAGGATGACGTTGGCGCGCTTCACGATAGACTTCGGCATGCCGGCAATGTCGGCCACGTGGATACCGAAGGAGTGCTCAGAGCCGCCGGGTTCGAGTTTTCGCAGGAAGACCACCTTTCCATCAACCTCGCGCACGGAGACATTGAAGTTCTTGATGCGCTTGAAGGTGCGCTGCATCTCGTTGAGCTCGTGATAGTGGGTGGCGAAGAGCGTGCGAGCCTGGGCGCGCGGCTGTTCGTGCAGATACTCCACGATGGCCCAGGCAATGGAGATGCCGTCGTAGGTAGACGTGCCTCGCCCCAGTTCGTCGAAGAGCACGAGCGAGCGCGGCGTGACGTTGTTGAGGATGTTGGCAGCCTCAGTCATCTCGACCATGAAGGTCGATTCGCCGAGCGAAATATTGTCGCTGGCTCCCACGCGGGTGAAGATTTTGTCCACCAGACCTATTTTCGCGCTCTCTGCGGGCACGAACGACCCCACCTGGGCCAGTAGCGTGATGAGTGCCGTTTGGCGCAACAGCGCCGACTTACCGGCCATATTCGGTCCGGTGATTATGATGATTTGCTGCTGCTTGGCGTCAAGATACACGTCGTTAGGAATGTAGCGCTCGCCCGGGGGCAGTTGCTGCTCGATGACAGGATGGCGACCCTGCTTGATGTCGAGCATGAGGTCGTCGCTGATGACGGGCCGCACATAGTGGTTTTCCTGAGCGGTACGCGCAAAAGAGAGTAGCGTGTCGAGTTGTGCGATGACGGCAGCATTGGTCTGTATCTGCGGAATGAACTGCTGCATGTCGGCAACCAGCTGGTTGTAGAGTTGCTCTTCGAGCGCCAGAATGCGCTGGTCGGCCCCAAGGATGCGCTCCTCGTACTCCTTCAGTTCGGGCGTGATGTAGCGTTCGGCCTGGGCAAGCGTCTGCTTGCGAATCCAGTTTTCCGGCACACGGTCCTTGTAGGTGTTGCGCACTTCGAGGTAGTAGCCGAAGACATTGTTGTAGCCAATCTTCAACGACGAGATGCCCGTCTTCTGCACTTCCTGCTCCTGCAGTTGCAGCAGGTAGTTGCGCCCGTTGGTGGAGATGTTTCGCAGCTCATCGAGTTCCTGCGAATAGCCTGGGGCGATGACGTTTCCCTTGTTCAGCAGTTGCGGCGGATTGGGTTGCACCTCGCGGGCAATACGATCGCGCAGTTCTTCGCAGAGAGTGAGCTGAGAAGCCAGTTGCCGGAGCGAAGAGGGTAGGGGCTGCGACTGAGCGGCAGCATAGGATTCTGGCGCTGACGACGCGTCAGGCTCGTCCACTGCCGACAGGTCCGACTCCAGTGCTTTCTTGATGGGCTGAATGGCAACGAGGGCGTTCTTCAGTTGCACCACTTCGCGGGGTGAGACACGTCCTACGGCCACTTTTGAGATGATGCGCTCGAGGTCGCCGATTTGTGAGAGTTGTTCTTCAGCAAGATAGCGGAAGGAAGGCTCGCGGAAGAAATACTCCACGACATCCAACCGATCATTGATAGGCTGTACATCCTTTAAGGGGAACACCAGCCATCGGCGCAGCAGACGGCTGCCCATTGGCGTCGTCGTGCGGTCGATGACAGAGAGCAGCGACTGGCCGTCGTCCTGCATGGGCTGCAGGAGTTCGAGCGAGCGGATGGTGAACTTGTCGAGTCGCACATACTTTTCTTCCTCTATACGCTGCAGATGGGTGATGTGCGAGAGCGACGTGTGCTGCGTCAGTTCCAGATACTGCATGATAGCCCCTGCTGCCACGATGCCGTTGTGGAGATGCTCCACACCAAAGCCTTTCAGCGATCGTGTGCGGAAGTGCTTCAGGAGTTTCTGCCGTGCCGTCTGATCGGTGAACACCCACTCGTCGAGTTCGAAGACACAATATTTTGTTCCGAAGAATCGCTGGAAGTCCTGCTTGCGGTCGCGACAGTACAGCACTTCCTTCGGTTGGAAACTGCCGAGCAGTTTCTCAACGTGGTCGTAGGTGCCTTCACCCGTCAGGAACTCACCTGTAGAGATATCGAGGAAAGCAACACCACAGGCAGCCTTTCCGAAGTGAACGGCAGCAAGGAAGTTGTTTTCCTTGTAGGAAAGCACGTTGTCGCTCATGGCCACACCTGGCGTGACGAGTTCGGTGACGCCACGCTTCACGAGCGTCTTCGTCAGCTTGGGGTCTTCCAGTTGGTCGCAAATGGCCACACGCCGTCCCGCACGGATGAGCTTCGGCAGATACGTGTCGAGTGCATGGTAGGGAAATCCTGCCATCTCCGTATCGCCGGTGTTGCCTCCGTTGTTACGACGCGTGAGCGTGATGCCGAGGATGCTTGCAGCCTCTACGGCATCCTTTCCGTATGTCTCGTAGAAATCTCCACACCGAAAGAGCAGCACTGCATCAGGATATTTTTCCTTGAATGCAAAGAACTGCTTCATCATCGGCGTGAGTCCTTTGTCTTTCGCGGCCATTATTTGTTATTTGTTCACCACTTTCACGGCCTTGCCGTTGTCGAGCTTTACGATGGTGAGGCCCTGCTGCGTTTCGCTGACCTGCTGTCCGGCTGCGTTATAGCGGGCCACGGCCTGAGCCTTCTGCTCAATGTTATTCACCGAGGCATTGTCGGAATAGATCATGTTCACCGTCACCTTCGGGCCAGCCTCGTCAAGGTTATACTTCTTCGTGATGGCATTGTAGGTGTAAATGTTGGCCTGCAATTCTACTGTGCAAGTACCATATGTATCAGGAATCCATTCAGCCCTGATGCTCTTCTTCACATCGGTGCCAATCTCACCCTCGGGGGTCTTGCCCTCGCCAGTTTTCGTGATGTTCATGCAGTTCACGGGGAAGCAAATCTGGAACGAACCGCTCGGGAGAGTCTTCACATTGAACGTAATACCTACATAAATATCCTCGCCGGCAATGTTCTCTACATAGAGTCCCGTGGGGAACATCATGCCGCCCCAGCCGTCGTCCTCACCTTCGGTGATATCGATCGTAGAGCCGTCGGCATACACGTTGCCAGCCTCATCGACGAAGCGCACGAGGGCCTCGTCCTGGGCAAAGGCGAAACTGGTTGCAAAGAGCAACATCATTACGGAAGTAAATAATTTCTTCATAAGTTTGTCTATTTTTTTAAGTTTTTACTATGTTTGATTCAATCAATCTTCCACTGCGGCAGGCTTCGAGGTGCCGAAGGGCACTCTGATGGCCTGCATCACGCCCTGCTGCTCGTTCCAGAAGAACACCACAGCCGAGAGGTTCTGCTTCTGCCAAAGGTGCTCGAAGTTGTCGCGGTCGGTATTGCCCTGCACTTGGAACAGCTTCGTGTAGGCCTTGTTGCCAGCCTCCAGCGTGACGGGCTCGCCATAGGCGTCGTAGGTGAGCGAAGCACGGAACACGTGGTTGTGCACGTAGTCCTGGCGGCGCGAACCGTCGGGCATGAACTGCTGGTACTTCGTCTGCGGGTCCTTGGCGTTGATGCTGTCTTCCACTATCCACACCTGCAACTTACCTTCCACGCGATCGCTCGACGAGAGGTTTACGAGCACCGCATCACCCTCGAAGCTCACCAGGTCGAAAGTCACGGTCGACGTCTTCTTCAGCTCGTCGGCTACGGCGGTGGCATACTGGTTGGTGTCGTAGATGGGCGCGCCGCGGTTGATTTTCACGCCAGGCTGGGCTTCGATGCCCCAGTGGGTGAAGTATTCGTCGCCAGTGGTGGTGCCCAGGTCGCTATAGAAAGCATTACCCATATTATTACGCATATGGGCGAAGGGTCCGCTATGGATGGCCACGGCGATGATGTTATCCTCGCCGTAGGTCTGCTGCAGTTCGTGAATGGTGGCCGTGGCGTTCGGGCAGTTCACGCAGGCCTGACCCGTGAAGTCCTCTATGAGCACGGGGCGGTTCACTTCGGCGGGTTCCACGTAGATGAGTCGTTCGTCCTCGTCGATGTTCGAGCAGGCGGTGAGGAGCAAAAGCAGAAGACCCACCCCCCAGCCCCTCCCTATATGGAGGGGAGTGATATGTTTTCTTTCCTGATTATTATTGTTTATAGTCTTTTTTTCCATTATAATCTTTTTATTAGAATTTTTTTGAAAGTAGCAGCCTCATCAAGACTAATAAGTTGCCCCTCCTTTGGGGAGGGGTTGGGGTGGGCCTAAAAATTGTAATTATACGAAATGGTGAAACCCTTCTGCGCCGGCACGTAGCGGCACACGCCGCCCGAGCAGTTGTAGCCGGCACGCGTGCGACCGTAGCCAGCCTGTATGCGGTGCGACTTGTAGTTGAACGTCACCAGTCCCTGATAGTAGTGCAGGTCGGTGTCGCCGCAGTTCCACTCGTCGCTGATGGTGAACATCCAGTTGGGCAGCCACGACAGCTCCAGCAGCGCAAAGGCCCAGTCGCCCTGGTCCTGCTTCGTGGTGAGGTATTGCAGCTCGCCACGCAGCGTGAGCTTCTTGTTGATTTTGTATTTGCCTTCGCCCACGAAGATGTCGCTGTGAATCATGCCGCCATGACCCTCTACGATGGTCTGGTTGTAGCGCTGGTTCATGTACATGAGATTCAGTTTGAAGTCGCGCGTGATGCGCTTGTCTATCTGGATGTTCAGGTCCTGATAGTAGGTCTGGTCGCCCCAGCTCCAGAACTTCGAGGCATAGCCGTTGGTGCCGGCACCGCTGATGAACTGGTTGGGTGCCACCTCCAGGTCGCGCGGCGACTGCTGGATGGCGTGCACATGCGAGAAGTTCACCTTCACGCCCGTGCCGTACTTACCGCCGAGCAGCGTCTTCTTCTTGAACGTGTAGCCCAGCTCAGCCTGGTAGGCCCATTCGCCTTCGGGATGCGTGGCGTAGGGGTAGAGGGCCGCCAGCGTGTAGGTGTGGTCCATGGTGAAGGCGGGCAGGTGGTTCAGGAACGACGACGTGCCGTTCATGGAGCGGCGCGAGCGGAACGACATGTTGTCCGACCGCTTGGCCTGCAGCAATACGCTCAGTCCGCGCTTCGAGTAGGAGCCGGAAAGCATGGCCACATAGCCTTTGCGGTAGATGTAGCCGTTGTCGAACGACGGGTCCTGCGTCTTCTGTGCATATTCGGCCAGCACGTTGAAGCCACCCTTCGCCAGGTTGGCGCGCACGTCCCAGGCATTCACGTTCTCCGGCAGGTTCAGCTTGTAGTAGGAACCCACGCCGATGTTGTCCTCCGAGGCCTTCTCGTGCTTGTTCACAAACGAGGCGCCGAGCGTCAGGTAGGTGCCTCCTTCGGCCATCGACTTAATCCACTGGTCGACGTTCAGCTCTACGTCGCCACCCGTCACCCACGAGTTGTTGTGAGCCCAGTAGCGGCGCTGTTCGCCGGTGATGGCCTTCAGCTGCACACCGTCGACGGGCTTATAGACCACGCGGCCGCCCAGCAGCGAGTTGTCGATGCCCAGCGAGCGCTCCTCGTAGGTGCGCAGGATGAAGCCCGAGCCGAACTGCTCGTAGAAGTTACCGGCAGTGATCTCCATGTTTTTCATCGGGCGACCCTTCACGTAGAAGTAGGGCACGCCCCAGCCCTTGAAGTCCTTCTCGAAGCCGGGCAGCGGGTGCTCCAGAAACTCGAAGCGCGCGCCGGCATCCACATACTTGCTCTGCAGGGCTGCCTCGACGTAGGTGTTGGTGAGCGCCCAGTCGTCGGTGTGCTCGGTGCCGATGGCATCGTCGTCCTGCGGAATGAGGATGTCGCTCTGTATGCTGCCGGTCACGACAATCTTCTTGTCCGACTGAGCATAGGAAGGGAGTGAGAGCAGGAGGAGAGCCCACCCAAACCCTCCCAAAGGGAGGGATTTTGATATGCTTTTCAAAAATGATTTTCTATTCAGAATCATGATAGTGATTTCTATAAATAAAACTATTCAATCACCCCTCCCTTGGGGAGGGGAAGGGGTGGGCCTGTTATTGCACCAGTTCCCTGACCTTCTCGATGAGTTCCTCTTCGGCGCCCTCGGTGTAGCCGTTGTGCTTATACACGATATTTCCCTGGCCGTCGACGATGAGCACGTAGGGAATCATCTGGATGCCCAGCTGGCGCTTCAGCTCGCTGTTGGGGTCGAGCAGCACGGTCTCGTAGGGCCACTCGTGCTGGTCAACCAGCGGCTTTACCTTGTTGATGTTCTGAGCCTGGTCGATGGAAATGGCCACCACCTTTACGCCCGTCTCCTCCTGCCACTCGTCGTAGACCTCGCTGATGGCAGTCAGCTCGCGGTTGCAGGGCTTGCACCATGTGGCAAAGAACGAGATGATCATCGGCTTGCCGTTGTTCGACAGTGTGTCTGTGCGGACGGTCTTACCATTGATGTCCTTCAGCGTCACCGACGGCAGTTGTGCACTCATTTCGAGGGCTGTGCCCAGCAGCATCATGGCTGCGAGAAACATGAATTTCTTCATAACTGTTTGTTGCTTTTTAAGTTATTCGTTTATAAATCGTTATCTGTTCACCCTTACGCATACGCGCATAGTCGCTGCAAAAATACAACTTTTTTTTCATTCCGTCACCATATCGCATCTATAAAAAACTTAAAATGCCGAAAAACCACCGGGAACGTCGCCATGAAGAATAAGAAAATATTATAGTTCCTTTAAATTAATTTAATATTCGTTCACTATTGAGCAAAAAAGTTTTTGTTCGTTTTCGCACTCAATCTAGAGAAAAATAAGGGCTGTTTTCTCTCCGTTTTGCGCTATGAAAAATGCAGGACCATGCCCTGCGTTTTACAAAGCATAGGTTTCGACGCTCCAAACCATAGGTTTAGTTCATCAAGAGCATAGGTCTGGACAGACTAAACCTATGACATAGAGCGATTAAACCATAGGTTTTGAGCCGCAAAAGCATGCTTTTACCGGAAAAAGAGCGGCCTTTTAGAAACCTGAAAACGGCGAAAAAACAATAACCTTCTGAGGCTCAGCAGATTAAGAAAAGTGCCCGAATTTTCGCGTATTTGCGACCAAGGATTTTTTATTTCAAAATAGCGGCCTTCCTGCAGGGGGTAGCAGTCGGGGTCGTTAAGATTTTTTATGAAAACAATATAGAATCTTTCCAAAACGCCATCGGCAACCCCACGGGGACAAATGATAGATTGTTGCCTAGAATTTACTATGTAAATTTTGTCGTTTCGCTATTTTCTTGTATCTTTGCACATTGTTTTAAAAGAGAAAATAAAATCATCAATAACTTTTATGGACTACAATTTCAGAGAAATCGAGAAGAAGTGGCAGCAGCGATGGGTGGAGAATGGCACCTACCGCGTCACAGAAGACAAGCAGAAAGAGAAATTCTACGTGCTCAACATGTTCCCTTATCCTTCGGGAGCGGGCCTGCATGTGGGCCATCCGCTGGGCTACATCGCCAGCGATATCTATGCGCGCTACAAGCGCCAGAAAGGTTTTAACGTTTTGAACCCGATGGGCTATGATGCCTACGGCCTGCCCGCCGAGCAGTATGCCATCCAGACGGGTCAGCATCCGGCCATCACCACCGAGCAGAACATCAACCGCTATCGTGAGCAGCTGGACAAGATTGGCTTCTCGTTCGACTGGAGCCGCGAGGTGCGCACCTGCGAGCCCGGCTACTACCACTGGACGCAGTGGGCCTTCCAGAAGATGTTCAAGTCGTTCTACTGCAATCGCTGCCAGAAGGCTCAGCCCATCGAAATGCTCGTTGAACGCTTCCAGCAGAAGGGCACCGAGGGACTGGACGTCGCTCAGTCGGAGGAACTGCAGTTCACGGCCGACGAGTGGAACAGCTGGTCGGAGCAGAAGCAGCAGGAAGTGCTCATGAACTACCGCCTGGCCTACCTGGGCGAGACAATGGTGAACTGGTGTGCCGAGCTGGGCACGGTGCTGGCCAACGACGAGGTGGTCGACGGCGTCTCGGTGCGCGGCGGCTATCCTGTGGTGCAGAAGAAGATGCGCCAGTGGTGCCTGCGCGTGTCGGCCTACGCCCAGCGACTGCTCGACGGTCTGGACACCATCGACTGGACCGACTCGCTGAAGGAAACGCAGCGCTACTGGATTGGCCGTTCGGAAGGTACGGAGATGCAGTTCAAGGTGGCACCCACCCCCAAACCCTCCCGAGGGGAGGGGAGTTTGGATAGTTCTTCTGACTCTTTCTCAGATAATAAAGGTAACCAATCCCCCCTCCCCTCGGGAGGGGATGGGGGTGGGTTCACCATCTTCACCACCCGCGCCGACACCATCTTCGGCGTGACGTTCATGGTGCTGGCTCCCGAGAGCGAACTCGTGGAGCAGCTCACTACTCCTGAACAGAAGGCAGCCGTCGACGAATACCTGGCCTACGTGAAGAAGCGCACCGAGCGTGAGCGCCAGATGGACCACCGCGTGACGGGTGTGTTCTCAGGTTCTTACGCCATCAACCCGCTCACGGGCAAGCAGATTCCCATCTGGATTGCCGAATACGTACTGGCTGGCTACGGCACCGGTGCCATCATGGCTGTGCCGGCCCACGACTCGCGCGACTATGCCTTCGCCAAGCATTTCAATCTGCCCATCGTTCCGCTCATCGAGGGTGCCGACATCTCAGAAGAGAGCTTCGACGCCAAGGAGGGCATCATGACCAACTCGTCGAACGGTGAGTTCTCGCTCAATGGCCTGACGGTGAAGGAAGCCATTGCCGCTACAAAGAAATACGTCACGGAGAAGGGCCTGGGCCGCGTGAAGGTGAACTACCGCCTGCGCGACGCCATCTTCTCGCGCCAGCGCTACTGGGGCGAGCCGTTCCCCGTTTATTATAAGAACAACATGCCCTACATGCTGCCCGAGGAGTGCCTGCCGCTGGAGCTGCCCGAGGTGGAGACCTATCAGCCCACCGCAACGGGCGAGCCGCCACTCGGCAACGCTCAGAAGTGGGCTTGGGACACCGAGAAGCAACAGGTGGTCGACAAATCACTCATCGACAACCAGAAGGTGTTCCCGCTGGAGCTCTGCACGATGCCGGGCTTCGCCGGGTCGAGCGCCTACTACCTGCGCTACATGGACCCGCACAACACCGAGGCGCTGCTCTCTGACGACGCTGCCAGCTACTGGCAGAACGTCGACCTCTACGTGGGCGGTTCGGAGCACGCCACGGGTCACCTCATCTACTCGCGCTTCTGGAACAAGTTCCTCTTCGACCTCGGCGTGAGCAAGGTGGAGGAACCGTTCAAGAAACTCGTCAACCAGGGCATGATTCAGGGTCGCTCGAACTTCGTCTATCGCGACAACAAAGCCAGCGAAGAGGCCGGCCACCCGGTGTTCGTGAGCCTGAACATCATGAAGCAGCGCGAGGCTGAAGAGGGTGCCTTCACGCCGATTCACGTCGACGTGAACATCGTGTCGGCCGACGTGCTCGACCTCGAGGCCTTCAAGGCTTGGCGCCCGGAGTACAACGATGCCGAGTTTGTGCTCGAGAATGGCAAGTACGTCTGCGGCTGGGCCATCGAGAAGATGTCGAAGTCGATGTTCAACGTCGTCAACCCCGACATGATTGTCGAGCGCTACGGTGCCGACACGCTGCGCCTCTACGAGATGTTCCTCGGCCCCGTGGAGCAGTCGAAGCCCTGGGACACCAACGGCATCGACGGCTGCCACCGCTTCCTGAAGAAGTTCTGGAACCTCTGCAGTTCGGTATGTTGCGATCATATCGCAACAAACGAAACCGCCTCGAAGGAAGAGCTGAAGGCCCTGCACAAGCTCATCAAGAAGGTGTCGCAGGACATCGAGGTGTTCTCCTACAACACCAGCATCTCGGCCTTCATGATCTGCGTCAACGAACTCTCGCAGCTGAAGTGCAAGAACCGCGACGTGATGCGCACGCTGGCCGTGCTCATCGCCCCGTTTGCTCCCCACATCGCCGAAGAACTCTGGGAGATGCTCGGCGGCGAAGGTTCTGTCTGCGATGCCCAGTGGCCTTCGTGGAACGAGGAATATCTCGTTGAGAACACCGTGCGTCTGGGCGTAGCCTTCAACGGCAAGACCCGTTTCGACATGGAGTTTGCTGCCGATGCCGACAACCAGACCATCCAGGCTGCCGTGCTGGCCGACGAGCGTGCCCAGAAGTACATCGACGGCAAGCAGGTCATGAAGGTCATCATCGTGCCAAAGCGCATGGTGAACCTCGTCATCAAGTAGGCAACTCTAAACTCTACACTCTCAACTCTCAACTAATACCATACCATGACGATTGATAAAAAACTCATGTGGAGCGAGGCCAGGGATTATGCAGGCATAACCCTGGGCCTCATCCTCTACGCTTTCGGTTTCACGTTCTTCCTCATGCCCTACGAAATCGTGACGGGAGGCGTGGCCGGTGTGGCTGCCATCGTGCAGTACGCCACACAGATACCTAACCAGTACACCTACTTCCTCGTGAACGCGGCGCTGCTCATCATGGCGCTGCGCATCCTCGGCGTGAAGTTCCTGATGAAGACCATCTACGCCATCTTCATGCTGACGTTCCTGCTGTGGTTCATGAAGGAACTCGTGCCCCACGACGCCCAGGGCAACATGGTGAAGATTCTGGGCGAAGGCCAGGACTTCATGTCGCTCGTCATCGGCTGTATGATGACGGGTTCGTCGCTGGGCATCGTCTTTGTCAACAACGGCTCGACGGGTGGCAGCGATATCATTGCCGCCTCGGTCAACAAGTTCTACAACATGTCGCTGGGCATGGTGCTCTTGCTGCTCGACTTCGTCATCATCGGCTCGTGTCTGTTCATCCCGCAGTTCGGCACGATGCTCGAACGAGGCAACATGGTGGTGTTCGGTTTCTGCACGATGGTCATCGAAAACTTCATGCTCGACTATCTCTACAACAACCGCCGCTCGTCGGTGCAGTTCCTCATTTTCTCGGAGAAATACCAGGAGATTGCCTACGAAATCGGTACGAAGATGGAGCATGGCGTCACCATCCTCGACGGCCACGGCTGGTACACCGGTCAGGAGCGCAAGGTGCTCTGCATCCTGGCGAAGAAGAATGAGAGTACCATGATTTTCCGCATCATCAAGACCATCGACCCGAACGCCTTCGTCTCGCAGAGCTCCGTCATCGGCGTCTACGGTGAGGGCTTCGATGCCATCAAAGTTAAAGCAAACAAAGAGAAATGAAAAGAATCGTTTTCGCCACCAACAATCAGCATAAGCTCGACGAAATCCGCGAGATTCTCGGCAGTAAGTTTGAAGTGTTGTCGCTCAACGACATCGGCTGCCACGAGGACATTCCCGAGGATCACGACACGCTCGAGGAGAATGCACTGCAGAAGGCACAATACATCGTTGACCACTACCACGTGAGCTGCTTTGCCGACGACACGGGCTTGGAGGTCGACGCGCTGGGCGGTGAGCCGGGGGTCCACAGTGCACGCTATGCCGAGGGCACCGACCACGACAGCGAGGCCAACATGCAGAAATTACTGCTGAAATTAGGAAATAATAACAATCGCCAGGCACGATTTCGCACCGTTATCGCGTTAATACTAAAGACGGACGACGATTGTCAGGTACACTGCTTCGAGGGCATCGTGGAAGGTCGCATCGCCCTCGAGAAGAAAGGCACCGAGGGCTTCGGCTACGACCCCATCTTCGTGCCCGACGGCTACGACGAATCGTTCGCCCAACTGGGCATGGACATCAAGAACCATATCTCCCACCGTGCCCGCGCCGTAGCCAAGCTGGCAGAATTCTTGTCAAAGGACCACGAGCTTTGCTCGCTTTCGTAGCGTAGCGGAGAAAGAACAAGGGACCACGAGCTTTGCTAGCTTTCGGAGGTAACAGGAGAAAGAACATGGAAAAAAGGAAAAAAATCATTCAACGACTTACAGTAGCAATGCGAACGCTCGCATTGTTACTTTGTTACTTTGTTACTTTGTTATCTTGGTTGCCTTGCCATGCCATCGGCGAGTGGAAAGCCTATCTGGCCTATAGCGACATCACGGAAATAGAAAAGGCCGGCGAAGAACTGTTCGTGCTCGCCAGCAAAAACCTCTATCTCTACAACACGCAAGACCAGAGCGTACGCACGTTCAGCAAGATGGATGCACTGAGCGACTGCGGCATCGCCCACATCGCCTGGAATCAGAAAGCCAACCGACTTGTCATCATCTACGAAAACGAGAACATCGATTTGCTCGAACCCAATGGCAACTGCGTGAACTTACCGGAATATTACATGAAGTCGGTGACAGGCGACAAAATCATCAACGACATCTATATCTCCAGCCAATACGCCTATCTCGCCACAGGATTCGGCATCCTGAAACTCGATGTCGCGAAAGCTGAAATCAGCGATACCTACACGCTGGGAAAGAACATCACAGCCGTCGCCATCAGCAATGGCACCATCTATGCCAAAACCGCACAGGGCGTCTATTCGGCCTCACTCAACGTGAACCTCATCGATCCCAACAACTGGACACCCGCCACGACTATCCCCAGCGGCATCTTCGACAAGGACCGCACCACCTGGAACCAATACATCGAAACGCTGCGCAACGTCTCCACCGACGGACCGCAATACAACTACTTCGGCTTCATGCGCTTCGCCGGCGGGCGGCTCTTCACGGTCGTGGGCGGCTATGGGGCAGGCATCGAAGAGAATCGCGACGGCGCCGTACAGGTGCTCACCGATGGCGAATGGACCATCTATGAAGACCAACTCCAAACCGCCACGGGCTATGAATACAAGGACGTCATGTCGGTCGACATCGATCCCAACGACGCCTCCCACGTCTTCGCTGCCGGCCGAACGGGCATCTACGAGTTTCGCGACGGCCACTTCCTGCAGGCCTACAGCAGCAATAACTCGCCGCTCGGCACAGCCCTCGGTCCTACGCAGAGCAATCAGGAAGCCTACACACTTGTGGAAAGCGTCAAGTACGACGCCGAGGGCAATCTCTGGATACTCAACAGCCAGTCGGCTACCTCACCCATCCATGTCCTTCAGCACGACGGCAACTGGAAGTCCTACACAAGCAGCACCCTGATGAACGATGGGCGTACCATGGGTGCCCTGCAGGGACTCACCTTCCACAGCCAGGGACTTCTTTGGTTTGTCAACAACCACTGGACCGTTCCCTCGCTCCACTGCTTCAACCCGCAGACGGAAAAGGTACAATCCTTCACCACATTCATCAATCAGGACGGCACGCGCGTCGACGTCAACTCTGTGCAATGTGTGGCGGAAGATAAGAACGGCGACCTCTGGGTGGGCACCAACATTGCCCCGCTGCTCCTGGAGCAAGCAAAGTTCAACGAATCTGACCCGGAATTCATTCAGGTGAAAGTGCCGCGCAACGACGGCACCAACTATGCCGACTATCTGCTCAACGGAGTGAACATCTCGGGCATCGCCATCGACGGCGGCAACCGAAAGTGGTTTGCCACAAAGGGCAACGGCGCTTATCTCATCAGCGCCGACAACCTCACGCAGCTGCAGCACTTCACCAGCCAGAACAGCATGCTGCTCTCCGACAACATCGAGTCCATCGCCATCAACGACCAGACCGGAGAAGTCTTCTTCGGCACCGACAAAGGCCTCTGCTCCTACATGAGCGACGCCACAGCCGTCAACGAAGAGATGACGAAGGACAACGTCTGGGCCTATCCCAACCCCGTGCGTCCCGACTACACCGGACTCATCACCATCACCGGACTCAACTACGATACCGACGTCAAGATTGTCACAGCCAACGGCACACTCGTCGCCGAAGGACGCTCCAACGGAGGAACCTTCACCTGGGACGGATGCGACCAGCGCAACGGCCGACGCGTCGCATCAGGCGTCTACATGGTACTCGCAGCTACTGCCGAAGGAAATAAGGGAACCGTATGCAAAATAGCCATCGTACGCTGAAGCGCACACTATCAAACAACGCCTATCTCATCATCTCGGCGCTCTTCCTCCTACTCCTCATAGCCATACTCTGCATCTTTGGCTACACACCCACCAACGACGGAGAAGGATACCTCGACTATGCCCGCATCGCACTCGCAGAACACCAGCCCTATCCATCACCAAAAACCATAATCGGACAACCATTCATCTGGAATCCAGGCATCATCAACCTTATTATCCTCTCTCTGTGGGCCTTTCAGTCGCTATGGCCACTACTCCTCACCCTGTGCCTCATGAAAGCACTCAGCGCATTTCTCGTGGCTAAAATCGCATCAAAACTCTTCTCCCGCCAAACAGCACTCATCGCACTCTTCCTCTATATCCTCTATCCCAACAACTGGGGACAAAGCACCATGCTCTCATCCGAAATACCCATGGTCTTCTTCACACTACTAGCCGTCAACCTCTCCCTCAAAAACAATAATAGTCCCCGTTTGCTGCGACCCCGTCGCAGCCATAATCATCCCCGTGTGTTTCAACCGCGTCAAAGTTTGCTGCGACCGCGTCGCAGCCATATCTCCCTCCAATTCCTCGCAGGCATCACCCTTGCCATTGCCAACTGGTTCCGACCCGTAGCCACCATCTTCCTCGTCGCCCTAGTCCTCTACCACCTCCTAAAGCGTTCCCGTTTGTTGCGACCGCGTCGCAACCCCACACGCCCCATCCTCCACCTCCTGTCCGGCTACCTCCTCACCATCCTCATCATCGCCACCAGCTGCTACCTGCGCACAGGCTACTTCATCTATCAGAGCGACACCCTCTGGTTCAATATGGCCGAAGCAACCTACGAAAAAGACCCGCAGCCACACTATTCCACCGAAATGTTCCCACCAGGAACAGCACGCTACATACAAGATATGCAGCACAAAACAGCCATCGAGTGCTGCCATATCTGGCGACAGAGAAGCCTCAAGTGGCTCGCCGAACATCCCGCACAATATCTCAGCAAGATACCTGCACGACTCTACTACGTCTATAAAAACGATATCGACAACTTATCCGCATTCCTGCCCGATAAGTCAAACCCAGCCGAAAACTACGTCACGCTACCACTCAAAAGCATCCTACACCTCTCCAAAACCTCCCTAACCTTCAGAGAAGGCACTGCCGTAGCCTCACTCGCCATCATCACCACCATTTTCTATATCCTCCTCCTCCTTTCAGCCATCATTGCCGCCATCACCAATCTCCGCACCAATCTCCACTCTCCGCTCTCCACTCTAAACATAACCCTCCTCCTCTTCATCATCATAGCAGGATCACTCGCACTCGTACTCGCCGTACACGGCGAAACACGCTTCAAAGCCCCCTTCATGCCATTCATCTTCATCCTAGCCGCCCTCCTCCCCAAAAACCGTTAAGTATGCTGCGACCGCGTCGCAGCCAAACCAGTAGCAATAAAAAGAAACAACAGCCCCCCAAAAAAAATCCACACACAATCATTATTTTTTCTTTTTATTTTTAAATATTTTAAAAAAAACTTATTGATGATGATATTCCGTTGATAAGTTGAAAAGTTTTTCATCAAAAATTTGCTCATTTCCTTATCAACATTCTAAAAATAATTATCCACAACCCCTCTTAATTCTTAATCCTTAATTCTCAATAGCTTACCCTCCTTTTCCACAACTGTTCAAAACCAAAAATCTTTCAACTCTACACTCTCAACTCTACACTTTCCCCCTCTCTATCCGTGGAAAAGCTGTGCATAATCACATTTTTTTCTCCCCAATACTCCCGTAAAACCCCTCCACTCAAAACTCTCCACACTCAACTCCCCACTTTTCCCCCAAGTTTTCTACACACTTTTCCACCCTATTAAAAATTCCCCCATACCTCGTCTCCGTTTGCTGCGACCACGTCGCAGCCTCTTCCCCTTACCTTACCCTTCCGAACGTCTTAATGCACATATACTTCCGCCACACATTCAGCTTACGGCACTTCGGCACACCATGCCGCCTGATGTAATCCTTCGCACCCTCCAGCATCCTCACCGACGACATGCCGTCGTCATAAGGATCATAATTCTCTATCACCCACCTTCTCCTTTCAGCCAAGTCATCCCTGCAAGTCACCTCGTCAAACACACGAGGCACATCCTCCACATCCTGCACGTCGTGCCAGTACACATCCTTCGCACCCGCACGAAGCGTAATAACAGGCTTGTCCAGCAACAGAAACTCATAAATAGTCGACGACGTGTCGCTCAACATCACGTCAGCCATCAGCATATAGCGGGCCACCGAGTAGTCATCCATCAGCACAATACCATCCGTCTCACGAGCCAGCTCACCATACTCCTCCACCCACTCACGAGCCGTCAGCGGATGCAGCTTCATCAACAGCAGCCAGTCCTTCCGCTCAGTCACCAACTGACGCAACACCTCCTTCATATAAGGCAACGACGTGAAACGCTTCGAAAACGTAGGAGCATACAGCGCAATACGCTTCCTGCCATACCTCCTCAGCAACTCCTCACGCTCACCATCGAAAGCCCTCAAGTGAGCATGCACCCAGTCCCTACGCGACCAACCAGTCTCCAGCACCTCAAAGTCACCATACTTCCTCGAAAGCTCCTCAAACCTTCTCGTGAAAAAAGGACCCTGCGTGAAATAAGTATCAAAATACCTCCTGATCACCCAGTGACCCTTCTTCTCCGAAGCATAACCGTGGAAAACCTGAATCTTCACACCCGACAGATAGTAAGGCACAATATTCCCAGGCACAAATATAGCCTCAGGATGCCAGTCATACACCTCCTGCATCACACCAGTCCAGCTAACAGCACCATCCAGCGGAAAACACCCAATCTTACGCCCGTCAACATACCAAAGCACATCATGACCACCCTCCTTCAGAGCAGCATCACCAATCGGCTTCAATATATCCACCGCATACCTGTTCTCGCAAAACAATAATATCCTCATATCGTCCCGTTCACTGCGACCAAGTCGCAGCGTAAAAAAAGTTACTTCACCACCGACGCAATCGCATTCCGGTTACCCTTGATGCCCACAACAAACGCCTTCGCAGAACCAAAGCGAAGAAACATGTCCAGACGAACCGGAATATGATTATCATCGTCAGTCACGTAGAAGTCCACAACCTTCTTCCACTTATCACCATCCTTCTCCATATACGACAACTGAAGACACCTGTACTTCACACCGTTGTCACCCTTCACAACCTGCTTACCACGATACACAATCCTCGCAGGATCACAACTGTTGCCGTCCACCATCGGAAAATCAATCACCTTACCCTTCTTCCAACCCTCAGGGTTAAACGAACGGGCACGGATAAACATATTCAGCATGTCATACACACAATCACCGTAACGCTTCTTCAACCACGTGTGACTGCCGTCAGACTTCTGCCTGTGCTGACGACAAACTGTCTTACCGTCAGCATAATCATAAAAAACCTCGTCAACATAATAACGCTTGCCCTCCCTGGCACCCTTACGGTAATACAAAGGAGCCATGTCCAAACTGCTGTAGCACAACAACGTGTCACGCAACACAAACATGTCGTCAACACGCTTGCTGCCACGAGTCGTCAGACTCGCACGCCAAGCACGACGACCACCGTAGCTGCTCTCCACAGTCGACATCGAAGCTGTGCCGGCCTTCACCCACACAAACTTCCAGTTGTAATACAAGTTATAAGACAAATATTCACCAGACTTGAAAGCAGTGTTGCGAAACGTACACTGACCCTCAGATGCCGCCACCCACACAAACAGCAGCAACAGCATGCAAACAATCTTTTTTTTCATCGCTTCGTCTCCTCCCTTAATGATGATGAGTATTAATTTTCTTCAGGAGCCTTGATCCCCAGTTTCTTGGCGCGGTCAGCGTTCTTGCTGCGAATTGTCTTCTGCTTCTCCCCTTTCTGCTTCACCAGCTTCGCAGGCTTCTGCTCGAAGAGAGGCTTGTCAAGCACATTCCACGTCTCAGTAACGTCCCACTTCTCCTTACATTCTATCTCCTCCGAATAGTAGTACACAGCCTCAGGCTGCACGTCCTCGTCGTAGTTACCCGTATCCCACACGCCATTCTCATTGCTGTCAACAAATATGCGCAGGTAGTATTTCCCCGGCGTGACGTAGAAAAATTCAGCCTGACCGTTCTTCGTGCTCACCTCTTTTATCACCGCGTCGCTGGCGTTCAGCAGCTGAGCCACCACAGGCTTGCCGTTCATGCCCGACAACGTGAAGAGCAACGTGCTGTAGGCATCATAGCCCTTTGCCTTGAAACCCTGTTTCACGGCCTTGCAGCTGTTGCCATAGATATCGCTGATGGCAGCACTGTCAATCTCCAGACTATATTCCTGACCCGGTCGCCATTCGCCTAGCAGCGTGTAGGCCAACTCTGCCTTCGGCAGGTCACCTGTGCCGCTGAAGAGCTCTGCAGGGTGCTCGTCCCTATAAGGCTTCAGCTGATAGCGGGCCTCATACCACAGCGTGTCCACCTTCGTATAAAGATGGATGCCGGCGGTGTCGAGGCGTTCGAAGGGGTAGGGCGACGTCAGCGTGATATTGCGGTCGGGATCCAGCTGCGACTGCACGTCAATCTTCAGCAGCATAGGCTCCTTAGGCATGATGCTGTCGTAGGGCTCGCCGCGCTTCTTCAGCTTGTCCTGTTGCTTCTTCCATTCGTCATACTCCTTTTGCTTCTGCTTCAGTCGCTTCGCATAAGGCTGTTTCGAAAGCATCTCCAGCGTGTCGGTGTACTCCACGAGAACGCCCAGCGTGTCGGTGATGTGGTACTTCGCCTCCATGCGCAGCGTGTCCTGATTGATGAGCGTGGTGTCGCGCAGCCAGAACGTAATGGGATATTCCACACTGCTCTCTGCCGACTGACCGTTGCCCGTCGAGCGCTTGCTGCCGCTCTTCTGACTGTCGCTGCCACTCATGCCACGCTGCACCAGCAGCTGGCCCTTCTCGTCGAAGTTCAGTCCGCGAATCTCAGGAATCTCCTCGTGGTCGTAGGAGAAGAAGAACGTAAAGCGGTCCGGATCCGTGCGCTCAGTCTTGATTTTCTGGCGGTCGGTCTGCACCTCGCTGAATGCCCTCAGCACGATGTCGTCGGGCAGGAAGTGGGTGTAGGGAATGGGCAGTATCTCGTCGATGTGCAGCGTGTCGCGCCAGATAGTATCATAGCGCGTGTCGGGCTTCGACGAAGGTTCAAACACGTCGTGCGAGAACGCTATCTGCTCGCTCTTCTGCGAGAACATATAGTCGCCGTCGACATCCTGCAGGGCAAAGGCACGATAGCTGCCCGGCGCAATGCCCTTCACGACGAAGTGGCCGCGGCTGTCGGTGCGCGAGATGCGCAGCAGCGGTTCCGTGCGGAACACCGAGTCGGGCGCGTCGGCACGGTAAAGACCCACGGCAATGCCCTTGATGGGTTCCAGATTGTCGGCAGCCAGCACGTAGCCACTTACCTCCATCGTGTCTATCTCGCTACCCGTCGAGAAACTATAGGTGTAGTTGCCCAGCGGATTGCCCTCGTTGTTGTCGGTGATGGCATCCGAGAAGTCAATCGTGTACGTGGTGTTGGGCTTCAGCGAGTCCTTCAGTTCCACCACGATGGCCTTGCCCTCAGCCTTTATCTCAGGCTGTTCCAGTTGCGGGGGCGACACAATCACCTTTTCCGTAGCATTCTCAATTTTGATGTATTCGTTGAAGACGATGCGTACTTTTTGCGTATTAAATCCCGTACCCTTGTCAGTGGGCGATGTGCTCACCACGCGAGGCGGTGTCTCGTCGAACCATCCGCCGTCGGGACTGCCCATGCGGGCGCAGGACGCAGTAACAAGGCAACAAACCAGCAAGGTAACAACATTCCGTGCTACCTTTGTCATCTTCCAATGTGTTATGTTCGTTCTCATATTACCTTGTTCTTTCTCCACTGCGCTCCAAAAGCAAGCAGAGCTCGTAGTCCCTTGTTACCTTGTTCTTTCTCCGCTTCGCTACGAAAGCGAGCAGAGCTCGTGGTCCTTTGTTACCTTGTTACCTTGTTACCTTGTCACCTTGTTACTCTGTTACCTTGTTACCTTGCAACACGAGCAGTTCCTCAATATGCTTGCGCTCGTTCGACAGGCGAGGAATCTTGTGCTGACCACCCAGCTTACCCTTCATCTTCAGCCAGTCGTTGAAGAGATCCTTGCGGGCCACGATCACCTCCAGGTGCTGCAGCGTGATGTCGTGAGAGCGCTTCGCCTCGTAGTCGCTGTTCAGCTGTTGCAGTTTCTTGTCCAGTATCTGCTCAAACTCACCAATGTCCTTCGGTGCACGGGCAAACTCTATGAGCCACTGGTGACGGCACTTTGCGTGCTCGTCCATGAACACCGGAGCTGCCGTGTATTCCAGCACCTCGGCACCCGTCTGCTCGCAGGCGTAGGCCAGTCCGCGTTCGGCATTGTCCATGATGAGCTCCTCGCCAAAGGCATTGATGAAGTACTTTGTGCGACCCGTGATGATGAATTTATAAGGATTCTTCTCAGTGAACATGATGGTGTCGCCAATCATGTAGCGCCACAATCCGCACGACGTGCTGATCATCATGGCATAGTTTCGGCCCACTTCCACGCCCTCCAGCGGCACCACGTGGGTGCGCACGTGCTGGTTCAGTTCGTCCAGTGGCACAAACTCGTAGAACACGTCGTAGTCCAGCATGAGCAGCATGGCATGGTCCGTGGGGTCGTTCTGGATGCCGAAGAAACCCTCAGAAGCGTTGTAGGTCTCCATGTAGTGCATGCGCGGCGAGCGGATAATCTGCTCGTACTGGTGGCGATAGGGCGTGAAGGCGATGCCGCCGTGGAAAAACACTTCCAGGTTCGGCCACACTTCGTCGAGCGTCTTGGCACCCGACAACTCCAGCACGCGCACCAGCACCGACAGCATCCACGAAGGCACGCCGCTCAGGTTGGTCACGTTCTGGTGCATCGTCTCTCGGGCTATACGGTCGCGCTTCACCTCGAAGTCGCTCAGCAATGCTGTCTGCTTCTTCGGCACGCGTATGAGGTTGGCCAGCGGATTGATGTTTTCAATCAGGATGGCGCTCAGGTCACCCACCAGCGAGTGGTGAACATTGTAGTTGGGCTGATGGCTGCCACCCAGGATGAGGCCCTTGCCGTCGAACATGCGGGTTTGCGGATTGTTCTGCAGATAGAACGCCACCACATCCTTGCCACCTCGGTAGTGAATGTGCTTCAGACCCTCCTCAGAAACAGGAATGAATTTCGACTTGTCGTTGGTCGTACCGCTCGACTTCGCATACCACTTCACTCGACCCGGCCACAGCACATTGGCCTCGCCGTGGCGCATGCGGTCGATGTCGCCCTTCAGTTCCTCATAACTGTTCTGAGGCACCAAGCGAGCAAAGTCGTCATAGTTATTGATGCTGTTGAAGCCGTGTTGCCGACCGTATTCAGTCTGCCGGCCAGCGGCAATGAGATGTTCAAACACCGACTGCTGCAATGCTGTGCCCTCAGTCTGGTGGCGGGAGAGTTCTTTTTGTCGCGACAAGAATGTCTTGCCAACAATGCTGGTCAGATTCATTTCCTATATTTCTTTGTATCAGCTCGTTTTCTACTGTCGGCCACGGTTTTTTCCCCTGGTCGGTATCAGCCTGCAAAGATACTTCATTTCAGCCGAACTACAAAGAATTTAATTCTTTTTAAGTGATACTGCCGCCGGCAACGCCCTGCCTGTCAACAGCAAAACAGATGATTTTCCCCGACATTTCAAGCTGTTTTCTAGAGGAAATTAAGTTGTTTTGTAGAGAAATTCAAGTTGTTTTCCCAATCGTTAATTACGATGAAGTGGCATAGGAAGGAGATAAAAAAAGGGGAAAAACAGGTATATCGTTCACTAAAAAAAATGCCGAAGGTACGGCAGAATGAAAGCTACTTGGGCTTTCTGTCGTACCTTCGGCACTTTGTTCTTTCCGGGAAGTCTTCGACGGGGTTCCGCTTTGCAACATCCCCGCCTGTATTCTTTCCAGGTCTTCGGGCTTCGTTTGCGACGATTACTCAGCGGCGGCGAAGGCCTGGGCTTCGGCAGCGGCAATGATTTCCTCGCGGGTTTGCTCGCGGGCGCTGATGTCGCTCAGGTCGAACTCATCGTCGTCGTCAACAGGGGAAGCGACCGGTGCTTCAGCGACGGGCTTAGGAGCCTTTGTCTTCTGCGCAGCAGCCTTGTTCTTCTTCTGGCGCTCAGCTTTGGGCTTGCTGTCCTTGGCGGGCTGTGCCTCGCTATCGGCTTCGGGGCGAACCTTCGATTCCTTAGCGGGCTGCACCTCGTTATTGCCTTCAGGACGAGCCTTGCTCTTGCGGCCAGGTTTGGCAGCAGGCTTCTGATCGGAAGCGGCTGGCTTCTGTTCAGCAACCTTCTGCTTTTCGATAGGCTTCTGTTTTTCAGCTGGTTTCTGCTCGGCAGCTTTTTGCTTTTCTATAGGCTTCTGTTCAGCAGCCTTCTGCTTCTCGGCTGGCTTCGCCTTTTCGCTGGTCTTCGGCTTTTCAGCAACCTTCTGCTTCTCGGGAGCCTTGGGCTTCTCAGCCTGTCGAGGTTTTTCTTCTTTGACGGGCTCGGGCTTTTCGACCACTTGCAAAGCGGGAGCCGGCGACGAAGAAACTACGATGAAGTCTTCCTGCTCGTCGGTGCGGGGAACAGCCATGGCAGGCTCTTCCTCCATCTTTGTGCGGTCGCTCTTGGCGGCGAAGACGGCGTCGACGAACTGCGGCTTCTTACGCAGTTGCTCGAGTGTGAGCTTCGAGGCCATCTGCTGGCTCTCCTTCTTGCTGTAGCCGTTGCCCTTGCAGCCTTCGATGCCCTCGATGACCACCTGGTAGCAGAATGTGGGGCTGCCCTGCTTGTCTTTCTCCTGATTGAGCAGTCGGAATTCCATACGCACGCGGTTCTTCTGCGTCCACTCCAGCAGCTTCGACTTGAAGTTTACTTCCTTGTAGGCCACCTTGTCGATGTTGATCATCTGCTTCAGGATGCGGTTCTGCATGAAGCGCATGCAGGCGTCGTAGCCCCGATCGAGATAGATGGCTCCGACGAGTGCCTCGAAGGCGTTGCCACCCATGTAGCTGTTGTGGCTCTGTCCGCGGCTGTTGGAGAGAATGAGTTCGTTGATACCCATCTCCTGAGCCAGTCGTCCGAGCGTTTCGCGCTGCACGAGTTTCGAGCGTGTATTGGTGAGAAATCCCTCGCGCTTGCCGGGGAAGTGTTTGAAGACGATATAACCTACGACGGCATCGAGAATGGCATCGCCAAGGAACTCCAGTCGTTCGTTGTTGACGGGTTTTCCTTTCTCGTTGCGGCGTGCGATGCTCTTGTGGAGCAGTGCCGTCTTGTAGAGTTCAATGTTGTGCGGATAAAATCCGATGATTCGGTACAAAGACACATAAAGCTCCTTCTCCTTGCGGAAAGGGAGCTTTATGCGATCGAAAAAATTACTCAGCATACTTCTTGAATACTACGCATGCGTTGTGACCACCGAAGCCGAAGGTGTTGCTGATGGCAGCACGCACCTGGCGCTTCTGTGCCTTGTTGAAGGTGTAGTTGAGGTCGTAGTCGATCTCAGGATCTTTGTCATCTTCAGCATGATTGATGGTTGGCGGCACAATGTCGTTCTGCACGGCGAGTACGGCTACCATAGCCTCGACGGCTCCGGCGGCACCGAGAAGGTGTCCGGTCATCGACTTTGTGGAAGAAATGTTGAGTTGATAGGCTGCCTGTCCGAAGACCTCCTTGATGGCTTTCACCTCGGAGATATCGCCGACGTGGGTTGAAGTGCCGTGGACGTTGATATAGTCGATATCCTCGGGCTTGAGAGCAGCGTCGTCGAGGGCGGCCTGCATCACGAGTTTGGCTCCGAGGCCTTCGGGATGGCTGGCAGTGATGTGGTAGGCGTCGCCACTGAGGCCTTCGCCGACCATTTCAGCATAAATCTTGGCACCACGGGCCTTGGCGTGCTCCAGTTCCTCGAGGATGAGGCATCCGGCACCTTCGGCCATGACGAATCCGTCGCGCGAAGCGCTGAAGGGGCGCGAAGCTCCGGCGGGGTCGTCGTTGCGGGTGGAGAGGGCGTGCATGGCGTTGAAGCCTCCTACGCCGCACATGCAGATGGCACTTTCGGCACCACCGGCAAGAATGGCGTTGGCTTTGCCCAGACGAATAAGGTTAAAGGCATCGGCCAGGGCATTGCTCGACGAAGCGCAGGCGCTGGTCGTGGCAAAGTTGGGTCCGTGGAAGCCGAAGTGGATGGAGATGTGTCCGGCGGCAATGTCGCTGATCATCTTCGGAATGAAGAAGGGCGAGAACTTCGGTCCGTCTTCGATGTGCTGTCCGTAGTAGACAACCTCGTCCTCGAAGGTGCGGATACCGCCGATGCCTACGCCATAGACAACGCCGATGCGGTTCTTGTCTACAGTCTCCAAATCCATGCCACTATCCTGCACAGCCTGCATGGCTGAAATCATAGCTATCTGTGTATAGCGGTCGATTTTGCGTGACTCTTTACGATCGAGCCAATCGTTGATGTTCAGATTTTTGATTTCGCAGGCAAAATGTGTTTTGCACTTAGAGCTGTCAAATTGGGTAATAGGAGCAGCACCGCTGACGCCATTGAGGAGGTTTTTCCATGTTTCCTCAACAGAGTTTCCTACTGGAGTGACGGCACCAAGTCCTGTTACTACTACTCTTTTTAATTCCATAGAAACATTGATTAGGTGGAAAATAAAAAGTGAAAAATTTGCTACTGCTGCGATATGAATAAGCCTACGCAGCCACAAATTTTTCACTTTTCATTTTTCACTTTCTTACTTTGCGTTCTCTTCGATGTAAGCAATGGCATCGCCAACAGTGGCAATCTTCTCTGCCTTATCGTCGGGAATAGAAATACCAAACTCCTTCTCAAATTCCATAATGAGTTCTACTGTATCGAGAGAGTCGGCACCAAGGTCGTTAGTGAAACTTGCTTCGGGCTTCACTTCAGCCTCGTCAACACCCAGTTTGTCTACGATGATTTCCTTTACTTTGCTTTCAATTTCTGACATAATTCTAAAATTTTAATTGGTTTATAATTACGTTAAATTTTTACACTTGATTTCAAAATCGGGTGCAAAGAAACAAATTTTTCTTTAGTTACGCAAATATTTTTATAAAAAAAGCATTACGTGTTGCACAAACAACATGACATTGTGCAAAAAAAAACGTTATTTTATGGCTTTTCATTTGTTTAATTAAAAAATAATACTTATATTTGCACATTCTTAATTGTCTTAAATAGAAACACTGAAATGACTTTTACTGAGCAATGTAACCAAATCTTCGCGATGGTCATCAGAGACTATCACGTGAAGGACTCTGTGGATACCCCCATCAACAACCCCTACGACCGCGATTCCATTGAGAACCGGCTCTACCTGAAGTGCTGGATTGACACCGTGCAGTGGCACTTCGAGGACATTATTCGCGATCCGCACATCAACCCTGTGGAGGCGTTGCAGTTGAAGCGTCGCATCGACCAGTCGAACCAGGATCGCACCGACCTGGTGGAGCAGATTGACAGTTACTTCCGCCACACGTACAGTCACGTGCGTCCGTTGCCTGATGCCACCATCAATACGGAGAGTCCGGCGTGGGCAGTGGACAGACTGAGCATTCTGGCGCTGAAGATTTACCACATGCGCGAGCAGGCCGAGCGTGCCGATGCCAGCGAGGAGCATCGCCAGAAGTGCCAGAGCAAGCTGGACGTGCTGCTGGAGCAGCAGAAGGATCTGTCGACGGCCATCGACCAGTTGCTGGCCGACATCGAGGCTGGCCGCAAGTACATGAAGGTGTATCGGCAGATGAAGATGTACAACGATCCTTCGACCAACCCTGTTCTCTATCAGAAAAAGGTTTAAAGGGCGTTTATTGGGCATGAAGACTGAGCACATAAAAGGCTTAAAGGACGTATATAGAGCATGAAGACTGAACACATTCTGATTATCCGTTTCTCGGCGCTGGGCGACGTGGCGATGACGGTGCCTGTGGTGAGTGCGCTTGCTGAGCAGTATCCTCACGTGCGCATCACGGTGCTGAGCAAGCCGTTCACCCGTGTGTTCTTTGAGGGTCTGGCACCTAACGTTGGTTTCATGGGAGCTGACGTGAAGGGTGAATATCGTGGTGTGAAGGGCTTGAATGCGCTCTATCGTCGGCTGTCGGCAAAACATTTCACGGCGATTGCTGACCTTCACGACACGCTGCGCTCGAAGTATCTGCGCATGCGCTTCAACCTGGGTCACAACAAGGTGGAGCACATCAATAAGCACAAGAACGGAAAGCGCCTGCTGACGTCTCAGTGCAACAAGCACTTGGAGCAGCAACCCACGTCGTTTGAGAACTATGCCGACGTGTTCGACCGTTTGGGTTATCCCGTCAGGCTTGACTTCCAGTCGATGTTTGCCAGCGAAGGGCCCGACCTGTCGCTGTTGCCCGAGGAGTTGAGGGTGAAACCTGCCGGTGAGAAGTGGATTGGGATAGCACCCTTTGCCGCCCATTGCGGGAAGATTTATCCCATTGAACGGATGGAGGAGGTGGTGGGTCGTCTGTCAGGACAGTTGCAGCAGAGCCGGTTGTTCCTGTTCGGTGGTGGCAAGGAAGAAAAAATGTTGTTGGACGAGTGGGCTGGGAAATACGCAAAGTGTACGAATGCGTCGTCGCTGCTTGACGGTCTGCAGCAGGAACTGGTGCTGATGAGCCAGCTGGACTGCATGGTATCGATGGATTCAGCCAACATGCACCTGGCTTCGCTGGTGGCGGTTCCTGTGGTCAGTGTGTGGGGAGCTACCCATCCCTATGCTGGCTTCATGGGCTGGCGGCAGAAGGAGGAGAATGCGGTACAGGTGGACTTGCCCTGCCGCCCGTGCTCCATCTACGGCAAGAAGAAATGCCACCGTGGCGACTATGCGTGCCTGAACGAAATCACGCCCGACATGATTGTGGAGCGCGTCCTGCACGTGGTGGATGGAGTGTAAGACTGACAGCGTTTTTTACACATTATTATATAATATAGTAGTTTCTAGTTTTTTAGTTGCTAGTTTAAAAAAGAAAGGAAAGCAATGTCTCAGATGACGCGTGAGACATTGCTTTCCTTTTGTTATTTCATGAAGCGGTTGAGGCGGTCGACGGCCTGACGGAACTGGCGGGGGTTGAGATGATAGGAGGCAACGGGATTGAGGCAGCTGTCGGTGACGTCGAGCGTGCCTTCGGCGGTTTTTTCAAGAATGGTGTCGCCGTCGATGATGAATGCGTAGTTGAGTTCGCTGCCCACGATGTGCCACGAGCGCGACTGGGTGTCGAGTAGCTGGTGGCCGAGGCTGTAGGTGCTGTCGGGGCTGGTGACGCCGAGTGCGGCGTGCATGAGTGTGGGTACGATGTCGTAGTGGGTGGTGCGGTGGGTGAACTGTTGTGGCTGAGTGTGATCGGGCCAGTGCACGATGAGCGGCACGGCAATTTGCCACTGTGAGAAGTTGCCGTTGTGTCCCCAGAAGTTCTTGTGGTTTTCGTTGAACTCCTGTGCGTGGTCGCCAGTGATGATGACGATGGTGTTGCGATGGAGACCGTGCTGTTGTAATGCCTGCAGCACTTGTCCCACCATGATATCGATCTGATAGCAACAGTTCCGATATAGGTTGAAATAGGGTGTGGGATCGAGCGATGGACTGAGTTTTGTATAGTCGGCATAGGGCCATGCGGGTCGGAATCGCGTGTTAAGCTCCTGCGGCATCTGGTAGCTGTGGGCGAGGTCGTAGAAGAGCATGGCGAAGAACGGCTGCCGGTCGTTGGCGTGCTGTGGCAGTGAGGCGAGGAAGTTGTCGGTCAGCTGCCTGTCGCGGTCGTAGACGGTGGCTCCTTCGGTGGCGGTGTTGAGATGGGGAATGTGTTGGAACACGACGCGGTGGAAGGGTGGATTCTGGATGGTGGCTCCGGGATAGACCTGACAGTTGTAGCCTTGGCGCAACATTTCGTCGATGAAGACGGGCGAGGCGTGATTGGCCTCGAAGAGATCCCAGTAGTAGGAAGGCAGCGAGAAGAACATGCCGAAGACGGCGCTGCGTGTGCCGTTGGAGCAGCTGACGTGGTTCTGGAACCACTGGCTCTCGTGGGCATAGCGGTAGATGTTTGGCATGCAGTCAGCGGTGAGTGCCCGGCGGTTCCAGGAGTCGATGAGGATGAGCACGATGTTGGGTTTCTCCTGGAGCGGCTGTGCCTGAATGGGCTGCAGGGGATAGCGGATGTCGGCTGAGGCAGCGTTGTGGGTGGTGAGGCTGTTGGGGGAGGAGGCGGTTGCGACGGGGTCGCAACCAACGTGACGCAGCATGAACTTATAGGCGGTTGTGGGGAAGTAGTAGGGCAGCAGTCGTCGGCTCTTGATGACCGATGGCCGTTGCAGGAATGAGGCATAGACGTGGTAGCCGTGGGCAAACAGTGTGGCGGCTATGAGGGTGAGTACGATGGTCAGTAGCTGTCGCTTGTGGCAGCGGTGACTCCATCGGCTGGCAACGGCCCAGAGCAGCAGGTGAAGGACGATGAAGAAGGCGAAGAGGGCAAATTCCTTCAGATAGAGCAGAGGAGAGAAGGCAAACACTTCGGTAGCATTTTGGCCAAACACCATGTTGAGCACGAAGCCGTTGATATGGAAGCGGTAGAGGTTGTAGACCTGCATATCGAGGAAGACCAGCACGGAGATGAGCATGCCACTTGCCACGAGCAGCGTGACAGCAGCCTTGCGTTGCTTCAGTAGCATGAGGGGGAGAAACAACACCACGAGCGGCACGAGCATGACCACAGCGGCATGGCTGAGGCACGACGTGAGGAAGAAAGCCCATCCAGCAGCGTCCATGACCTGAAGGACTGCGCTGCCCTTGATGAACATCAGGAACTGCATGGCCAGGAGCAACGTGGCCAGGGCGTAGTAGAGGAAGGCTTTACGATACATAGTCGAGGTATGAAATATGGGGTACGAGGTTCAGGACCTGATAGTAGTTGCGCGTGAAGAGATAGTTGCGAAGGTTGTGCCACTGGCGTCCCGACTGGCAGGGCTTGATGGTGACCTCTTGTTTCGGGGCGTCGGGGTTCAGCGAGTCGCAGACGCGAGCCACGTGCTCAAACATGTTATAGACGTCGAGCACCAGTCGCCGGCTCTCTGCCATAGCCTTGCTGCGCTGGGCGCGGACGTCTTGCTGCAGCATCTGCTCGATGGTGTGGATGGCCTCGTCGGGCTTGCGGATGTCGATGGGGCAGAAGGCGTCCTGCGGGAAGTAGTCGGCCAGATTGGTGCAGCCGTGGTAGAAGGGGAAGCAGCCGGCCAGATAGCAGTCGCTGATTTTCTCGGTCCAGTAGTAGGGCTGCGAGGAATTTTCGATGGCGATGTGGTAGCGATAGGGTCGCAGTACGTCCCACTTGTCGGCGAAGCCGTTGAAACCGCGGCCGAAGACATCGATGCGATTGCCGAAGTGCTCCTTCAGCCGTTGGACGAACCGGATGCGGTCGAGGTGTCCTCGCGTGAACGCCTTGTTGCTGGTGATGACAGAAATGAGTTTCGGCTTCTCGTCGTCGAGCGGCATGGCTTTGAGCTGGTCGTAGTCGAGGCTGTAGGAGCATGAGCGGTCAGGCTGCTGGCTGAATCCCACAAACCAGGGCAGCAGCGGGAAGCTGCTATGCTCGTTGGGCAGCATGCCGATGGCTTCCTGACAGGTGAAGGCATGGCCGAACTGGCGCAAGTATTTCTTTGGATAGACGAGCACGGAGGGAGGCTCGGTGGCAAACATCAGTGTGTTTTCGGGTGCAACGCGGCAGCTGGCAGGCTGTCGGATGCCCTTGCCCTGTACGACCCAGAAGTCGGCTTCACGGATAGAGTCGTCGAGGACGAAACGATAGCGTCCGTCGCGCGACATCAGGCTGCCGCTTGGGGTCTGGCGTGCATAGATGGCCCCAAGCGATTGGCGGTAGGGAGTAAATTTTACGGTCAACATACGTGCAAAGGTAATAAAAAGTTGAGAGTTTAGTGTTGAGAGTTTAGAGTTTTTAACTTCTGCTACATAACTTTTGAACTTTTAATCTTTGAACTTTGAACTTTAAACTTTTATTCGTACCTTTGCAGCATGAAGATAGTCTATCCTATTGTCTATGCCCTGTGGTATGTGCTTTCGCTGCTGCCGCTGCGCGTCCTCTACGTGCTGAGCGACGGGTTGTTCTTCCTGATTTATTACGTCGTGCGCTATCGCCGGCCCATTGTCAGAAAGAATCTCGCGGCATCGTTTCCCGAGAAGTCGGAGCAGGAACTGCTCGCCGTGGAGCGCGGCTTCTTCCATTTCTTCTGCGACTATCTGGTGGAGAGCGTGAAGTTTATGACGATGAAGGAAGACGAGCTGCGTCGAAGGATGGTGTTCAAGGGCATGGAGGCTGTCGATGAGGCCATCAACGATGGTCAGTCGTGTGCCGTTTACTTGGGTCACTATTGCAATTGGGAGTGGGTGACGACGCTTCCGCTTTGGGTGACGCCGAAGGCGCAATGCGGACAGATATATCATCCCATCGAGAATGCTGAGTTCGATCAGCTTTTCCTTTCGTTGCGCCAACGGTTTGGCTCGGTGTGCATAGCCATGAACGACACGCTGCGCGAACTGGTGGGCTATCGGCAGAAAGGTCAGCCTGTGGTCATCGGGTTTATAGCCGATCAGGTGCCGCATTGGCGAAACATTCACCACTGGTGCAACTTCCTGAACCATGACACCCCCGTGCTGACGGGTACCGAACGCATTGCGCGCAAGTTGAAGCAGGCGGCGTTTTATTTGGAACTCCGTCGTGTGAAGAGAGGCTATTATGAAGCTGAGTTTCGGCTGATTACTCGGGATGTGCCGGCAATGGCAGAATACGAGTTGACCACTCGCTATTTTGAATTGTTGGAAGAAACCATTCGCCGTGCGCCTGAATACTGGTTGTGGAGTCACAACCGCTGGAAGCGCACGCGCGAGGAGTTCAATGAAAAGTTTGAAGTAGTGGGAGGAAAGGTTATTCCTAAGGCTATAGAGTTGAGAGTTTAGAGTTGAGAGTTTAGAGTTGAGTGTTTAGAGTTGAGAGTTTCTAGTTTCTAAGCTGGTCGTGTTCCATGCGGAACATGTACTGATAGATGATGGCCTTCAGTTCGCGTTCCATCTGCGACTGCACCTTCACTTTCCCAATCAGATTCTTTTTCATCGTCCTGTCGCTGAGGCTGTAGATGGCCTTGGCCTTTTCGCCGTCGAACTGCAGCACGTAGCCGTACTTCACGTACTGGTAGGTGCCGTTCAGGTAGTTCACGGCAAAGGTCTGCTCGGCAGGAGTCTTCATCAGGTCGATGCCGAACGAGAAGTAGGGCTTGTCGTAGCCGATGAGGCCCAGCAGCGTGGGCACGATGTCAATCTGCTGTGCCACGGCGGGGCTCATGCCCGGCTTCACCTGCCGGCCGCTGGGGTCGTAGATGATGATGGGCGAGCAGAAGCCGCCGATGTCGCTTTTGTATTCGGCATGGTTGCTCTGGTTGGTGTGGTCGCTGGTGATGACGAACAGCGTGTTCTGGAACCACGGCTGTCGGCTGGCTTCGCGGAAGAAGCGGCCCAGCGCCATGTCGGTGTAGCGTATGCACTTGTGGATGGGCATTTGCTCCTCCTTGTAGACGTCGCGATACTGTTCGGGTATTTGGAACGGGTGGTGCGACGACGTGGTGAAAAGTGCCGTCATGAACGGCTGCTTCATCTCCGACATCTTCGCGCAGTAGTATTGCAGGAAGGGCTCGTCCCAGATGCCCCAGTGGCCATCGAAGTCGGCGTCGCCCCCGAAACGGCTGTCGGCGGCATAGTCTTCGCGACCGTAGTACTGTTGGAATCCCGTCTTGTTGGCGAAAGCCATGAAGCCCATCGACCCGCGGTTGGCATTGTGGAAGAAGGCTGTCTCGTAGCCGTCCTTGGCCAGCAGTCCGCCGATGCTGGTGTAAGAGTTCATCGAGGCAGGTGTGAGGATGAAGGGTTCCACAAACATCGGGATGCCGCACAGCACCGAGGGCATGCCGTCGATGCTCTTACGGCCGTTGCAGAACGAATGACGGAACACCAGACTTTTCTCGATGAGCGAGTCGATGCAGGGCGTGTAGCCCTTGTAGCGGCCGCCCTCCAGGTCGCGGTTGAGGGCGCCGATGTATTCGCGTCCGAAGCTCTCGACGATGAAGATGACGATGTTCTTCTTTTTGGCCAGCGAGTCGGCTGGCGCAGGCTGGTGGATGGGCGAAAACACCTTCGCAGCCTCGTCGGGACTGTTGTACCAATTGGGCACCGTGAACACGCTCTTGCCGATGGTGCGGATGAGGGCAAACGGCGTGTTCAGCACCACGGCGCACTCTGTCGGACGGTCCACATACTGGTTGGCATTGTTGATGGTGATGGGGCGAATGCCGTGGCCCAGTCCGCCGCGACAGCCGCCGATGCACAGCGGCACGGCCACGACGAGTGCCACCAGCATCACGCCGGCATAGACCCACTGCTGGCTGCGCTGGCGGAAGTATTTCTTCAGGATGCGCGGGGTGGCATAGAGTTGCCACAGAGCCCACACCACCACGACGAACAGCACCACCAGATACCAGTGGCTGAGCAGTTCGGTCAGGAAGATGCCGCCCAGGTTGCTCTCGTTGCTGAACTCGCGGAAGACGCTCGTCGTGGTGCGCCGCAGCGTGTAGGGGAAGTAGGCCGAGTCGCACAGGTTGATGAGCAGTGCCAGCGCGTTGACCACCACAAACACCCACTTGCACAGGCGGTGGTAGGCCGGTGTCTCCTTCAGGTGGAGGGGGAAGAGCATCAGCACGATGTAGAGCGCGTTGGTATAGACGATGGCCGACGTGTCGAACACCAGTCCTCCGCGCAGCAGTTGCCACAGGTGGGCCGCCGTGAGGTTGTCCTGGAAATGGCTGAGGTTCACCAGCAGATAGGCCATGCGTGCTATCTGATAGACGGCGAAGGCCAGTAGCAGGTTCCACAACAAGGCTGCCACGGGGGCAAACACCGTGTCGAGTATTCCGAATCGTGAGGAGGGTCTCATTATTTAAAGTTGAGAGTTGAGTGTTGAGTGTTTAGAGTTTAGAGTTCTTTTAAAGTTGAGTGTTTAGAGTTCTTGCTAACTCTGCATATCGTGCAGTTTCTTGTAGTAGCCGTCGTGCTGCAGCAGTTCGTCGTGGGAGCCGCGCTCCACGATGCGGCCTTCGTGCAGCACGCATATCTCGTCGGCATTCTTGATGGTCGACAGGCGGTGGGCCACAGCCACGGTGGTGCGCGTCTTCATGAGTCGCTCCAGCGCGTCCTGCACCAGTCGCTCGCTCTCGGTGTCGAGGGCGCTGGTGGCTTCGTCGAGAATCAGGATGGGCGGGTTCTTCAGAATGGCGCGGGCTATGCTGACGCGCTGGCGCTGACCGCCCGAAAGGCGTCCGCCGCGGTCGCCGATGTTGGTGTCGTAGCCCTGCTCGCTCTGCACGATGAAGTCGTGGGCGTTGGCAATGCGGGCCGCCTCCTCAATCTTCTCAGCGAGGGCTGCCGAGTCTTCCGACTGTTCCGGAACGCTGAATGCTATGTTGTGCCGGAAGGAGTCGTTGAAGAGGATGGCCTCCTGGTTGACGTTGCCGATGAGCTGGCGCAGCGAGTGCAGGCCCAGGTCCTTCACGTTGATGCCGTCGATGAGCACCTCGCCCTCCTGCGTGTCGTAGTAGCGCGGGATGAGGTCCACGAGTGTCGACTTGCCCGATCCGCTCTGGCCCACCAGTGCCACCGTCTTGCCTTTCGGGATGACGAGGTTGATGTCCTTCAGCACCCACTGCTCGCCGTAGCGGAAGCTGACGTGGCGGAATTCTATCTGGTGCTCGAAACTCTTGATCTGAACGGGATTTTCCTTCTCCCGTATATCCACCTCGGCCTTCAGAATCTTGTCAATGCGCTCCATCGAGGCCAGTCCTTTCGGGATGTTGTAGCTGGCCTTCGAGAACTGCTTCAGCGGGTCGATGATGGAGTAGAGGATGGTCATGTAGTAGATGAACAGCGGGCCCGAAAGCGTCTTCGTCTGCAGCACCAGGATGCCGCCGAACCACAGCACGATGACAATCATGATGGTGCCCAGAAATTCCGACATGGGGTGGGCCATGGCCTGCCGGATGTTCACCCGCATGATGTCGTTGCGGTAGGCAGAGTTCACGCGGTCGAAGCGTTCGTTCATCTTCTCCTCGGCGCAGAAAGCCTTGATGATGCGCAGTCCGCCCAGCGTCTCCTCCACCTGGCTCATGGTGTCGCTCCAGAGGGCCTGCGCCTTGATGCTCTTCTGCTTCAGCTTGCGGCCCACCATCCCCATGAACCATCCGAACACGGGCACGAAGATGATGGTGAAGAGCGTCAGCTGCCATGAGGCCACGAGCAACGTGGCGAAGTAGATGATGATGAGGATGGGGTTTTTGAACAGCATGTCGAGGCTCGACATGATGCTGTTTTCTATCTCCTGCACGTCGCCGCTCATGCGGGCGATGATGTCGCCCTTGCGCTCTTCGGAGAAGAAGCCCAGCGAGAGCGACGTAATCTTCTGGTAGAGTTGGTTGCGGATGTCGCGCACCACACCCGTGCGGATGGGCACGATGGTGGCCGACGACAGGAAGTAGGCGCCCGTCTTCAGCGCCGTCATCACTGTCAGCACCAGTCCGATGACCAGCAGCGTCGTCGTCGGTCCCAGGTCGGCAATGAGCTGGTTGACGTAGTAATTCATGTTGTTCATCGCCACCTTCGTCAGGTTGTCCCAGTCCCACGCCATGAGTGCCGTGGCCTGGTCGCCGTCGCCCGTCTTGAACAGGATGTTCAGCATGGGGATGAGCGTCATGAAGGAGAAGATGTTGAGGATGGCCGACAGGATGTTGAACACCACCGACAGCACCAAGTATTTCTTATAGGGCGGCACGAATCGCCGCAGTACGTCCAGAAATTCTTTCACTGCTTTTCTTTAGAGATTGTTTTTTTGAGTTTCAAGTATCTGACCTCAAGGCTCAGTCTCCCCCCTCCCATTGGAAAGGGCGGCCGGGGGAGAGGCTACCTCGTCATGATGTAGCGTATCTCGTCGATGCTGCGCGAGAAGGGGCCGTGCTGCTCCAGCTTCAGCGTGCACATGGCGGCGGCAAACTTACCGCTCTCCAGCGGGCTCTCGCCCTGGGCGCGGCAGTAGAGGTAGCCGGCCGAATAGGTGTCGCCGCAGCCCGTGGCGTCTACCAGATGCTGAGGCTTGTAGGCCGGAATCTCGTAGAACTGGCCGTCGGCGCAGATGAGCGAACCGTAGTCGCCGAACGTCAGCACCACCTCGCGCACACCCATCTGCGCCAGCTTCGTGGCCACGGTGCGCGGGTCGCTCGAGTCGGTAATCACCTGCATCTCGTATTCGTTCAACTTCAGGATGTCGGTCATCGCCAGCACCTGCTCCTTCTCCTTCCACTGGCAGGCGTGCACGCTCTCGCCGCGCACCTCGCGCAGGTAGCCCTGCACGTCGATGCTCACCAGTCCGCGCTCGTGCAGCGCGCTGACCACCTCCATCGGGAAGTCGTCGGCCAGCAGCGAGCCCAGATGGAACACGCGCGCCTCCAGCCCCTCCACCTCGTCGAGCGTGAAGGGGTCGGCCTTGGCCAGCACGCGTTGCGTGCGACGGTTGGAGTCGGTGCCGTATTTGTTTTCAAAATAAACGCTGTGGCGGCTCGGGAAGCACAGCACGTCGATGCCCTCCTGCCGCATCTTTTCAATCTCAGCCATCGACTCCTCGCCCACCTTCGTGACGAGTTGAAAGTCCACTTTTCCCTGTGGCAGGTGGTTCTGTGCGTGAGCGAAGTAGAACGACGTGCCCCCGGCCATGTAGACCGTGCTCTCAGGGGTGATGATTTTATCGCGGGTCAGGTGCCCGATACAGCATATATCCTTCATTGTTGGTGAATGTTTAGGCTGCAAAGATAGTGCAAATAATTGATTTTGCGAAAGAAAACATAGTAAAAGTTGAAATCCTATGAATTTTTCAGACAAAAAGACCGCGGCGTGAAACATCAAACTAGAGCGTGAAACAATAGGGAAAGGGGCTTTCGGGCAGACAAAACAACGCTCGAGACCCCCAACCCCCTATGTTAGGGGGCTCAAAACCTATGGTTTGGATGATACAACTCTATGGGATGGAGCATACAACTCAATGAGATAGATCGACTAAACCTATGGTTTACGTGGTCTAAACCTATGGTTTCGAGCCCCCTGACATAGGGGGTTGTGGGTCTCAAACAGTTAAACACTTGATTTACAACACTTTAGCGAACCCTTCAAAATACGGCCGTATTTGCGGAAAAAAATTTTGAAGTCGAAAATTTTTCATTCTACAAGGGGGTTCACAGGCAAGTTTTCTTGACACTTTGCGCCAGGTAGAGAGGCAGTGTCAAGAAAGGGATTACGGATGAAGAGACGCTACCCTGTAGGCCGCTCCTCCTTGAAGGAGGGGGCTGCGAGGCAGGGCTTCAGGGCAGGGGCAGCAGGTCTTCGGTCTTTACGTTCCACTGCTGGGGCCATTGGCGGGCAGCGACGGCGAGGAGCAGGAGGCTCTGCCGCCGGGGAGTGAGGGTGGGGGAGGCCGCCAGTTCGGCGACCGTGGGCAGGCGGAAGAGCCCCGTGGCCGCGTCGTTGATGATTTGCTGCGACCGCGTTGCAACAGTCGTGTCGGCAGTGGCAGCCTCCTCGTTGGCGGGCACCACCTGCTGCACGTTGCCCAGCGAGTCGGCGACGGCCTTCCAGGCTGTGGCGACGGCCAGCAGGCGGTCGCGGTCGAGATAGTCGGGGGCAGTGGTCTTTCCCTCGGCCAGCAGGAGGGCGGACTTCGACACGTGCTCGCTGTAGGCATTGATGATGGTCGTGAAGAGACGGCTCACCTCGTCGGCCGTCATCTCGAACCGCTCGGCCACCTGCGGCTCGGTGTAGGCGCGCAGCGTGAGCAGGGTGGCAGCAATGAGTTCGGGTCGCTGCCAGAGTTGTTCGGGCTGATTGCGCAGCGACTTGCGGAACAGCGGCACCACCTGCTTGGCAAAGCCGTAGGCCGTGAGCGGGGTCTGCAGCCACCAGTCGGCAGGCGTGGCCGAGGTGATGTTGTAGAGCGCCTCTATCAGCCGCTGCTCAGCCAGCCGGGCCTCGGGCGCGTCGGTGGCCGAGAAGTCGGCGATGCCGCACTCCGTCCAGAACGTGTTCCATCCCGTGGCGGTCTTCAGCGCAAAGTCGGTGAAAGGCAATATCGGGTCGCTGTTGAAGTAGCTGTCGCTGGGCATGTCGCTGGTGCGCATGATGCTCAGGTCGAGCGTGAAGTCTTTCTTCTTCTTCCCCTCCGAGACGACGGGAGTGCCCTTGCAGCGCAGCACAATCTGGTTGCTGCGCACCTTCAGCGATGCGTTGCCGCGCCAGCTCATGATGAACCAGTGGTAGGGTTTGCCCTGCCCAGTGGTGTTGAGCAGGCGGATGGCGGCGTGTTGCTTCAGCGACGTGACCTTTATCACGTTGTCGCCGGTGTTGGCCAACACCGCCGAGGGGCGCAGCACCACCTCGAAGATGCTGTCGCTGCTGACGCGCGTGGCGAAGGCCGGTCTGCTATGGTTGTTGGACGGCGAGCAGACGGTCTCCACGTGGTAGTAGTGGCCGTTGTAGCGGAAGCGGCTGTCGGCCTTGCCCGTCCAGCGGTCGAGCGTCATGTTGAGCGAGGTCAGGCGGGTGGTGTCGGTCAGGTTCACCCCCATATTGAGTGCCAGCGCGGAGTCGGGCATGAAGGTCTGCAGAGCCGTGGCGTCGACGTGGAACGACATGCTACCCTCGCCCAGCAGGAACTGCTCGCGCCCGATGTGGTGGCAAGTAGGATTATTGCGCCTGACGAGCGACTTGCGGTCGATGCTGTTGGAATGCGTTCCGCGCCTGTCGCGTAACAGACCGAAAGCATCGTCTTGTGCCCACATAGCACAGGAAATAGGAAGAAAAAGACAGCTTATGATGAGTGTTTGCTTACGATTTGTCATAAAATAACGGTTTGGTTTGGGTTTTCTGTTGCAAAAGCAAAGGTAGCGAAAAACTATATACAAAGAAAACCTTATAACATTTTTTAGCCTTTCAGCGCATAATTTCCTTATTTTTATTTGGACGTGTCAAATAAAACTCCTAAATTTGCAGCCGAATCTATTAACTTTAAAAAGGAGGCCGTCTGGCCAATAAGTTGACCAGTGGTCTTTTTAACCGTAAACAATAACTATCTCAAAAACAAAAAGCACAATGGAAATGAAGGAAGCTATGGCCGGAACACTGGAGTCTGGCGATATTCTCGTTCAGATCTCACCTGCCGACGCCCCGGGTCTCCAGATAGAACTCGACTCGACTGTGGCATTCCAGTTCGGCAAGCAAATCAAGAAAGTAATCACTGAAACCCTCGAGGGCCTGGACATCCACGATGCCCACGTGAAGGCCACCGACAAGGGTGCACTCGACTGCACAATTCGTGCCCGCGTGACGGCCGCCGCCGTGAGAGCCACGGGTGTGGATGTTTGGAAATAATTGTTAATCGTAAATCTGTAAATCGTAAAATACAATGCAACGACTCAGAAGAACAATGATGTTCGTTCCGGGCAACAACCCCGGAATGATGGCAGACGCTCACATCTACGGTCCCGACTCGATCATGCTCGACCTGGAGGACTCAGTGACCATGGCTGAGAAGGACGCAGCACGCCTGCTGGTGTATAACGCGCTGAAGACCATCGACTACGGCGACACGGAGATGGTGGTTCGCATCAATCCGCTGAACACGCCCTACGGCAAGAAGGACGTCGAGGCCGTCGTGAAGGCTGGCGTCGACGTGATCCGCATGCCGAAGACCGAGACCGCCGACGAGGTGCGCGAGGTGGAGGAAGAAATCCTGAAGTGGGAGACGGAGCTGGGCTGCGTGGGCCGCACGAAGATCATGGCTGCCATTGAGAGCGCACTGGGCATCGTGAACGCATACCCCATCGCCACGGCATCGAAGCGCATGATGGGCATCGCACTGGGCGCCGAGGACTACTGCGCCAACCTGAAGACACAACGCACGCAGGGCGACAACCCCAACTTCGGCATGGAACTGCTGCTGGCTCGCCAGACCATCGTCGTGGCAGCTCGTGCCGCCGGCATCGACGCCCTGGACACCGTCTACTCGAACCTGAACGACATGGATACCTTCCGCAGGGAGGTGGAACTCATCAAGGCACTGGGCTTCGACGGCAAGTCGATCATCAACCCGCGCCAGATTGAAATCATCAACGAGGTGTTCGCACCGAAGCAGAAGGACATCGAGAAGGCTCTGAAGATTCTGGCAGCCATCAAGGAAGCCGAGGCCAAGGGCTCGGGCGTCATCGCCGTGAACGGCAAGATGGTCGACAAACCCGTCGTCATCCGCGCCCAGCACACCATCGACCTGGCCATCGCCTCGGGCGTGCTCAAGAAGGAAGATATTCTTTAGTTCAAGGTTCAAAGAAAAAAGTTCAAAGTTATGAATTACGCAGAAAGAATTATCGATATAAAGGCTGCGGCCGAGAAGATGGGCAAGCCCGTGTATCACGAGGTGAAGGGCCAGAAGGACATCACGCCGCGCACAGATCAGCAAAACAACAAGACGAAGCTCTGTACGCTGGAGGAGGCCATCCGCCGCAGCGGACTGAAGGACGGCATGACCATCTCGTTCCACCACCACTTCCGCGCCGGCGACAAGGTGGTGAACATGGTGGTCGACAAGCTGGCCGAGATGGGCTTCAAAGACCTGCACCTGGCAGCATCGAGCCTGCAGGACGTCCACAAACCCCTTATTGAACATATTAAGAATGGTGTCATCACGAAGATCTCGACCAGTGGTCTGCGTGGCGACCTGGCCAAGGAAATATCGCATGGCCTGATGAAGGAACCGGTGGTGTTCCGCTCGCATGGCGGACGTGGCTCGGCCATCGCTAATGGCGACCTCCACATCGACGTGGCCTTCCTCGGCGCATCGTCTTCCGACTACTCGGGCAATGCCTGTGGCTACTCGCGCTCGCCGAACGCCAAGTCGATCAGCGGCTCGCTGGGCTATGCCAAGCCCGACGCACAGTATGCCGATAAGGTGGTGATCCTCACCGACGACCTCGTGCCCTATCCTAACACGCCGAACGCTATCTCGGAGCACAACGTCGACTACGTGGTGTTGGTTGACTCGGTGGGCGACTCGTCGAAGATCTCATCGGGTGCCATCCGCGACACCAAGAACCCGCGCGACATCTTGCTCGCCAAAGAGGCTGCTAAGGTGATCGTCAACAGTGGCTACTTCCGCAACGGTTTCTCCATCCAGACGGGTTCGGGCGGCGCATCGCTTGCTGCCGTGAAGTACATCCGCGAGGAGATGATCAACCGTGGCATCAAGGCTTCGTTCGCACTGGGTGGCATCACCGCTCACATGGTGAAGCTGCATGAGGAAGGGCTCATCGAGCGCCTCATCGACGTGCAGTCGTTCGACAAGGTGGCTGCCGAGTCGATCATGCGCGACCCGCTGCACAAGGGCGTCTCGGCCAACGAGTATGCTTCGGCCGACGAGCCGGGTGCTGCCACGAAGTATCTCGACATCGTCATCCTTTCGGCGCTTGAGGTCGACGTGAACTTCAACGTGAATGTGCTCGTGGGCTCGGATGGCATCATCCGCGGCGCCATCGGTGGACACCCCGACACGGCTGCCGACGCTGCCCTGTCGATCATCGTATGCCCGCTGCTGCGCGGTCGCATTCCTTGCATCGTTGACGAGGTGACCACGCTCATCACACCGGGATCCACGGTCGACGTCGTCGTCACGGAGTATGGCATCGCCGTCAACCCGCGCCGTCCGGAGATTGCTGAGCGTCTGAAAGCTGCAGGCCTGAAGCTCGTCACGCTCGACGCCCTGCGCGACAAGGCTCGCGGCATCATCGGCAATCCCGACCCGCTGCCCTTCGGCGATAAGGTCGTGGGCGTAGTGATGAACCGCGACGGCTCCGTCATGGACGTGATTAAGAATATCGTAGAGTAGCCTCACCCCCAGCCCCTCTCCTAAAGGCGAGGGGAGTAGCAACTCAAGGAAAATGACCGAAAAATCAGAAACAAAAGTCAAGCAGCTTCACCCCTCGCCTTTAGGAGAGGGGGCGGGGGTGAGGCTCCTTGAACTCTTGGCAAGTCGCGACCGTCGATGGCATCGGCAACAGGAACTCCTGCGCGAGCATCCTGAGGAGACGCTGCTATGCCTGACGGTCATCATGCCAGGGTCGGTCAAGCGGAATCGTCTTTCGCTCGTGGTGGCGCAGGCTGCCACGGAAGCCCTGCGCGCAACGTTTGCCGACAGCCTCACGTGGATGGAGGAACGCGACCTGGAGACGGGTTTCGAAGCCTATGCCTTCACCAAGCTGCCGCTGCTCGACGCCAAGCGCCAGGCCTGCCGCATTGAGGAGGAACACCCGCTGGGTAGGCTGTTCGACCTCGACGTGATCGACACGACGGGCACTCCCGTCTCGCGTCAGGCCATCGGTGCCGCACCGCGCCGTTGCCTGCTCTGCCAGCAGGAAGCTCGCTACTGCATGCGCAACCACACTCACAGCCGTGAAGAACTGCAAGCCCGCATAGAGAACATCGTTGACGAATATGTGCATGGTGGATTATGAAATCCATAGTGTTCCCATGTCGATGCCGCTGTGGCGTCGGAAGGTGGAACGGTTCCTCGAGGCCAACCAGCTGCGACTCGATGAGGTGGACTATTATGCCATCGTCACTGAGCCCGACGGCGACGAGATTCTGGCTGGCGGAGGCTTGCAGGGCGACATCATCAAGTGCATCGCGGTCGACGAACGGTTGCGCGATGCTCATCTTTCCAACCGACTTGTTTCTCATCTCATCAGTGAGGCTGCCCAGCGCGGTCATCACTCGGTGAAGGTGTTCACCAAACCACAGAACCGACGGGTGTTCGAAAGCTTCGGCTTCCGCCTTGTCGGTGAGGCGCCGCTTGCCATCCTGATGGAGAACGGACACGGCATCGACGACTACACGAAGTACCTCCGCTCGTGCGCTTCGACTTTGCAGCCTGCAGAGCATCCCGCTGATATCTCCCTCCCTACTGCGGAGGGTCGGGGTGGGGCTTCCACCATCGGCGTCATTGTGATGAATGCCAATCCCTTCACGCTTGGCCATCGCTACCTCATCGAGCAGGCAGCCCGGCAGGTTGACCGCCTCTTTATTATTCCCGTGAAGGAAGACGGCGGTGAGCACCAGCCGTCCCGCTCGCTCTTCCCCTACGCCGAGCGCAAGGCGATGATAGAGGCCGCCGTCATTCAAAGTAACAAAGTACCAAAGTACCAAGGTAACTCCCTCCCTACTGGGGAGGGCCGGGGTGGGGCTCACTCTATGGAGGGCCGGGGTGGGGTTTTTGTTCTTGAGGGTAGCCCTTACGCCATCTCTGCCGCCACATTCCCCACTTACTTCCTGAAGCAACTCAGCGCCGCCGCCGACACGCAGATGCTGCTCGACATCGACATCTTCTGCCGCCACATCGCACCGGCACTGGGGGCCACGATTCGCTTCGTTGGCTCAGAACCTAATGATGCCCTCACCCGCCGCTACAACGAGTTGCTGGCCCAGCAACTGCCCCTCCATGCCCTGCGCCTCGTAGAAATACCCCGCCTTACTGTTATCACCTCCCCAAGCACCCTTGCGTCCCCCGTTTGTTGCGACCATGTCGCAACCCCGCAGTCAGCCCCCGCCATCAGCGCCTCGCTCGTCAGGAAGGCACTTGCCGAGGGGCGCTTTGCCGAGGCTGCAGCCCTCGTCCCGCCTACCACCATCCCCTATCTCCTGGCTCATCTTGCCTGCGACGCCCTGCAGCAGGAACTCGACACCACGCCGAAACCAGGTCTTGTAGACCAGCACGACAGCGGTGCCCATACCGACATGGACTACGTCTTGATGCAGCGCAGCATTGCGGCTCTGCGCCCCTATTTCGTGCAGATTGCCCAGGCCGGTCAGCAAGGAAATACCGACCATGCCACGCTTTCCCGAATCGGCATTGAGGCCGAGCGTGCCATGCTCAAAGCCACGGGAGGCGTGAACACGCATCGCGGTGCCCTCTTTTCCCTCGGCCTCGCAGTGGCACAAGGTAACAAGGGACCACGAGCTTGCTCGCTTTCGGAGCAAAGCGGAGAAAGAACAAAGGTACAAAGTAACAAGGTGTCCGACCTCCAGGCCGGCATCATCCGCTTGGCCAGTCAATTCCCCGACACACAGGGCACCCACGGCAGCCACGCCGTCAGCCAATATCAGGCAAAGGGAGCCTTGGCAATGGCTCGCGAAGGCTACGAGCAGCTCTTCAACGACTGGTTGCCCTTCTTGCGCGAGCTACAGCAGCAGGGCGACCCATACGCCCACCACAAGACGCTGCTGCGCATCATGGCGCAACTCGACGACACCAACGTGCTGCATCGCTGCGGTGCCGAGGTGGCGCAGCGTGTGAAGGCTGAGGCTGCCACGCTGCTCGCCGACTTCAGTCCTGACAGGCTCGAAGCCATGAACCGCCGCTACACTGCCGAGAACATCTCGCCGGGCGGCGCTGCCGACATGCTGGCACTGACCATTTTTATCCATGCGATAACCAAATAACAAAACATCATTTAATCAAAAAACCTAATAACAAAAAAACATTATGGTAGAACTGATCAAACATGGAGTTTATCTCCTGAACGGAAAAGAAATCGTTGCCGACGGTGCTGGCCTGCCCACACCCGACGAGGCACGTGAACAGACCATCACCTATGGCATCCTGCGCGCTCACGACGTAGATGGTTCAAAGGGTAAGAAGATGCGCATCCGCTTCGACGCTATGGCATCTCACGACATCACCTACGTGGGCATCATCCAGACGGCCCGCGCCAGCGGCTTGGAGAAATTCCCCATTCCCTATGCCATGACAAACTGCCACAACTCGCTCTGCGCCGTTGGCGGTACCATCAACGAGGACGACCATGTGTTCGGCCTCTCGGCTGCCAAGAAGTATGGCGGCATCTACGTGCCTGCCAATCAGGCCGTCATCCACCAGTACGTGCGCGAGCAGATGGCGAAGTGCGGCAACATGATTCTGGGTTCCGACTCTCACACCCGCTACGGCTCGCTCGGTAACATGGGCGTCGGCGAAGGTGGTGGCGAGCTCGTGAAGCAGTTGCTGAAGAACACCTGGGACATCAATGCTCCCGAGGTGGTGCTCGTATGGCTCGAGGGTGCTCCGAAGAAGGGCGTGGGTCCGCACGACGTGGCCATCTCGCTCGTGAAGGCAACCTTCGAGAGTGGCTTCGTGAAGAACAAGGTGCTGGAGTTCGCTGGCCCTGGCGTGAAGAACCTGCCCATCGACTTCCGTAATGGCATCGATATCATGACCACCGAGACCACCTGTCTGTCGTCCATCTGGGTGACCGACGATGAGGTGAAGCATCACTATGAGATTCACAAGCGTCCCGAGGACTTCAAGGTGCTTGAGCCGGGCAAGGTGGCTTACTACGATGCTATGATTCGCATCGACCTCTCCACACAGGAGTCGATGATTGCTCTGCCGTTCCACCCGTCGAACGCAGTGACCATCCACGAGCTGCAGGCCGACCCCGTTGGCATTCTGAAGCGCATCGAGGAAGACGCCCAGAAGCGTTTCGGCTCGAAGGTCGACGTGCATCTCGTCGACAAGGTGCGCGATGGTAAGGTATATGCCGACCAAGGCATCATCGCAGGTTGCTCAGGCGGTACCTACGACAACCTCGCTGCTGCCGCTGCCATCCTGAAGGACAAGACCATCGGCAACGACTACTTTACGATGTCAGCCTATCCGCAGTCCACGCCCGTCTACCTGGCTACCACACGCAATCACATCGCCGAGGAACTGCTCGAGGCCGGTGTGGTCATCAAGCCTGCCTTCTGCGGTCCGTGCTTTGGTGCTGGCGACGTACCTGCCAACAACGGACTCTCCATCCGTCACACCACCCGTAACTTCCCCAACCGCGAAGGTTCGAAGCCCGGTCAGGGTCAGCTGTCGCTCGTTGCCCTGATGGATGCCCGCTCCATCGCTGCCACGGCTGCCAACGGTGGTGTCATCACTGCTGCTACCGACATCGACTTCGAGGACAACCACGCTCGCTACGAGTACGATGCAAAGATCTATGAGCGTCGCCTCTACTACGGCTTCGGTCATGAAGACCTCTCCACCGAGCTGCGCTATGGTCCGAACATCAAGGACTGGCCCAAGATGTATCCCATGCAGGAGAACATGCTCGTCGAGCTGGCTGCCGTCATCCACGATCCCGTCACCACCACCGACGAACTCATCCCCTCGGGCGAGACCTCGTCGTATCGCTCCAACCCGCTGAAGCTCTCTGAGTTTGCCCTGAGCCGCCGCGTGCCTGAGTACGTAGGCCTGAGCAAGTGCATCCAGCAGCAGGATCTCGACCGTCGCGAAGGCAAGGTCAGCGAGAACATCGCCGAGGCCCTCGCCGCTGTAGGTGCCAAGGCTGAGAACACCTCGTTTGGTTCTTGCGTCTTCGCCAACAAGCCAGGTGACGGCTCTGCCCGTGAGCAGGCTGCATCGTGCCAGAAGGTGCTCGGTGGCGACTGCAACATCTGCTACGAGTATGCCACGAAGCGCTATCGTTCGAACTGCATCAACTGGGGTATCGTGCCTTTCACGATTGCTCCCGACGTGCCCTTCGACTACGAGCCCGGCGACAAGGTCTTTATCCCCGGCATCCGCGAGGCCATCCTCGGTGGCAAGGAAGAGATTGATGCTCAGGTCATCACCAAGGCTGGTGTGAAGCCCATCCACCTCTTCTTCCAGAACCTCACCGCCGACGAGCGCCAGATCCTGGCCGACGGCTGCCTGATGAACTATTATAAGAATAAGAAGTAATAGCCCCCACCCTCCCCGACTGGGGAGGGGGACGGGTTCAGGCATCAGGAAAGCCCATTCGCTACTTGAAACAAGAAACAAGAAACTGAAAATAAGAATAGCCCAAGCCCCTGATACGGCTTCCCCCTTGGGGGATTAGAGGGGGGCTCCATTTATGAACAAGATTCAGATGACCACTCCGCTGGTCGAGATGGATGGCGACGAGATGACTCGCATCCTGTGGAAAATGATTAAGGACGAACTGATTCTGCCGTTCGTCGATCTGAAAACTGAGTACTTCGACCTTGGCCTGGTGAAGCGCGATGAGACACGCGACCAGATCACCGTTGAGTCGGCCGAAGCCACGAAGCGCCTGGGCGTTGCCGTGAAGTGTGCCACCATCACCCCGAATGCCAAGCGCATGACGGAGTACAACCTGCACGAGATGTGGAAGTCGCCGAATGGAACGATTCGAAGCATTCTCGATGGCACCGTGTTCCGCACACCGATCACCATTCCGAGCATCAAGCCGGCTGTGAAGAACTGGGAGAAGCCCATCACCATTGCCCGTCACGCCTATGGCGACGTCTACAAGAGCGTCGAGCTGCGTGTCGACGAGCCGGGTGTTGCCAAGTTGGTCTTTGACGGCGAAAGCGGCAAGCATGAAGAGGTGGTGATTCAGAACTTCAAGGGCGCTGGTGTGCTGCAGGGCATGCACAACCTCGACAAGAGCATTCGTTCGTTCGCTCACAGCTGCTTCAAGTTCGCTCTGGACATGAACGAGAGCCTGTGGTTCTCCACGAAGGACACCATCTCGAAGAAGTACGACGCACAGTTCCGCATCATTTTCGACGAGGTGTTCCAGGAGTACAAGGATGAGTTCGAGAAGCGCGGTCTGGAATATTTCTACACCCTCATCGACGATGCCGTGGCTCGCGTCATCCGTTCGAAGGGCGGCTTCATCTGGGCTTGCAAGAACTACGATGGCGACGTGATGTCGGATATGGTCTCGACCGCCTTCGGTTCGCTCGCTATGATGACCTCCGTACTCGTTTCGCCCGAGGGCAACTACGAGTATGAGGCTGCTCACGGCACCGTCACCCGCCACTACTACAAGTACCTGCAGGGCGAAGAGACGTCGACCAACCCGATGGCAACCATCTTCGCTTGGAGTGGTGCACTGCGCAAGCGTGGTGAGAAGGACGGCCTGAAGGACCTCATGAACTTCGGCGACCAGCTCGAGGCAGCCTGCTTCGACACGCTGAACGAGGGCATCTGCACGAAGGACCTTGTGAACCTCATGGAGGGCATCGAGCCGAAGTGCGTGAACTCCGCCGGCTTCATCGCTGCCATCCGCGAGCGTCTGGAGAAGCGTCTGGCTTGCTAAGCCTCAGGCTGCATCCAACAATAATTATATAGGGACGGGTTTTTGCCCGTCCCTATTTTTGTTGAAGTGAATCCTTCAATTTGGATGACTTGATTTATCCAACAAATTGACTTGATTTATCCAACAAATTGACTTTATCTGGTGCATCGTTTGTGCTACGGGTTGGCGGCTTCCTGCAGGGCTTCGATGTACTCGTAGAGCTTGCGGTAGAAGGGGTGGCGCGTCATGGTCTGCTGATTGCCGAGGATGATGAGTTTCATGCGGGCGCGGGTGATGGCTACGTTCATGCGCCGCAGGTCGCGCAGGAATCCTATCTGTCCTTCGTCGTTGGAGCGCACGAGCGAGATGATGATGACGTCGCGTTCCTGTCCCTGGAAACCGTCGACGGTGTTCACGGAGATGAGGCTGCGGTAGGGTTTGAAGAACTGGTCGCGCTTGATGAGGCCGCGCAGGTACTGCACCTGTGCGCGGTAGGGCGAGATGACGCCCACGTCGATGCGCTCCTCGAGGATGCGCGTCTTGCCAATCTTCGTGAAGTACTCCTTCAGCACTTCGATGGTCTGTGCTGCCTCGAGGCGGTTGATTCTGCCGAACGATTCGCCGATGAACTCCTCGTAGCCGGACGGTGCGTCGACCTCGTCGCCATTGGTGGAGGTGTTGGGGGTGAGGCTCTTCCACTCCATCGGCACGTCGTAGTCAAGGATGCCGCGGTGGCGCACCTGCGGGGCGCTCTTCACCTTGCCGCCGTAGAACCAGTCGGAGGAGAAGCGCATGATTTCCTCGTTCATGCGGTACTGCACGCCGAGCAGGGTGACGGCCTCGGGGTGGTTGTCGACGAGTCGTTCCATGAGCGTGCGGCCCAGTCCGGCTTTCAGCGCCGCCAGACTCTTCACTGTGGGCGGCAGTTGGCAGTGGTCTCCGGCGAACACCACGCGCGAGACGCGGCGGATGGGAATCCAACAGGCGGCCTCCAGTGCCTGTGCGGCTTCATCTATAAATAAGGTGTGGTACTTCTGCCCTTCCAGCAGGCGGTTGGCCGAGCCCACGAGCGTGCAGGCGATGACGCGCGCCTCGCCGAAGAGTTCGGCGTTGATGCGTATCTCCAGTTCGGCGGCACGGCTCTTCAGACGGTCCATCTTCTGGTGCCAGTTCTCGGAGCCACGCTTGCGGTGCTGTCGCAGGTCGCGAATGGCTTTACGGATGCTCCAGAGCAGTTCGTAGTCGGGATGGGCCTCGAAGCGGCGCTCGTAGGTGAAGGAGAGCATCTTGTCGTTGACACGCGTGGGGTTGCCGATGCGCAGCACGTTGACGCCGCGGTCGACGAGCCGCTCGGAGATCCAGTCGACGGCCATGTTCGACTGCGCACACACCAGCACCTGTGGCTCGCGGTGGAGCGTTTCGAAGATGGCTTCGACGAGCGTGGTGGTCTTGCCCGTGCCGGGAGGGCCGTGCACGATGGCCACGTCCTTCGCCCGCAGCACCATGTTGACGGCCTGCTCCTGCGTAGGGTTGAGCCAGGGGAAGGAAAGGGGAGCGAAGGAGAAGAAGCGGGAGGCGTTGGGGGTGGGCGTCTGGGAGGTGGGCTTATAGAACAAATCGCGCAGTTGGGCCAGACGGTTGTTCTTGGCGCGCATCACGCGGTCGAGGGCATCGAACATGGTGCGATAGCTGGTCTCGTCGAACGAGAGCTGCACGCCCAGCAACAGGTCGCTATTCTGCAGTTCTATGATGGGTGCCGAGTCGGGCACGCTAACCACCATGCGGTCGCCGTCGACATAGGAGACGGTGCCCGTGAAGTTGTAGTAGGAGAGCGACCCACCCCCAGCCCCTCCCGAGGGGAGGGGGGCTTGATTAGCTTTCGAGGTAGCATTATCAGCAGAAAGAGATTTCAGACTCCCCTCCCCTCGGGAGGGGTTGGGGGTGGGTGTCTGGGTGGTGGGTGTCTGGGCGCTAGGCTGTTTGAAGAACTGCACGGGGCGGCCGAACTCGAAGTTGTGCTCGATGTCCTGGTCGGCAGTGCGGTGCACCTCGATGCAGAGTTGGTTAAGGGAGTTGTAGTAGCTCTTGCCGACGCGCAGGGGGAACCATGCGTCGCCGCGTTTCACGAGGCGCGCCATGCCGCGGCTCTCGGTGAGTTTGCGGAAGGCTTCCTTTTCGGTGAAGTATTCTATTTCGAGCAGCATGCGCTGCCGTTGCAGTTCAAGGATGGCGTTGGTGTGTGTCATATATTGATGCCGTAGTCTTGTTTCACTTCGCCCATGACGAACGTGCTCTCGAGCGAGCCCAGCGAGTCGATGGTGCCCAGTTTGTTGAGCACGAAGTCGCGATACTGCTGCATGTCGCGGGCGCGTATTTTCAGCAGGTAGTCGTAGTTGCCCGAGGTGTTGTAGCACTCGGTGACCTCTGGTATCTGGCGTATGCGGCTGACGAAGTCGGCTGCGATGTCGCGGTTCATGTGGCGCAACTTCACGTTGCAGAACACCATCAGGCCGAGGCCGAGCTGTTCGGCGTTGAGCACAGCCACATACTTGCTGATGTAGCCCTGCCGCTCGAGCCGTTTCAGTCGCTCGAAGACGGGCGTGGGAGTCAGATGGACGGCCTCGGCCAGCTCCTTCGTGGTGAGTTTGGCGTTCCTTTGCAGTGTTCGCAGGATGGCCAGGTCGGTTTCGTCGAGTTGTTCGGTCATGTCGGAGTAGAATATTTTTCTTTTGAAGGCTTTCTGGAGACCCTCGTTTAGATGTTTGTTTTAAATTTTGTTGCAAAGTTAGCGAAATTTTCTAAAATTCAGATAACTATTGGAAGATAATTCTAAAATTCGTACCTTTGCAGCGGAAAAAGTAAACAAAACAATAATAAAAAGAGAAAGGAAAAAGATGATGGCACAGAAGAAACTACACTTCGAGACTTTGCAACTACATGTAGGACAGGAACAACCCGACCCCGCCACCGATGCGCGTGCGGTGCCCATCTATCAGACCACGAGTTACGTGTTCCGCAATTCGCAGCACGCAGCCGACCGCTTTGCGCTGCGCGACCCGGGCAACATCTACGGTCGACTGACCAACTCGACGCAGGGCGTGTTTGAGGACCGCATGGCAGCTCTGGAGGGTGGTGTGGCGGCTTTGGCTGTGGCCAGCGGTGCTGCCGCCGTGACCTACGCGCTGCAGAACATCTGCCAGGAGGGCGACCACATTGTGGCTGCCGACAACCTCTACGGCGGTTCGTTCAATCTCATCACTCACACACTGACCACGCAGGGCGTGACGAATACTATTGTCAACGTGAACGACCTGGAGGCGCTGGAGGCTGCCATACAGCCCAACACGAAGGTGGTCTATGCTGAGACGTTCGGCAACCCGAACAGCGACGTGACCCATCTGGAGGGTGTGGCCGAGGTGGCTCATCGCCACGGCATTCCGTTCATCGTCGACAACACGTTCGGCACGCCGTTCCTCATCAGGCCGCTGGAGCACGGCGCCGATGTGGTGGTGCATTCGGCCACGAAGTTCATAGGCGGTCACGGCTCGTCGCTGGGTGGTGTCATCGTCGATGGCGGCACCTTCGACTGGAAGGCCCAGGCCGAGAAGTTCCCGACGCTGGCGAAGCCCGATCCGTCGTACCACGGCGCCGTGTTTGCCGACGTGGCCGGCAAGGCGGCCTTCGTCACCCGCATCCGTGCCGTCATCCTGAGAGACACGGGTGCTGCCATCTCGCCTTTCAACGCGTGGATACTGCTGCAAGGACTGGAGACGCTCAGCCTGCGCGTGGAGCGCCATGTGGAGAATGCCCTGCGCGTGGTCGACTTCCTGGCAAAACACCCGAAGGTGGCTCACGTGAACCACCCGTCGCTGCCTACGCATCCCGACCACCAGCTCTACAATTATTACTTCCCACAAGGCGGCGGCAGCATCTTCACGTTCGAGATAAAGGGCGGCGTGGAGGCAGCCTGGCGCTTCATCGATTCGCTGGAAATCTTCTCGCTGCTGGCCAACGTGGCCGACGTGAAGAGCCTCGTCATCCATCCCTACACGACGACGCATTCGCAGATGACGCCCGAGGAGCTGGCCGAGCAACACATCACGCCGGCCACCATCCGCCTCTCCATCGGTACCGAGCACATCGACGACTTGCTGGACGACCTGGCACAGGCTTTCGATAAGATTTAAGCACGTGGTTTGAAAAATTTTTCGTACCTTTGCAGCCGATGGACGGATTTCGGTTCGACAATCTGACAATCGGCTACCACCTGGGTCGCAAAGGCGAAAAAGTGGTGGCGCGTGGACTTTCGGCGACGTTGGCCGGCGGACAACTGACGTGTCTGCTGGGGCGCAACGGGTCGGGAAAGTCCACGCTGCTGCGTACTTTGGCCGAGCGCTGGAAGGGGGAGGTGGCAGTGGTGCTGACCGACCGCGTTGACGTGAAAAACATGACGGTGGAGGAGGTGGTGGGCCTTGGCCGCACACCGTATACGAACTTCTGGGGCACGCTGTCGGCAGAGGACAAGGCGGTGGTGGCGCAGTCGATGCAGCAAGTGGGCATCGGCGCGCTGGCTCGTCGCGATTTCAGCACGCTGAGCGACGGCGAGCGTCAGAAGGTGATGATTGCAAAGGCACTGGCGCAGCAGACACCGCTGGTCTTGCTGGACGAGCCGACGGCTTTCCTCGACTATCCCAGCAAGCGCGAGGTGATGGCATTGCTACAAATGCTCGCCCACGAACAGGGCAAGGCCGTACTACTCTCCACGCACGACGTGGAGCTGGCAGAGCAATATGCCGACCAAATATGGTTCTTCCATCAAGAAAGCATGGGCGATACCCGCCTCTTGACAGGTACCGCCCATGAGTTGAATATCAAAAAACTTTTTTAAAAGACCCGCCCCCAGCCCCTCCTATAAGGGAGGGGAGTAGAATCCTTCTGAGGTTGTATTTCAGCCAGAAAGAGTGTTTACTCCCCTCCCTTCACGGGAGGGGCTGGGGGTGGGTCTTTTAGAACTCCAAGACGAGGGTCTGGCGCGGACGAAGCGGCAGGTCCTTCGTCAGGTCGTACTTCTGACCGGTGATAACGTCAGTGGCCTCGCGCTGCAGCTGGTCGGTGTCGAAGAGTTCCTTGTAGCGTTCCACTTCTAGCACAGTTGGCTGCCAAGTGCCGTTGAGGATGGTCATCACGGTGTTGCGATGCCAGCGGCGGGCGATGACGTAGACACCCTTCCACGGGCAGAACTGCGTCTGGTAGCCGCGTACGATGGTCTCGTTGCCGTTGCGCCAGTGCAGCAGATTCGACAGCCACGTGAACATCGACTGCTCGGCCTGCGTGCGGCCTTCGGCGGTGAAGCAGTTGTGCTGGTCGCCGGGGAAGCCGCCGGGGAAGTCCTTGCGCACGTTGCCGTCGGTCACCTCCTTCGTGCCGTTCATTAGAACCTCGGTGCCGTAGTAGAGTTGCGGCGTGCGGTTCATGGTGAGCAGCAGGGCCAGCGCTTGCTTCAGCATGAGCGAGTCTTGTCCGTTGCCGAGGAAGCGGTCGGTGTCGTGGTTCTCGATGAAGGCCATGACGTTCGACGGATTCTCGTAGAGGTAGTCGTAGACCAGCGAGTTGTAGATGCGGTTGTAGCCGTTCCACCAGCCGTCGGTCTCCTCGTGCTTCGCCTGGTTCAGCTTGTCGAAGAACGAGAAGTCCATGACCGTCTTGAGCTGAGAATTGAGTTCGGAGAGTTTAGAGTCCTTCTGCCAGGCGGCGGTGTAGGCAGGCTCGGTGACCCACGTCTCGCCGACGGTGTTGAAGTTGGGATACTCGTCGTTCAGTCGGGCCATCCACTTGGCCATGCCCTCGCGGTCGGCATAGGGATAGGTGTCCATGCGGATGCCATCGATGCCGACGGTCTCAATCCACCAGATGCTGTTCTGGATGAGGTATTGCATGACGTGCGGATTGCGATGGTTCAGGTCGGGCATCGACGGCACAAACCAGCCGTCGACGGTCTCGTGCAAGTCCACCTCAGAGGCATAGGGGTCGAGGACCGGCGTGAGCTTGTAGGAGGTCTGCAGGTAAGCACTCTTGGCAGGCTCTGAGCCGTCGGCATTGGCGGTGAAGCCCGTCATCGGGTCGCGGCCGCTCTGCTTCTCGTTGAGCCACTCGGGGGTGTTCAGCCAGTCCTTCGAGGGCATGTCGCTGACCCACGGATGCTCGAATCCGCAATGGTTGAAGATCATGTCCATCACCACTTTCAGTCCGTGCTTATGTGCGTCGGCGATGAGCGAGCGATACTGCTCATTGGTGCCGAAGCGCGGGTCTACGCGGTAGTAGTCGGTGGTGGCGTAGCCGTGGTAGGTGCTGAAGCCGTTGTCGGTGTCGGGCGAGTTGTTCTCCAAGACAGGCGTGAACCACAGGGCGGTGACGCCGAGCTCATTGAAGTAGTCGAGGTGCTGGCGGATGCCCTCGAGGTCGCCGCCGTGGCGCAGCGAGGGTTGCGAGCGGTCCTCGCGATAGGTGTTCATGCCTTCCACCTGCGAGGGGTGGTCAGCACCTTGTGCGAAGCGGTCGGGCATGAGCATGTAGAGCACGTCGGCATTCGAGAAGCCCACGCGCTCGTCGCCAGCCTTCTCGCGCTCCTTCAGTTGATAGGCCACCGTGGTTTTCTTGTCACCCAGCGTGAAGGTCAGCGGCAGCGTGCCGGCCTTGCAGCCTTTCACGTTCAGGTAGACCAGCAGGTAGTTCGGCGAGTCGAGGCGCACGACCGAATCGAGCTTTGCACCCTTTACTTTCACCTCAGCCTCGCGGATGCCCTGGCCGTAGACCATGAGCTGCAGCGAGGGATCCTTCATGCCCACATACCAGTCGGTGGGGTCGATGCGCGAAATCTGGACGTCGCCCTCAGTCAGCTGGTTGAGCATCTTAGCGTCCTTCGCACCGTTGTTGCAGGAGGTCATCAGACCGCAGAGGAGCCCTACACCGACCTTCCCCAGCAGGGAGGGGAGGAGTCCCTTGTGTTGTTTCTTTGTTTTCATATTGTTTTTGTTTGGTTTTCTATTTTGTGTAGGGATGCGGCGTGCCGCGTTCTTGGATATTTTTCTGTTCACGTAACGCGATACATCGCGTCCCTACATTTTTTAATTGTGGATGATCAGAGCCGACTGAGGATCGACGACAACCTTGTTGCCATGCACTTCGCCTAGGCCACTCTCGTCGATCTTTCCGTCGCAGCAGACAACGGTGTATCGGCCGTCGGGGATGGCGACAGTCTTGGCCTCGCGGTTGGCATTGAGGATGACGATGATGTTCTTCCACTCATCGCTTCCGGCATGATCCTTCAGCATGAAGCCCACGAGACATGGAGCCACGCCACCCGTCAGGCCCTCTCCTCCTTGGGAGGGGTCGGGCGAGGTGATGAATTCCAGATGCTTGCGCACCAGCTCGGCCTTGCCCAGACGGAAGGCGGGATGGTTCTTGCGCAGTTGGATGAGGTCCTTATAATACTCGAACACCTGCGGATAGCGCTTGAGGTTCTGCCAGTCGAGATGGTTCACGGAGTCGGGCGACTCGAACGAATTGTGCACGCCCTTCTTGTCGCGCAGCATCTCTTCACCCGAGAGCATGAACGGTACGCCCTGCGACGTGAAGACGGCCGTCTGAGCCAACAGGTCGAGGCGGATGATCTCGTCGGTGGCGATGCCGGGCAACTCGGTCTTCAGTCTGTCGACCAGGCACATGTCGTCGTGGCACGAGACGTAGGAAATCATCTGCGTCGGCTCGTTGGCCCAGGGTGCCTTCGAGTAGTTCACCTTCGCCATGTCGACCTGCGGGTGGGCGATGGCACCGACGATGCCGAACTTCAGACTCTCTTCCTCACCTGCGATGCCAGCGAGGAAGGCACCCTTCGTGTCGTCGGAGAACGGACCACGCAGGGCATCACGAATCTCGTCGCTGAAGGCGGCGATGCCATGCAGCTGGCCGACGTTGGCTTTCATGGCGAGCTTCTCCTGCGGATAGGCACACTGTCCGGCGCTCCAGCCCTCGCCATAGATGAATATGGTGGGGTCGATCTTGTTCACTTCGTCGCGAATGAGGTTCATCGTCTCAATGTCGTGAACGCCCATCAGGTCGAAGCGGAAGCCGTCGATGTGGTACTCGTTAATCCAGTACTTCACGCTTTCCAGCATGAAGCGCCGCATCATCGGACGCTCCGAGGCCGTTTCGTTGCCGCAGCCAGAGCCGTTACTATAGGTCCCGCAATCTTCATTAAAGAATTTTCGGCCCATCATCACCTTCTTCACGCTACCTGCCGGATGCTCCCCCTGTTCAGTTTTGCGATAATAGTAATCGGGGAAAGTTCTTTGGAAATTACTGTGAACGATGTCGTAAGTATGGTTGTAGACCACGTCGAGGATAACGCGGATACCTGCCTTGTGGAGGGCCTGCACCATCTGCTTGAACTCACGGATGCGGCAGACGGGGTCATAGGGATTGGTGCTGTACGAACCTTCGGGCACGTTGTAGTTCACAGGGTCGTATCCCCAATTGTACTTGTTGTCCTTCAGGCGCATCTCGTTCACTGAACCAAAGTCGTAACTGGGCAGTATGTGAACGGCATTCACGCCCAAAGATTTCAAATGGTTGATGGCTTTGGGTTCTGTCAACGCCAGGAACTTTCCCTTGTTTTTAAGTCCAGATGAACGATCGATAGAGAAATCGCGGTGGTGCATCTCGTAGATGACGAGGTCAGCAGGCGATTTCACTTCGGGCCGCTTGTCCTGAGCCCAGCCCTCGGGGTTGGTTTCTTTCATGTCGAGAATCACGCCACACTTGCCATTCACACCGACAGCCTTGGCAAAAACACCAGGGGTTTCGCCATAGAAAGTGCCATATTTTAAAGGAACAGGTATGCAGCCCATGCCCCAACGTTTGTGGTCAGCCACATTGAACGTGTAGTATTTCCCTTTGAGGTCGCCTTTCACTACAACTTTCCAAACATGGTCCTTGCCATATTTCATCTTGTATGATTTCTCCAAATCACCAGAACTAATCACTCTATCGGAACCGTCATCGGGGTTTATTACAACATTCGGTCCGATGTCTTGGTCATAGATGGTAACGATAACGTACTTCATGTCTTTCGGAGCGAAAAGCTTGAAGGTGGTCTTCTCTGGCGTATAGGTTACTTCATCGAAGTTGAACGCCTCGATGGTAGGAATCTGTATTTTGGTTTGTGCCACGGTTGTCGATATTGTAGTTACAGCCATGAGACTAAGAAGAAAGGTTTGTATTTTCATTATCTTTGTATTTTTATCACTTGGCTATGAGCGAAATGGCGAAACCGCCACCGGGCGCCTGTTTGATTTTCAGTGTCTGGCCGGCCTTCACGGTCTTCTTCGTGATGGTGTAGGCCTTGGGGTTGTCCTTGTAGTGGGCATCGCGGGCATCGGCATAGATGGTGCACTCATACTTGCGGCCCTTGTCGAGGAAGTCGAGCTTGAGGGTCGTGTTGTGGCCCTGCTCGTCGCACTTGCCGCCGACGAACCAGTTGTCGGTGCCCTTAGCCTTGCGGGCCACGGTGATGTAGTCGCCGGGTTCAGCCTCGAGGTAGCGCGAGTCGTCCCAGTCGCAGGCCACGTCGCGGATGAACTGGAAGGCATCCATGTACTTCGCATAGTTCTCGGGCAGGTCGGCAGCCATCTGTAACGGGGAGTACATCGTCACGTAGAGGGCCAGCTGGCCGACGAGCGTCGAGCGTACGTAGCTGGTGTTGTTGCTCCACGTGTTGAGCTGCGTCTCGAGGATGCCGGGGGTGTAGTCCATCGGACCGCCCTGCAGGCGTGTGAACGGCAGGATGACGGTGTGGTCGGGCTTCGAGCCTCCGAACGCCTCATACTCCGTGCCGCGTGCCGACTCGTTGCCCACGAGGTTCGGGTAGGTACGGCAGAGACCCGTGGGGCGCGTGGCCTCATGAGCGTTCACCATGATGTGATGCTTGGCAGCCTCTTTGATGCAGTAGAGGTAGTGGTCGTTCATCGACTGCGAATAGTGGTGGTCGCCACGCGGGATGATGTCGCCCACGTAGCCCGACTTCACGGCGTCGTAGCCATAGCGGTTCATCAGCGAGTAGGCCTGCTCGAGGTAGCGCTCGTAGTTCTGCGTGCTCGATGAGGTCTCGTGGTGCATGAGCAGTTTCACGCCTTTCGAGTGGGCATAGTCGTTGAGGCCCTGCAGGTCGAAGTCGGGGTAGGGGGTCTGGAAGTCGAAGACGTCGCGCTTCCAGCGGTTGGCCCAGTCTTCCCAGCCCACGTTCCAGCCCTCGACGAGCACCTGGTCGAGTCCGTTCTCGGCAGCGAAGTCGATGTAGCGGCGCACCTTTTCAGTCGTAGCACCATGGCGGCCGTTGGGCTGCGCTTTCATCCAGTCGATGTTGCCGAGCTGCACGGAGGGATACTGGTCGGTGTAGTTCCACGACGACTTGCCGACGATCATCTCCCACCACACACCGCAGTACTTCGTGGGGTGAATCCATGAGGTGTCGTCGAGCGCACAGGGCTCGTTGAGGTTGAGGATGAGGTTTGAGGAGAGCATGTCGCGGGCGTCGTCGCTGACCATCACCGTGCGCCACGGCGTCTGGCAGGGCGTCTGCATGCAGCCCTTCAGGCCGGTGGCGTCGGGGGTGAGGTGGCTTTGGAATTTTGTCGGGCCGGTCAGCTCCAGATGCATCGTGGCGTAGTTGATGCAGGCAGCCTCATGGATGTTGATGTAGAGGCCGTCGTCGGAGCGCATCTGCAGGGAAGTCTGCACGGCGTTCTCGACGGGTGTCATCGAGGCGTTGTCCCACACCACGGCATCCACCATGCGTTCGTCGGTGCCATCCTTGTAGAGCTGTCCGCGCTTGTTGAACGACTCCTTCTGGCGAGCAGGGATTTCCGAGAGGCGCGTCTGCTGGATGGGGTATTCCTGCGTGTCGTAGTCGGCAGTGATCCACCACGCCATGTGGTCGCCGGCGAGGGCAAACTCCGTGCGCTCCTCCTTGATGAGGAAGTAGTTCAGGTCGGGCTGCTGCGGGAACTCGTAACGCAGGCCGATGCCGTCGTTGAAGACGCGGAAGCGGATGAGGAGCTCCCTTTTCTCCTTGGGTTGCGACAAGGTCGCAACATACTCGACGTAGTGGTTGCGGATGGTGCGCGTCTCGCCCCAAACGGGTTCCCAAGTCTCGTCGAAGGTGGAGGTCTGCTCGCTCTTCAGAGTGAAGCCGTCGAGGAGGTCGGTCTCGCGCATGCCACGTGAGGCGTGCTTGTCGCGGGCCAGCTCGAAGCCCAGTCGGGAGGGCAGGATGACGGCGCGGCCCTTGTAGTCGAGCGAGTAGGTGGGCACTCCGCCCGGTGCAAGCTGGAAGGTGAGCGCCAGATTGCCGTCGGGCGATTTCGTTACGGTCTGCGCCTGTGCGGCGAACAGCGGCAGCACGAGGGCTGCAAGAGCTAGGATAGTTTTCTTCATTTGGAACCTCCCCCGACCCCTCCGAAGGAGGGGAGTGCCTGGCGGGTTGCATGTGGGGGATTGCCAGGATTTTTTAATTATTGTTGAAAATTTTTCTCTACCACCCCTGACCTCTCGAAGGAGGGGAGTGCCTGGCGGGTTGTCTGTGGGGGATTGCCAGGATTTTTAAATTATTGTTGATTTTTTCTCCACCACCCCTGCCCTCTCGAAGGAGGGGAGTGCCTGGCGGGTTGTTTGTGGGGGATTGCCAGGATATTTTTTTGTTATTGAATCATTTCAAACACCCCTCCCCTCGGGAGGGGATGGGGGTGGTTTTGTGGTTTTGTGGTGGTTTTTCTATCTCCCGCTCAGCGTCACCAGTTGGGCGATGCCGTTGGAGAAGCCTTCGCAGCCGATGAGGTCCTCGACGTTCAGATGCATGCGGTAGCGCCAGTAGTGGCGTGGGTTGGCGGGGATGTTCACGCGCTCGGCGTTGGCATCCTTCAGGCGCAGGTGCTCGTCGATGGCCAGCCAGTCCTGCAGGGCAATGACGCACACCATCGACGGCGAAGCCAGATGGTTCTGGATGATGTCGCGGGCCAGCCAACCGGGCATGGGATGCGGCGCGGGGCCTTCCTTCCAGAGCACCTGGTTGTAGTAAGCCTGTGCGCGCTCCCAGTCCTCGTCCCACCACATGCGCAGCGTTGGCGTGTCGTGAGAGGAGATGGTGCAGACCGAGCGGTACGGATTCCGTTCCAGCACACCAAAGCGCACCGTCGGGTCCTTCGGCATCGACTGCAGTTCGAGCGAGAGAATGCGCAGTTCGTTCATCACCCACTGCACGCAGTCGGGCACCATGCCCAGGTCCTCGGCACACACCAGCATGCGCGTGGCCTGCACCAGTCGCGGCAGTTTCTTCATGGCCTCGCGATACCAGAACTGGTTGTTGCGGCGGTAGAAGTAGTCGTCGTAGAGGCGGTTGAAGGCATCGCGCTCCCACGCCGACAGACGCTGGAAGGCCTCGGTCTTGCGGGCGTTGATGCGCGGGTGGAATTTCGAACTGTCCTTATGGTCGACGAGGAAGAGCCCGTCGATTTCGTCGTTGATGCCGCGCGAGTGGATTTCGTCGAGCGTCAGGCCCAGGGCAGGCGAGAACTGTCCCATGAGTCCTGACGGATGTGGCATGGGAATCTCCCAGATGCGGAAGAAACCCAGCACGTGGTCGATGCGGTAGGCGTCGAAGTAGTGGCTCATGTTCTGGAAGCGGCGCACCCACCAGGCGCAGTCGTCCTTCAGCATCTCGTCCCAGTTGTAGGTGGGGAAGCCCCAGTTCTGGCCGTCCTCGGCGAAGTCGTCGGGCGGTGCACCGGCCTGGCCGTTCATGTTGAAGTACTTCGGCTCCATCCACACGTCGCAGCCCACGCGGCTCACGCCGATGGGGATGTCGCCCTTCAGGATGACGCCCTGGCGGCGCGCATGCTCGTGGACGGCCTGCATCTGCGTGCTCAGTACGTACTGCACGTAGTAGTAGTAGGCAACCTCCTTATAGGCTTTCGTGCGCGGGTTGGTGAGCGCCTTGCGGTCGGCTTCGTCCCACGTCTCATGGCCTTTCCATGCGGTGAAGTCCACGGTGCCTGTCTGGTCGCGCAGCAGGCAGTACTGGGCGTAGGGCACGAGCCACTGCTCCGTCTGGGCGAAGAACTTCTTGAAGGCCTCCGACCGCAGCACTTGCTGGCCCTCCTGCTCGAAGATGGCGCGCAGGTAGTCGGCCTTGGCATTGTTCACGCGTTCGTAGTCAATCTGCGGCAGCGCGTTCAGTTCCTCGCGCAGGGCGTCGAACTTCTTCTTCAGCTCAGCGTCCTTCAGCTCCGGCAGCTGGCGCAGGTCGGCATACTGCGGATGCAGGGCGAACACCGAGATGCAGGAGTAGGGGTAGGAGTCGGTCCAGGTGTGGGTAGAGGTGGTGTCGTTGATGGGCAACACCTGCAGCAGGCGTTGACCCGTGCGTGCCACCCAGTCGACCATCAGCTGGAGGTCGCCGAAGTCGCCCACGCCGAACGAGCCCTTCGACCGCAGCGAGAACACGGGCACGAGCGTGCCGGCCACGCGCTGGTTTGAGAGGGCGAAGAACGCCTGGTCGAGTTGGCACACCAGCACGTCGCCGCGACGCAGGTCGGTGGGCACGTCGAGCACGCGGTTGTGGCCCGTCTCCCAGAGCGCGCTTCCTGCGGGAGCATTCTCCGTGCTGTCGGTGGGCAGCGCCACGAACTTCATCTCCACGCGTCGTCCGGCAAAGGCCGTGGCGTCGAGGTCGACCACCCACTCGTTGTAGTTGTGCTCGGTCATGGGCACTGCCTTGTCGAGGTTCCAGAAGCCCAGCTCCTCGTTCTCGCCGCTGACGACGAGCCGCTGGCCCGCCCTGAGCTGCGGAGCACGCACGACGAGTCGCAGGCGTGGAGACCCACCCCCCAGCCTCTCCCTCGCAGCGAGGGGCTGGGGGGTGGCCCTCCTCAGGCACTCCGTGAAAGCCGACGAGTACAGGTAGCTGTCCTCGGGCATGTCGATCCAGCGGTCGTAGACGTGGAAGCACAACGCCTCCCGTGGCTCCAGCTCCAGGCGGTGGGCCACGGTGCGCCACTCCGTGCGCTCCTCGCTGCCGTTGTTGTCGACGCTGTAGAAATAGTCGAGCACGGGCTTGGCGTCAGGCTCCTGTCCGCGCTTGGCGACGGCACCTGCAGCCTGATAGTTGTTCAGCGCGTAGGTCCAGTTCAGACCGTCGGCAGTGGTCATTCTGTACTGGGCAGTTATCTCCCTGCCGTCCTGGCTTTTGCGTACGATGTTCAGCACCAGTTCCTCGCCGAACACCGTGCGGTATTCAATGTGAAAATAAATATTCATAGACTTTGGTTTTTAATTTTCTGCTTCAAAAGTACAAATAATATAAATAATGTGTTCACCCAATCATGGGCAAACGGTAAAAAATGGTGTGCAAACGTTTGCGCGAATTATGCAATTCATTCACTTTTTCGCCTCTTTCGGTGTAAAGAAAATTTTAGTCGTCACGAGCACTTAAAATAGAAAAACGAAAGGGCAAGAAAAGTAAAAACTGCTGACAAAACGCTACATCTCCGCCGTTTGAGCGTTCAGGAACGTGGGTTTCAATCGTCGAAAGCATAGGTTTAGTCGATACAGAACTATGAGTTAGCGCATCGAAAGCATTGGTTTAGAGCAACTAAACCATAGGTTTGTACGACCAAAAGCATAGGTTTTGCGACTGAAAAATGGGGCTTCAGACAAAGAAAAACCGTAACGCATTGCGACGCAACGAGTTACGGTAAAGGTCGAAATTTTGCGATATTTGCCACCGCGGAAAAGTTTTTTCAGAATAACGCAAGGAATCGGCCGGAAAACGGCCTTTTCTTTCTTGTTTTCTGACAGAAATCCCCGTGTGCAAACGGTCAGAAAGAGATGACCATAGCCACCGACTGCGGCCCCACGCTGACGCTGCAGCGCGAGCGCTCGCCCGTCAGGCGGTCGCCCAGCCAGTAGCCCAGCTCCGTGCCCAGGATGCCGATGGCCGCACCCGCGCAGACGTCCTGCCAGTGGTGGCGGTCCTGTGCGACGCGGTCTGCGGCCACTGCCGCTGCCACGCCATAGCCCGCCACAGCTATCCAGGGCGACTTGCGCGCGTATTCCTTACATAATACATGCGCGCCTGCGAAGGCCACGGTGGTGTGGCCCGAGGGGAACGAGTGGTGGTCGCTGTGGTCGGGCCGCTCTTCGTGGATGGTGTATTTCAGGGCCCAGGTGGTGCCGCAGGAGATGACGAGGCTGGCAGCAGAGTTCACGACCAGCCGTTTCCACGACGACGCTCCCTCTACGCCGCAGGCCTTCAGTGCGAAGACCGAGGCGATGGGGGCGAAGCGGGCGACCGAGGCGAAGACGCTCTCGGAAACCTCTCCCGGTCCTTCCGAAGGAAGAACCTCCCCCGGCCCCTCCGAAGGAGGGGAGGGGCTGCCGGCGCAAGGGGCTGCGGCGGGTGGTAGGAGGAATGCCAGCAGGAGGGCGGCGGTTGCGATGAGGTGGGTGCGCATGGTTTTTCTGAGTTTTCTGGGTGGGGGTTGCGACGGGGTCGCAACAAACAAGACAGGGAGAGGAAAGGCTTTACTCCGGCAGGCTCTCCCCTCCTTTGGAGGGGTCGGGGGAGGCTCTTACTCCGGCAGGCCCTCCCCTCCTTGGAGGGGTTGGGGGAGGTTCTTACTCCGGCTGGCTCTCCCCTCCTTTGGAGGTGTTGGGGGAGGTTCTTACTCCTCGGAGGTGTTGGGGGAGGTCTTTATAAACCCGACGCAGGCGGCTCCGCAGACGAGCAGGACACCCGAGACCACCATCATCGTGGAGGAATGGCCGCCCACGAGGTGTAGGATGCTACCACCGCAGATGGCAGCGACGATCTGCGGCAGGCAGATGGTGCCGTTGAAGAGACCCAGATAGGCACCCATGTGGCCGTAGCCCTGCAGGGCATTGGTGACAAATGTGAACGGCATGGCGAGCATGGCAGCCCAGGCACAACCGATGAGCAGGAACGGAATGATCTGTCCGAACTGGTTGGGCACGAAGGGGATGAGCGCGAAGCCAATGCCACCCAGCACGAGGCTCACGGCGTAGGCCATCTTCGTGTTCTTGAAGCGCGGCAGGATGGTTGCCCAGACGACGGAGCCCATGGCCTGAATGGCATAGAGCACGCCCGTCCAGTTGCCGGCCACCTGATACTCCTCAGAGCCGGAATCGGTTGACTGCCAGACGGTTTCGGCCACAGCATCGACGACGTAGGTCCACATGTAGAGCAGGGCTGCCCAGCAGAAGAACTGCACCAGTCCCACCTTCCAGAACGTGGAGGGAGCATTCTTCAGCAGGGTAATCCAGTTGGCCTTGCTTTCCTTATCCTCGGCTACGGGGTTGTACTCCAGATACTCCTGTGGCGGCCACTCTTTCACCTTCACCGTCGTGTAGATGACGCAGAAGATGAGGATGGCGGCACCGATGTAGAACGACCACACCACCGACGGCGGCACGACGCCCGGCGCAGCCACGTTGGCAATGCCCACGGCAGCGAAGATGTAGGGGAATAGGAAGCCGACGACCGAGCCGGCGTTGCAGAGGAACGACTGGATAGAGTAGGCTTTCGCCTTCTGCTCCTCGTTGACCATGTCGCCCACCATCATCTTAAATGGCTGCATGGCCATGTTGATGCTGGTGTCGAGCAGCATGAGCATGATGAGGCCGAACATCATGACCTGCGATATGGCCAGGCCCAGCGAGCCCGCATTGGGCAGCAGGCACATCACGGCCACGGCCACCAGGGCACCGATGAACAGATAGGGAATGCGGCGGCCGAAGCGCGTCCAGGTCCTGTCGGAGAGTGTGCCTACGATGGGTTGCACGAGGATGCCCATGAGCGGGGGCAGGATCCAGAAATAGCTCAGGTCGTGGGGGTCGGCACCGAGCGTGCGGAAGATGCGCGAGATGTTGGCACTCTGCAGGGCATAGGCGATTTGTACGCCGAAGAACCCGAACGACAGGTTCCACAGTGCCCAAAACGAAAGATTCGGTTTCTGTTTCATAAAAAAGGAACCTCCCCCGACCCCTCCAAGGAGGGGAGGGCCTGCCGGTTAGTGGGGAGGTGGCAGGCGTTGTTGTTATTTCTTTTGTTGATTTCTTCACTTCTTTGAGTTCCGACATAGCCGCAGCACAATCAAGAGTCCTTCATCCCGCTAGGCCCTCCCCTCCTTCGGAGGGGCCGGGGGAGGTTTTTTCACCTCGTCGTCCCTCTGATGATGAGCCTCGTGCGCACCACGCGCTTCTCGACGTGGTTGGCGGGCAACGTGCCCTCCACCTGCGAAATGAGGATGTTGGCAGCCTCCTCGCCCACGGTGACGCCGCGCTGCTCGACGGTGGTGAGCATGGGGTCGCAGGCAATGGCGCGGTAGCCATTGGTGAAGCCGCAGATGGAGATGTCGTCAGGCACACGGTAGCCCATGCGCTTGGCCGTGTAGAGAATGCCGATGGCGGTATCGTCGTTGACGGCGAAGAAGGCATCGGGAATCTCCTCCTGCTGCAGGATGGCAGGCGTGATGGCCTCGGCGTCGGCACGGTTGTCGCACACGCGTATCCAGTCCTCACGCGGCTGCAGCCCCTGGTGTAGCAGGGCGTCGCGGTAGCCGTTGTAGCGGTTCTTCGAGATTTCCAGCGTCATGGGCGAGCCGTAGAAGGCAATGCGCCGGCAACCCGTGTTGATGAGATGTGTCACGGCGTTGAAAGCCCCCATGTAGTCGTCGACGACCACGCGCGAGGCGTTCACCCCCGTGCAGATGCGGTCGTAGAACACCAGCGGCACACCCATGTCGAGCAGTTGCTGGAAGTGCTCGTAGTGCTGCGTGTCCTTGGCCTGCGAGACGATGATGCCGCACACCTTGTGCTCGTAGAACGACTTGCAAATGCGCACCTCGCGGTCGTACTTCTCGTCGCTCTGCGCCACCATGATGGTATAGCCGCGCGCCGACGCTTCCTCCTCGATGCCGCTCAGCACCGAGGCAAAATAGAAGTGGGCAAACTGCGGGATGATGACGCCGATGATCTTCTGCGGCCTGACGCGCGAATGGCGCAGCGTCTCGGCCACATAGTTCGGTGTGAAGTGGTGCTCCTGCGCATACTGCTTGATGCGCTCGCGCTGCGACTGGCTGATGCGCGACGAGTCCTTCAACGCTCGCGACACCGTAGCCACGGAAACGCCCAGCTCCCGTGCGATGTCCTTCATCGTGATAGGCGTAGTATTACTCATGTTTTCTTTCTGTCTGGTTGTCGGCTTTAGGCTCTTGACTGCAAAGTTATGCAAAACCCGTGATATCCGTTCTCACCTTATTATTTTAATGAAGTTTTTGCAATGCAAACGTTTGCACATATTTAATAACGTTTTTAACGCAAAAAAAGTACACACTGGTGTCATAAAATACTATCTTTGCAGCGTATTTTGTCGTAATACCCCTTGAAAGGAGGGGCATGTATCGGCAGGCTCAGCCTAAGAGACTAACAACCAATAATAACTTAAACCAAAAAATGTCTCGAGAATTACTCAGACCTTTTGAAGAATATCAAAAAGCGCGTATTAATTTCGTCCAAACCATAGCCGATTTAGCTTCCAAATCTCAAAACATCGAAGCATTAAATGCCGCAGGTGTAATGGCTCTACTTCGTCCATTATTACTCGATACAGTTCCATCTATACAACAAAGTGCAGCTTTAGCCATAGGTCGTTTGGCTAATTATAGTGAGGAATTAGCGACAAGCGTCGTCGAGAATAATATAATACCTCAATTAATTTTTAGTTTATCTAAACCAAATAAATTTTTCAAAAAAGTAACATGTTATGTATTCAAAAGCGTTGCAAAGCATAGTGCACTTTTAGCCGAAGAGGTCGTAAAAAGCGGTGCCTTAGAACCTTTAGTTGAATGTCTTGATGAATTTGATACCGGGGTAAAAGAAGCCGCTTCTTGGGCTTTGGGCTTCATTGCGAAGCATTCACCAGAATTAGCTCATAAAGTAATCCAAGCAAGAGCTGTTGATAGTCTTGTATTATGTTTGCAAGAACCTGATTTGTTATTAAAGCGAGCTTCAGCTTTGACTTTGTCTTATATAGCATCTCATAGTGAACAATTAGCAAAACCAGTAGCAGAATTCGGCTTAGATACGATAATATTTTTCTTGTCATATAATGATACTCAACTAAAACGAAATATTTGTCAACTTTTAGGAAATATAGCAAGACACAGTGCTGAATTAGCAGCTCAAATAATCGCTCGAATTCAAAATCCTCAAAAATTATTAAATTGTTTGAAATATCCTGATGATATCGTGAAAAAAAATGCAGCTTTTTGCATTTGTGAATTGGTTAATAAATCTCCCGAGAATGCTCAAGTTATTTGTGATTCAGGTGGTGCTGGGATTTTAGTAGATTATATCACCAATGTTAAAGGAGATGCAAGACTTTATGGTATTTTAGCTTTAGGTTTCATTTCTTCATTTAAAAAAGAATTAGCTTGGACTGTGATAGAAGCAAAAGCTATTAATCAATTATTTGACGCTTTGCATAATGAAATAAATCCTCAAATAAAAGCAGCCGCTTGTTATTCTTTAGGTCATATAGGACGCCATAGTACCAAACATGCAAAGGAAGTCTCGGATGCGAATGTTCTTTCGTTAATGTTATATTATTACCAGGATAAAAAAATGAATGATTATTTGAGAAATAAAGCGAAATCTTCTTTGAAAAAAATTATTAATAATTGCGATAATTTAAGTGCATTAGAACCTTTGTTGCAAGTATCGCCTGATAAAATATTAAAACATATATTAAATCAGTATATTAAATATTTAAAAACGAATAACACCGAACTTAAAAATTTCATACAAAATGGAGGTCTGCAAAAATTACAAGAATTAAGATTCGATGATAAAATTAAATCGAGTCCTATTAAAACTAAATTATTAAGGTTAATAAATACAATCAATTCTTATTATCCTCCGGAAATTGTGAAATATTATACACCGGAAGATAAATTAGAAGAGTATGAAAAGGCCCCGGAAGAATTAGATAATAAAGGCGAAGAAGAATCGAATAATGAAAGTGATAATGAAAACTCGGAAGAAAACGATATTATAAAAATAAAAGATAATAATAAGACTGATGAAATAAATGAGAAAGAAAAAGAGAAAGAAAAAGTTGAAAATTAGTATTAAATAAAATCAAACAAATAAAAGAATAAGAAATTTATTGTCGGAATTATTTCATATTTTTATTTTTTATTCGATAAATATTTTTAAAATTT
>CACZIT010000003.1 GCA_902781315.1 uncultured Prevotellaceae bacterium
AAGGAAAAACTGGCATATTTTTCGTATATTGAACGTTAAATAATTTAAGAGTTATTGAGAACTCTTATTACAGACTGCAAAGTTAAAGAAGGGGCAACACCTCCTAGCCCAGGGCAGCGCCCTGGGGAAAGGGCAACAGGGCACTGCGAACAAGTTCATGCGCATAGCATAGCGGAGAAAGAACGTGATTCTTAGAACCGATACTTCTGTTTAGATGGTAAAGATCTGTGTAAGCTTTTAGTTTTTTTGTCACACGGATCTAACGAATCTCACAGATAGCGCTTTGCGCAGTTCCTTGTTTCTAGTTTCTTGTTTCTAGTTTCAAGTTTCAAGCCCTACGGCGGCAATTGCAGCAGAGCTACATTCAAAGTTCACAGATCATAAACAACTAGAAACCAGACGCTCGGCCCAAAGGGACGCTCATTCTTTCTCCACGCTGTTACGAAAGCGTCTCCTACGTCGCCGAGCGCCCGACGTTCCGTCGCCTACCCGTAGCCTTTCAGAACGTAGTGGGGAAAGAACTAGAAACTAGAAACTAGAAACTAGTAATCAGAAACCAGAAACTAGAAGCTAACGCCCGCCTCCAAACCATCAGCACTGACAGCCATTGAAATATTAATCTTTGCTAAAATCTTAAAATTTGTTCGCGCGCATGCGTAAAGATAGCAGATTTATGTGTACCTTTGCCCCGATTTTGCAATCACTCCCCCAAAAATCCATCTCCATGGGGGCCTGGTAACTGAAAACATTTAAACAAATTCATTAATATCTAACAACTTAAACAAAACAAAATGAAACAAAAATTACTATTGGCATTACTCGCCCTATTCTCGTTAGGTGGGAGTAATCTGCAAGCGCAGACATGGACAGGTAATGAAGTTGCTGCTGGCGATTTCTATTTGTACAATGTCGGTCAAGGAAAATGGTTAACCTCTGGTAACAATTGGGGTACTCAAGCCACATTGACTCCAACAGGTGGCTTCTGCTCAACAATCGAGTTATCTGAAGGCAAATACGCCATCAAAAACACGGAAACCAGAACAAACAACAAGGATAATGGACCAGGTTATCTTGGAACTAATGCCTTCATGGATGGTGAGAGTGCTGCTTACTTTACATTCACTGCTGCCGAACGTACAGATGGTGTCACTGCCTATTACATTCAAAACGGAGATCAGAACTTGCAGTATTCTGGCGACGGAACTGTTGTAAATTTTGGAACAGAAACAGGTGATAATGCACAATGGATTCTTGTTACTAAGCAAAATCGCTTAGATGCCATGGCTAACGCAACAGAAGATAATCCCGTTGATGCAACTTTCCTGCTTAAGAACCCAGACTTTGGCCGATATAAGCTGCCTGCTTATGACGCGGCATGGACATGGACATTCCCTAGTGGCTCAAACAAGAATAATGCTGGTGACAATTCGAACTTCTGTGTAGAATCTTACCACGTTGCTTTCGATTTCTCCCAAACTGTTGCTAATGCTCCTTATGGTTCTTATGGAGTAAAAGGACAAGCTTTCTACCGTCAAGATGGCTCTGACAACACTAACTTGCCATATTTTTATGTAAACGACGGAAAAGTTAACTTTCCACTAAAGACTGGAGATGAGAATAGTATGGCAGCTGCCTCTAATTCATTTACAGCTGGACAATATACTACAGAAGCCGCACACACTATTTTTCGTGAAGGTGAACTCAAAGTTGGAGCACATCTTGACACCAATGTCAATCTTTGGTGTATTTGGGATAACATTCAACTCTATTATTACGGCCCCCTTATTACCGTATACGCTAATCAGTTAGCCAAAGCCGTAGCATCAGCAAAGGCCCTTGAAGGGACTATCCCGAGTGCCGCCTACACAGAACTTGACAATGTTGTATCCGAAAATAATAAAGAATATTTAACAATTGAAGAATACGAAAAGGCAACTGACGCCATCACTGAAGCTACAAACAACGCAAAAGCGCTGCAGTCCCCATATAACAATTATAAAACTGCACGTACCAATGTTTTAGCATTAAAGTCGCAGACTTCCTTCACTGACGAAGGTGGAGCTGCCGCCACTCAGCTTGATGCCGACATCGCTGCTGCTGATGTCGCCGTTGAGGCTGCCACTACTGTCGAGGGCGTCAATGATGCCATCAAGCAGGTTCGCACAGCTGCCGGTAAATTTGCTGGTGCTGTGAAAGTCAACAAGGGCGAGTATCTCGACCTGACTGATGCCATGCTCTTCAACGCTGCCATGCGTGAGACCGGTGGTCTGAGCCTTTGGAACATCGTCAGCAACACGAATTCTGCATATCCTAAGTACAACGGACGTTGCTCTGAGTTCTGGGGTGCAAACTTCGAGTTCAACCAGACCGCTTACAACATGCCTGCTGGTAACTACAACATCGAGGTATATGCCTTCCACCGTGCCGGCAACTACAACACCTACCTCTATGCCAACAATGACAAGATTCAGGTGCTTCCCATTGCCAACGGCGAGAACTCTATGGATGCTGCTGCCAATGCTTTCGACCAAGGTCTCTACTTGAACTCCCTGAAGATTACGCTTGACGAGGCTCAGGATGTTGTCATCGGCTTCAAGAATGAAGATGGTGATGAGACTGACAAGTGGACCATCTTCCGCGACTTCAAGATCAAGTTCTTTGGCGACGATGCCCTCGCAGTATTCCGTGATGAGTACGAGAGTGCTCTTGCTGAAGCCGAGGCTGCTCTTGCCAGCGAAGACTACGCAAATGTGACGGGTGAAGAGAAGACTGCCCTGAACACTGCCGTAACAGAAACCTACCCCAAGACTGTCGTTGAGGTCGACGAGACTCAGGAGAAGTTCGAAACAGCTACCGCTGCCCTGAAAGAAGCTACGACGATCTTCAAGAGTGCCAAGGCCGCTTACGACAAGTTTGCTGCTGCCAAGGCTGCCGCTGCCGGTAACAAGGTTGACTATCCTTATGCAAGTGCTGAGAAACTGGCCACTTATCAGGCAAACCTCACTGATGCCACAACAGCTACCGAGGCCAGCACAAAGGCTGATGCCATTGTTCCATCCTATCGTGCTTACGTAGAGTCTAACGCTCTTGCCGAGGGCGTTGAAGGTGCCGTCGACCTGACCAGCAAGATCAAGCAGGACGCTATTGCCGACTGGACAGCTGAGATTACAGGAAGCACAGCAACATTTGTGCTGAAGAATGCTGATGGCAACGATGCCGACACATACACTGCAGCCGATGGAACGAAAGGCAAGAACCTCATTGACAGTGGTAACCTGTGGGGAGCATCATCATGGACTGCCAAGATGACGCAGAATGTCAACCTTACTCCTGGTAAGTACATTCTCACCGCTTCTTCACGTGGTAGCAACGATTTGTCCACGTTCAAACTGCTGGCCGACGACAAGAGCGTCGACATGGATCACACTGGCGCAGCTGTGGGCAACGGCGTCTTCGACCGTGGCTTCAACGACTACTATGTAGAATTCGAACTAACAGAGCCTAAAGACGTTGTCATCGGCTTCGAGGCTGCTACCGAAGTCGCTCACAACTGGTGCTCGGTGGCTCGTTTCCGCCTTGCCCAGCTTGAGAGCACTGCTGAGTGGGCAACCAACGAAGACCTCACGGCATTTGCTGAGGCACTTCAGGTCACAGCAAAACTTGGATTTGACGAAGGTGACTATGCTCCTTACAACAACGTTGAGAGCCTGACCGCCGCTGAGGCTGAGGCTGCCAAGGTTACTACTGAACTGGAAGCTTACGAAGGAAAGGCTACAAAGGCAACCGTCGCTGCTGCAACTGAAGCCGTCAAGGCACTCACTTGGGTTGCTAACGAGGCTGAGATGAACGCCGTATATGACGGAACGTTTGCTAATGCAGTGAACAACGGTGCCCCTGCAGGCTGGACCATGTCCAACAACACGCTCGGTGGCGACTTACACTCACGCGCATTCAATCCTGACGATCGCCTCGCTGAGTTTAACGAGACCAAATCCGGATTCTTCATCCGTTTCGACGGTCACAACAGCAACCGCGGCTCGATGTACTTCTATGGCAGAACTACAGGCTACACCATGCCGCTGAAAGCCAACACCACTTACTACGTGAAGGCTGACTTCGCTGGTTGGGGCTCAACAGGCAAGCCGCTGCGCATGAACGTAACTGGTCCTGAGGGATTCACTGCTGTTGGCCAGACACAAACCACTGCGGTTCGTGCTGACAATGCTGACAATGCTCCGCAGAAGTTCTTCATCGTATTCACTACTGCTGATGCTGGCAACTACGAGATTAACTTCCAGACTCCTGGTGCTGACACCAACACGCACAACGCGCTTGTTTCTAACATCGAACTCTTCAAGGCTCAGCCCGTCAACATCACCATCAAGAAAGGTCGCCAGTACACCGCATTCAGCAGCAACATGCCGCTCGACTTCACGAACAGCGAACTCACTGCACAGATTGTCATATCGGCTAAAGGAACAACTCAGACGGTGACGAAGGTTCCTGCTAACACAGGTATCATCGTGGGTCTGGCTGAGGCTACCACTGAGGCTAAGACTATCAGCGTGCCTGTTTGCGCTGGTGAAACAGAAAATGTGGATAACAACATGCTGGTTGCCGTGCTTGAGGCAACAACCATTCAGCAGACCGTTGACGGCTATACTAACTATGTCTTTGGTAAGAGCGGCGGCAAGGAGCAGTTCTTCAAGGTACGTGCTGCCGGCATGGAGGTTCCTGCCAACAATGCTTATCTGACCATCCCCGATGCTCAGGCAAAGGGTCTTGACGAGATTGGTCTCAATGGCGATGCTACCGGCATCAGCACCATCGAGAATGCAGACATGCAGAATGGCGAGGTTTACAACCTGCAAGGTCAGAAGGTGAACCGCGCTCAGAAGGGCGTCTACATCGTTAATGGCAAGAAAGTTATTCTGAAATAATAATCCCACCACACCCTACCCCTCCTCCCGAGAGGAGGGGCAAGGGTTGGAATATTTTATAAGAAAGGAATTTAAACATGAATAAGAAAACGTATATAAAGCCGAACACCAAATTCATCAATACGATTGGCGAACCACTCATGGATTTCAATGTTGGTGGAAGTGAAGCTGGTGGTGATTTTGAATTTGCCAAGGAGAACATCAACCTTGAAGATGGCAATGACAACTGGGTCGGCTCTGGCCACAGTGTCTGGGAGGACTAGTGCAGAGTAACAGAGTGACTAAGTAACAAAGTAAGTAGCAGAGGATTATTCCGATGAAGTTATAAGGTTACGTGAGTTACTGTTACGAAACAATAAAGAAGGCGGGAGCGCAGGCGTAAGGCTTGCGCTCCCGTTTTTTTGTGTAATTTTTGCTGAAGGTGAACAAAATGGAATGATGGGTGAAAAGACACACCCTCTCACGTACCTACGCTTTGTGCCAACAGCTATATTATCTCCTAAATTAAAGGACTGGTTTCCGCTCGGTATGGCTTACAAAGACGAGGGTGGCGGGGCTGACACCGCAGTCGTAGCGAGTGACGAGGGTGCCATCGGGACGGTAGCGGAGGACATAGCCCTTGGCGGTGTAACTGGCAGCACCGGTGTTGGCATCCATGGAACGTGAACTGATGAAGACGTCGCCAGACACGGGGTCGACTCCGATGGTGACGGGTGATACGATGTCGAGTCCGCGCGTGAAGGTGGTCTCAGTGGCAGAGGCCAGGTCGTAGACGGTGTAGGTGTTCACCTCTCTCCACTGATCGTCATAGGAGGAGCCCACGAGATAGAGCTTTCCGTTGCCGAGTGCCATGTGGGTGGCATGGGCGAGCGTGGTGACTTGGTCGGAGAGTGAGATGTGCTGGATGGTGGCAGGCACATCGGCATAGTTGCCCCACGAGGCGAGGTAGAGGTCGTCGCCCGAGGCAATGAGCTGGTTGGGGTTGGCTACGACGGTGATGTCCTTCTGCTTCTGGAGGGTCTTGGCAGAGAGCTTCACGAGGTTGGTATTGTAGGTGTAGTCGCTGTTCCAGGCGTTGCAGACGTAGACGTAGCCCTGGCGACAGGCGATGCCTTCGAGGTTGGTGCCTACCACGGGCGACTTCGCCGTGACACGGAGCGAGAGAGTGTCGATGCGTGAGACTTCGCCGGTGTAGGACGAGACGTAGACCGCCTCGCCATCGGTGCAGAGCTCGCGTGGAGCGGTGATGCTGACGGGCGAGAGTGCCTTGAGGGTCTTGGCATCGACAACCTCGACGCGGTTCTCTTCCTGCGTGGCGATGTAGAGTTTGGAACCGCAGAGAAGAGCGTTGTTAGGCGTACCGCCGAGGGCTCGTCCGTTGGCCGCCTGGAAGGCATTGGTGGTGATGCTGTTTGTGGAGAAGTCGATGTAGTCGAGCGACCCGCTGATTTGGCTGTAGAAACTGCCTTCGTTGAGGACAAAGAGGCCGTCGGCCACGGTCACGTCCTGGTAGGTAATCTGTGGCTCGTCGTCATCGCATGCGGTGAGGACGAGGGCGCCTGCAAGGAGGCAGGCGAGAAGCTTCATGTACTTTTTCATTTTGTTTGTTATTTTAAAAATTAAACATTAATTGCATTCGGAAGGACCGGCCAGGCATGGGATAGTGGGCCACGAGGGCGTACTGGCGGTCGAAGAGGTTCTGGACGGTGAAACGAAGCAAGGTGCTGAATCCGGCATTACTGGTCGAGTTGCGACGGGGTCGCAACACACTATGACGGGATAAATTGAGGGGGAGGGGGAGGGGGAGGGAGAGTGAGAGGTCGGTGGTGGCGAAGCCTGGCATACGGGTGCCGGCGGCATGCTCGACGGTGGTCCAACGGGCAGACTGGGCGCTGAGGGTGGCGGCGATGCTGAGCCAGGGATTATCCCAGGTGAGGGTGGCGCAGGCAGTATGCTCCGGCGTGTAGGGCAGTTGGTGGTGGTAGGTGGGCGATGCCTTCACGGTGCTGTTCATGGCGCGCTGCCAGCTATAGTTGGCGTTCAGGCTGAGTAGCTGTCGACGACCGAGCGGAACGGAGGCATTGGCCACGACATCAGCACCGAGAATGGTTGCACGGTCGATGTTCATGATGCGCCAGACGAACATGTTGAACGGCACGGCGACAATCTTATCGCTGACGCGATTGGCATAGACATCGAGGGAAAGCCCCACCCTCGGCCCCTTCTCAGTAGGGAGGGGAAGCCTCACCCCCAACCCCTCCCCTGCAGGGAGGGGAGTACGCCAGGTGAGGCCAAGGTTGAACTGGGTGGCATATTCTGGCTTCAGGTCGGCAGTGCCGATATGGTAGAAGTAGAGTTCGTTGAAGGTGGGGAGGCGGAAGATGCGTTTTGCCATGAGGCGGAGGAAGAACTGCTCACGAGGGAGAGGCTGATAGGAGAGGCTGAGGGAGGGAGAAAGCCTACCCCCATCCCCTCCCTGAAGGGAAGGGTGAACAGAGTAATGATGGAGCGCGCGGGCGACGAGGGTGAGGCGGGACCACTGCGCCTTGGCAGCCAGGCACTGCAGAAAGAGGGTGCGGTGAGGATGGCTGGCGAAGGTGGTGAGGGTGCTGTTGAGGGAATTGTGCTGGATGTCGATGGCATAGTCGAGGGAGAGCCAGTGGTTGAGCTCATAGAGGAGGGAGGCAGAGCCATAGACTTCGCGTTGCCAGTAGGAAGCATCGCCGAGTCCGCTTCCAGGCGTGCGGTTCTGATAGTCGGTGGCAGCCCAGTTGTATTTGGCATGAGCAAGCAGGGCCCACTGACTGGAGAGTTGTGAACGAAGGGAGAGCTGGCCGAAAGCATTCTGGTCGACAAGGCGCTCATGGTTTTCGTTGGTGTAGTAGTGGACGATGCCCGGCAGACGGCGGTAGTTGTTGTAGTAGTAGGCCTTCGCCGAGAGCGTATTGTGGATGTTCGGTTGCCAGTTGAAGTTGAGTTCGGCACGTCCGCTGTTCATACGACTGTTCGTGCGGCGCTCACGGGTGGTGAGGGAGACATTGTGTAGCGTGAAGGGATAGTCGTTGTCGGCATGAAAGTAATCGGCAAAGAGAGAAGCCCCAACCCTATCTCTGCTCCCAAATGGAGAAGCCCCACCCCTATCCCCTCCCCCGTAGGGAGGGGTATTGAGGCGAAGGGAGGGGTTGACAAGGCCGAAGGAGCCGAGAGAAAGAGACCCACCCCCCAGCCCCTCCCTGTGAGGGAGGGGAGTAATATGCATTTCTTCTTGAACTCCTTGAACTTCTTGCGCTCGGCGCGAAGCGACGCTTTCGTAGCGAAGCGGAGAAAGAACTTCTGGAGAGTAATTACTCCCCTCCCTCACAGGGAGGGGCTGGGGGGTGGGTCTGTTGTCGGTCTCCAAATATAGCGTGGCAGCTGCCGCCTGATTGCGGGCAGGCTGGAAGATGTCGTCGTTGTCGCCTATGACGAGGGCAACGGTGGAGAGTTGGTCAAGCGAGTAGCGGGAGAGGTCGATCTCGCCTGTCTGGCAGTCGGAAAGAGCGATGCCGTCGTAGACTACGGCGGTGTGGCGGGCTCCGATGCCGCGCACGGAAACCGTCTTCATCCCCCCTGCCCCACCGTAGTCGCGAAGGGTGATGCCCGCCATGTGGCGGAGGGCATCGGGGATGGTGTGGAGGCCAAGGCGGAGCATGCGGTCGCGGTCGATACGCTGAACGGGAACGGAGGCCCGCAAGGGGCTGACCTGCCGCTCGGCCACGACATCGACGCGCTGCAGTTCCTGTACCGACTGCAGCGTACTATCGTTCTGGGCCACGGCGGTGAGGGCCACGAACGACATGAACATGCTGAAAAAGCAGCGCAAGCAGCTTGCGCCCCACTCTTCTCTATTCACTTTCCACCAATTTGCCTATACTGTTTTTCCCCTTCCCTTCGATCGAGGGCATAGGAACGCGCAGTGGCGCGACAATGGCAGGTCTTCTGACTTACAGCCCGAGCGCGAACGCCTTCCCAAGGAATTGTTCAAGGTAACAAAGTAACAAGGTAACAAGGTAACAAAGTAACTTGAAACCTGAAACTCGAAAATTGAAACCTCTCACCTCAGTGGCATTGTGTTCGGCTCTCGGATAAGGGCTGCTCACAGCAGCGGGACTGTTCAGGACTTCCACCTGATTCCCTTTTCATCGCTCGCCCACCATGGGGGTTGCGAACCGATTGCGGGTGCAAAGGTAATGAAAAAAGTTGAGAGTTGAGTGTTGAGAGTTGAGAGATTTGAGTTTTTTATGGGAAATAATGGGAAATAATGGGAAATAATGGGAATAATGGGAATAATGGGAATAATGGGAATAAAGGGAATAAAGGGAAAAAATGGGAATAATGAAAAAAGGTAAGAAACCTGCGGGCTTCTTACCTTTTTATTTTCAATTTTCAATTAACTACACTCCCATGATGGCCTTGACGAGTAAGAGCACGATGGGGATGGTGATACAGAGGATGCCGATGAAGTCGATGATGACACCCGACTTGATCATCTTCGTGATGGGCACATAGCCCGACGCGTAGACGATGGCATTCGGCGGTGTGGAGACAGGCATCATGAAGCCGAGCGACGACGACAGGGCGATACCCACAGCCACGGGGATGGGGCTAAAGCCTGCCGACAGGGCTGCACCAATGGCCAACGGGCCAATCATATTGGTGGCTGCCGTGTGGGAAGTCAGCTCAGAGAGCAGCAATGCCATGACACAGAAGACGGCGACAAACATAAATTCTGACGGGTTGCCACCGAGGCTTGAAACGATCAGGTCGCCAATCCAGGCAGAGAGGCCAGTGCTATACATCATGCCACCCATAGCCAGTCCACCACCGAAGAGTAACAGCGTTCCCCAGTCGATGCCGCTGACAGCCTCGCGCCAGTCGAGCGTGGTCTTCTTCAGAGTCTTGTCAACCGGCAGGAAGAACAGCAACAGGGCACCCACCATAGCCACTGCCGACTCAGGCAGGATGTGGTTGTAGGTCTTCAGGACTTCGCTGTCGGAACCGGCGGTAATACTCAAGATACCCGGTGTCACCCAAAGGACAACGGCCACGAGGAAGGCGAAAAGGGTGTTCTTCTGGGCGATGGTCCACTTGCCCAGGCTCTTTACCTTTTCTTCAATCAGTTCACGGGCGCCCTCGATATGGTTGATATCTGCGGGGAACATGCGCCACAGGACAACATATGCGATTACGAAATAGCACACCATAGCGACGAAGCCCCAGATCATCCACTGGAAGAAAGAAATGTGGAGTTGAGCCAGTTCGTCGAGGAAGCCGAGCATGATGATGTTCGGGGGCGTGCCGATGGGCGTGAGCACACCACCTATGGAGCAGGCATAAGCCGTCATCAGCATCAGGCCGGTGGCATACTTATAGCTCTTCAGGTCGATAATCTTACCACGGGCCGCCATCATCTCGCGAATAGCCTCGAGCAGACCCAGCGCTATGGGGAACATCATGGCACAGGTAGCGGTGTTGCTGATCCAGCCTGAGCAGATCATGCACGCCAGACCGATGGCGAGGAAGATGCGGCGAGGCGAGTCGCCCACCCACTTCATCGACATGATGCCATAGGCAATGCGCTTGTCCAAGCCGTTGACCATCATAGCCTTCGCAATGACGAATCCGCCCATGAACAGGAAAATCATCGGATTGCCAAAGGCAGAGAAGGCCTCTTTCATCGTGGTGATGCCCATGACAACGCACAGCGTCGGACCGATGAGGGAGGTGACGGGGATGGGAACAGGCTCGGTGATCCACCAGATAGCCACCAGCGACATGACGGCCAACAGATGGTGAGCTTCATTAGAGAGTCCTTCAAAAGGAAGAAACCAGAGCAAAATTGCACAAATCGGACCTAAGAAGGCACCGACGATGTGACGTCTGCGATCGAATTTTGCTTCTTTCTGCTGCACATTTTGGGCAGCAACTTGTTCTTTTGTTTCCATTCAGAATGATTTTATAGTTTGTGTGATTTTAATAATTCAATGATAACACTGCAAAAATACAAATTATTTCCGAACGAACAAAGAAAAAAGAAGAAAAAAAATCGTCATTCATCAGTTCAGACATTGTAATTATATGTCTGCCACTGATGAATGGCGATTCTTACCTTGCTATATTTTCAGAATGCCGATTAGATCATTCCCAGCTGGGCGACGAAGTAGAGCACGCCATAGCCGAGCGCCATCGAGATAATACCGATGATCAGACCAATCTTTGCCATGTCGTTCTGCTTGACGAGGTTGGTGGCGAAGGCCAGTGCGTTCGGCGGTGTCGAGATGGGCAGCACCATGGCGCTGGATGCAGCAATGGCCACACCAATGAGCACGGTAGGTGTGCCGCCGATGGCAGCCAGCTTATCGCCCATAGCACCACAGACGAAGGCGAGGATAGGCATGAGCAGCGCTGCCGTAGCCGAGTTCGAGATGAAATTCGACAGGGCATAGCAGATGATGCCGGAGAGCAGCAGGATGAGCACGGGCGAGAACTCGCCGAAGGGGATGCTCTCCACTGCGTTGGCAGCCAGACCCGATGCGTTCAGACCATAACCCAGTGCGAAGCCACCAGCCACCATCCAGATGACCGACCAGTTGATTTCCTCGAGGTCGTACTTCGTGATGACACCCGTCAGGGCAAACACCACGAACGGGATGAGAGCCACGGTATAGGAGTTGATGCCCGTGAGCTTATCGGTGAGCCAGAGCAGCACGGTCACGATGAAGGTCACGATGACGATATAGGTGCGGATGTCCTTCTTCATGCCGCCCTCAATCTTCAGTTCTACCGTCTTCTGCGAGAAGGGGAAGACAGTCTTCAGCACCCACCAGCTGATGAGCAGCAGCACGATGACGAGCGGGAACATGAACACCATCCACTCACCAAAGCCGAGGTTCAAGTTCAGTCCCTCAGGGTCGTTGAGGTACTTCAGGGCGATGGTGTTCGGCGGCGTGCCGATGGGCGTACCCATACCACCGAGGTTGGCAGCTACAGGAATGGACAGAGCCATGGAAATGCGGCCCTTTCCCTCGGGCGGCAACTGCTTGAACACCGGCGTGAGGAACGTCAGCATCATAGCGGCCGTAGCGGTGTTGGACACGAACATCGAGAAGAGACCCGTGATAAGCAGGAAGCCCAGCAGCACGTTCTCACTCTTCGTACCGAACGGCTTCAGCAGGGCCTTGGCCAGCTGGGCATCGAGCCCCGTCTTCGTAGCCGCGATGGCCAGAATGAAGCCGCCGATGAACAGCATGATCACCGGGTCGGCAAAGCAAGCCATGATGCCCTTGTAAGAGAGCAGGTCGCCCACCTTCTCGGGGTCGCACATGAACTTAATACCGCTGTCGCTCGTGAAGAGCAGCATCATACCGATGATGGCCACCGATGTAGCCCAGGACGGCACCACTTCGAGCACCCACATCAGTGTGGCGAAGGCGAAGATGGCGATGATGCGCTGCTGGACGATGGTCAGCCCTTCAATACCAAAGAACGATGAGGGCAGGTTCCATAACAGCAACGTGACAAAAAGCACAAAGATGGCCTCTGCCGACTTTGTAAACACTCTGTTGGGATGGAAACGCTTCTCGTGGCGTACCTTGTGGTAAGCCTCAACGAGATCAAATCCTGTAAAACTTTTAAACATTTTTTATTGACGATTTACTGATGATTTACATGTTTCGACAAGTGAAAGAACGGCATGATGCGCCATTCGGGTTGCAAAGATACTAAAAAGTTTTGAGTAATGAGTTGAAAGTTGAAAGATTTTGACTTTTCTCTATCGAGAACTCTCAAAAACAAAGCCGAGACTGCAGCCCTTTGGGCATTTTTGCAATCTCGGCTTTACAAAATGTTGGATGTCTGGAGTGTCGATGGCACTATTCCGTCTTCACCTCGCTCCACTTCGGAGGCTCCACGCCCAACAGATGGCGCACGAAGAAATCGTAGCGTTTGTGCTCGCCGAAGCGTTCGCCCATAGTGTGGTGAACACCGGGGAGGACGACGAGTTCAAAGTCCTTGCCGGCACGGATAAGGGCATCGGCCACCTGCATGGTGCTGGCGGGATCGACGTTGTCGTCGAGTTCGCCGACGACGAGCATCAGCGGCCGCTCCAGCTTCGAGGCATGATAGACATTGCTGCACTCCACGTAAGAGGAGTCGACGGGATAGCCCATCCACTGCTCGTTCCACCAAATCTTATCCATGCGGTTGTCGTGGCAGCCGCAAGAGGAATAGGCAGCCTTATAGAAATCGCCATGCAGGAGGACGGCTGTGGTGGACTCCTGTCCGCCTGCCGAAGCTCCGAAGATGCCCACGTTGTCGGCATCCATGTAGGGATATTTTGCGGCGGCAGCACGAATCCACGCCTTGCGGTCAGGGAAGCCGGCATCCTTCAGGTTCTTATAGCATACCTCCTCGAAGGCTTTGCCGCGCCACGAGGTGCCCATGCCATCGAGCTGGACGACGATGAAACCGAGTTCGGCCAGCGATGTCATATTCCAGTTGTAGGGATTGAACGACTTCGGTGTGTAGGCATCGCCGGGACCGGCGTAGATATACTCGATGACAGGATATTTCTTCGAGGGGTCGAAGTTTGTGGGACGCTGGATGATGCCCCACATGGGGGTGGTACCATCGCGGCCTGGGGTCACGAAGACCTCAGGGGCCTGCCAGCCGTTGGCGAGGATGCGGGAGAGATCAGAGGTCTCTATGAGAGAGGAAGCCTCACCCCGACCCTCTCCTGAAGGAGAGGGAGCACTTCCGATGGCGTGGAGCACCGTGACAGGAGCCTTGTCGGGAGCAGAATAGGTGTCGACGAGGTACTGGCGGTCAAAGGAGAATTGGGCGCGATGGTTACCCGGTTCTGGCGTAAGTTCCTGGAAATCAGTACCATCGAAGCGAACGGTGAAGTAATGAATATTGTACGGATCCTCATCGGGATGCACGCCTGATGCTGTGAAGTAGATGACCTCGTTGGCCTCATCGACATGCAGGATGTCGCGTACACACCAAGAGCCACGGGTAATGGGGGCCCCACCCCAGCCCTCAAAGGGAGAAGCCCCACCCCGGCCCTCCCCCGTAGGGAGGGGGCTAAGACTTGCTTTGGCTCTTTGCTTCTTAGACTTCTTAGTTGCCTTCGGGCTGTAGAGGTAGAGGTGATTCCAGTTGTCGCGCTCGCTCGTCCAGAGCAGCCGGCCATCGGAAAGCCAACGGCGCCAGATACGATTGTAGTTGACAAACTTCTCGGAGCGCTCTTCGACAAGTGAGGTGAGCTTACCTGTCTCTGCATCCATGGCCAGCAGCTGATAAAGCTTATGTCCACGCTGATTGTATTCCATCGTGACATAGCGGCTGTCGGGTGTCCACTGGAACCAATCGAGGGAGTACTGAAGACCCACCCCCAGCCCCTCCCGTGAAGGGAGGGGAGTTAGGGGGTGAGAAGGGTTGAGAAGGGTTCTAGTTTCTGAGTTTCTAGTTTCTAAATTCTGGGGGGCATCACTCCCCTCTACCTTTGGAGAGGGGCTGGGGTTGAGGTTGAATATATAAGGTGTGAACTGCGGGAGGTCGTCGCCGGGCTTGGCATATTCCTGTTTATGGAGGATGGGCTGCAACTGATCCTGCGGCGACGACTCTACATAGTAGGCATAGCGTTTCTCGACCGCCTTGCGCTTGCAGACGAAGATCTTGCGCGAGTCGGGCGACCAGAGAATACGATTACTATAGTAATGGCCAATGGTGCCATCCTGCGTGAGCTGAAGCTTCTCACTGTAGGGACGTCCCACCTGATGGACTATCACGTTGTAGCCTTCAATCCAAGCCTCGAGTTTACCATCGGGCGAAGTGACCAGACGCTGTTCCTGCTCCTCGTCGACCTCCATCCAGTGGCGCTGCGGCTGGCGGAAGGGAGTAGTCCCCCTCTGGCCTCCTCCAATAGGGGGAGGTCCAAAACGGTGCTGGCGTTCCTTACTGGCAGGACGAATGGCAGCCAAGGCCTCGTTCATCTCTTTCTCAGACGTGTATTCCTGCTTCGAGTTTTTATCTGCATCAAACACTATAAAGCGTTGTCCTTCAGGTGTTTGCACAGAATAATGAAAGACATGCGTAGAGTCGACCCACCGCACGTTCTGAGCCCAGTGGTAGACGTTCTGCGCATTGAACTTCGCGTAGAGCGAGTAGGCACGGTTGTAGTCGTCGACAGTGCCCTGAGCTAAACACGGCGAAGCTGAAACAAAGGAACAAAGTAACAAAGTGACAAAGTAACAAGGTAACAAAGTGACAAAGTTACGCTGTGGCAGAGTTACAATGTGATGGAACTGATTTGTTTTCATATTCGGATATTTTTTAAGATTTCATCATTTCACCCGGTTTCTTGCCAAACTGTTTCTGGAAGCACTTCGTGAAGTAGGACGGCGAGCTAAAGCCCACCATATAGCAGACCTCGTTGACGCGATACTGGCCTTCGGCAAGCAGTTGGGCTGCCCGCTTGAGGCGCACCACCTGAATCATTTCGTTTGGAGTGACGTCAGTCAGGGCTTTAATTTTCGAGAAGAGGCCGCTGCGACTGATGTTGAGTTGCTCGGCCAGGAAGTTGACCGAAAGATCGGCATTGCCCAGGTTCTCCTCGATGATTTGATTCATGCGCACGAGGAATTCATTGTCGATGCTATTGCCAGCCAGCGGTTCGATGCCTTCCTCGGGGTGTTCGGAGAAGCGTCGCATCAGGTTGCGGCGACGCTCGATGAGATTGCGGATACAGGCGTCGAGATACTTCATGGAGAATGGTTTCTCGATGAAGACATCGGCACCGAGTTCCATGCTCTGCGCCTTCGACTCGTCGTCGGTCTTGGCGGTGAGCATGATGAGCGGGATATGGCTGGTGTCGCGGTCGGCGCGCACCCGCTGGCAGAACTCCGCACCATCCATCTCCGGCATCATCCAGTCGCTGACAATCAGCGATACCGCACGGGTGCGCAGCATAGAGAGTCCCTCGTGGCCATTGGTCGCCGTGAACACCGTGTAGTGGCGGGCGAAATGGCTGGAGAGGAACGACAGCATGTCGGCATCGTCCTCGACGATGAGCACCGACGGCGTCGTGTCGTCCTTGTCCTCCACCTGTGTGGTCGCTGGAGCCACGGGGGCTACGGCAGGAGGAACGTCACGGGCCGAAGGAGAAGCAGGAGAATCGACCACCTCCTGTTCGACGGGCAGGGTGACGATAAAGCGCGAGCCTTGTCCCACCTGAGAGCGCACCCCCACCTCGCCATGATGCTGGTCGACGATGGTTTTCACAATGGAGAGGCCGATGCCCGTGCCAGGTTTGTTGTCGCGCGCCTGATAGAAGGCATTGAAGATTTTCTCCTGATCGGCCTCGCTGATGCCGATGCCGTCGTCTTCGACGACAATGCTGAACTGCTTGCCGTCGGCTGCTACATGGCAGAGTAACGAGACACTGCTCTTGGTATACTTGGAGGCATTGGTCATGAGATTGCTGATGACCTTTGTGAGTCCTTCGCCGTCGACCATTGCCACGAAATCGGCCGCCGGATATTTCACTGAGAACTGAATACCTTTCTTATGCAACGTGGGTTCAAAGCGCTCTGCCACCGACTGCATGATGTTGGCAATGTTCTGCAACGTGAAGTGCATCTGCATGCCCTCCTGCTGCACCTTGCTGAAGTCGAGCAACTGATTGACGAGCGAAAGCAGTCGCTGGGCATTGCGGTCGAGGATGCGAAGTGCCCCGTTCCAGTTCTGGGCAGCTCCGTTGGCGGTGAACTGGGCGGCATTTTGCTTCAACGTTTCCAGCGGACCAATGATGAGCGACACGGGAGTGCGTATCTCGTGGGCTATCATCGTGAAGAAGCGCAGACGGGCGTCGCGCACTTCGGCCGCCGCCTGTTCGTTGAGCCGTTGCATCTCCTCCTGATGGCGCCGCTCAGCCTTGCGAAGTCTGTATTGCAGCAGCAGCCAGACGGCAGCAACAATCAGAATGGCATAGAGCAGCTTGGCCCACCACGCCAGCCAGAACGGCGGATGAACGACGATGCGCAGCGTGGCCTCCTGTTCGCTCCAGAAGCCATCGTTGTTGGTGGCCTTCACGCGGAAGGTGTAGGTGCCGGAGGGAATGTTGGTGTAGGTGGCCTCATGGCGGTTGCCGCAATAGATCCAATCCTTGTCGAAGCCCTCCAGCATGTAGGCATACTGGTTCTTCTCTGGCGAACAATAGCTCAACGCCGCAAAGGAAAGGGTGAAGAAGTCGTCGCCGTAAGAAAGGTCGAGTTTCTTGAGATGGCTCAGCGACTCCGGCAGGCGCTTGTCGCCCACAGGAATATACTGATTATAGACGTGTAATCCCGTGATGAAGATGGCGGGCGGCAGCGTGTTCACCTTGATCTGGTAGGGATAGAAAGCATTGAAGCCACGGGCACCGCCGAAGAAAATGCGCCCATCGGATGCCTTCAGTCCGGAGTTAGGCTGGAACTGCTCGCACACAAGTCCGTCGTAGCGGTTGAAGATGAGGATATCGCGGTGCATGTCGTAGCGGACAAGGCCCTTCGTCGTTGACAACCAGAGGAAGTCGGCATCCTCAACAATACAGTTGATATCAGACACCGGCAAATCGAGTTTCACCGTGACGAGGCTGTCGGCACTGGCATCGTAATAATGGAGTCCACTCTGCATGGCCACCCAAACGCGTTTGTCGGAAGCTATGCAGACGTTGTTGACCTGAGCAAGAGGATTGTATTTGTGCCAGTTCTTGGCTGTACGGTCGCATCGCCAGAGACCAGCACCCTGTGTGGAGAGCCAGAGGTGCCCTGCGGCATCCTCGTCGATATCGATGACAAGTGCCCCGATATGCTTCACCAGACGGAACTGCCCAGCCGATGCATCGAACAGACAGAGGTCGTTCATCGTGCCGGCCCAAATGCGCCCGCTGCTGTCGCGGAAGAGCGAATAGCAGCTGTTGCCCGTCAGGCCTTGTGCATTGCCATAATGGACAGTCTGGCCGTTGTTCACATTCATGCGGTAGATACCGCCGGCATAGGTGCCTATCCAGAGTTCGTCGCCGTCGATGCAGAGGGCATGGATGTTGAGATGCGAGAACTGCTGGCGCGCGGGGAAATCGATGAATTCGTCTGAATTGCGACCCTGCAGGCAGTTCAGTCCGCCGTCGTCGGATGCTATCCAGATGCGCCCACGGGCATCCTCGCAGAAGCGACTGATCACATTACCTTGCAGTCCGCGCTGACCAGCATGGTTCTGGAATGAGGTGAAGCGCTCTGAAACAGGCGACACATAGTTGACACCGCCGTAGAACGTGGAGAACCACAGACCTCCCTCGGTATCGCTGATGGCCGAATAGACAAAGCGATTATTGATGGAGCCCATATCGTCGGGATCGGCAATGAGTCGCCACGTGCGATCATGGGGATTCAAGTCGACGAGTCCGGCGTCGCAGCAGATGAGCAGTCGGTCGGGGGAGATTTCATACAACGCATGGATATGGTTGCCCACCCCCGACACGACGGGAAGCACAGTCTCCAAACGCCCACTCTCGTCGAGGAGCAGCAAGCCCGAGGACCACGTGCCCATCCAGAGGCGACCGTCGTGGGTCTGCGTCATCGCGTAGCAGCCCATGTCGGCAGGAGCATTCTGAAGCGGCACCAGCTGGAACTGCGAGGTGGCCTTGTTGAAGCGCATCAGCATCTCGGACTGTCTGCCACAAAAGAGCCAGACCTGGTTGTTGGCATCGACGAAGATGCCTGGCTGCAGGTTCTCCCACCCCTTGATGACATACTGTTGCGACTGCCGGGTGGAAGGATGATAGCAACTGACGATGCCGCCCTGAGCCGCTATCCAGATATTGCTGTCGCGGTCGGCAGCAAAGGAGAACACTGTCGCATTCAGTTGGCTGACGATGCGTTGGAAACTCTCTGTTCGGAAGTCGAAAAACCACACCCCCTGAGAGGTGCCCACGTAGAGACCGTCGGAGACCGCTAGCAGGGCTGACACATACTGGTCGAGGCCGTTATCAAGAATGTGGAACGAACGAATCTCATGGCCATCGTAGCGCGAGAGGCCGTTGTCGGAGCCCATCCAGATGAACCCATACCGGTCCTGTACGATGTTACGAACCGTGTTCGAGTGCAAGCCGTCTTCCATCGTAATATTCCGAAAGCGCACATCCTCGACGGCGCCAAGCGGTGCTGCCGCAAAGAGACTGAACAGCAGGACTGTCACATATCGTTGAAGGCAGGCTGCCGAGAAGCGGAAATGCAGACGGTTCGTAGTCATGGGATGGAGAGCTGGCAATGTTTTCAAACGGAACTGACGATGACCTTAAACGTAACTGACAATTACTTCAAACGGAACTGATAGGGGAAAACCGTAGGCCGGCTCTCGGCGGCACCGCGATGGCGCCGGCCATACTGCGGCAGCTGGTGCTCCTTGGGAGCGCCCATGACCACCAAGTACAGTTTCTGAAGTTTTTTCCCTTTGGGAGCCTTGAACACAGGCTTGTTCATCTCGCCATAGACCGACTCGCCGTCAGTGGTCACTCCTACGAAGCCATAGCGGAGTCTGTCGCCGACGAGTTCTATGCGCGTGGTCTGGGCCACGGGCAGCGGAATAGCGTTAAAGCCATACTGCTCAGGCAGATTGACGGGGCGCATCCAGCCATCCTCGAGCGTGTCGAGTGGACATGTGAAGGTGCAGGCATAGGGACGCGTCTCCTTGCGGGCATGCTGGAAGTCGAAGTTCACCAAGTGCTGGTAGCCGCGGAACGTCTCGTCGCAGAACTGCTGCTGCGACAGTCCATAGAGGCGTTTGTAGGTCACGACGGGATCTTCGCCGATACGGCCAGCCCTGTAGAGGTCGCCGATGGCGGTCTTGCCGCGCAGGTCGCTCCACCACTGGATGACGTAGGGCGAATGGTAGATGTTGTCCATGGCCAGATAGGCCTTGTGGGTGAGCGTCTTAAACGCATCGAAGTGGTATTGCTCGTCCTTCACCCAGTCGGGATTCACCTGCCAGAGCATCCACTGCGACGTCATCTCGAAGAAGCCGGAGCCTCCCCACGCCTCACCCACCGAGTCGGCCATGACCTGCGACTGGAAGGAATGGCCCAGTTCGTGGGCCAGACAGTTCAGCTTACGGTCCTGGATGCGGTTGGGAGCCACCCAGAGAGCACCTATATAGTTGTCGTAGGTACCGCCGTAGGCTGTGCCCTCCAGCGAATACATGACCATGACCATCATCTTATAATGGTCGGCCTTCGAGCCAGGGAGCGTGAACTTCAGCGTATCGCGGAAGAAATGATAGAATCCCTCTACCCTATCCTGGAGATTCTGCAGGTCGAAGTGCATGGGGTTGCCCTCAAGAGAAGGCGGATTCTGGAGGTCGTCGCCGAATCCGCGTTCCCAGAAAAAGATCAGGTTGTCGGTCTGGGCCGACCGCTGGTAGCACCACTGAGAGGCCGTATCGTTCAGGTTCATGCCCCGCAGGTCCTCGGGAATGTAGATTTTCTTTTGTGCCACGGCATGGAGCGACAAAAGAAGCAGAATAAAGGAAAGCGTCTTTCGCATTGTTACTAAAAATATAAAGAAAAGGATGAGACTGTGCCGACGGCTGTTTTCCGGCCTATCAGTATAACACGCCAGTACAGCAGAAAACAGCGTTGGCATAGTCTCATCCACAGTTTACGATGTTGAAAATCAGATTAGTTGCCGAGTCCGATCTTGCCCTGCCAGTTGAGGAACCAAGTGTGGCTGTCGGTGAGGTCGGCCTTGATGAGTGACTGCATCTCATCGGTCTTGCCGGCACCGCGACGCTGGTAGATGCGTTTGGCCAGATAGCCGGGATCGTTGCGACGCAGAGCAATGCGCATAAGGTCGTAGAAGCGGTGGCCTTCGAATGCAAACTCCAGAGCCTCCTCGTCCATGATGAGGTCTTCCACCCGCTCCATCTGATACTGCAGGCGTTCCTGCTGATCGGTCAGCAGCGTATCGTCGGGCATGACGTAATACTCATTGAACGTCGTGAAGCCCGAACCGTGAGAGTGGATGCCCGTGGTGTTCTCGGTAGTCTGAGAGTTCTGAGTCTCCAACACATAAAGTAGGTTGGGGAAGTCGAACTGTCGGAGCCACTCCTCGTCGGCGGGATAGTAAGGCAGCACATACTCTTCGATGATGCTGTTGTTGACACCCGTCTTCAGGAACTGGAAGGCAAAGCGCGGATAGCCGGCGCGGTTGAGGGCCTCGGCCAGACGCAGGTATACCATCGTGCGACGGTAAACGTGGACATTGCGCGTGCTGTACTTGGCAAACGAGGAATACTTGATGCGTGACGATGAACCCGACTGTCTGATAATGGCACCGTCGCTATTCGACCAGGCACGGCAGAGGCGCATGTCGCCCGACTCGTAGTTGTCCAGGTTCTGAGGTGCATAGACCACGTCGCCCGAACTAGTGATATGGCAATACTTCTGGGCTGCCGAGAGGTCGATGATGCTCTGCGAGGGAACAATCGACGACTTAAACTCATTGTCATTGTTCGTGTTGAAGAGATTGCGCAACTGACTGTAGTTGCCCTCAGAGGGGATGGAGTCGCCAGGAATCATGGTGATGAGTTCGCTGTTGGCACCATAGCGCTCAGAGTCGAACGAATTGAGCGACCAAGAGTCAGACCACGACATCCAGTGGACGTCGTTTCTCGACCAGCGTACGCTGTTGGTACCCAGCGTGTAGGCCGTGTTCACACCGTTGCGGGTGCTCAGATAGTTGTAGTAGGCCAAGGCTGCCTCCTTGTAGTTGCCGGCCCAGAGGTTCAGGTCGCCCAGCAAGACGTAGATGGGGAAATAAAACAACTTAGAGTCGGTGTTACGGATGCTGCCATAGGAAGGAGTCTCGATGGTGGCATAGGGCGCGATGTCCTGAATGAAGTAGTTGCAGACAGCCTTGATGTCGTACATCGGATAGTCCTTTTCAGACTCAGCCTTGCTGAGAATGGGCTCTGTCACAAAGGGCACGGAGCCGTAGTTAAGCACCAGCTGCAGATAAGTCCAGGCGCGGAATGCCTTCACGGCAGCATACTCCTTCATGAAAATAAATTCATTGCGGTTGTTGCGCAGAGCCGTGTCGGCTTTGGCCAGGAAGTAGTTGCAGTTGTTGATGATGGCATAGTAGTCGCGCGGAGAATTGTAGGCGTTCTCGTCGCCGATGTTGAACAATGCCACATCGCGCAGGTCAGCAGGCGTGTTGGAGTTGATGTCCACCAGGTCGCCACGCATCTCACCCAGCAGGATGGTGCGGTCGGCAATCACCTGCAGCTTGTTCATGATGCCCGTTACGGAATAGATGGTATCAGTAGCATTTCCAAGGTGATCCTTGTCAGCATAGATGACGTTCTCTGATTCCTGATCAAGAAAATCGCTGCAAGAGACGAACAAAGGTAAAAGGGTAAAAAGGTAAATGGGTAACAAGCCTTTTGCTCCTTTTATGATATAAGAAAAATACTTCGTTTTCATTTCTTTACTATATTTATTTTTTACTATTTTACCTTTACAAGTTGATCTTCACACCAGCTACGATGCTGCGGCTGAGCGGCAGGCGACCGAGGTCGATGCCCTGACCAATGACGTTAGAGGTCATGGAGAACTCCGGATCAGAGCCCAGATACTTGGAGAAGGTCAGCAGGTTGTTGGCCTGAATCCAGAACTGGAATCCCTGAAGGAACGTGGAGTGCATGGGGAGCGTGTAGCTGAGGGTCACGGTCTTCAGCTTCAGATAGCTGCCATCCTCTATCCAACGATCGCTGAAGCGGCTGTTACCCATGGGATCCTGGAAGGAGGCTCTGGGGATGTCGGTCTGCTGTCCCTCGGTCTGCCAGCGGCGTGTCATAGCGGAGGTCTGGTTGAGGAAGCGGCTGCCGCCCTCGAGCTGACTACGCATGTAGTTATAAACATCGTTGCCGAGGCTGTAGTTGAAGTTGATGTCGAGCTTAAAGCGCTTGTAGGCCAGAGAGGTGAAGATGTTACCATAGATATCGGGATTGGGATCGCCGATGAACGTACGGTCGGCAGCGGTGATCTGATGGTCGCCATTCAGGTCGGCGAAGATCATGTCGCCAGCATCAAAATAAAGGTGGTCAATGCCATTCGGAGCCATGATATACAGACCGGATTCGGCAGCCTGCTCGCTGGTGGCGAACACGCCCAGAGTCTTATAGCCATAGAACATATTGGCAGGATTGCCTATTTCTGTGCGGATGGTGGCACCATAGACCTCGTTCTCGAGGAACTGCTGATTGTCAGACAGTTTCGAGACCTTGTTGACGTAGTGGCCCATGCTGGCACCGAGTTCCCACTGGAAGTCCTTCAGGGCGAGCACCTTTCCAACCACAGAGATGTCGAAGCCTTCGTTGCGCAGCGAACCGCCGTTGCTCCAGTTGCGCTCCAGACCAGAGAGGAATCCCAGCGTCTGGAAGGTCAGCAGGTGGTCGGTGTTGCTACGGAAGTAGTTGAAGTGAAGGTTCAGTCGGTTGTTGAAGAAGTTGGCCTCCAGTCCGGCATTGAAACGCTTCGTGGTCTCCCACTGCAGGTTGGTATTACCAATGTTCTCGAAGGTGAGACCTGCGATGGCCTCCAGGAACTGACTGGCACGGAAATAGCTGCGTGCAGCGTAATAGTCGATGTCGTCGTTACCGCTCACGTCGTAACCGGCTGTCAGGCGCAGGTAGTCGATGCCACGCACGCGGGCAAACCACGGTTCGTTGCTCATGACCCAAGAAGCCTGAACACCAGGGAAGATGCCCCATGCCACACCGAAAGCCTTCAGCGAGTTGTCGGCATCGTTACCGAAGCGCGACGAAGCCTCAGCCGTGAGGTTGGCCTGCAGGTAGTAACGCTGCAGATAGTTGTATTCGGCCTGGGCATACCAAGCGATGGAGTTCCAGTTGTCGTTGTTGCCGAAGGTCTGGGCGTTGAGCAGCGACGAACTGATGAACGGCGTCTTGTCGTTACCAGTGTTGTAACCGAGCTGCGAGTTCAGCGTGTAGTTCTCCCAGTTGATGCGGGCACCACCGAAGAGGTGGACGTAGTGGGCTGCATAGCGGTTGTTCCAGTCGATGCGCGTGTCGCTCATCACGGAGTTCTGCTTCGAAGCCAGCGAACGAGCCTCGTTCTCACGATAGGCATTTACGCTCGACACGTAGTAAGCGGGCACGCCATTCAGCGGGATATACAGCTTTTCGTTAGTGTTCACGAGGTTGTAGCTGAAGTGCTCGCTCAGCGAGAGGTGCTTGTTGAACTGGAACTTAGGCGTGACGGCCAGATTGATCATCGAGTTCTCAAAGCGGTTTTTGTTTTCAGCCTCCGAATACTCGTTCAGTGCAACGGGGTTGGCCAGTTTGTAGTTGTAGTTGGTGTAGTCGGCCAGTGCCTCGTCAAGATAGCTCTCGTCAAGGATGTCGAGATAGCTATTGGAGAGAACGCCATTGGCATAGGCATAGGGGCTGAGCATCGGGCTCTTTGCATAGGCCAGGAATGCAGGCGACGTGGGCGTGCCCTCGGTATAGTTCTCGGGAGCGCCATCGTTGCGGATGTTGCGGGTCTGGTTGGCAAACGATGCATCGAAGCGGATGCCGAACTTTTCGGTCAGACGAATATCGGTGTTGAAGCGAATATTCACACGATTCATCGAATTATACTTCAGCGTGCTCTGGTTGTTGACGTAACCCAGCGAGAGGTTATAGTCGGCCACATCGTCACCACCCTCGACGTTGATACTATAGTTCTGGGTGATAGCTGTATGGTAGACCTGGTCCTTCCAATCCGTATTATTATGATACTGAGGATAGTAGTAATAATTGGGATTCTCGTTCAGGAACTTAAAGTCCTTGATGGTCGTCGTCGTGGTCTGCAACAGGTCGGAGGCATAGCTCTTGTACTGGCTGGCATCCATCATGTCGATGAACTTCGGCTCGAGGCTGACGCCACCTGACAGGCTGGCCGTGATACGGGTAGCCATACTGTGGTTGCGGCGCGTATTGATAAGGATGACACCATTGGCACCCTTGGCACCATAAAGAGCCGTACCATTGCGCATGACGGTGATATTCTCGATGTCTGTAGGACTGATGTTCGACAGGATGTTGTTGTAGAAACCATCGTGCAGCGTCGAACGGCCATACTGCTGGTCGAAGATGACGCCATCGACGACGATGAGCGGCTGGGCATTGATGTTCAGCGAGTTGAGACCATTCATGAACATCACGCTACCAATGCCGGGCATGCCACTACGGCTGATTGTATGGACATCGGCACCGAGGTGCTTCTGGATTTCCTCCTCGATTGACACGGCATTCGAGAAACGGAAGTCGGAAGCCGACTCGTCGGAGGTGACATTCGTAAGTTCGGTATACTCTGACGAGAACGTCGAAGGATAGAGCAGGATGTCGCGTTGCTGTTCGTCGTTCAGCAGGCCCACCTTCACAAGATTGCAGTTAGGGGCCGTCACCTGAAGCGACGTAGCAAACAGAGGCACCTTGATTTCGAAAGTACCGTCACTGTGCGAGAGTGCACTGTATCCATCCACCTCAGCCGTGCGAACCATTGCACCTGACACGGGAGCCTTCGACGCCGCATGCAGGACGCGGCCTTTGACGACACGCGTGGGATACTGTTTCTGCGGTTTCACCGTCTTCACCTTCTTAGGAGCATCCAGCATGTCGCTGTCGTCGTCCTGTGCCGAAGCGGGGAGAGCACCGAAAAGCAGAAAAGCCAAGCAATATAAAATATATTTCTTCATTGCGTTATAGTTCTAAAAGATTCGAGTAATTAGTTTTCGTCTTGATCATTGGTGGCCTCAACGTCATGAGGTTTCAGAATGATACAGTCCAAACGGATGGTGTTGGTGTGCGTAGCAGTCTGCGATGCACTGACACGGGAGATGAGCTGAACTCTCACCTGAGGATCCGTAAGACCATAAGAACAGGTCGGGAAAACGAAATCCTTAGCCAGCAAGAGAGTGTCTACCTTGGAAGGATCCGTGGGCTGAGCACCCATGAACTTCGTAGATGCCCCCGCACCATTCTTGTCGTTATACCAGAAAGAGGAACGGATGAGGTTGGGACGGGTTGCCTCTTCGACAGCCAACGTGTCATAAGCCAGCACCGGTACAAACACGGCATAGACATCATAGGGAATATTCGCCATGACACCAGGTATGCTGAAGTAGACTTCAGGACGCGAACCTGCCGTCTCAGGAATGATTTCCACGAAGCTGTTGCCCGACACCTTGTCGTAGAACGGATTGTCGGTTGTCACCTCGCGTACGGTCAGCGGGTCGACAGCATAGACGATGGAGTCCTGATTGCGTACGGACTCGGCCTCAACCTTGATGGTCTGCATGAAAGACTTGAACTTGCTCACGCCAAAGTTGGCAGCCTTCCGGACTTCACCATTACTGCAGACCACGCTCTCGGTGCCGCTGAAGACACCGCCATTGTCGAACGGACGGTAGTAGACGTAGTAAGGATCGAGGTCGAGCATGCGACGAACCAGATAGCTGTTGGCACTTGTCGACACAGCTGAATCGCGGAAAGCCTCATCGGGATTGATCGTGCGGCTGAAGACCGTTCCGCCCAAGATAGCCAGACGGCTGTTCACAAACTGCAACGAGTCGCGTTGCTTCACCTTTGCATCATAATTAAAATAAGGTGTGTACTCCTCTACCATCCTTGTCCATTCGGCATTGGTGGGAGCAATCATCCAGTAGGTGCTGTCCTCAGAATTCAGGAGACCGAGCTGATTGAACAGGACGTTGCTGACATTCATCACAGAATCCAGATAGACCGTGTGGCCATCAACGATGTCGCCCGGAACACTCTTGCTCTCATTAATCTCGTACTTGTTGAACGACGTGAGGAACTGATAGACGCTGTCGGTCTGCGCGTCGAGTCCGAGATACTCATAGACATTCGGGAAATAAGATATCTGCTTGCCCACCGTGAACAGCACACCATTGCTGTAGAGTGCGTTGGTCGTCAGCAGGTTGCTGCTGCCAATGGCATTGGGAGTAAGCACTTCGTATTTTCCATTCATCATCGTCACCGAGTCGTTTGACAGGCTGGAAACAGGATGATTGTAGAGGGCAATGTGATTCTGCAGGAACTGCCTTACCACCGTATTGTCGTCGGACTTCACACCGGCAGCTTTCTGAGCGTTGAAAACAGCAATCAGGCTGTCGGCCTGGGCCGATGAGAACACATCGTTGGTAGGAGCAAACACCGAGAAGGTCTGGCTGCCATTGAGCACGGCATCATAGCCGCAAGCCTTGACCACATTGGCAAAGTTGCTGACATTGCTTTGGGCTGAGATGGCACTCCACAACGTACCGCTATCGACCGAACCAGCATCATAGTGCTCGTTCCAGTCGTCATTACACGAAGTGCAGCACAGGGCTGCCACCACAGCGATGGCAGCTGCTGCTTGCACTTTTATTATATTCTTGATTTTCATTTCTTTACGTCATTTTGATGAAACAATTCTCTCAAACGATACTCTTAGAGCATGTTCTCAATCTGACCTTCGTCGGTGACACCGTAGACACTCTTCGGCACCAGTTCGAAGTAGTCGAGCATGAACTCATTCTTATTACCCTGCTTGGCCGACACACAGCGGATGCGCAGATAGTGGTCTTCGTCGGCTGTCAGGTGACCCGTGTAGATGACGCGGCGGAAGGTCTGCTGCTGAACGGCAAAGCGCACGAACGGAGCGGCATTGTTCTCACCACTATAGCGCTGACCACCCAGTGCACCACGATAGTAGCCCTTGTTCTTCAACGCCTTCTGGTCGTTAGACAGTTCCTCGTAGTTGTTCTTGTTCACCCAATCCAGGAACTTGTCGGACGAAGGCCAAGCTGCACCCAGAATCTTAGCGTCGCTCAGAGGCACGGTCATGTCGAGAGGAATGCCCTGCGGCTTTCCGTCCAGATAGAACTGGGCAATACCGCGTGTGGGCTCCTGTGCATATCCCATGCGCACCTGCCACTCGCCTTCATAGGGAACAGGAGGCAGTTTGAAGGTAATATCGAAATTCTCGAAGAGGTTCATCTCGTCGCCCTCGTAAGAGTCGTAGTAGTTATGGGGACGGCGATAGACGAAGTAGCCACCCGAGCTGGTCACGTGTACATTCTTCAGGAATCCGTCGGGGAAGTAGTAGTTACGGCCATACTTGGCTGTCTCATCGAAGCGAGGATCCTGCTTCCTGGGATCACCATTCTGGCGAATGCCCAGCGTCATCATCTCCGGGAAGATGGTCGAGATGTCCATACGGATACGGCAGTTGTGCACGATGTCACGTGTCTGCTCATCGAAAGCCAGCAGGTCGTCCACATAGAAGTAGCGACCATTCAGGCCCGACTGCTCATACTCTTTCTCCACGGTGGCAAAGATACGTGCGCCGGGAATCGAGAAGTCCTCGTCGTAGCGGCGGTTGATGTAGCGTTGTCCGATAGGGCTGCTGCCAGCGTAACGGCGCACGGTCAGACGCTCGAATTTCATCATGGTGAAGGGCAGGAGCGTCTCATACCAGTCTTCGGGATTCATTTCGGTCGTCACGATGCCGATGTCGTTCAGCGGAGTAAGATAGTTCCAACCGATGACGTCGCGTGTCAGGATATGATAGGCAACGAGACGATTCAGCGGATTGCGGCGATTGGTAGCCGACTCCAGTCCGTGATACTCAGCCGTGGCATCTTCAGGATAGGTGACATCGTAGATTTCGCAAGCCTTCCGGTAGAGGTCGTTGATGGAGTAGATGCCATATTTCTCTGCCAGGATGGAGTCAGTAGGCACGAAAGCTGTGAATCCGAACTTCTTCTCATCAGGCACTGTAGCCGTCTCTTCGTTGACATGCGACGTATACTTATAGCGCGGCCATTCTTTCGGATTCCACTCTTCACGGAACTTATACAGAGTGTCGGCCAGGCCAGTCAGGCGCAGGGCCTCGTTGAAGAGAGAAATTTTTGAGTTCTGGCGCATGATGTCGGGCAACATGCGGTTGCTGCTCTCCAGCACCACGTTAATGGGCTGCATGATACCATTCTCCACCGAGTCGTCCTGCATGGTGAAGATGATGTGTCCCGAACGGTTCAGGAAGACAACAGCATTGTCGTTCTCGTCGAGTTCGTGCGTGATCTCAAGATAACGGCGGTTCATGTTAGGTGTTGTCAGCACGCCGTCGTTCATCTCGGAAGTAGCATACATATTCCCCACCAGATGGGTGCGGGCAATGGTGTCGCAGTCGGCATCAGAGAGTTCGCTGACGGAACTGAGTCCACGGCCCTGCAGGAAGGTCTTCACGGCCTCGTTGGTAGGCGGGAAACAAGTATAGGCACCATAGGTAGCCAGCAGATCCATCATACCGGCACGCTCCACGATGGTAGTAAATTCGCTGAATTCCTCATGCTCATAGAGGTATTCGCTCATCATCTTCCCAGTGAAGGTATAGTAGTTGGAGGCATCCGGCTCATCAGAACAACTTGCCAACGAGCCAAACATTGCTGCTACGAACAGCACCAACAGGCTATATCTAAATTTCTTATCCATAATATTTCCTTTCTTATTTCTATTATTATCTAATCATGTTCCGACCTATTTTCCGGTGTGCTCGTAGGAATTGTTCTCACCACTACCAAAGGCAGGATTCTGAACAAGGCTGGAGTTCACCTTCAGTTCGTCGATGTTATAAGGCCAGAAGATGGCATCAATACGCGAGAGTTTACTGCTTGCACCCGTATTGGCCGTTGCCTTACGGCTGGCCATCTGGGTCAGGTAGCTGGTGCTGTTTTCGCGGAGCGAACGACGCACGAGGTCGAACCAACGCTTGCCTTCGAACATCAGTTCGCGCTGACGTTCTGTCATCACAAGGTTTTGCAGGTCGCGCTTCGTCTCAGGACGTTCTATTTCCTTGTAGCTGCTGGAGCAGCTGGAGCGTTTGTTGACGGCATTGACGATGGTCATCACCTGCGAGGCCAGCGTGTCGTTGTAGGCCTTGCCCATTTCAGTAGAATCTGACTCGTTGATCATCTCCGTCAGAGCCTCAGCCTTCATCAGCATGACGTCAGACAGACGATAGATAATCCAGTTGGCATGGCAGTAGTTTTCAGGCCACAAAGAACCATAGGAGGCATTCACGGCATTGCTTGCGGGAGTGACAAGCACCGTCTGTGTGGCATACTTGTTGATGCCGAAGCTGGAACCCGATGCATGCATGTTCTCGTAGTAGCGGGTGTCGTACTGGTCGCGGAACACTTCAAACGTAGCATCCTTTACGTCGCCACCCACAAAGTCGGAAGCTTTCACATAACCTGGATACGTTTTGGAGTTACCATATCTGATAGCGACGCCCTTGTTTTCCAGTGCAGTGTTTGAATTCCAATAGACGAGTTCGAAAATGCTTTCCGTGCTGTTACCTCTACCGAAGATGGCATTATAGGCTTCGCCATAAGTATTACCTGTCGTGGGGCGGTCGTCGATGAGCGGGAAGCCGTCGATGAGTTTTGCCGTCGACATCGAACGTTCGCGTTCGCGCTCCTCAAACTCATCCAGTTTGTTCTGAATGACGAGGTCGGCATACTGCACAGCCTTCTGATAGTCGCCCTTCCAGAGGTACATCTCGCTGAGCATAGCATGAATGGCCTCTCGCGTGATGCGTCCGCGCTGATAGTAGGTCTTTGTAACAGGATACTTTTTCACAGCATAGTCCTTCACGCTCTCCAGGTTCAGGATCAGGCTGTCCAGCACGTCGTTGAACGGCAGTGCGGGCTGGTCCATATTCTGGGTGTCGTCCAGATAGGGCTGTGTGGTGTAGGGCACGTTGTGGAAGGCGCGAATCAGGTAGAAGTACATCAGTTCCCTGATTGCCGTCACCTCGGCACGCGTGGCGTTCAATTCACTTTCCGTATAGTAAGGATCCTTCTCAGCCACTCGCGGAGCATAATAGAGCACCGTGTTGCAGCGGTTGATGATATCATAGAACTCACCCCAGCTCGTGTAGGCATTGCTGGCATTGATGTTCTCCTTAAATATATTCGAGAGGTTAATATCGTTGTCAACGTTGGTACCACCGGCGATGTTGTCGGAGCGGAATTCGCCCCATGCCATCATGCGGTCGATCACGACCTGCTCCTGCATGGCCGAATAGCATCCCTTGACAATATCCTCAACGTCACCTTCCTCATTCCAGAACTTCTCGAGCACGATGACATCGAGCGGTTCCAGTTCCAGGAAGTCGGAACAGCCACTCAGCGTGAGCGTGGTCAGGCTGAGAAGGCCCAGTTTCAGTATATTATTCTTTATCTTCATAATTCATACGTTTTAAAAGTCAACCGTGATACCTAACGTATAAGACTTTGAACGTGGTGTCTGACCACCGTCGACTGCTGCGCCGTAGCCACCATACGAAACCTCGGGATCCACACCCGTGTACTTGGTCAGGATGAAGAGGTTGTTGGCACTGGCGTAGAAGCTCAGGCGGTTGATACCGAGTGCTTTCTTGATGACCTTCGGGTCGAACGAGTAGGACAACTGAATGTAGTTCAGTCGGAGGAACGAACCATCTTCAACGAAACGGTCGCTGATGAGGGTGTTGTAGTTGGAGCTTGCACCGTACATGGCACGAGGTATGGAGGTCACGTCGCCTTCCTTGCGCCAGCGGTAGTTCACGGCCTGGCTCTGGTTGTTGTTGCTGATCATGGCCTCGGTGTCCAGACGGGCAAGATTCAGGATCTTGTTGCCGACACGGTAGTTGAACTGGGTGTTCAGCTTCCACCGGTTGTAGTTCAGCGTGAAGCCGAAACCACCCGTCAGCTTCGGCAGCGAGCTGCCAAGGTAGACAATGTCGAGGGCATTGATGTTACCATCGTGGTTGACATCTTCATAGATGGCATCACCACCCTTGAACTTATAGTTCTTACCCGTACCGTCGTTGGTGTAGTTGTACATCATGCGGACAGGATCGCCTTCGTCGTCGAGCACCACCTCACCGGTCGCGCTGAGGGCGACAGGAGCAGTGTGGCCTGCAGCCAGGAAGTCGGCGCGCTCCTGCAGCGACATGTCCTTGAACGTGTCGTACTGGTACTCGTAGACTCCTTTGTAGCGGAAACCGTAGATGGCACCGAACGGGTTGTGCAGCTGCACGCGCTGCAGCACCTCGCGGTTGCCGAAGTTGAACTCAGAGTTCAACGACTCCAGCACGGTCTCGTCCATCTCCAGAATTTCGTTCGAGTTGTTACCGAACGTTGCGTTGAAGTCGGCATAGAACTTTCCCTTTTCAATGAGGCGGTTGGTATTCAGGTTGAACTCCCAACCGATGTTACGCATGGAACCCACGTTGCGGTTGGCCAGCGTATAGTAACCAGAGTTGGAAGGAATGCGCACATTGGGCATCAGCATGTCGCGGCGTGTAGAGTGGTACCACTCCATCTGCAGCGTCAGCTTATCATTGAAGAAGCCAAAGTCGGCACCGATGTCATAAGTCGATGTGGTCTCCCAGCGCAGGTCGGTCAGTCGGATGTTCAGCGGTCTCATGGCCGACTCATCCAGATAGCGGGTCGTCGAACCGTACTTACTCTCGTAGAGATAGTCGACATTGGGCTGGTTACCCACCATACCCCAGCTGGGACGAATAGCGAGCATCGACAACCAGCTACGTGTGTTCTTCATCCACGGCTCGTCGACGATGTTCCAACGCAGTGACACTGCGGGGAAATAGCCCCAGCGCCTGTCAGGACCAAACTTGGTCGTACCGTCGGCACGCAGCGAGAAGTCGAACATATAGCGGCCCTTGAAGGCATAGTGCGTAGAGAATGTGTAGTACATCGAGCGCCACTGGCTGAAGCTGGAGCTCATCGACTCCATGCGCGAGCCCTCGTCGGGGCTGGTCACACCGGCCGGTGCACCGATGACAGTCGTTCCCTGACCGTTAGAGCTACCAGACGTCAGTTCGAAGCGTCCCATTGCCATCAGCGAGTGGTCCTTGTTGCGGAAATGGGGGATGAAGGTCAGCGTCTGCTTTGTGTTGAAGGCCACACTCTTCGTGCTACCGGCATACGATCTGTTGGCACCTGCCGACCAAGCCGTTGTCACGAGGTCTGGCGGATAGTTCATATCGACATACTCGTTGAACACGTTCATGTAGACGCGGCCCTGCCAGTTCAACTGATGATGATCTTCGTCGAGGCCCAGCAAGTGGTAGTTCAGCTCGAACTCAGGCGTAATATCATAGGTGCGCGCGTTGTTCTTTGCAAGATTGGCACTGGCCACGGGGTTCACGTAGACCTTCTGGTCGTCGTTGAACTCTCTCGATGCGCTCTGCAGCATCGTATAATACTTATTGGTGTTCAGTCCTGTCAGCGGATCCTGCTCGTAGATGCTCATGTTCGGCATCTTCTTGTAGGCGATGGAGAGCAGGTTGTCGTAGTTCTTATGGTTGTCGGTATAGGTCAGCGAGAAGTTGGTCGAGATCTTGATGCGCTCACTGACGTAGTAGTCCAGTGCCACGCGGGTCGAGAAGCGATCCAGTTTCTGCTTAATCACCGAACCCGTCTCATGGTCGAAACCGCCAGAGATACGGAAGGTAGCCTTCTCACCACCACCCGTCACCGAGAGATAGTGGTTCTGACGCAGACCGAACTGCGTCACGGCATCCACCCAGTCGGTATTGTTGTTGTACTGTTCGTACTCCGAGAACGTGGGGTCGTAGTTCAACTCACGGATGTTCGACGAGGCATCGTTCTGTTCGGGATTGAAGTAAGCCTCCTTCAGCAGCATCGTGTAGTCGTCACCGCTCAGCATCTTGTAGCCCTGGGGCTGGTAGGTGCCGGTCAGGCGCAGCGAATAGGTCAGCTTCGGCGCACCGCGCGAACCACGCTTCGTAGTGATTTCGATGACACCGTTGGCACCCTGCGAACCATAGATGGCCGTGGCGGCAGCATCCTTCAGCACGGTGATGCTGGCGATGTCCTCAGGGTTCACGTTCAGCAACTGGGCAAACTGCTCATCGTTAGCGTTCGACACATCGAAATTGCTCATGTCTACGTTCCACGTATTACCGTTCACCACGATCAGAGGATTCGAGTTGGTCAGCGTACTGATAGAGGAAGCACCACGCAGGCGCATCGTCGTACCGGCACCCAGGTTACCCGAAATCGACACGATATCCAGACCGGCGATACGACCCTGCAGGGCTTCGTCGATGGTGTTCATACCCAGACCTTCAAATTCCTTGGTCGAAATGGTCTGCGTGGCAAACGAGATTTCGCGTTCCGGGATAGCCAGACCGCCACTGTTCAGTCGGCGCTTGGCCACCACCGTCACTTCTTTCAGATTGGTTTCCGACTTCAGCGTAATCTGATATTCCTCGCGGTCAATCGGCAGGGTCTGCGTCTTGCAGCCTACGTAGCTGAAACGGATTTTGTCTTTCGTATTACGGATGGGCATCGAGAAGTTACCATTGATGTCGGTCACCGTTGCCTCGATGATACGCCCGGAGCCGTCGACCTCGCAGACCGAGGCTCCCGTCAGTTCTCCAAATTCGTCGACCACCGTACCATGCACGGCAGTAATCTGGGCAGAAGCACCAAAGGCTACGATGGAGAGCAGCGACAGTAGTATATATCTTAATCTGTTATTCATAGTTTATCTCCTTCCTTTTGCTTCTGTGGGTATTGCTTTTACTTCGTCTTCCCAAGGTGTGAGCTGGGCATCGTCGTAGAACAGTGCGCCGTCAATCTGGTGCACCACCAGGTCGGAAGCGTTGTAGATTTGGTTATTGTTCACGTTGGTCACAGCCTGCACCCAGTACTCACGTCCGATGAGGTTATAGAGGTTTTTGTTCTTCACCACGTTTCTCACGTTGCCAAGCTGGTCGGTGATGGTCATGTTGTTGTCGTCGGCAGTCACCAGAACGCTGAAGAAGCGCTTGTTAGCGGGGTTCAGCGTGGCTGTCTCGTACTTCATGTTCGAAACGGGCTCACCACCGATGAACACTGAGTTATCCTGGATGTGATAGCGCAGGAAGTTGGTGATGCGGTTGGCAACGATTGCTTTAGCCTGTTTCAGGGCTGTAGCATTGCCGTTGAACTGCTCTGCCGTCAGGTTCTCGTAGTCTGTCCAGTCGGGCAGCAGGCCTTCGTTGTGCAGACGGTCAATCTCCTCGTTGGTAGGCACATAGACGGTGTAGTTGTAAGCATCGAACAATGTCACGTTGTACTCGCCCACGCTGGAGTAGCCGCTGGAGATGGCTGCCATGATCTTATTGGCTGTGCCACCGTTGCGAATCAGTTCGAGGAACTTCGAGTATTCGGGATGTGCGCTCAGAATCTTGTAGAGCGAGTTGCGGCTGCACATCGGCATCTCGTCGTTCATGATGTACGAGACTTACCGTTACCCGATGTTGTCTGGTCGTAGATAGTCTGCACGGTCACGTTCGAGAGACCTTCCTCCACCTGCAGGCCACCATAGATCTTCATCACGCCCTCGCGACCGGCATTCTCCACCTTCACGACGCTGCCACCCTTTGTCTTATAATAGGTGTGTCCGTCTTCGATGTTGCCGACGATGATCAGGTTGTCGAGCATGTCGGTCAGACGGTTGGCAATCTGCGTGTCGGTAGCATCCGACAGCTGACGTGCACCTTCCTGCTTGCAGTGGTTGACCATGTCGTAGTAGTAGCGGTGAGCCTTCACGGTTTTGCGGTCGAAGTCGTAGTAGAACTCATAGAGGATGGGGTTTGATGTACCATAGGTACAGGGATCCAGATAGGTCAGCATCGACGTGTTGGTCGGGATGATGAAGCTATAGTAGGCATCCATTGAGTTCAGGTAAGGTTCAAACTCCAGGTTCTTGATGGCCCAGTAGATGACGTTCATCGTCTCCTCGTTCACCAGTGCAGGGAACGACACCGAGCTGTAGGAAGCGGGCGAATAGACACGGTTCAGCATGTAGACCACACCGTTGCAGCCCATGAAGCAGCTGTCCACATCCTCAGCTTTCACGCCAAGGGCCACCTTGGTGGTGTTGTCAAGAATGTTGTTGAACTTCGAAGGCACCGTCTCCGAGAACGAACTGATGAGGTTGATGTCGAGCAGTTTCACGAGCACCTGCATCGGCACGTTTTCCCAGGCTCCGTACAAATCCTGCAGCACCTTGCCGTCGTGGTTCCACCAGAAGTCGAGCGCGGCGTTGGTGGGAGCCAGCATGGCACCTGCGTCGTAATGCAGGTCGAAGCCGGCCGTGTTGGTGTACATATACTGGTTCCAACCCGGGTCGAACGACAGCATGGCATCCACCAGGTTGCCGTCGGGATCGGTGTTCAGTTCGCCACCAGTAGAAGCACCATACTGGCTAGTGTTGCTCGTCGAGGAGAAGTACTTCAGCGTGAACACCGAGTCGGTGTTGTTGTAGAGGCGATTGTACTCCTTCGTGGCAGCTTCGTCATAATACGGTGCACAGAAACGATCGAGCAGCGAGGCGAAGCGCGACATATTGCTGTGCGAGTGCACAATGGCAGCCATGTTGTCGGAAGCAGTGGGCAGTCCCTCCACCTTCTGAATGTAGCCATTCTTACAGGTGATGTCGCGCTCCACAAGTTTCTTACCGTTCACCCAAGCATCCTGTGCCGACGTCGAGACACCATTGGTCAGCACGGCCAGGTCGCTGTCAGTGATTTTGTTCAATTTCATGTAGGCGGGCAGGAAGTGAATCATCGGCTTCGTGGTGTTGTCGCGCAGCAGCACGATACCTTCCTTCTTGTCCTTGTACTTTGCCCAGAACTCCGTGTTCGGCATTTCGGCGGGATAGATGCGCGAGATGGAGTCGAACACCGATGCAGCCGTCTCGCGGCGCATGCACTGTCCTTCGGATGGCGGGTTTCCACTCACGTTGCTGAGCAGCTCCACCAGATAGGCGTTGTTCACCATGGCGCTGTTGAACAGCAGTTTTTTCTGGGCGCTCGTCAGGTCCTCATACTTACGCACTCCCCATGTGTTCGACTTGAAGAAGTCCTCATAGACCTTGTCCTCGGCCACAAACAGGGTCTTACTACCTGTCTGGCTGAGCACGCTGGTCTGGTCCAGGTCGTCAATGAGCCTCAGTGTGTAGTTGTAGTTACCTTCTTCTTGCAATCGTTCGTAGATGGAGTTGCCCAGCCAAGAGGGTTGGCCAACGAGCTCATCTTTCTCGCACGACTGCAGAAGTCCGGCACCCGAGAGCAGCAGCATGGTTGCCAAGGCTGCTGCTCCGGTACGTTTCTTCGGTACGTAACTTTTCATTGTTAGGCTTGTTTTGATTAATACTTATTTATTTACTATCTATTATTCAGTCATTCTCACCTATGCCCCACCCTACTTCACGACGAGTTTGGCCGAAGCCTTCTCGCGACCGTTCACGGCCTGCAGGATGTAGAGACCCGGAGCCACGTCGGCCGGCACGCGGAAGTCGCCGTCGTGCAGGAAGCTCTGCTGATAGACCAGCTGTCCGCTCTGTGTGTAGAGGCGCACGGGAATCTGCCACTGGCTGACACCGGTCATGTGCAGGGGCAGGCTCTCGCCACGAGCCACCACCGTGCGCTCAGGATGCAGCTCGAAGCCTACGGCCTCGTCGCCAATCGTCGTGTCCTCGATGCCTGTGATGAACTCCGTGTCGCGAATGGTCGACGAGTAGTTATACCACTTCAACTGGGCCTTGGCGGGCTGGTAGACGTTCTCGCCCATCTTCAGACGATAGTCGAAGTGAGTCTTGCGCGTCTCCTCACCTTTATATATATAGTCGGTGTTACACACCACGAGAATCACCACACCGTTGGCGGGCTGGTCCTTCAGCGTCATCACCACGTCGCCCTCGCCGCTGATGGGCTGCGAGTAGTAGATGTCGCCTTTCTTCGTGCGATAGCACAGCTGGGCCTCCATGTTCTTGCCCAGGGGCTTGAAGTGCACGCTGATGCGGTTGCCCACGTCGCTGCGCACGTGCAGCGGTATCTGGTTGGCGCCGCTCCAGCCTGGCGTCGTGCGCCATTCGGGATACCACCAACCCAGCGAGTCCACCTCGTCACACTTGTACATATTGGCATAGGGCGTGGCCTGCCACACCTTCACCTTCTTCCAGTAGGGACTCCACTCCTGCTGTATGCTCTTCAGCCAGTTGTCGTCGATGAGTTTCTTGCATGCCTGCGACCACTGACCGACGTCAATCATCGCCTGACGCGTGCGGTATTCCAGGATGAGGTGGCGCATCTGGCGTTCGCCCAGTGCCGAGCCCATGCCTTCCAGCACGCGTGTCTTGCAGTAGCGCCATATCCAGGGAATGGCACCACGCCCCATGATTTCGCTCAGGAAGTGAGGGAAGAGTTCTCCGTACTGCACGCCACCCAGCAGGTTGCGCCAGGTGCATATCTGTCCCTCGTTACCATACATGTTCACGCCCTCGGCACTGGGGCCGCCGAACGAGTCGTCGAGCAGCCAGCCCGAATAGCACTCAATAGGCATGAAGGGAGCTATCATATTGCCGGCACTCAGCCAGCCCATGCTCGTCGGAGCCTTGCCGCTCTTGGCCAGTTCAGCCTCGCCTTGCAGCCAAGTGTTACCACCCTCGTGGAACCAGGCCGACTGCTTGCAGCCGTCGAGGTCGGCAAAAGTTGCGTGGATGCCCTCGTGCACGCAGGCATTCTGCTGTGCCTCGGCATCATTGACATTCATCTTGCGATATTCGTCGTACTTGAACGCAGGGTCGAAGCACGACACAGGGTAGTAAGAGATATAGACCATCGGCCAGCTCTCGCCCTTGTAGTTGGTGGCACTCTGCCAGCCGCCCAACTGCTTGTAGTCATGGTCGCCGTTGATGCCGCTGCCCACGATATAGACGGTGCTGAAGTAGCCGTTGCGGGCACGCTTGTCTGGCGGCCAGCCGAACTCGTCGCGGAAGTAGGCGAAGTCTTTGTCCATCTTCTTCAGCAGGTTCTCAATGGCCAGGTCGGTGATGTATTTGTTCTTCGAACGCGAACTTCCCCATCCGCAGGCCCACCATTCGCCTTCCATATGGCCGGTCATGCCCACGTTCTCGGGCAACATGCCCTTCGACGGCGGGTCGAGTTTCGGATATTCCCAGCGGAAGTCGTAGTTCAGCGTGGGGTTATAGGGATGATCCTCCCACGTGTAGCTCACCGACGGATCGTAGATGGTGTATTCCAGCGTGCTCACACGGCCGCACTGGCGCTGATAGCTCGCCACGTAGGTGCCTGCCATTGTGGCCTCCACCGTAGCTGTCGTGGCGGTCTGGCCGTCGGGCAGGGTCCAGTTCCAGATGCCTTCTTCCTGCTCGCCCTCGGGCAGCGTCACCTGCGGAGCCAGCACCAGAGGTTGCTCCTCGCGATAGGCCTGGGTGGTGTTATCAGTGAGCACTGCTGCCACACAGTCCTCGCCCAGATAGCCGAACAACTTCAGTTCGCGCAGGCCGCAGGCCTTCTCGCTCTTCATGTAGATGCGCAGACGGTTGCAGCTCTTCTCCACCTCGGTGATTGAGAGTCCGTTCTCGTCGGCAGCAGCCAGCGTGACACCGCGCTGCCAGCCGTGGCCGTCCCACCATGCCACGTAGGCATCGGTCGGCACCAGCAGGTTGTCATCGGCGGCCCAGTAGGCACGGATGTCGGCGAAGTCGTTGTTCTGCTCCCATCCCAGTTCCACGTATTCATACTCGCCGAAGAACTCCTCGCCACGGAAACCGCTCCAGAATTTCGACTGGGTGGTGCGGTTGTCGTTGATAAGCGACACGGGGTGTTCCTCCGACTCTACAGAAGCCTTCACATAGCTGGCGCGCGACGCCAGATTGACCAGCGTAGCACTTCTCATCGGCATTGCCACAGCGAGCAGCAATGTCAGTACCAATGATTTCATCATATCCGAAAAATTACAATTCATTTAGGCTATAATAAATATTAGTCGTGTAGGCTTCTTGAAAATATGGGCAAAGGTACAACATTTCTATAGCATTTGCAAGTTTATTTAAGAAAAAATTTTTGAAATATTGTAATTTAACACCATTCGACGCTGCCGCACTGAAAAAAACGTCCAAAGAATGAAAAAATAGTCTAAAGCCCCATATTTCCGCCCTTTTTGCTTGCACGTCTCAAAAATAATGTGTAGTTTTGCTGTCAGTTTTAAAAATTATCTTTTAACCAAAATGTTTTATATGTTATGATTACTACTCAAGTAAGAAATCTGCTTACAGCAGTCATCTGCCTTTTCGCAGGTGCAACGGCTCAGGCGCAGTTCACTGGTGGGATTGAACAGTATCCTACGAACGACTACAAGACGAAAGCCGTGAGTTTCAAACTTTCTGAGGTAGCAGCCACATTGGAAACCGATGCCGCAACGTTGGCAGAGGCTTACACAACTTGGCTGAATGCCGAAGAGGCCGAGGAGAACATGCTTTTCCTTGTGAACCCTGATGGAACACTTGCTGAAGACTATTCAGCCAATGGAAAGGGATTCTACATCACTTCCGAGGGTGCTTATGGTGTTTGGGCACGTGACGATGCTGCCACGGCTGGCACATGGTTTGCTTCAGCTACAGCAAACGCTGACAACGACGAGTTTACCTTCAATATCGGACAGTACCCCGATACACTGAAGGTAGGCGACAAGGTGGAGGCTAATTTCCTGCTGAAGTATAATGGCAAGGAAGCTAAATTCCTGATTTCGCTCAGTGTGATTGCTATGCCGGATTATGAGATTCCCGAGCCTGCAACGCTCATTGAGAAGGAACTCAATGTAGTCGGAAGTGCCGAGACAACTGTTGAGCAATACCCGCGTGTGGGTTATGACTCCGACGGAGTTAGCATGCAGATAGGTGATGCCATTGCCAAACTTGGTTTGAAGGACGGACAGATGCTTGCCGACGTACTCGACAAACTGCTCTACTGCACAGAGTACAATAATGGCGACGTCGAACAAGGGGGCGGTCTGAAGAAGGATTCGCTCACCAACCAATCGTCGGCTGGTGTTCCTGGCTTCTGGCTGCGCGCCGTGATGAACGAGAACGGTGAACTCACCAACGAATGCTGCCGTGCTGGCTATAGCAATGAGGACTACTTCTTTGCTGAGGCATTTGCTTATGACCCTGAAACGGGTGATATCACTTGCAACATCGGACAGTATCCCGGCAAACTCGCTGCCAACAACACGTACTTCGTGAATTGCTATCTGGTTTATGGCGACAAGGCTTACAAGCTCACCTACAATCTGAAGATTCTTGAGCGCGAGGCCGAGGGTCTGGAAGGCATGACAGAGGTCGGCAAGGACGAAGTTGTTATCGAGCAGTATCCGCGTACAGGCTATGATGCCGATGACATCAATGTCGACGTTGAAGCTATCGCTACGGCTCTTGGCTGCGCAGTTGGCGAATTCACTATGCAGGCTCTCGACGGCGACGAGAACTTCGCTGCCGGTCCTACCGCTGGCAACCAGGGCTACTGGTTCAATTCAGAAGGTTACGTCACTGCTTGGGAAGCACAGCCGGCATTCTACATTGAGAACCCCACGGCCAACGACTTCTCTGTGCTGAGAATCGGCCAGTATCCTAATAAATTGAAAGTTGGCGACGAACTGAGCACCAACCTCTACTTTATCAATGGTGACAACTATTACACGCTGCACGTGGCTCTGAATATCATCGAAGAGGGTGACAAACCCAATCCCAACGAGTTCAAGAACATGGGTACGAAGAGCTTCGTCTTCCAGCAGGAGCCTCAGAGCGACTATGTCTGGACCGACGGTATCGACATCCCCACCGACTTCCTCTATGAGAAACTGGGCGAGGATGCCACTTGGAAGGTCTATGGTCTGGCCGTGCTGAACGAGGACGGCTCGGAACCCGATCCTAAGTACGTGAACAACTACACTATCGACGAGAGACCCGGCTTCTGGCTCAATAAGGACGGCCGCAACAGCGGTTGGGGTGCCGATGCTATCTTCGGTATCTCTGCCGGTGGCCGCGAGAGTGGCAAGTTCACCATGCTGCAGTACCCGAAACGTTGCTCTATCGGCGACGTGCTGAAGACCCAGCTCTTCTTCGTCAACGAGGCTAAGGGCGAGATGGTCACCTTCAACTTCACCTATCAGATTGTTGAGGAAGTGAAGACCTACGAGCAGGTTGGCCAGAGCGGCTTCACCGTGCCTGTTGACTATGACCACGAGGTTGAGTTCGAGATTCCCGACATGGCAGTTGCTGCCGAGGCTCTGGGCGTCAGCGTCGACGACCTGCTGAGCGAGAACAACTACTGCTGGTATGGCATGACCAGCGACGGCATCTATGCCGAGGGTAAGAACGCCAGCGCCGGCCTGAGCTTCAACATTGATGGCGGCTACGATGCCACCGGTGCCATCTTCTTCTACGACGTGCAGAAGGACGGCGACGCCGTGAAGGCTGTTGTTGCTACCGACCTCCAGGTGGAAGACGACTATGCTGCTGACGGCCAGTTCTGCCTGCGTGTCGGCGACAAGGAGTTTGTCTACGCTATCCGCTTCGTATCGCCCGCTCTCTATACTGGCATCAGCAATGCCAACGTCGAGACCAAGGCCGACGGCCGCATCTACGACCTCAGCGGTCGCCAGGTGACGAAGCCCGTGCGCGGTCTCTACATCCAGAACGGTAAGAAGTTCGTGGTGAAGTAATTTTTTCATCCCTAACGAAGCCCGCACCCTCTCGTGCGGGCTTCTCATATCTAAAGCGGTCAACAGCCCACCAGCTGTTGGCCGCTATTTTTTATGGCAATTATATGCGGTTCTTTCTCCGCTACGCTACAAAAGCGTCTCCTCCTTGCTCTGTCACACAAAGCAAGCGTCCACCCTTCGGGCCGAGCGCATAGCCGAGCGGGCGGGACTTTTATCCCCTATAAACCCTTCCACTCCCCTTTAAACCCCTTATGCCCCTTTATGCCCTTCCACTCCCCTTTAAACCCCTTTATGCCCCTTACACCTTTCCTATGAATTTTTCCGACAAAACGACCGCGGCGTGAAACATCAAACTAGAGTGTGAAACATCCGGAACTTTGACATGAACCCTCCGTCAGAGGCAGATAAACCATCCAAATCAACGGCGCCGACTATGCAGAGCTATGAGTTAGACCCTCTATCTCTATGAGTTGGTTGGTGTAACTCTAAGAGCTACATGCTCTAAACCTATGAGATACATACTCCAGACCTATGCTTTTAAGCCCCCTAACATAGGGGGTTGGGGAACTTGAAAGGCTAAACAACTGACCCTCAACGACTTAGCAAACATGCCAAATTTTGGCCGTATTTGCGAAAAAAGTTTTTCCAGTTCAGAATAATCAAAAATTAACTGGGTACTTTTGACCAAAAAAAATGACAGAGCGCACACGTTGCGCCCTGTCATTGGTTATGAGTTCACGGCAAACTTTCGGCCGTTCCGGTTCTTACTTCACGGCAAACTTTCGGCCGTTCTGCTTCTTTACTTCACGACAAACTTTCGGCCGTTCTGTATATAGATGCCACGCGTAGGCTGGCTGACGCGACGACCGCTGAGATCGTAGATAGCGGCATTCTCTATATGCTTTTCGCTATTCTCCAGCCTTTCGATGCCCAAGGTGGGATCGTCGTAGTCGATGCTCTGGAGCGTCACCGAGGCTGTCGAGCCGATGGTGATGTTGAAGACGAACTTTGCCACAGCCTCCTCGCCGGCAGCCTTCTTGTAGCGCAAGGCCTGGCGGATGGTGTACTTCGAGCCGTTGGCGCACTTGCCGGGGTATTGACCGAGAGTGAACACGAGCGACGAGGCATTGAACTCTGAATAGACATAACCAGAGCTGTAGGCACACACCTTGCCCGACTTGTCGAACCAGTGGCCGTAGCCGTTAGCCGTAGACCCGCTCTTGGCCAGCTGGCCGTCGGGGTTGACGGCGTAGAACATCACGCGGCCGTTGGAAGGACCGGAAGAAGTGTAGTTCTGCATCTTCGACGCAATGTCGGTGTTCTGCATCTGGAAGGCTGTGCCGAGCGTGGCAGCTGCCTGTCCGCTGACGCTGACGCTGGCACCCGAATAGCCCTGCGTGTCGCGCGGGAAGGTGACGTCGTAGGTGTAAGTGACGTCGGAGATGTCGCGTCCGTCGATGGTCGGCGAAGCATAGACAGTGGCGCGGGCTCCGATGTCGGTGCCTTCAAACTGCAGCTGATAAGGCCACATGTCGTCGGCGTCAATTTTCTCGTCCCACTTATGCTGAGTGTAGTGCTTCAGGGCGGGCGAGACGACGAGCCACAACTGGCTGACGCCCTCGGGAACGGTCATCGAATAGTCCTCGGTGACGATGCTGGCCCCCTGGCAATAGACGCTATCCTCAGAGAAATAGCGGCGCGAGCCGTCCTTCATGAGTGCCACGTAGCCCATGCGGAAGCCGCGGTCGGTGCGGGAGCCGCCCATGATGTAGTGGCGCTGGCTGTACTTCGAATACTGCGAGTTGCCATCGAGATATTCCCCCGGGTCGGCATCGGCCAGTGCTGCGTTGGGGCGCAGGCCCGTCAGATGGGTGGTGATGTCGGTTCCAGCCTCGGGCACCTGCAAGGGAATGACGTTGAAGCCCGTGCCCTGCGGACAGGAGGCCAGTGCCACCTGATAGCGCCCGTCGACAGTGAGGGCGCAGCGGTAGGTGAAGTCGCCGATGTAGTTGTTGCGATAAGGTTTGCAGACGTCCAGGTCCCACGTGACGAGGCGGCAAGCCTGGTCGAAGTAGAGCTTATAGAGGTCGCGCACGGAGAGTTGCTTGTAATCCATGAGCACCTGGTTGAAGTCCTTCACCGTAGTTTCAGGATAGTTCCAGACGTTAGCCACAGTTTTGATGTCGCCGTAGAGTTGGCACAGGTAGTAGAAGAACCAGTAGGACTGGTAGCGGTGCCACTCGTGGGTGTAGGCGTAGTTATGCGAGTTGCGGAACACGCCGATGCTCTGGTTGTACATCTCCTCCGGGTACGACTGGTTGGCCTGCCACTGAGCCGTCTGCTCCCAAGTGACGCTGCCGTTGCCCACAGCCCCGTGGAAGCCCGTCTGGCACGAGCGGTCAGCACCGTGGTTGGAAGCCTCTGAGTAGCACATGTAGTGGAACGAGTGTCCAATCTCATGCGCCACGCTATGGCCAACGGGTTTGCAGGTGCTGGGACTGAGCCAGAGAGCCGACACCTGATAGTCGTAGCCGCCACCGTAGCAGATCCAGCCCGTGTCGTGGTTGAGCAGAATCATCACCTTGTACTTGTTCAGATTGGAGTTCTCAGGATCAACGAAACCCAACTGATTGATTTCCAGGTCGAAGAACGCCTCGGCCTTCTTCAGCAGGTCGTCGATGTCGACGCGGTAGGCCGACGGAGCATTGGTGGGAATGGTGTTGCCGTAGCCCTTGTCCCAGAGCACGATGACGTTGTCGCTCTCCTTCGAGCGCGATTTCGACCACGTGTAGCGGTTGTCGGGGTCGCTCTCCTTCCAGATGAGCGTGTCGGTACGGTTGCGCCACTCCTGCGGAATGTACATCTGCTTCTGTGCGTAGCCAGCCATGCAGCTGACCGCCAGCAGGAAATAACTAAAAACTAACCTTTTCATCTCGTATATTTTTTTATCAATTCTCCTTTTTCAATCATCCAGTGAATCACCACCATCCTCCGCCCCACTCTATCGTGAAGCGCACCTCGACGTTGACCTTCTTCAGCACGCCGCCGACGGGATACTGATACTGCATCCTGACGGTGTGGCCCTCGTCGTAGCAGTTCTGCTGGTAGAGGCCGCAGTTCCAGTTCCAGAGGTCGTCGAACACCTCTATATATACGTGGCCCTCGGCATAGCTGCCGGGTTCGCCGTCTTCGTTGAACCATCCGCCGAAGACGCCGTTGGTGCCGTTGGAGCCCTCGGTGCCGTCGTTCATGAGCGGCACGATGCTGACCTTCGACTCTTGGAAGTCCTTCTCGCTGATGCCCATGAGGCGCAGCACTTCTGCCTTGCTGACACTCACCTGATTGCTCTGATGATAGCCGTCGTACCACTGCATCGTGCAGTCGGTGGTGACGGTGCCGCACACCTCTTCGTCGACGACGGGAGCCTCAGGCTCGGGGATGTTCTCGATAAGTTGTGTCATGAAGTCGCAGCGGTTAAGGAGCCACTGGTGCATCTTCTCCACCTCGGTGCTGAAGCTATAGCCGCGCAGAGGCCAGCGGGCCAGTTCGCGCGCCATCGGGGCACCCTTCAGGTTTTTCACATACTTCTCCACCTCAGCCCAGTTGCGGGTGACGATGGAATCCTTCACCGATGCCCACTGCTCCTTATAGGCCTGCACAAACTCCTTGCAACCGAAGAGGTCGGTGAAGAACTGCGGCACGTAGTTATAGTTGCCGTTGCGCTTCAGGGGATTGCTGCCCATGACGGTCTCGCGGTAGTTGGCAAAGAAGTAGTGGCCGTGGTACATGTCGCCCCAGTCGAAGTCGTAGCCTGCATCGAAGTCCCAGAGTGGTCCCATGACCCACGGGCCGTCGCCGTCCTTGTGCATGTAGATGCTGCGGGGCGCCGAGAGTTCAACGTTGTAGATGAACTCCTGTATCTGCAGATATTTGATGAATGAGGGAATGTCGAGCAACTGCTGTACCTGGGCATAGTCCTTGGCTTTGATGGCCTGCTCGAGCTTGGCAAACTCTGCCTTCACCGAGTCTACGGTGTTCACTGTGGCAAACTCGTCCTTCGGATATTTCACGGCAGCGGGCATGCGGTAGACCTTCGAATAGAAGTTGTCGCCGGCATTGGGGCTTTCGCCGGGGCCGTCGTCGACGTCGAGCGAGAGCAGGATGCCGCGGTCGTCGCTGATGTCGACGCGGTTTTTGTTTTGCTGAATCTGCTCAGTGAGCTGGTAGACGCCTTTATAGTCGCCGTTGAGGAACAGTTCCACATAGCGTGTATGGTTGGTGAAGGGCAGGCCGAGCCACTGGCCCATCTCGAAGACGAACGTGTTCATCAAGTCGGTCACGTCGCGATAGTTGGCCAGCAGCACCCAGTGCTTGGCCTTGTCGAGGCCCAACAGCTTATGCTTCTCGTCGAGTTTGATGCGGTAAGGTTTCTTGTCGTACCACAGCCACGAGCTGTTGCCACGCCCGCGGATGCTGGCCGATGCAGAGTAGTTGCTGAACGAACCGCCGCCGTTGAGCAGAATCTGGCACGACTTATAGTCTTCCTTCGACGTGACGTCGCGCCCGTCGTCAGTGGTGATGTAGAGCTGGAACACCTTGTAGTGATCCTTCGTTTCCTCCAGCGGGTCTTCGGCAAAACGGATGCTGTCTACCTCAGAGAGCAGGAAAGGCACTTGTGCCCCGCCGTTGACGTGCAGCAGCAGATGGCTCTGGTCGGCATCCACATCGGCATAGGCAAGGCTGTCGGCCGTCAGCGGGAAGTCCCAGTGCTCTCGCTGCGAGGTGGTGTGTACGTGGACACGCTGCTGGGCATACAGGGTTGCCGTAGATGCTACGAGCAGCGCCAAAAGTAGAGATTTCTTCATATAATGAATATTTACCGCTGCAAAGGTAACAAAAATCCCACATACTGCGTAAAAGAATCGTCCATTGGAATGATAAAAATGTCTAAACGACACCCAAACATCGCATTCCGGACGTCTGAAATACAGAAAAATGGACGATTTTTCTTTCTCTTTAGACGATATTGTTAGGTTATATAAAATTAATGTAGTACCTTTGCAGAAACTATAGCCAAATGATGAAAAAGTACTTTTTCCTACTTATTGCCATACTGGCACTCTCAGCACAAGAGGTTTCAGCCAGAGAGATGAGTGTTGCGTCGCCCAACGGAAGAATTGTTGCCGTTGTGGAAGACCAGGCAGGGCTGATGATTTCAGTCAGACTAGACGGAGTGGCACTCATGGCACCGTCGCCGATTGGACTGACGCTTGCCGACGGGACGACCATCGGGCGTAACGGTGCGTTGGGCTTCGCAAGGAAATCGGTCGTCGTCGACGACACCGACGCGCCTTTCTACCGCCAGCGCCACATCAAGACCACGGCCAATCAGCTGGACCTGAAAATGAAAGGCGGCTTCGGCCTGCAGGTGCGAGCCTACGACGAGGGCGTCAGCTATCGTTTCTATACCACCCGCAAGGGCGAGACCATCATCAAGAACGAGATTGCTGAATACGACTTTGGCAGCGATGCAAAGGCGTGGCTCGCCTACAGCACCAACAAGGAGAAGCCTTTTGCGATGGCTTTCCAGAACACCTACGACGAGACTCCACTCGCCCAGGCGCAAGACGTGCCGGCCTTCCTGCCCGTCACCATACAGAAAGACGGGTGCGCAGGAGCCAAGGTGACGCTGCTTGAAAGCGACCTCAGGCAGTATCCGGGTATGTTTGTCGTACCCACCCCCAACCCCTCCCAAGGGGAGGGGAGCTTAAATACTCCAAGTGATGCCACCTACAATGCTTATCAAACTCCCCTCCCCTCGGGAGGGGTTGGGGGTGGGTTGAAGGCTGTCTTCGCCCCCTACCCGAAGAAGATGGATTATTACAAGTGGCGCGGTATGTCGTATGTGGCCGAGACGGAAGATTTCATTGCAAAATCGAAAGGCCCGCGCACTTATCCTTGGCGCGTGTTTGCCGTGAGTGAGAAGGACACGGAGATGCCCGTGAACGACCTCGTCTACACCCTGGCCTCGCCCAACGAGATAGGAAAGACCGACTGGATTAAGCCCGGCAAGGTGGCGTGGGACTGGTGGAACGACTGGAATCTGCGCGGCGTCAGCTTCAAGGCCGGCATCAACACCGATACCTATAAGTACTACATCGACTTCGCTGCCCGTTTCGGACTGCAATACATCGTGCTCGACGAGGGTTGGTACGACTCATCGAAGGGTGACATCATGAACCCTATCGCCGACGTCGACCTCACGGCACTCATCAGCTATGGCCGCGAGAAAGGCGTGGACGTCGTGCTGTGGACGGTGTTCAACGTGCTCGACGAACACCTCGACGAGGCTTGCCGCAAGTATTCGGAGATGGGCGTGAAGGGCTTCAAGGTGGATTTCCTCGACCGCAACGACCAGACGGCCGTCGAAATGGCCGAGCGCATAGCACGTCATTGCGCCCAGTATAAACTCTTCCTCGACTATCACGGTTTTTATTCGCCTACCGGCTTGAACAGGACTTTCCCGAACGTGCTGAACTACGAAGGCGTATTCGGTATGGAGGAGTGCCGCTGGGCCAAGAAGGAGACCGACATGCCGCGCTACGACGTCACCTTCCCCTTCATGCGAGGTATGGCTGGCAACGTGGACTTCACGCCGGGCGCCATGCGCAACGGCACACGCTCGAACTGGGTGGAGTGCTACGAAAACCCTGTGTCGATGGGCACGCGCTGCCATCAGGCAGCCTGCTACGTGCTGCACGACTCACCGTTCACGATGCTCTGCGATGCACCGACGAACTACGAACTCGAGCCTGACTACACGAAGTTTATCGCCGAGATTCCCGTGGTCTGGGACGAGACACGCGTGCTGCAGGGCGAGATGGGCAAGTACATCGTCGTGGCTCGCCGACTGGGCGACACCTGGTATGTGGGTGGACAAACCTCATGGGACGCACGCACTGTCAGTCTGCCGCTCGACTTCCTGGCCGAAGGTTCTTACTTCGTCACCTCGCTCACCGATGGCGTGAATGCCGGCCATAACGCTGAGGACTATCGCTTTGACCGTCAGGTGCTTGGCAAGGGCGACACGCTCAGCATCGCCATGGCATCTGGTGGAGGATTCGTGCTTAGAATCGGAAAGGCAACCGTTGTTGAACATCTATAAAAAAACAATTATATGAAGAAACTCATCGTATTATCGTTGGCGGCAGCTATGATGTTGCCAGCCGCAGCTGCCAAGAAGCAGCAACCCGCGAGTGCCGGCTATCCCATTACGCCCGTGCCGTTCACGCAAGTCAAGGTGGCCGAAAAGTCGTTCTGGGGCGAGCGCCTCGAAGCTTCGCGCACCGTTACCATTCCTCTGGCGTTTTCAAAGTGCGAGAGCGAAGGCCGTTACAAGAACTTTGAGAATGCTGCCGCCCACCTGAAAGACCCTTCGAAGGTGTTCAAGGTGAAGGGCATCGGCTACTCGTTTGACGACACCGACCCCTACAAGACCATCGAGGGTGCCTCGTACATTCTTCAGACCTATCCCGACAAGAAGTTGAAGGCCTATGTAGACTCCGTGCTCGACATCATTGCCTCGGCACAGGAACCCGACGGCTACCTCTACACCGCACGCACGCAGAACCCCGATGAGCCCCACCACTGGGCAGGCAGCACGCGCTGGTCGAAGGAGGAAGACCTCTCGCACGAGCTCTACAACCTTGGTCACATGGTGGAAGCCGCTGTCGCCCACTGGCAGGCAACGGGCTCCACGAAGTTTCTCGACATTGCCCGCCGCTATGCCGACTGCGTCTGCCGCGAGGTAGGTCCGAACCCCGGACAGGCCTGCGTGGTGCCTGGCCATCAGATTGCAGAGATGGCACTGGCCAAGCTCTATCTGGCCACAGGCGAGAAGAAGTACCTCGACGAGGCTAAGTTCCTGCTCGACTACCGTGGAAAGACCACCATCAGGCATGAATATTCACAGGCTCACAAGCCCGTTATCGAACAAGACGAGGCCGTGGGTCACGCCGTGCGCGCTGCCTACATGTATGCCGGCATGGCCGATGTGGCTGCGCTGACAGGCGACCAGGACTACATCAACGCCATCGATGCCATCTGGGACAACATCGTCTCGAAGAAACTCTACATCACTGGCGGCATCGGTGCCACCTCGTCGGGCGAGGCCTTCGGACCCAACTACTACCTGCCCAACATGTCGGCCTACTGCGAGACGTGTGCCGCCATCGGCAATGTCTACGTGAACTACCGCCTGTTCCTGCTTCACGGCGATTCTAAATACTACGACGTGCTCGAGCGTACACTTTATAACGGTCTCATCTCGGGCGTCTCGCTCGACGGCGGCGGCTTCTTCTATCCCAACCCACTGGAGTCGATGGGCCAGCACCAGCGCCAGGCATGGTTCGGCTGTGCCTGCTGTCCGAGCAACATCTGCCGTTTCATTCCCTCGCTGCCCGGCTACGTCTATGCCGTGAAAGACCGCTCAGTCTACGTGAATCTCTTCCTTGCCAACAGCTCTACGCTCGACGTGGCAGGCAAGAAAGTGAGCCTTTCGCAGAAGACCCAGTATCCGTGGGATGGCGACATCGCCATCACCGTCGACAAGAACTCGGCAGGCAAGTTCGCCATGAAGATTCGTATTCCCGGCTGGCTAAAAGGCAATGTAGTTCCCAGCAATCTCTACAGCTATAACGACAATCAGCGACTGAACGCCACCTGCTCCGTCAATGGCGCAGAGGTCGCCGTCACCACTACCGAGGATGGTTATCTCACCATCGACCGCAAGTGGAAGAAGGGCGACGTCGTGCGCCTGCACTTCGACATGAAGCCCCGCACCGTTCGTGCCCTCGAGCGTGTAGAAGCCGATCGCGGCATGGTTGCCATTGAGCGCGGACCGCTGGTGTATTGCGCCGAAGCTGTCGACAACGACTTCGACATCATGGGCGTGCTCGTCAACCAAGAGCCTGCGTTTGAGGTGCTGGCCAACCAGGACTTCAACTTCACCGCCGACAACGGTGCCCACACCCACCATCTGACAACGCTCACCACCGATGCCCAGACACTCACCTTCGACAAGCAGGGACGCCTTGTTGCCAAAGACGTGAAGCTGAAGCTCATCCCCTACTACGCATGGTGCCACCGCGGACGCGGCAATATGAAAGTGTGGATGGCACAAGACCTGCGCGCCACACGTCCTTCTGCACCTCCCACGCTCGCATCGCTGAGCAAGATTGGTTCGTCGATGCGCATTCCTTCGCTCAACAGCATTGCTGACCGACTCGTACCGAAGGACGGCGACGACCGCTCTATTCCTTACACCCACTGGTGGCCGAAGGAGAACTCAACGGAGTGGATCAGCTACACCTTCCCCGAAGCTGCCACCGTGCAGAGTAGCACCGTTTACTGGTACGACGACCAGCCCTGGCAGGGATGCAAGATTCCCGACAGTTGGAAGCTTTACTACAAAGACGATGCGGGAGAGTGGCAACCCGTGCAGAACCCTGACCAGTATCCGGTCATGAAGGGTGCTCCTTGCACAGTGAACTTCGACCCCGTGAAGACCACCGCCGTGAAGCTCGAAGTGAAGTTACCCGAGAACAAGTCGGCTGGCGTCTTCGAGTGGAGCGTGAAGTAAGCTCGCTTCGCGAAAACGAAAAACGAAAAGTAAAAAATACGAAAAGTAAAAACAGCAATGAAGAAAAAACTCTTCCTACTCCTCTTGGCCTTTGCCGCCCTGTCGGCATCGGCCAAGAGTGTTGTCTTCGTGCTCACCGACAGCACGAAAGTTTATTACCCCCTCACAGAGGCCGTCATCAAACTCTCGAAGAACGGTTTCACCGTAGGCAAAGACAGTTACCAGTTCGAACGTTTCGACCGCTTCTACATCACTGACGAGGATGCCCCCACATCTGTCGAGGCCCTCACCGACGACTCTGCTGCGTTCAACATCCTGGAAGCCGACGTCTACGACCTCAGCGGAAGGAAACTCTCCGCTTCAAACTCTAAACTCTCAACTCTCCCACCGGGCACCTACATCCTGCGCAGCGGCAACCGTTCAGTGAAGATTGTGAAGAAGTGACACGAAAGAAAGCAACCATGAAGAAACTTCTCATTTTCATCTGCACGCTGACATTCAGCCTCAGCACCGCTACGGCTCAGGACTCCCTTTGGGCTAAAGCCAAGAGCGACACCCGCTTCTACACCAATCAGGTCATTGATGTGAGCGATGTAGACTCTATCACCTTCCTCACCGCCCGTATACGCTTCATGACCGATGGCAAGGCCCGTTCGCAGGCGTTCAACGACATCGAGTACTTCTCATTCCGCAACCCTGGGCTCACCCTCTACTGCCCTGGCGAACTGCGCAGCAACGACTGGAACTCGGAAGCAAGCGAGTGGTGTTTCCAGCGCTCGCAGGAGAGCGAGCACTTCATTCTCTTCTGGCATGCCGGCTTCGGTCTCGACCCAACGAAGGCCCCGCGCAGCTACGCCTTCAACCCTAAGAAAATGTTGGAAGAAGCCGAGAAAATCTACCGTGTGAACACTCAGGAACTCGGTTTCTCGCGCCCTGGCAACAGCTATACGCTTGACCACTACAAGCACATGCTCTTCGTGCGCTATCAGACGGAATGGCTTGCCACAGGCTCCGGCTACGACGACAAGGTGGGCGCCTTCTGGTGCAATCCAGCTGCCGTGAACGACGTCACCACGCTCGGCCACGAGCTCGGCCACACCTTCCAGTACATCGTGCGCTGCGACCTCGGTAGCGGCCACGGCTGGCGACAGGGTCTCGGAGCCAACGGCGAAGGAGGCAACATGTACTGGGAGTCGTGTGCCCAGTGGCAGTCGTCGCGCGTCTATCCGCAGATGCTCTTCAGCGGATGGGGCACGAGCTATCCCTACAGCAGCCACAAGAACCTGCTTCACGAAGAGCCTCGCTACGAGAACTACTTCCACCAGTACTACTGGTGCCAACTGCATGGCAACGACTTCATTGGACGACTATGGATGGCAGCCAAGGGACTGGAAGACCCCGTAGAAGTCTACCAGCGGCTCACAGGGCGCTCGCAGGCTGAGTTCTGCGACGACATGTTTGAATACGCACGTCGCTGCCCCACCTGGGACATCGACGGCATTCGCGAACATGCTGCCAACCAAGAGGATAACTTCACCACAGCCATGCACGATACAGAAGACGGATGGTTGGAACCCGATGCCGCCAACTGCCCAGAGAACTATGGTTTCAACGTCCTGCGCATGAAACTGCCACAGGAGCCAGGAGCAACTGTGACAGCCCACTTCCGCGGCGAGGCTGGCAAAAGCGGATTCCGCTCGCTGAACACGCAGTGGGCAGGATGGCGTTACGGCTTCGCAGCCCTCACCAAGGATGGCCAGCGCGTCTATAGCGACATTGGGCGCGACGATCAGGGGCAACTGTCGTTCACCCTTCCTGCCGATGCTACCAACCTCTGGTTCGTTACACTCGGAGCTCCCTCCCAGCATTTCCATCATGCCTGGGACGATAACGACAATAACGACGAGCAGTGGCCTTACGCTGTCCGCTTCAAGGGCACCGACATGCAGGGACACATCACCTACGACCCCACGGCTACGCCACACGACACCATCGTCGTCATCAATCTCAACCGCGAATACAACGAAGGAAAGGAACTCAGCGACTACATAGACCTCGACATCTCGTCTGTCTGCCAAGCACTGGTCTGCCCTGCTGAAGCCCTCAAACTTACGCCAGCATCACAAGATACCATCCGTGTCTTCACCGAGGATGCCGACGGCACGCTGCACGACTGGTACACGAGCCAGTATTCCAACTACTTCCTCTACGATGCTGAAAGCAACACCATCAACCCCGCCACCACCGAGACAGCAGAGACCGATGCCCGCTTCTATACCATCTACTCTGCCTACAGCAATCGCTATCTGCTCTACTTCGGCGAAGTGAACGGTCAGACCCTTCGTGCTGGCGACACCCACACTTTCCCCATCGTCTTCCAGCGTACCCTCAGCGACGGCTCTACTGCGACCGCACGCATCAGGCTCAAAGTCACGATGAGATAACCATTCGTACATATCTATATTTAAAAGAAGTGGCCCACGTCAATCGCTGACGTGGGCCACTTCTTTTATTCTACAACTTATCTTTTCAGCAACTTTTTGCCATTCATTATAACGATGCCGCGGTAATCAGAACCGACACGCTGACCAGCAAGATTGTAGATGGCGGCGCCACCGGCCTGCGGCTGCTGGGTCTCCACCTGCTCGATGCCATCGCTGACGTTGAGCTTTAATTCCATCTTGTCGATGTTGCACTGGGCACCAGTGATAGAGACGCGCAGAATCTGCTCACCTGCATCAAGATGGCGGGCGCCACGCGCCTTCACCACCTGATAGGTATTCCAATCGCCGTTGCCCGTTTGCGGCACGACAATCTTGCAGAGACTGGTGGTCTTGCCATCGGCTCCAACGAGGGAGATAGAGAAGTTAGACCCTGACACTCCTGACGACACTGTTGCCTCGAAGGTATAGGTACCAGCCTCAGTGACGTTCACTGTGTAGTCGAGCCATTCGCCTACGGCCGTATAGCCAATGGCACTGCCGCCGTTGCCTTTGACGATGTCTACACCTTCATTGTCGGTGCGATACTTGGCATCGCCTTCGTCCGTCGCGTCAGAATCATGGAACGTAAAGCCTTCGCCTCCTTTGTCGAAATTCTCAGCCTCAATGATGCCAGGCATATCGACGACGCCCTTGTAGGCCGTGCGTTTCGGATTGACAGTAAGCACGAGGCGTGCCTCGGGAGACTGACGGCCCTCATTATCAATGGCGATGGCCGTGATGGTGTAGGAACCCTTTTCAGCAGGCCTGTAAGTCGTTTCGAAGGGTTCACTGGAAACTGTGCGCAGCAGAATATTGTCGACGTAGAACTTCACACTCTTCACGCTGTTCTCGGCCGACGACACATCGGCTCGCAACGTGGTAGTCGTGTTGACGGTGGCAGGTGTGGGGTCAGCAGAGAGTGTGACCTTCATGCCATTGTCGATGTCAATACGGCGAAGGGTAATCTTGTCGAAGTTGAAACGCAGGTCACCGCTCTTAACGATGAAGCGCAACCGCTGCTCTCCTGCGGCAAGTTCGCGCTTCAGGCGGCCATGATGCAGTTTGTAAGTGCTCCAGTTGCCCGTCTTCGTAACGGTCTGTTCGCCTGTCAGGTCTATCAGACCGTCGGCAGTACTCAGGGCAAGCGAGAAGGAGCCGCCGCCATCCTGCGATGAGAGAAGGGCATCAAACTCATACATACCTGCCTCCTTGACATCAACCGTGTACTCGAGCCACTCACCGGCATGAGTCCAGCCAATGGCATAACCGCCCGAGATGCGCTCAATGTCAACGCCGCCCGCATCGCTGCGATAGGCTGAGCCTGCGCTACCCTGATTCTGTGAGTCGCTGTCGTGATAGGCAATGCCATCGGCACCCGAGTCGAAGTTTTCGCCCTCAATGGTTCCCGGAATGACAATGGCTCCCTTGTAGGGCGAACGCGGTTTGTAGACGGTAAAGCCCGACCAGCGTTCGTATTGCGTACCATCGGTAGCCACCACAACAGCCTTCAGGTCGTGCTTGCCCAGTGTTTCGGCTTCAAACTGAGCTGTGTAGGGGGCTTCTGTCATCTTGCAGAGGAGGTTATTTTTTACATAAAGGTCGATATGATCGATAGTCTTTGTACGCAACCGGGCTTTCACCTCTATGTTCACCACATCTCCCTGAGTGGCAGAAAGTGTGGAAGGTTTCACGTAGACCGATGCTTCCTTCACCATCCCCGGGAAAGGACTCTTGGCATTCTTGGCAGCATCACTCTGCATGTATTCGCGCAGCCACTCCATGGCCGGACGATCTTTTCCATTACGAATGAGGCCGGAGTTGCCGTCGGTGGTCCAGGTCTTGCCGTAAATATAGCCCCAGAGGGTGATGCCGGCGCAATAGTCGGCTTCCCACATAACGGGTATCTGCTCCTTGTAGCGCTGCAGCTGCAGGGCGTCGTCGCTGGTGCCGATGTCGTATTCAGAACTGTACATGGGCATCTTCAGCGCCGTCTGCAGTTTGTTCATGGCCGACTTGAAGTTGCTCAGGCTACAATCGGTCAAGTCGTGCGACTGACAGCCGTAGGCATCGATGGGGGCACCGGCGTCGCGCAACGTGCGCACCAGATCTATGAACTGGTCGGTATTCCATTGGAAGGTGTTGTAATCGTTATAAATCAGGATAGCATCAGGCCAACGCTCGTGGGCCATCTCGAAGGCTTTGATAATCCAGTCGTAACCAGTCTTACCCTCTCCGCCCAACGCAGCACGGTAGGGTGCGGGCTGATGGCCTGCCACGGCTTCATTGACCACATCAATCATAGGCAGGTCAGGATAGCGCTTCTGGGCAGCATCCATCCACTCTTCGATGGCCTTCAGCTGCTCCGAGGTCGAGAGATTGTCCATCCAGCCAGGATACTGGGCACCCCACACGAGGCAGTGGAACTTGAAGGGAAAGCCGTACTTCTTGGCGTAGTTGTAGGCGTTGTCGCAGCCACTCCAGTTGAAGCTGCCGCGGCGGTTGCCTTCCACCGATCCCCACTTGGACTCGTTCTCTGGCGTAATCTGGTTCCAGAGGGTGTAAAATTTCTCTGCCCCGTAGTCAACGTTGTAACTGGTCGTGATGTTGCCCAAAAACTTGTCGGGATTCGACGACAGCTGTGCCTGCACCTGGTTGACCAGCAGGCACGTCAGCAAGAGGGCAAGGGTAAAGGTTTTCTTTTTCATATTGCTGATTTGATGAGATTGTTATGTTTTTTCCTCTGCAAAGATACGACGAAACCATGAATTTTCCAAACGGGACGGGTTGGAAAAAGGGGTTGAACGACAAACAATAAAGTTTTTGATACAAATCGAAGATTCTTCCCCTGTCCCCGTAAAAGTAGAGACCGCACCGCCGAGGGGCTTATTCTGCTCTCGGGCGGCACGGTCTGACTGGTTAGTTTTTTTTGATGGTTGGGGCAGCCGTCAGGGCTCGTAGCACTTCACGCGAGTGCCGTCGTAGCCTACTGCCATGATGTAGGCGGGCTGCTCGGCAGTGTTCCAGACAACGCTGGTTGCGGAGGGCTTGATGCCCGAGTTGCCGTGGCCGTAGTTGGTCATGTGCAAGAGGGTTCCGTCGGCCTTATAGGTCTCGAAGCCCACAGCACCAGGCCATGAGCTGTGCTGGATGACGATGTTCGAGCCTGAGCGCGAACAGCCCTTCCCCAGCGTACCCTCGGCGAGTGCCGTCTTGTCGCGGAACGACGCGTAGTTGTTCACGTCGAGATAGCAGAAGGCTGCGGGAGCCTCGGCATAGTTGGCTGCCGCGATCTCCTTTTCAAGGGCATCGAGCATGCTCTGCGTGATGGTGAGCTGGCGGGTGGCATAGTCGCCGATGGTTGCATCCACTGTCTTGAACATGCCCACCTGGCGGAAGAACGGCAGGAAATTGGTCTTGGTGATGTGGCACCACTGGCGCATGAAGTTCACCTGCTGCTGTCCGTCGTTCATGGAGGCCAGTCCGCTCTGCGTGCGAAGGGTTTCGTAGAGCTCGGGATAAGCATCGGGCTGAATGCCGGCTATGCGTGTGTAGACAAGCAGCTGCCAGAAGGGAATGAGCGTGCAGAAGACGTCGTTGTTGGCGTGAGGAATAAACTGGCCACCCTTCATCACGTTGTGTTCGAAGAAGTCGTAGTAACGGAATCCGCTGGACTCGTTTTCGAGGCGGTGGTAGCCGTTGGCCTGCAGCTTGTGCTGCACGTAGGCCGACATGATGTTGTTGGTCACCTCAGTCAGACCAATCCAGCGCAGGCCGAGCGTCTGGTTCTGGTGGCCCAGTTCGTGAGCAGCTCCCCAGAAGTCGTAGTAGGTGCGCGATGTCGGGTCGCGCAGTGCATTCACAGGCACGCAGAAGCCGTCGTTGGAAGCGTGATAGAGACCTGCCGACGTGGCCACGGTGATGGCACACTGGCGGTTGGGGAACTCGTGCTTGTACTTATAGATGCCCATGAGCTCGCGCTCGATGGATACTACGCTGTCGTAGGTAGCCATGAGCCACTCGCCGTCGTTGGGACAGTTCTGCTTGAACGACGACACGGGGAAGACGCAGTCAATAAATTCGCCATGCATGTCGAGGCAGTCGCCAGTGGCATTGGCAAGCAGGCGCTTCCAGTCGGCATTGGTGTGGCCTTTGTACTTCGGGCTGAAATAGCCTTGTTCGGTGGCACCGAGGAAGTGTATCTTCACCTTGGGGGCCGTCTTCCAACTGGTGGTGTAATAGTTGATGTAGCCATTGCCCTTGTTGGAGGTCTTGATGACGTTGACACCGTTCTGCAGCGGATAGGTGCTGGTGGCAAAGACCTCGGGACCGAAGTTGCGAATCTGCAGCGACACGGGCTGCTCGCCGATGCCCTCGACGAGGATGAGCACCGACTGGCCTTCAGCAAACGTGATGCCCGTCGGGTTCTCATGGTTATTATAGGTGTAGCTGTTCTTCAGTTCGCTCTGCAGGTCGCCTACGGGACGGAAAGCCGTGAACTCGCCCAGGCGGAACTCCGTGCTATAGGTGCCGGCCAGCATCTCCTGAGCCGCCTGGCGCACCTCGCTGATGGGAATCTGTTCGAGCTGCTCGGCGGTGACACCGGGCTTCAGCTTCGTGCAGAGCGCATCGGCAAAGTACTGGCTCAGGATGTCGCTCATGTAGTTGTCGGCCTCGAAGAACTGCATCTCGGCACAGGCTGCATAGCCGCGCGTGCCGTCGTCGCCGGCTCCGCTCTTCACGACGAAGCGCACGGCAGTGACGTTGTCGATGCCGCCCTCGCCGAAGGATACACGCGAAGCAGCACTCGAGCCTTCGAAATTATAAGTGCCCAAGTCAACGAATGTCGACGAACCGCTCTGCTGATACTGCACCTTCACTTCTTTGAAGTTGCCGTTGGTGTTACCGTCCTGGCGCGGATTGTAAACAGCGTAGTCCACGTGCGATGCCTCCTTGAACTTGTAGGTCAGCGTAACGGGGAAGTTGGTGCCGTTGTACCAAGGTGAATGATAGTAGGTTGCCATATCGCCGTCGAACGACTTCTCGATGCCATAGCCCGACTGCATCTGCGATGCCGTGCCGCTGGCCACGGGAATGAGGTGGTCGCTGGTGTCGTGACCAGCCTGAACCACCGTAACCGTGCGCACCACGCTGCCGTCGGCCGAGGTGAAGGTAATCGAACCTGTGCGCTCTGCCATGTTATAGTTGGGCTGGGCAAACACGGCGGTGTTGCCGTTGGCCATGCGCCGCAGCGTAATCCAGGTGTCGGCACTGGTGGCGGTGTAGTCGCAGTTGGCTGCCACAGCCACGGTGGCGAAGTCGCTGTAGTCGAGATTGACGACGTCGCGCGCCAGCATCAGCCGCTGGGTCTTCAGGTTGGCATTGTCAAGACGAAAGGACTGTGCCTGCACGCCTACGGCAAGCAGCATGCTGAGCACAGTGAGCAGGAAATATCTCTTTGTATTCATAGGTCTCATTTCTTTTTAAACTTCATTAAGTTCTTTCACTTCCGAAGGCTTCGCTTACTTGATTACTACTTTCTTGCCATTCACGATGTAGATTCCCTTCGGGAGCCCGGAGGTAACAGAAGAGGCAGAAGTCTCAGAGAATTTTCTTCCGCTGAGGTCGTAGATGGCGTCGCTACCCTTCTCTGAGGAGCCTGCAGCCTCGCTTTCAACGCCCTTGATGCCGGCGGGGTCAATCACGTTGAAGGGCACGGTCTTGACGTCCAGACCGGGATAGTTGTCTGAGGTGATGGCGATGACCACACCGCTGTAGGGTTTCAGGAAAGTGAAGCTGCTTCCGGTGAACTTATAGTCTTCGTCGGCCACGAGGGTCTGACCGCCAGCTTCGGTGATCACCACGCTGACGCTGTGGCTGTTGTCCCAACCGTTGCGGCGCAGGGAGCGGATAGACGGTGTTGCCACGTTCACGTTCAAATCGGTATCGAACAACGGGTAGTCGTCCTGATGTCCGATGGCACCATCGACGGTCACTTTCTTATAAGCCATCGATGGCAGCTGGTCCAGGAAGAGCGCATTGTCGGAAAGGTCGGCATAGGCAAGTGCGGCCGTGTTGCGCATGTTGGAGTTCCACTTAATGGTATTCAGGCGGTTGTTTTCTGCCATGAGGCCTACGATAACCGTGTTGTCCGACAGGTCGAGCGTCTCCAGCTGGTTGTTGCCCAGCCAAAGGTCAGTCAGGTTGACCAGCGGCAGCGTGTTGACGGTCTTCAGTTTGTTGTCGTAGGCCAGCAACTGCCGCAACTCCACACAGCGGGTAACGGGGACCGACGTGAGCTCGTTGCCCTGGCAGAACAGCGACGTCAGCCCCGACATGCTGCCCACGTAGCCGAGGGCCGTGAGCTTGTTGTTGGCACACACGAGCGACGTGATGTTGCCGGCACTGCGCAGCCCGATGGCCGTCAGCTGGTTGTCGGCCACATTGTAGTCTTCCATCTGCGCGCTGCCCACCGAGAGCGAGCTGAGTTGGTTGCCTTGGCAGTCGAGCGACACCAGTTCCTTGCAGTCCGAAAGGTCGAGCTTTGTCAGCTGGTTGTTCGGGCAATAGAGGCGGCGCAGCGTACCCACGATGCCCGCCACGTTGAGTTCGGTCAACTCGTTGTCGGCCAAGTAGAGCGAGGTGATGTCCTTCTCGCTGCTCAGCGTGAGCGTTGCGCCTTTCACGGTGAGCTCCTGAGGCTGGCCCGTGGCCACGATTTCTTCTTTCGTGCCGTCGCTCCACGTCAGCGAGAGGGGCACTCCATAGTTCACGGCGATTGTCAGCTTGTCGCCTACGGCCTTCGCCGTCTTCATCCTGACGCTTCCGGCCTGTGCTCCTGCCGATAGGAGAAGCGTCAACAATAGCAATTGCAGTTTTTTCATATTGTTTGTCGTTATTATATTTCAATTTTCATCGCGTCCCCACATCGAATATTACGTTTGGGGACATAAGGCCCGAGCCCCGATAGGGAGGTCAGCGCGACTGCAGCTGACGGTAACTCAGCGCCGCACCGATGGCGGTGCTGAACTCGCTGTGCTCCGGCACATGGAAGCGCACGCCATAAAGGCTCTCGCAGGCACGGAACACCGTCTCGCAAAGGGGCAGCATCGACAGCTTGCCAATCATCACGAAGTCTTTGATGCCGCAGTCCATCGACGAGAGGATGGCAGCCGAGCAGATGCTCTGCAGCACCGTCCAGAGTATGCCCAGGGCAATGTCCTCGCGCCTTGCGTCGCTCTGGGCGTTACCGAAGAGCGAGGCGATGGCGTCGCTGGGCAGTCCGGGCAGCGGGCGCGGACTGATGTCGCCGATGAGCACATTGATTTTCGAGATGTCACCGGTCTTCGAGAGCTCCACCACCTGGCGTATGTCGCCGGTCTTCAGCATGATGCGTGCCAAGCCTTGCAGCGTGCCGCCGCCCACACCGATGCCGCCGATGTGGCGGATGCTGTCGCCGTCGCAGCGCACGAAGCTCGTACCCGTGCCCATGCTCACAACCACCATGCGTTCCAGCCGTGTCTCGAAGCGGGCTCCCAGACCGTCTGCCATGAACTCCTCCACCTTCGTGGTAGGCAGCTGGTAGACGGGTTCCTCAATATAGGCACTGCCCACACCCGTGAGCATCACCTGCTCCACGTCGCTGAGCCTAATGCCGTTGTCGTGCAGATAGCGGCCGAAGGCGCCGTAGAGTGATGCCACCGGGTCGGTAGCCTTGATGCGAATGGGCGAAAGTATCTCGCCGCGCTCGTCGATTCCCACTATTTTCGTCGTGCTGATGCCGACGTCAATTCCAATTACGATTCCCATTTTTTAGTTGAGAGTTCAGAGTTTAGAGTTCTTTCTCCGCTTCGCTACGAAAGCGCCCCTGCGGGTCGAGCGGAGAGTCAGTTTTTAAGTTCAAAGTTCAATGCGACTGAGTCGCGGTTCAATGTCGCTGTGCGACGGTTCAAGAGGTTCAATGCCCTACGGGCTGTTTAATTCTCAATTCTCAATTTCGGCTTCGCCGACATTACTCCCACCTGAACACACTGCCGTTGCGGCGTGCAGGGTCAGGACCGACACAGTCCATCGAATAGGGACTGCCCGTCGTAGGACTCTTGCCTAGATAGCGATGGTTTTTCAGTGAGAACAGCATGAACTCTTGGTTGAGATAGTCCTGCCAAAGGAACACCTCTGCTTCTTTCGGATCAGTGGTGAAACGCACATCGCCAGCCAAACCCTCGCCATAGACTTTCACGTAGCGGCCATCGACACACTTCAAGGCCACCTTTCCCTGTCCGCGGTCCTCAATCTGGAACTGCGTGCGCTCGCTCTTGTCATCTTGACGCGTATCGTAGAGAATGCCATGAGGATCGCAGACGGCAGGCCGATTCGTAGCCAAATTGATGATTCGGAACGTCTTGTCGAACGGAATGTTCTTGCTGCGGTCGGCCTTCGGCTCGTCAACGGTGAAATTGTCGAACTCGGCATAGCCGCCCTGCTTACCTTTTATATTAAAGGCGAACAGCGCGTGACGCGAGCCCTGAAACGAGATGAGCTGATACGACAGCGGCATCATGCGTCCCACGGTTCGGAAGTTTTCACCGTCTGTGGAATAGGCATACTGTGCCTGGTCGTTGTCGTAATCACCAATGCAACGCAGCCAAATCTTACCCTTCGGCAGTTCTATCGTCGTGTCGATGGTGTCGTTGGTCAGCTGTTCGAAGCAACGCAGAGTCAATGCTTTTCCGTTCTTGACAATACCAATCCACGAACAGGGCACGTTGATATTACCCAGACCGCAAACGTCGCCGTCCTTCAGACCTTTCACGTAAAGTTCCACGGTTGCCACTGAAGTTGGGCCAATGACGCGTTGTGTCAACGTGTTGCGTGCCCACATCAGTTGCTCGGCCGGCAGACTATTCAAGCGAAGCTTTCCACTACGAAGGCTCCATTGCTTATCATCAGGATTGTGATTCCACTGCCAGATTCTCCCTAACTGCTTAGCGTCGAAGTTCTCACTACGCACATAAGCCCCCCCTACGGCCACCGAGGGGGCTTCTATAGTCTTTGAGGCATTTGTGTCCCCCTCGGGGGACGAAAGGGGGGCCGTGCCCGGCTTGAACCACGTGCGCGGTGCCCGGCCGAGGTTGCCCTTCAGGCCCACCATCGGCCAGCCGTCTACCCACGTCATCGGCATCAGGCACACGGTGCGGCCGATGCTGTGGAAGTCCATCATCAGTAGCGCCCACCACGAGCCATCCTTGTATTGCACGATGCCACCCTGATGGGCGTTGGTGCAGGCCGTGGCGTCCTTGTCCACGTGGCCGAGGCCGAACTTCGTGCCGTCCTCGCCGATGCGGTATTTCTCGCCGCGCGGCACCTGCGTGAGCGAGGCGGCATGATAGCCGTAGGTCTCGTCGGCGGTGATGACGCGCGTCTCATAAGGTCCCCATATCGATTTGGAACGGGAGCAGAGTGTGCGGCCGTTCGGGCGGTAGTCGGTGGAGATGAGATAGTACATGCCGTCTATCTTATACATATGGTGGCCTTCGCCTACTCCATTGCCTTCAGGGATGATGGTACGCGTGGTACCCTCCTTCGGACCACTCATATCAGGCTCCAACTCGGTGCATTTCACTTCGCCATAGCCATGAATGGCATAGATTTTTCCATCGTCGTCGAAGAGCACACTCAGGTCGTAGATGTTGCCCTTCATGTTGTGATGCTCCCAAGGACCATGGATGTCTTTCGCCGTGTAGCACTGCAGGCCCTTGCCGTTCACGTTCGTATAGACATAGAACTGACCGTTGGCATAGCGGATGCAGGGTGCCCACACGCCCTGACCGTAGATTTCCTCGTGGTTCTTCAGCGAGAAGCGGTCGTCGGGGAAGTCGAAGCGGTCGAAGCAGTAGGAGATGTTCTCCCAGTTCACGAGGTCCTTCGAGTGCAGGATGACCAGACCGGGCACGGCATGCATCGTCGTACCGGCCAGATAGTAGTCGTCGCCCACGCGCAAGATGTCGGGGTCGGAGAACTCGTCGTAGAACAGCGGGTTCGTAAACGTACCGTTGCCATTGTCGGCAGTCCACGACTGGGCCGAGGCCATCATGGGCCACAGCATCATTATAATCCAGATATTCAGTTTTCGAGTCATGTAGATAGAGTTTTCGAGTTTTTTTCTCCGCCATGCTACAAAAGCGTTGCTTTGCGCCGAGCGTCGAGTATCAGGTTTCCAGCCTGCAAAGATACAACTTTTTTCTTTCGGATGCAAGAAAATCATAAAAATTAACTGGGTAGTTCACTGCACCCCTGCAAAAAAAGCGCCCGTCACTCGTATTCGAGCAGCAGGCGCTTTTGCAGTTTATAGTTTCGAGTCCCGAGTTTCTAGTTTCTAGTTTCTAGTTTCCAGTCCCCATCCCTACTGGGGAGGGCCGGGGTGGGGCTCCAGGGAGGGGGCTACTCCCTCCCCAGTATCTTGTTTACCAGCTTCGTCACATCGGAAATAGAAACACTTCCGTCCTCATTCACATCGTACTTCGACGGAGCCTCTACGATGCCGCCCTTGAAGATGTCCTCCGTCCAGCCGGCGTCGATGTAGGCCTGGCGAGTGCCACAAGGCACGGTCAGCACACAGTCTGCAGAGATACTCCCAAAAGCATTTTCACCAAAGGCAACGGGGTTTTCTATGTGAGATACGACAGAAGTTAAATTTCGGCAACGAAGAAAGGCATTGGCGATTATCGATTTCACACTAGCTGGGATTTCTATTGACGTCATAGAATATTGACCGACGAACCCAAAAAGCGAAGTCACGCCTTCGGGAATTATAGTGTTGCGGCAGCCAGTTTTCAGTTCATTCGTGGCCGTAACTATAATTGCATTACAGCCATTACGGGAATCATAAGTAGCGTTCTCGGGGTCAACTACTATTGATAACAGTCCAGAGAGGCCTGTAAGTGCCCCGTTGTGGAAATTGATGAAGTTCACGTTCTTTGGTATGTAGAGTGCATTCAGCGTAAAGCAATCTGCAAAAGCCGAACGTTCTATTCGCTCCAAGCTCTCTGGCAATTTTATCTTCTTCATGTAGCTGCAATTTCCGAAGGCAAATACACCTATTTTTGTTAAGCCTTCTGGCAGCACAACAGACAAATACTTACAGCCGGAGAATGCTTGATACTCTATGGTCTTCACGTTCTTCGGAACGATTACTGAAGTCAGATTTGTACATTTAAAGAAAGCATCCTCCTCTACACTTGTCAACCCTGTGAAATACTGCAACTCGTCGAACGAAGTAATGGTCGTGTTCTCCATGAACACAGGGTCGCCGAAGGTGCCGTCGCCATTGTCCTTCTTCAGTGTCGTCACGGCGGCAGCCTCGGCCTTCGACAGCTCGCCGTCGCCGTTGGTGTCCCAGTTCTCCACGCAGATGCGCTTCACCTCGGCATCGGCGAAGTCGATGATGTCGGAGGTCTTAGAGAAGCAGAAGGTCCAGGTGCCGTCGACGAAGAACTGCAGGAGGCTGTCGGCTTCGATGGCGTAGGTGAGACAGCCGTTCTCCATACCGTCATCCTTTAGCAGGCTGGTATAGTCCTCGCCGTTGAAAAGCATCTGGACGCTCTTGCCCGGCTCCAGGTAGACGTACAACTGGAGCAGCGTGCCTATCTCATCCGGATTGAACGATGCTGTCGCTGTGGAAGAGGTGGCAGAGAGCTTCTTCTCTACTGTGCCGCCATCGACCATCATGACGACACTGGTCTTGTCGCCGACGTCGCCTGCCATCGTGGCCTTCCAGTCGACGATGCTACTGTTCTCCTCATAGATGGCCAGCAGCGACGCGGAGGTCAGCACCCCCAGGTCGTCCGCTGTGGCCGTCGAGGCGAGCGTGGCGCGCAGGAACTGGTTGTTCAGGTTCGCCATCGGATGGAACTTGCTGGTGACGTCCTCGCCATCCTTGTAGACCTTGACGGCCTCACCCTCCTTGGGCGCCTTGAGCCAGAACTCCACGTAGCCCGTCTCGCCAATCTCGTCGTAGAAGGCTCTGACCACCTTGTTGCGGCCTTCCGACTCCGAGGCGGTCACCTCGGTGATGACCTCGTGGTCGCCGTCCAAATCGCGGAACGGCGTGCACGTCATCGAGCCGTCGCCCACCACAGCCAGGTTGAACACGTAGCTGGGACGGTCGACATAGAGCACACTGAGGCGGTAGGCCCCGTCGCCCTCGTCGAGGCCGGTGAGCGGCACGCGGTAGGTGCCGTCCTCCTGCAGGTACTGGCTGGCGTCGAGCTGCAGCCGGGCCGTCTCGTTGAGCGGCTTGTTGACAAATACGGCAAACACCTCCTTGCCCGTTTCGGGCGTGATGACGGCGTAGTGAGCCACGTCCTTGGGCAGCAACTGCTCAGAGGTGGTGGCATTGCCGATGACGCCGACCGAATCGGTCTGGCCCTCCCTGAACAAGGCTATCGACCCGCCGGCGCCGTTGACGACCGACAGCTTGCGGGCATTATTCTGGTGAATAATCTGGATGTCCATGTCGCCGTCGATCTCTACTGAGTAATCCGAGACAAGGTATTCCGTACCACTCTCGTATGTGTCGTAAGGTTCAGCAGGAACGCCATTGACGATGACTATGCTTTGCTCCACGATGCCGTCCACAGGCTTTTTGTAAATGCAGCTGAAGGAGACATACAGTTCCATTCCGTCGTAATAGGTTGTCGTATAATTGCGTTCCTCACCGTCTCGGCTCATATCGACCAGCTCCTGCCATTCGTCATTTTCCCGATCAATGCAAGCCCAGCCGTTCTCTTCTTCCGGCCGGAATTCCATCTGTCCGTCGCCCACTTTCGTTAAGTGGATATCCAGCACGGTGCCTACGGGGAAGGCCAACTGGCGATAGTGCACCGTCAGCGTGTTGGTCTTCTCCGTGACATTGACGCCGTACCCGTCGTCATACAATACTGTAGTCCCGTTGAACACGAAACCGCTAAACCTGTAATTCGACGATTCCGGAATAGTGCAGTTTCTTACTAAGAGATAGCCATTCTTGTCCATCTCAATGGTTTTTGTGGAATTGGGCTTGACGGTTTCCCATGTGGCGGTTCCGTCGTGCACCTTCTGCACTTCGAAGGTGCCCTCGCCCGGGTTGTTGATGGTCACCTTGCGATAGTTCATGCTCGGGTCGATGGGCTGCATGTTGACGTTGCTCCATGACGTGTGGGCGGCCTTAAAGTCGGCAATCTCATATTTGTCCAGGTTGACATAGACCGTGAGCTTCGTGTTGCTCAAAGATGCCAATCCTTCCGGGTCATCGGGGATGTTGCCGTAGAAATACACCTTCTCCAGCGCCGTGAGCTTACTGAGAGAAGAGCCTAAGATGGCGTCGCCCCAGAACTCTAACTTCTTTAATACCTTAAAGGGGTCGAATGTAAGAAATCCCTGTCTGGCGGTGGTCGTCAGATTCGAGATGTCGGCATCACCGTAGAACTGCATTTCCTCCAGAGAGAAGCAGTTGCCGAAGTCGACGTTCTTGTCAATGGTGATATCGCTACGAAAGCTCAGACTCTTCAGTTCCGAACAATTCAGACTGGTGGTCACGCCGGGATAGCCGAAGCGCTTGATCTTCCAGTTCTGAGGGACGTAATCCGTCACTCCCGTCACGGCGCCTGGTATGATGATCCACGTCGCCGATGGGTTAATGTAGAGCAGCGCTGCCTCGTATTTGTCCGGAAAGTTACTACCCGCATACGGAGCGACGCCAAAGTCATAGCCGTCGCTTCCTTGCTGGCCACCTGTAAAGGTGCACCTCACCTCTTCTACCCGGTAGTGGCTCTTCCACGACGCGATGACATTATACTGCGAGTCGTTGGTAAAGTAAGTGACACGAACACCAGCTACATTCGGTGCCACCAGATGGCTCAGATAGACAGTCACCTTACCACCCAGCACGCTGAACTGCGTATCCGAATCCAGACTCCATGACAAGCCGGTGGCAGGCTCCTTTTTCGAGGGGTCATAGAAGTAGATGTTCGAAAGATTTTTCATGCCAGAGAAGTCGCCGGCAACCTTTCCGTGATAAGTGCTCTCCTTGATGTACAAGGAGACCAGGTTGGGACAGTTGCAGGTGAAGCCGTATGAAAAGCCTGTCACCAATGCCATTCCATTACGCGGAGTTGACACCTTATTGGGTATATCCAATGATATTGCGTTGGTTTCGATGCGTGTGATCTTGGCATAGGATCCTGAGTAATCGGAATAGACTTCGTAGGTGATGCCGTTTACGGTGACGGTCTCGTCGTAAGCCCAGGCGGTGAGCACTCCCATCCACAGCAGGAGCACCGCCAAAAGTAGTCTGATTTGTTTCATAATTGTTTATTTTTTATTCCACATTATATTCTGCCTCGCTGTTCCCCCTACCCCCTTCTTTCTCCGCCCCTCTGTTCCCCCCTTCCCCTTTAGGGGAGGGCCGGGGTGGGGCCCCGGGGTGGGCCTCATTCCAGCACCATGTTCACCAGCTGCTTCACGTCGGCAATCGTCACCTGGCCTTCGCCCGTGACGTCGGCAGCGCGGCGGTCATACGACCCTGCCGTGTCCTTGCCGAGGATGATGTTCACGAGCGCCGTCACGTCGGCGATGGTAATCGAACCATCCTTGTTTACGTCGCCAAGCAGGAAGGCATCGGGGTCGGTGAAGTAGCCGGGCTGACCGTCGAGGCCGTCGATGCGGGCGCGGTTGGCGTCAACGTCCGCCATCGTGTTATAGCAGTAGGCTGTGCCTCGGCCGCCCACCAATGCCCTGCAGTTCAAGAACATGTATCGACTGGTCGGCGTATTCGTATTCCAGTTGGTGCCAGCCTTGGCGTAGATGGTCTTGAGGTTTGTACAGCCAGAGAACATGTAGTCTATGCTGGTGAGTTTCTCCGTGGCGAAACTGGAGACGTCGAGCTCAGTCAGGGCCGAGCAGTTCTGGAACATATATACCATGGATGTGACGTTCTCGGTGTTGAGGTTCTCAAGGCCGTTGATGGTGGTGAGGCCCGTGCATTCGCGGAACCAGTTGCTGGTGTTGGTCAGCCCGGCATAGTCTTTGAAACTCGGGTCGAAGCTGACGGTGGTAAGGCTTGTGGTTCGCCAGGCAGCAAGCACGTTCTCTTCTACGTATTTCAGCCTATACACGAAGGTTGCACCATCGTTAGCCGGGTCGGCCTTGCGCTCTGCCGCCTGCTTGTCGTAGTAGAAAGTGACAGCAGTCTTGTTGGCGGAGAGCATAGCGTAGGCCCTATCTTTCGCTTTGTCTGTAAAGTAACCGGGCTGACCGTTTAGGCCGTCGATGCAGGCACGGGTCTTACTGGTGTAGCCGTATTCATAATTAGTCCCATTGCCGCCCACGAGCTTAGAGCAATTGCTGAACATGTAGTTATCCCAAAGAAGCGAGGAGACATTCCAGTTGGCTTCAGGCGCAGCATAGATGGTCTCGAGGGCGGAGCATCCATCGAACATGCTCTGTGTATCGTTGACACTCTCCGGACTGAAAGTTGAGAGGTCAAGTTCGGTGAGGGCTGTACAACCAGAGAACATGGAGCTCATTTTGGTGACCAGCGGCGTGGTAAAGCCTGAGCCAAAGGTGATGGCATTGAGGCTGGAGCAGCGAGAGAACATGCTGTTCATCTCGGTTACCTTAGCAGTGTTGAAACTGGAGAGATCGAGCTGGGTGAGCGCGGAGCAACCGTTGAACATGGCGTCCATACGGGTGACATTGGCTGTAGAGAACCTTTCGCTGAAGGTGATGCTGACGAGGTTTGTGCAGCCATAGAACATGCTGGCCATAAGTGTGACGTTCGGCGTGCTGAGGTTCGTGAGGTCGAGCGAGGTGAGGCCCGTACAGTTGTTGAACCAGAAGCGGAGGTCGGTGAGGCCGGTGAAGTCTTTGAAGCTCGGGTCGAAGGTGGCGGACGTCAGTGTTGCCGTAGCCCAGACGGGTGTGGCGCCGTTGCTGCTGAGTTTAAACAGGACCGTGGCGCCGGCATTCTCTGGGGCAGCCTTGCGCGTGGCCAGCTCAGTGTCGTAGTAGAAGGCGACGGCGGTCTTGTCGGCCGAAAGCAGGGCATAGGGTCGTGCGGCCGTCGGGTCGGTGAAGTAGCCGGGCTGGCCGTCGAGACCGTCGATGCAGGCACGGGCCTTATCTAAATATGCCGAGTTGAAGGGAGTGCCGTTGCCGCCCACGAGCTTGGAACAATACTGGAACATGTAGGAACTTGAGGTGATGGCGTTCCAGTTGGTGCCCGTAGCGGCATAGATGGTCTCGAGGTTTGTGCAGCCGGAGAACATCCAGCCAGTGCTGGTGAGTTTACCAACGTCGAAGCCCGAGAGGTCGAGTGAGGTGAGAGCCGAGCAACTGCTGAACATGTAGTACATCGTGGTGACGTTCTCGGTGTTGAGATTCGAGAGGTCTATCGAAGCTAGTGAGGAGCAGCCGCTGAACCAGTTGCTGAGTCCGGTGAGACCCTTGTAGTTCTTGAACGAGGCGTCGAAGGTGACACTGGTGAGCGTTGCCGAGTTCCAAGCGGTTGGGCTGTTGTAATTATTATTGTTGTTGCTGAGTGCAAGCGCGAAGGTGGCATCGGGGTTCGCGGCCTTGCGGGTGGCGAGTTCGGTGTCGTAGAAGAAGCTGACAGCGATGGGTTTGCTTTCCTCGTTCAGCGTGACCATGGCGTAGGGACGTGCGGCAGTCGGGTCGGTGAAGTAGCCGGGCTGATCGGGCGTATCGATGCAGGCGCGGTTCTTGTCCTGAGTCTGGTCTGTAGCCGACGTATAGATTGTGCCGTAGCCTCCGACGAGTTTCGGGCAGTTGTGGAACATTCTACTGCTGCTGGTGATGGTCTCGAGATTCCAGTTTGTGCCTGCGGCGGCGTAGATGGTTTCGAGGCTGGTGCAGCTGTAGAACATTTCTCTAATGTCCGTTACATTAGCCATCTCAAAGCCCGAGACATCGAGCTCGGTGAGGGCGTAGCAGTTGTAGAACATACTCCGCATCGTGGTGACGTTCTCTGTGTGGAGCTTCGAGAGGTCAATGGAGGTGAGGCTTGAGCAGCCGTAGAACCAGTAGCTGAGGTTCTTCAGGCTGCGGTATTGGTCGAACGAATTGTCGAAGGTGACGCTGGTGAGCGCTGACGAAGCCCAAGCTGGAGTCGAGCCAGAGAGACTATGAAGCATGACAAACTTGGCATCGGCATTCTCAGGGTCGGCCTTGCGCGTGGCCAGTTCAGCATCGTAGTAGAACGTCACGGCAGTCTGGTCGGCCGTGAGCAGGGCGTAGGGCTGCGGTGCCGCGGGGTCGGTGAAGTAGCCGGGCTGACCGCCGAGGCCGTCGATGCGGGCGCGGGTATTGTCGGATGGAATATTCGTGTATGTCGTGCCATTCCCGCCCACGAGCTTTGAGCAGTTGTAGAACATCTGCGAGCTGAATGTATTAACTTCTGATGTGCTCCAATCGGTGCCGGCAGGTGCATAGATGGTCTCAAGGACGGAGCAGCCGTAGAACATGTAGTACGTCATGGTGACATTCTCGATGTTGAGGTTTGCGACGTTGATTTCCTTGAGGCCCGTGCAATAGTAGAACCAGTAATTCAACGCCTTCAGCCCTTTGTAGCTGGCAAACGAGGCATCGAAGGTTACGTTCTTCAGTGTCGCGGTGGCCCACACTGGCTTGTTGCTGCTACCGTTACTGTTGTTGTTCAGCTTGAGCACGAAGGTGGCACCTTCGTTCTCTGCAGCGGCTCGACGCGTGGCCAGCTCGGTGTCGTAGTAGAACGTCACGGCAGTCTTGTCGGCCGAGAGGATGGCATATGGCCTTGGGGCAGCCGGGTCGGTGAAGTAGCCGGGCTGGCCTTCCTTGTCTATTCGGGCGTAGCTCTTGTCGGAACTATAAAACACAGTGCCGTAGCCACCGACGAGTTTCGGGCAGCCTGCAAACATGTTATAGGAGGAGTTGAGCGTAGCGCCTGTCCAGTCGGCATCGGCTGCCGCATTGATGGTCTCAAGCTTAGAGCAGCCGCTGAACATATAGCTTGCGTCTGTGAGAGCCTCCACAGTGAATGTCGTGAGGTTGAGTTCCGTGAGGGCTGAGCAGTTATAGAACATGCCGTTCGTCGAGGTCACCTGGGCGGTAGTGAACTGCGGGCCGAAGGTGATAGTGGAGAGAGCCGAACAACCGTTGAACATATCGCTCATTGTAGTGACCTTGGCCGTGTTGAACCCCGAGAGGTCGAGGGCCGTGAGGACGGAGCATTGGCGGAACATGCCGGACATGGAAGTGACCTCAGCGGTGGTGAAAGCGGAGCCGAAGGTAATCGATTCCAGAGCCGAACAGCCGAAGAACATATAGCTCATCGTGGTGACCTTGGCGGTGTTGAATCCAGAGAGGTCGAGCGAGGTGAGGGCACGGCAGTCGTTGAACATGTAGAACATCGTGGTGACGTTCTCGGTGTTGAGGTTCCCGATGCCGTTGATGGTGGCGAGTGCCGTGCAGCCGTTGAACCAATTGCTGAGTCCCGTCAGGCCCTTGTAGTTCTTGAACGAGGCATCGAAGTTGACGGTGGTGAGTGCCGTCGTGGCCCATACAGGCTTGCCACTGCTACTGCTACTGTTATTGTTATTGCTGAGCTTGAGCAGGAACGTTGCGTCGGCATTCTCGGTGGCGGCTCGGTGCGTGGCCAGCTCGGTGTCGTAGAAGAACGTCAGGGTGGTCTTGTCAGCCGAGAGCAGGGCGTAGGGCCGCGGAGCATTCTTGACGGAGAAATAGCCTGGCTTGCCGAGGAGGCCGTCGATGCAGGCGCGGGCCTTGTCCAGTATGTTAGATGTGTAATACGTGCCATTGCCGCCAATCAGCTTTTCACAGCTGGAGAACATCTGCGCGCTGCTGGTGATGGCGTCGCCCGTCCAGTCGGCATTGGCTGCCGCATAGATGGTCTCGAGGTTTCGGCAGTTGTAGAACATGCTTGCCGTGTTCGTGACATTCGTCATGTCGAAGCCCGAGAGGTCGAGCTCGGTGAAGCCCGTACAGCCGGAGAACATGCTTGACATGGTCGTCACGTTCTCGGTGCTGAGCGTAGAGAGGTCTATCGACGTGAGACCCGTACAGCCGGAGAACATGCTCGCCATGGTCGTCACGGTCTCGGTGTGGAGGTTCGAGAGGTCTATCGACGTGAGCGCCGAGCAACCCGAGAACCATCCGGCCAAAGACGTCAGGCCATGATAGTTGCCGAAGGAGCTGTCGAAGGTCACGCTGGTGAGGGTGGCACCCGTCCAGCTTTGGGCTATAGTATTGCCGTTCAGAGCTCTGAGAATGGTGACGTTGTCGGCGCGATGGCTGGACATCTGTGTGTCGTAGAAGAAACCGACCGCGACGGGCTGGCTGTCGGAGTTCTTCGTCACTACGGCGTAAGGCCGCGGCTGCGTCTTGTCAGTGAAGTAGCCGGGATTGGCGGAGCCGCCGTCTGGATGGGCATAGGTCTTGTCGTTATTGTTGCTAGAGTCATATAAAGTCATAGCCCCTCCTATCAGTTTCTGACAATTACCGAACATATAGGCATTATCGGTGTTCGTCTCAGTGTTCCAGTCGGTTGCTGCGAAGATGGTTTCCAGACTCGTACACTGGTCAAACATCATATAAGTAGAAGTGACTTTTCCGACATTGAAGTTCATCAGGTCCAGCTCGATGAGAGCCCCGCACCCTTTGAACATGTTTTCCATTGTTGTGACGTTCTCGGTGTTGAGATACTCCAACCCTGTGATGCCTGTCAGCGCCGAGCACCAGATGAACCACTCCTTGAGGCTCGTGAGGTCATGATAGTTGCCAAAGCTCTCATCGAAGGTGACGCTGGTGAGCGTTGCGCCGGTCCAGTTCGGAGCAGCCGTATTTGCGTTCAGCCGTGTCAGGATGGTAGTGTTTTCTGTGGCGCGACTGTCCTTGTTCTTATCGTAGTAGAAGCTGACGGCCAAGGGCTGGTTGTCGGAGTTCTTCGTCACCACGGCATAGGCCACGGGGTCGCCTTTCCTCGAAAAGTAGCCAGGATTGGCGGCACCGCCGTCGATGTGGGCCATCGTGCCATCGGTCTTTTCGCTGTTATAATAGGTGCCGAGACCACCAACCAGGGCATTGCAATTCAAGAACATGCTGGTAGTGGCAGCGCCCGCTCCGACTGTCCAACCATCACCAACATAGATAGTCAGCAGATTCGTGCAATAGCTGAACATGTAGCTCATCTCGGTAACGTTGGCCGTGTTGAAAGCCGAGAGGTCAAGTTCGGTCAGCGAGCACCAGCTGAACATGTCTGCCATCGTGGTGACATTCGTGGTGTTGAGGTTCTCTAAGCCTGTGATGGAGGTCAGGTTTGAACAATTCGAGAACCACCGGTAGAGGCTTGTCAGGCCCGTGTAATCCTTGAAACTGGAATCGAAAGTGACTGAAGTGAGAGTTGAACTGGCCCATTCCTGATAGGCATTCGGCGAGTTCAGCGTTCGCACGATGGTCTTGCCCTCGGCTTTTCTGGTCTCTTTATCTTTGTCGTAATAGAAGGTCACGGCCACGGCCTTGCCCTCGGCATCCTTCTCCACGGCGGCGTAGGCCAAGTCTACACCCTTCTGCGAGAAAAATCCAGGGGCGGACGGACCGCCGTCGACATGGGCGAAATCGATGGTATTAGACGACGAGTCATACACCGTGCCGGCACTGCCCACGAGCTTGTTGCAGGCACTGAACATATCGTTGTAGTCTGTTAGCTTATCAGTTTTCCAGTCGCCAGTGGCATAAATGGCATCTAGATTGCTGCAATTGTAGAACATATCTCTCGTGTCTGTCAGACTTGACACGTCAAAATGAGTCAGGTCCAGTTCCGTCAACGAAGAGCAGTTGGCAAACATATAATACATCGACGTCACTTTCGAGGTGTTCAGATACTCCAACCCGCTGATTGAGGTCAACGCAGAACAGCCGCTGAACCAATCGGACAGATTGGTGAGACCTGTGACATTGGCAAAGGAGGCATCGAAGGTGGCAGAGGTGAGCGAACTGCCAGTCCAGGGGTGCTGCCGATTGAGATCCTTCACGATGACGACATTGGGATTACTACCGCGGTTGGCACTCTCCGTATCGTAGTAGAAGCTGACAGCCACGGGCTTGGAATCCTCGTTCATCGTCACGGCAGCATAGGCTGTCGGCTCCGTCGGGTCGGTGAAGTAGCCGGGATTGGCGGAGCCGCCGTCGATGCGGGCACGGCTGACGCCGACAGCGTATTGATAATATGAAGTCAGTGCGCCGCCGACAAGGCTTGTGCAACCATCGAACATAGAGCTGCTGTTCGTGATCTTGCCCGTGTTCCAGTTGGTGCCAGCCGCGGCATAGATGGTCTCCAGCTTAGAACAGCCGGCAAACATCTCTTCAGTTCTTGTGACGTTAGTCACGTTCAGGTTCGTTACGTCAATCTCCCGCAGGGCACTACAATAATAGAACCACCGATAGAGGCTTGTCAGTCCGGTGTAGTTCTTGAAACTCTCATCGAAGGTGACGGTTCTGACCGAGCTCCCGCACCATTTGTTTGAGACGCCTTCTTCGTTCAGGTTCTCCACAACGGTGGTGTTGTCAAGTCCGTTGAAGCTGTTCTTGTTCGTGTCGTAATGGAACGCTACGGCCACGTGAGCTCCATCCTCATTCGTCACGACGGCGTAGGCTTCCTGCGCCTGTGCGCTTGCGAAGCCTGTCAATGCCATGAGCATGGCTAATAATAGTCTTAGTTTTTTCATATTCATTAAGTCTTAATTTGTTAATAAATTCATGCCGTACCCCTCTCCTCTAGAAGGGGGAGAAAACAGATGTGGACAGAGGAACTCCTACAAATGACTATATCTCCGCTGCAAAGTTACGGAAAAAAAAGGCTCGTCATTTGTATATTTGAGTCAAAGATTTGAACTTTTGGAACATTTTGGGGGCAAATCGGCACTTTTTGACAAAAACAGCTATCAAAAAACGTCAATCTGAAACATACTGCGAGGGAGGGATGCCGAAGCGGCGACGGAAGGTTCGGGAGAAATGGCTGGTATCTGAAAAAGCACAGTGAATGGCAATTTCGGCTATCGTGTATTTGGGTGTATGGGCCAGCAGGCGCAATGCCTCCTGCATGCGTTGCTCCAGGATGTAGGCCGAAGGCGTCATGCCGGTGAGGGCATGCAGCTTGCGCACTAGTTGCGAACTGCTCATGAACAGCTCTGCTGCCACGGTCTTTGTGCTTACGTCGCCCTTCGCCATTTGGCCGAGGATGACCTCGTTGAGTTTCTTCAGGAATTCCTTGCTGGACTCTGAGAGTTGCTTCTCCCTTTCCTTTTCGGCATGGTCGGCTACAGACAGCGAGCCATCGGCGGTAGCACCGGCCTTCGCCAACAGCCGGCGACGCTGCTCGAGCAGTTTGGCGATGCGCAGTCGCAGTTCGTCGGCAAGGAACGGCTTCGTCAGGTAGGCATCGGCACCTGCCGCAATGCCGCGCAGGCGGTCGGCGTCGGTGACGCGGGCAGTGACGACGACGACGGGTATGTGGTCGGTAATGATATTGGCACGTATGCGGCGACACAACTCCAGTCCGTCCATGGTAGGCATCATCACATCGGTGACGATGACATCGGGCACGAGTGCCTCTGCCTTGTAGACGCCCTCCTGACCGTCGGCGGCAAAGACCACCTCGAAGTCGGGTTCGAGCACACTGCCTATGTAGGCTGCCACGTCGGGATTGTCCTCAACGACAAGGGCAAGTCCCTCAGCGCCGGGTAAGACGTCACGTGTGCCTTGATGCTTGTGCTTTGAACCATCGCCTTGCGACATTGCCCCTTTTACGCCGTCGCGAAGCAACATTGCCCCGTCGACTTCCGACTTCTTCATGGCAACATCGAGAAGCTGGTTCACCAGCTGTAGCAGTTGGTTGGCATTGCGCGTGATGACGGGGAGGTCCAGCTTGTCGGCCACGCCCAGGATGACGGTGAGCGGCGTGCGGAACTGGTGAGTCATGTTGGTATAGAATTCGTCGCGCGCGGCCTGCAGCCGTTGCATGGCACGCATGGAGTGGTTTCGCGTGCGAATGGCATAGACGAGTGCGGCGATGACAGCCAGAGCCAGCAGTCCAACGAGGAGCGAGGCGATGAGGATGATGCGGTTTTCGCGCCGCTGCTGGTCGTTCTCATCGCTGAGTTCGTCGTTGTGCAGCTGGGCATTGGCCTTGCCGAGCACGTTGTGCATCTCGTCGTAGTGCAACGAGTCCATCATGGCCGAATAGCGGCGCAGGGCTGCCAAAGCCTCGCGAGGACTGTCGGGTTCGAGCGCCTCGGCCAGCGACTTGTGGTCGTAGCACACGGACCGCATGTTGCCCACCTCCTGCTGCAATGCTATGGCACGGCGGATGACGGGCACGGCCTCGCTGTTGCGCTTCATGTCGAGCAAGTTGAAGGCCACATACTCCAGGCTGATGGCCAACAGGTTACGGTCGACAACAGGCATCTGTTCGACGGTGGCCACGGCCTGGCGCGACATCTCGAGGGCCTGCTCGAGGTTGCCGGCGCGGTTGTAGGCATAGGAGAGCTGCGAGAGGTGATTGACCACACCGGCATCGTAGCCGATGCGACGGGCTGCCTCGACGGCCTGTCGGCCATACGAAATGGCTTTTTCAGGCTCTTTGGCCACATTATACACCTCGCAGGCGATGCCGAGGTAGTTGTGGGTGTTGAGGTCGGACCCCGTCTGGCGGTCGGTGTCGATGGCTTTCTGGACAAAGTGCTTGGCCTCGTCTATGTAGCCTAAGCTGAGGTCGATGATGGCCATATAGTTATAGGAACGCGCCAGGGGCTGCAGCAAGTTGTGCCGACGGCTGAACTTTTCGGCCTGCATCTCCGCCTCGGTGGCTTCGGTATTGCGAGAGAGTTTGAAGAGGCTGTAGCCGCGGTCGCAGAGTAGCGTGGCCTGCAGCATGGGGTCGCCCTTTCGGCCGGAGGTGTTCTTTTCGGGCGGACTGATGCGAAGGGCTGCTTCGCAGTGGCGAAGGGCATCTTCGAAGCGTCCGCAGCTGATGTAGAAGCGATCGGCAGCAAAATGCACGAGGAAGTCTGCGGTGTCCTTCGGCAGGCTGCCCAGCGAGGATGCCGGGCCGTCGCCAAGTCGCTGCCACAGCGGTTCCGTCAGCTGGTCGTCAGCCAGACAGACATCTACAATCTTGCGCGCCAGCACGGGCCGCTGGCTTTTAGCTGCCTTGGGATAGATGGCAAGCAACGAGTCCACCATCTCCTCGGGCGTAGCCTCGGCATCCTTGCCGACAGTCGCCTTCGCTGCCGATTGTGCCTGCATGCTCAGCGAGACAAACAGCCCGACGAGCGACAGCAGAGCAAAGAGCAGTATTCGTTTTTTCATCATTAACAGTTGCACCCAAAAGACGGGAAGCACCATCGGTGCCGTCATCATTTTGCCTGGGTTTGCGTTGCAAAGATAGAAAAAGTTTCACTAATCGCCAAGGATTTTCCGAAAAACGTTTTGTGCTCTCCGCTTTTTCCGCTACCTTTGCAGCAACAATGAATCATACAAGCAAAGAGAAGACATGGAACAAGAGAAACTGACACTTCAGAGCAGCAAGCCGACTGTGCACGTGGTGGCGGCAGTGGTGAAAAAGGGCGACCGCATACTTTGCACGCAGCGCACGCGGTCGCACAAGAACTACAACAGCGAGCGGTGGGAGTTTCCCGGCGGAAAGGTGAAAGAGGGCGAAAGCGACCACGAGGCGCTCATCCGCGAGATTCGCGAGGAGATGGCGTGGGATGTCTTCGTGGGTCGACCCGCAGCACGCGTCGTGCATGAGTATCCCGACTTCATCATCGACATGACAGCCTACTACTGCCTGGCCGAGAACGACGACTTCCGCCTGCTGGAACACCTCGATGCCCGCTGGCTCACACTCGACGAACTCGACACGCTGAACTGGGCCGACGCCGACCGCAAGATTGTGGCACAGCTGAAGGAGGCTGCTTTCAAATCGTAACCACACGGCAAGGGCAAAAGTCTGCCCGATTCCAGGCCGTTTTTGCGAGCAACGATTCCTTTGGTCGCAAATAAGCCAAAATTTCGACATTTTGCTAACACATTGTCGCCCAACGTGTTAGCATTTTTTTGTTTTTCTCCGCCTTTTCCCAGCCAACGAAAACCTATGGTTTAGTCCTTCTAAACCTATCGTTTTACCCCTACATACCTATGTTCTGGACGATACAGACCTACGCTCTAGTGGGTCTAAACCCATGCGTTGTAGCAACGAAACCATAGCTTTTGACGATGCAACCACTACTTCATGTTCAACCAAACGCCCTTCCGAGCCAAATGTGTCAATGTTTTTGACGCTCCGCCGCTCTAGTTTGCATTTTTCATTTGTACAAAAAAAGTCACAAAATCTCTCTCGATTTCGTGACTTTTACATTTTTTAGCATCAAATTGCAATCGGCGAGGGGCCGGGAGAGGTTGCTCACTCGCCTGCAGGACGATACACGAAGTAGCCTCCCTCCGTGGTTTCGCAGTAGCGGCCCACGAGGTCGAGGATGAACTCGGAGTTGGCGCACACCTGCCCCTCGTTGCCGTCGTAGCCGTTGATGAGCACCACCAGATGGCGGGTGTCGAGGGTGATCTTCGTGCGCTCGTTGTCGCTCGTCGGGGTCCCTACTCCACCCTCGGCGTCGCGGTAGACGGGCAGTCCCTCGATGTTCAGCATGCCGCGCCCGATGCCCTCATAGGGTTCGCCGGCACGGCCGATGCCCAGCGTCAGCGTGTCGCCCACGAATTTGTCGGCATCGAAACCGCCAATGGAGTAGCCAAAGCGTATGCTGGCGAGGTTGATAAGGTCGACGAGCGTGTCAATCTGGTAGAGTTCCTTGCCCTGCAACATGCGGCGAATGAGTTGTTCGGAGGCAGGACGATAGCGCGACGGGTCTTTGCCGCAGGCCTTATAGACACGCCGCGTGGCAGCGATACCCGACAGATCTTTCAGCGACTCGGTGGTGAGCGTAGCCTTGTAGTGCTCGCCCAGCTCACGTATTTCTTCCCAAAGGCCTTCGCAGTAAGGGGTGTTCACAACGTCGGCCATCACGCAGGCTCCCACAAATCCCGGACACACCTGCTCAATCTCATTAGAAACGATTATTTTCATTGTTCAATTGTCGCTACGCGACGTTCAAAGTTCAAGGTTCTTTCTCCGCTTCGCTACGAAAGCGAGCAAGCTCGAGCGCAATTGTCGCTACGCGACGGTTCAATGCAGCAGAGCTGCGGTTCAATGCGACTGCGTCGCGGTTCAAAAGGGGCAAGGCCCTGACGGGCAATTCAATTTTCAATTTTCCATTTCCATTTTCAATTTCACGCACCGCAAAGATGCGTGACCAGTACCTTCACGCCGATAGCAATCAGGATAATTCCTCCCAGCAGCTCCGGCTTCAGCCTGCGGCGGATGCCCGCACCGAAGCGCCGGCCCAGCCAATGGCCCAGCAGACTGAGGAGGAACGAGCCCAACCCAATCACCACCAGCGGCATGAGGAGCGAGGAAAGCGTCGCGTAACCCGTCACGGCAAACGAGATGCCCACAGCCAGCGCGTCGATGCTCGTAGCCACAGCCAGCACAATGCCCGTCCACCAGTCAGAGGGGTCAAAGTGATGTGCGTCTTCCTCATCGCTGAACGCATCTCGAATCATCCGTCCGCCCAGAAATACCAACAATCCGAACGCCACCCAGTGGTCGTAGGCCTCGATGCTCTCAGCCATCCACGTCGTGCACAGCCATCCCACCAGCGGCATCCCCGCCTGGAACACGCCGAAGAGCAATGCCAAGCGGATCATTGGAGAGGCTTTTCCAGTAAGGCCCTCCCCTCCTTTGGAGGGATTGGGGGAGGTTGTCGGAATGGGGCTTTCTCCCTTCCCTTTAGGGAGGGGCCGGGGGTAGGCTACTCCACTGGCAATGCTCACCGCAAAGCAGTCCATCGCCAGCGCTACCGACAGCAGTAATATGTCCCAAAAACTCATCATGCCAGCACACTTGTTTTTTCAGCATGCAAAAATACAAAAAATAATGGAAACCATATAGAGTTTGACCTGAATTTTATTTTCATCAGAAATAGAGAAAAACATTTTCCTTTATTTTCTTTAACTTCTTGCATGCAACTTTTCTACTTTAAACTTTGAACATTAAACTTTTCTTATTATCTTTGTGGTCGAGAAAAATAATCATGGAACAAAAGATATTACGGATGGAGCAGTTGGTTGAGGAGCTCAACCGCGCTTCGGAGGCTTATTATAACGGTCGGCAGGAACTGATGACCGACTACGAATGGGACGCTCGCTTCGACGAACTGAAGCGGCTGGAGACGGAGACGGGCACCGTGCTGCCCGACTCGCCGACGCAGCGCGTGTCGGAGGACAACACCGCCGGACAGAAGGAGGAACACGAGTTTCCTGCCCTGTCGCTGGCGAAGACGAAGCAGGTCGCAGACTTGGTGAAATGGGCTGAGGGCCGACCGATCTGGGTGTCGTGGAAACTCGACGGTCTGACGCTTGTCGTCACCTACGACGGCGGTCGGCTTCAGAAGGTCGTGACACGCGGCAACGGCCACATCGGCACGAACATCACCCACCTGGCGCACGCCATCAGCGGCATTCCGCAGCGCATCAAGGAGCAAGGACATGTGGTGATTCGCGGCGAAGCCGTGATCTCATATGACGACTTCAACCAGTTCGTCATGGAGAGTGGCGAGGACTATGCCAACCCCCGCAACCTGGCCTCGGGTTCCCTCTCGCTGAAAGACCCCGAGGAAGTGAAGCCAAGAAAAATTCAGTGGATACCGTTTACGCTGGTAAACATAGAGCCCAGCAGACCCACCCCCAGCAGACCCACCCCCCTGCCCCTCCCGTGGAGGGAGGGGAGTAATTACTCTCAAGACGATGGTTTTCAGGCAGAAAAGCATTCTACTCCCCTCCCTGACAGGGAGGGGCAGGGGGGTGGGTCTGCTATGGGTGGATCTTCCTGGGGTGCCCGTATGGACTGGCTCGACGCAATGGGGTTCAACACCGTGGAGCGCGAACTCGTCGAGAACCCAACCGAAGAAAACGTCCAAGCCGTCATCGACCGCTTCACGAGAAGACTCACCCCCCTGCCCCTCTCTGAGAGCGAGGGGAGTGATTACTCTCAAGTCGATAGTTTTCAGGCTGAAACGCATACTACTCCCCTCCAAAGCCACCCTCCCTTTGGGGGAGGGGCTGGGGGAGAGGCCAGGGATGGGCTGGGGGGTGGGTCTCCTGGCAGAGCCTTCCCCTTCCCCGTCGACGGCCTCGTCATCACCTACGACGACACGGAGTATGCTGCCACTGGCAGCGTCACCGGCCACCACGCCACACGTGCCGGACTGGCCTTCAAGTGGCAGGACGAGGCTGCCGAGACGGAATTGCAAGAGATAGAGTGGTCGTGTGCGGCCTCAACGATTTCGCCCGTCGCCATCTTCCGTCCCGTAGAGCTGGAGGGCACCACCGTGAAGCGTGCTTCGCTCTGCAACATCAGCGAGTGCGAACGACTGGGCATCGGCGACCAAGGCACCAAACTCTCGGTCATCAAGGCGAACAAAATCATTCCGAAGGTCATCAAAGTCATCGAGACCGTCGGCACGCTGCACATTCCCGAGACGTGTCCCGTGTGCCATCAGGCTACGGAGATCGTGGTGAGTCAGCAGAGCGGCACGCGCACACTGCACTGTACCAATCCCACCTGTCCCGCCAAGCAACTGAAGAAGTACGCCCGCTTCGTGTCGAAGGCAGGCATGGACATCGACGGCATCTCCGAACAGACACTGGCCCGATTCATCAACCTCGGCTGGATCAGCAACTTCGCCGACATCTACCGCCTGCCTGACCACCTGCGCGAAATTGCTTCGCTGGAAGGTTTCGGCGAACGCTCGGCAGCCAACATCGCGAAGTCCATCGAGAAGGCCCGCAAGGCGGATGCCCAGCGACTGCTCATCGCCCTGAGCATCCCGAAATGTGGTGCCGACGTGGCGAAGCGCCTGCTCAGCGCCTATGCGTTCAGCGACCTTGTGGAAACCGCTTCCACCACCGACGACAGCGAACACTTTGCCCACATCGACGGCATCGGACCGGAGCGTTCGGCACTCATCGTCGAATGGTTCCACAATGAAGAGAATGCGATGGTTCTCAACGACTTGCTTTCATTGATTGAAGTTAACCAGCAACAACAGCAACGCTCTGGAAATCAATGCGAAGGCCTGACCTTCGTCATCACCGGCGACGTACACCACTTCAAAAACCGCAACGAACTGAAGGCCTACATTGAGGCGCGTGGCGGCAAGGTGGCAGGCAGTGTCAGCGGCTCCACGTCGTTCCTCATCAACAACGACGTGACGTCCACCTCGGGCAAAAACAAAAAGGCCAAGGAACTCGGCATTCCGATTCTCTCGGAAGACGATTTCCTCAGCCAGTTTGGCCTCACCCCCGTCCCCTCCATCCCGAGCGGAGCTCGCCCCCCCCGTAGCCTTCCCTAAAGGCGAGGGGAGTAATATGCCTGATGGGGCTGCCGCACCTCAACAGCTTGCATTAGATTTCTAAGCGTCAAACACTTATCGGAACAGCGTGCCCGTCAGGGCTTGGAGCATGCGCACCACACTCTCGCGGCGAGTCCACGAGAAGCCGTCCTCTGCCATGATGGTCTGCATGATGCGGCGCTTGTCCTTAGGCAACATCCGCCAGAGTTCCCGGTCGTGCACCTTGACAATCTTGCCATTATAACGATAGTAGAAGGTGTTGATAACGGGATAAACAGCTGTGCTATCACGAGCCGGGTCAAGAGTAATCAGGTTGATTTGCTCGCCAAACTGAATGTCTGTGATCATGCGGTCGTTGCGGAAGCGTGCCTCATAGGCTTCGCGGTCGATGACCTGCTGCTGATAGACGGCATTGGCTTCGACAGTGTCGACGAGGAAGGCCAGAACGGTGTCGATGCGTTCGTAGTGACGGTCGGCGAAGTCAACGGCCTGCACGGTTCTCATATTGGCCTCCTTCACCGAGTTGCCTGTTTTATAGACCAGTGTACTGTGCTTCAGGAACACGTTTGCCTTTGGCACCTTGATACTTCGGCCGTCGGTCAGTTTGACCTGAGCCTGCCGGTAGTCAGGATAAGCCATCACCATCGACGTGTTTTCGCTCTGCGCCATAGCAGCACAAGGAAGCAACGAAACGAGGTAACAGAGCATGATGGCTCTGAAAAGATAGAGAATTATTTTCATTTGCATAGGCTTTTAAACAATCCTTCACAGGCGTCCTCGATGAGGTCGAGGGCAAAGTCGAAGTCGGCCGTGTCGCCGTAATAGGGATCAGGAATGGTCTGCTGACCAGGATGATGGGTCATGTAGTCGACAAGCATGCGTACCTTCTGCTTGTCGGCATCGTTGCGGGCAAGACGAGTCACATCGAAGTAGTTCTCGCGATCCATAACAAGTATCATGTCGAAGTGGTCGAAGTCGGCCGCCGAGAACTGGCGGGCACGACTCGAGAAGTCGTAGCCACGTGCAGCCCCACGCCGCCGCATACGGTGGTCGGGCAACTGGCCCACATGCCATCCGCCGATGCCTGCCGAGTCAATCACGAAGTCGGCCTCGCGCCCTTCGCGCTCCACAATGTGCTTCATCACGCCCTCAGCCGCCGGCGACCGACAGATGTTGCCGAGGCAGATGAAGAGCAAAGAGAGGCCCACCCCCTGCCCCTCCCCAAGGGAGGGGTGTTTGAATACTCTTTCTTCTTGACTCTGATTGCTACTATTTTTGTTCATTGGTAATTGAACTATTCTATATGATTGTTCTATTACATAAATAAACTTGCGACATATCACATTTTTTCGATATTCATTACCTACAGTGGCTATTCAATCACCCCTCCTTCGGAGGGGAAGGGGGAGGTTTCTCTTCCTTCGGAGGGGATGGGGGAGGTTTCTCTTCCTTTGGAGGGGATGAGGGAGGTTTCCTCCTCCTCAGCCGGAATGGGGTACTTCACGTTTTCCTTCACGCCCAGTTTCTTCAGTTGGTTGGCTTTCTGTACAATACCCATGCGGCCATTGTACTTCTGTTCCAGCTGCTCGCAGTCGGTGGTGGCACGGCGCAGATGCTCCTTCAGTTGGTCGAACTCCTTGATGAATGCGCCGACGCGCTTCAGCAGTTCCTCAGCCATGATGAACACCTGTTTCTCGTTTTCCGTCTGCATGAACTGGCGCCATGCCGCATGAACCATCGTCAGGATGGCCATGAGGTTCTGCTGTCCGGTGATGAAGATTCGTTTGCTGAAGGCTTCGTTCCACAATCCAGGCTCGGTGGCGAGGGCCAGCTGCAAAGCACCCTCGTAGGGCACATACATGATGACGAAGTCCACCGACTGGCGGGGCGGCTTCACGTAGCGGTTGTACTCCTTGGAGGACAGCCGCTTAAACTGCTCCTTGATGCTGCGTACCACATCCTTGGCCAGTTGCTTGCGCAGCGTCTCGTCTTCGGTCTCGACATACTTCGCATAGGCATCTATTGACATCTTGGCATCGATGATGACATCTTCGTTGTTAGGATAATGCAAGATGGCATCGGGCACCATCTTCTCACCGCTGTCGTCGTTCAGAATAGCATTTCCCTGTTCGTCGGTGAGTGTATTTTGCAGGTCGAAGTCGCGCCCCAGCTTCAGTCCCTGACTCTCCAGCAGGTTCTTCAACGTCACCTCTCCCCAGTTGCCCTGCAGCTTGTTGCCGCCGCGCATCACGTTGGTCAGTCGCGTGGCAGTCTCGTTGATGCGCGAAGTCTGTTCGCCCATTGCCTTCAACTGTTCGGAGAGCGACGCCGTCTGGCGGGCCGTCTCGCTGTTGGTGGTGCGAATGGCCTGTTGCAGTTGTTCCAGGTTCTGGCGGAGCGGTGCCGTGAGCGTCTGCATCGACTCGGTGTTCTGCGTCTTCAGCTTGTCCGATGTCTGATCGAGTACCTGTGTGGCAAGGTTCTGAAACTGCTCCTGCACCGTACGCAGCTGTTGCTGGAACTGCTCCTGTCGCAGTTGCGAGGTCTTCGAGTTCTGCTCGCGCTCGGCCTCCACCTGCGTCTGTAGCGATGCCAGACTGATGCGGGCCTGCGTCAGTTCATCGCTGAGGGCACGGGCTTTTTCGGCCTCCGTCTCGGCCGACTGGCGCAGTCCTTCATTCTTCTTCTCCTCCTGATCGAGCCGCTGCGCCGTGAGCATCAGCGTAGACTCCACGCCCTTCTTCTTCACATTCGTCGCAAGGAAAGCAACTACTGCCCCCACGACAGCACCTATCAATAGATATAAGAATTCCATCCTTCTTCTTTTTTTTGCAATTACTTTTTCAAGTGACAAAGATACAACTTTTTTTGTAATTTTGGCACTATTGACATAACTTTCGTTTGGAAATATAAAATAAAATGAAAAAATGATATAGGAAAAATTGGCGCGTATACAAAAAAATCGTAACTTTGTCATCGTAACAAACTACTTACTATATGAAGAAGACATTGATTTTACTTGCATTGCTGGGCATAGCTGCCATTGCCAGTGCACAACCTCGTCCTAATGCTGACGGTACGGTGACTTTCGAGTATAAGAACGATTCGGCGAAGACGGTGCTGGTGGACGTGCAGTTTGCCGGCCGCAAGGAGATGACGCGTGGCGAGAACGGCACGTGGAGCGTGACGCTGGGCCCGGTGGCTCCCGACATGTATCCCTACTGCTACGTGGTGGACGGTGTGAGCGTGATGGACCCGATGAATCCACAGTACTTCCCCAACGAGGGGTTCAAGAACAGCTTGCTGGAGATTCCCGGCGGTGGCAAGCTGCCGCACGACATCAGGGAGGTGCCGCACGGGCGCATGGAGTACATCCATTACTATTCGAAGACCATCGGCGCCACGAACAACGCCATTGTCTATCTGCCGCCCAACTACATGCAGGACATGCAGAAGCGCTACCCGGTGTTCTACCTCATCAGCGGCACGACGGACACGGAGGAGGTGTACTACAAGGTGGGACGCGTAAACTACATCCTGGACAACCTCCTTGCCGACAAGCAGGCGAAGGAGATGATTGTGGTGCTGCCCTACGGCAATCCGCTGAAGCTGGTGCCGGCGAAGGCTGCCGAGGCGGGTGGCACACCTCCGACGAAGTTTGGCGGCGATGCTTTCAGCCTGGACCTCGTGAACGACCTGATGCCCTACATCGAACAGAACTACCGCACGAAAAACGACCGCGACAGCCGCGCCATCGGCGGTTTCTCGCGTGGCGGCAACCAGGCCCTCTACAACGGACTGAGCCACCTCGACAAGTTCAGCTATCTGTGCAGCTACAGCTCATTTACGTCGACCGACATTCCCGATGTCTACGACCAGGCCGAGGAGACGAACAAGAAGATTCACCTGCTGTGGCTGGGCGTGGGCACCGATGACTTCCTCTACGGCAGCGCCCGCGACTACATGGAGTTTCTCGACCAGAAGGGTATCACGGCAGTGAAGGAGTTCACGAGCGACAAGTTCGGCCACACGTGGATGAATGCCAAGTATTTCCTGAGCAAGACGTTGCCGCTGCTCTTCAACAAGAAGGCAGCACAGGCGGCGATGGCCGGTGCCCAGCCTGCTCCTGCTGCCACGGGCGAGGAGAAACCGTTTACGCCTGGCGTGCTGGCACGGATGTTCCCAAGGCCCATCATCTCGCCGGAATACAAGGAGGACGGCATCGTGTTCCGCTTCAAGGCTCCGGAGGCAAGGAAGGTGGAACTGGAGTGCGACGTGCTGGCGAAAAACATTCCTATGGAACGCGACAGCGACGGCGTCTGGCAGACGGTGGTGAGGGAGTTTCTCTTCGACACGTTCAGGTATTGCTTCGTGGTTGACGGCACTCGCGTCTGCGACCCCTGCAACATGTATCTGTCGCCCGACGAGGGATTCAAGTTCAGCATTGCCGACAACCCGCGCTCGCCCTTCAACTTTGCCTCGCAGGGCGACATCAAGCATGGCCGCACGGGCTATGACCTGGAACGGCAGGAGGCGTGGTACATGTCGCCGATGCCACAGCAGGGGTGGACGATTCCGCGCTTCGTGCAGCTCGTGCCGGGCAAGGGCGACACGATGGAGAGTTGGTTCAAGGTGGGTGGCGCCGATGCCATCGCCGACCGACTGCTGGCAGAGGGCAAGACAAAGCCGTGCATCATCACCACGAGCAACATGGACTTCATGCAGCAGAGCGGCATGCCGCAGATGCCGGGTTTCGAACCAAAGGTGCTGCGCGCCGACGACTATCCGACGTGGACTCACCGCCGTCGGGCACTCATCAAGCTGCTGATAGAGATTGGCAAGGAGCCCGAACCGGAAATGCCGGCCTGGGGAGGATTCTAAGAGAATGGAAGAAAGACAAGCAAAGGGACAACAGGAGGCCGTCGCAGCGGTGCTTCTGATGGTGAGCCTGAGTCATCTGTTGAACGACATGTTCCAATCGGTGATACCCGCCATCTACCCCATGCTGAAAGAGGCGCTGGGGCTAAGTTTCCTGCAGATTGGCGCCATCACGCTGACCAACCAACTCACCTCGTCGCTGCTGCAGCCGCTGGTGGGCATCGTAACCTATTGGCTGCCAAACATCAAGGAGTGACTTCCTGTCTGACACACACCGCAGAAAAGTGCAGGCCGATTTGGCTGTTTCGTTGGAAATGCTTAACTTTGCAACAACAAAGAAAGGAAACGAAAATGAACAAGAACAGAAAATGGATATGGCTTGCCGCCATTGTACTTGTGGCGGTGCTGACAGCCGTGCTGGTCTATGGCATCAGAACCGACCAGAAATTCCTGAGCCTGCTGGCAGGCATTGTCATTCCGATGGTTCTAGGATGGATGATTCCGAAATGGAAGGACTCCGAGGTGACTGTAGCCAGAGAGAAAGTCCAGCCGCAACAGACCGTTGACAATCTCATTGCACGCTATGGCGAACCGAGCAACGTCATCCTGCTGAATGCCGCAAAAGGCAACGACCCTGAAGGTGTCGTGCTGGTCTATGACGACCGCAACCTGCTGATTGTCAACGGAAAGGAAGTAAGAAAACAAGACATTGCAGACGTAACGTTCAACAATGCCGCCATAGCCTATACGCCGAACTACTATCAGGTGCTGCTGACATTACGCGACAAGCAACCCTCGATTCATCTTTATGTGGGTTACGACCTTGAGTTGGCACGAGAGATTACAGAAGAAATCAGAAATAGCCTGTAAAAAGAGAAATGAAACAGATTGACTATATTTTTGAAACCGAAATGGAGGTGCGCGACTACGAGTGCGACATCGAAGGCATTGTGAACAATGCCAACTACCTGCATTACACAGAGCACACACGCCATCTGTTTCTGCGCAGTCTGGGCGTAAGTTTCGCCAAGCTGCACGAACAAGGCACCGATGCCGTCGTGGCCCGTATGGAACTGAAGTTCAAGACCCCGTTGCGCTGCGACGACATCTTCGTGTCGAAGCTCTGGCTGACGAAGGAGGGCATCAAGTACGTGTTCCATCAGGACATCTTCCGAAAGGCTGACGGCCGTCTGTGCTTCCACGGCGACATCGAGTTGGTATGCCTCGTCAACGGTCGTCTGAGCGGTTCGCCAGACTACGATGCGGCGTTTGCGCCGTTTGTCACTAAATAAACGTGCTGCACCACTCCTCTCAGCACCAGATAGGCGATGAGAGCGAGCCATAAGGCATGGTTGCCACAGACGGGGAACAAGAGAAAGTAGAGAACGAAGAACGCTGCCGTGGCAATGGCGCAGGAGATGAGCATGCCACGCGTGAGCAGCATGCCTACGAAGATGCCGTCGTAGACAAAGGCGGCCATGCCTGCCAAAGGAATGAGCAGAGCCCACGGCAGATATGCCATGGCGGCATCGACAACCCTGGCTTCGTCGGTGAGCAATGAGAGGAAGCCCCGTCCACCCAACGTATAGACTACTGTGAACAGCACCACCATCAGCCATCCCCAGCGGAAGAGGTGACGAACAACCTCACCCGACCTTCTACCACACAGCGCTTCGCCGGCATTGGCAAAGCCATCCATCACGTAGGAAAACAGCGTGAAGAACGTCATCAGCAGGGTGTTCACGGAGAGCATCAGGTCGCTTTGTCGCGCTCCAGCCGAAGTAAAAAACAGATTGACCGCCACCAAGCAAAGCGTGCGCAGAAACAGGTCGCGGTTAACATGGAAAAGGGAGGAACTTTCCCCCACACCTCCCCTCCTGCGGAGGAGCCGAGGGAGGTTTCCCCTTCGGAGGAGTCTGGGGAGGTTTCCCCACGCCATCGCTGCACCACTCCACTGAGCAAAGAGCGTGCCCAAGGCAACACCTTCAATTTGCATCTTCAGACCGAACACCAACACCAGCGACGCCACGATGTTGATCAGGTTTTGTGTAATGGAAATTACCATTGGTGTGCGGGTGTCCTTCCTACCGATAAACCAGCCCGTCATCACGTAGAGGCTCAGCATGGCAGGCGCTCCCCAGATGCAGATGCTGAAATACGAACGCACGTAAGCAGCCACCTCGTCCGATGGCCCCATCAGCCATATCGAGAGCCAACGTAGGGGCAACTGCAAGATGAGGAAACCAATAGCTATGAGCAGTGCCAAACGAAGGTAACGATGGAGGACCTCCCCTGCCGCAGAGGGTGTATTTGCCGTCATGCCCGTCGTGCCCATACGCAGAAAACCCATAAGCCAATACATGACGTTGAAAATCATCGAACCAACGGCAATGGCGCCTATCATGGTCTCGTTGCCGATGTGGCCTACGATGGACAGGTCGACCAATCCCAGTAGTGGCACGGTGACATTCGTCACGATTGATGGCACCGCCAACCGCAGTATTTCCTTATCCCAACTGCTTATTTTCATTTACGCTTACCGTGAAACTGTTTAGCCAGCAGAAAGCCGACAAGGAAAATAGTGATGGTACCGAAGACAATGGCGAGATATTCGTGAATACCGCTATCGCCAAGCGATATCCAAGCGATGACGAGGAAGCCGCAGACGACGCCAATGGCGGCATCAACGTTTCGTACCTTCTGCGAAATGAATCCCAGCAGGAACAGCCCAAGCATGCCCCCAGAGAAGATGCTCGAGAGCTTCCACCACGAGTCGAGGATGCTGTCGACATCCACCAGCGCCAACGCCACCGTCATGCCCAGCAAGCCGATGATGATGCTTGAGAGGCGGAGAAAAGAAACCTCTCCCGACCTCCCCGAGGGGGAGGAGGGCCGTCCGGCATCAGATTTCATCTTAATTTTCTGATAGAAATCACACAGTACCACCGTCGCACCCGAGGTGATGCTGGTCGAAACCGTGCTCATACCGGCTGCAAAGATGCTGGCCACAAGCAGCCCCGTCAGCCCCGTGGGCAGGACGTTGACGATGAAATACGGGAACACCTCATCGCCTTTGACTCCTACCCCCAGCCCCTCCCTAAAGGGAAGGGAGGCATTGTAATAGCTCCACAGGGCCGTACCAATGAGGAAGAACACGGCCGAAACGGGTATGAACAGGTAGCCGCCGAAGAGAGCCGAAAAGCGGGCCTCGCTATCCGACTTCGCTGCATGGTAGCGCTGCACGTAGTTTTGGTCGATGCCGTAGTTCTGCAGGTTGGTGAAAATGCCGTAGATGAGGCACACCCAAAACGTACTTTCACTGAGCGTCGAAAGCGAGAACGAACCCAACGAGAACTTGTCGGCCTGCCACGCCACACGCAAGGACTCGACGGGGCCTCCGGGGTATGAGAACCATAGGATGAACAGGCAGATGACTGCCCCACCAATCATGATAAAACCCTGAATGGCATCGGCCCAAATCACTCCCTTCACGCCGCCCAGCATAGAATAGAAGATGATGGCAACGCTCGTCACGACGATCACCACGCGAATGTCCCAGCCCAGCAGCAGGTTCATGGGTAGCGCCAGCAAGTAGACGATGGTTCCAATACGCGCAATCTGCGTGAGCAGGTAGCACGCCGAGGCATACCAGCGAGCCCAAAGCCCGAAGCGCTCTTCCAGGAACGAATAGGCCGAGACGCTAGTCTGCTTCCTGTAGAACGGGACAAACCACTTCGCTGCCGCCCACGAGGCAATAGGAATCGAGAGCGAGAACACGAAAGCGTTCCAGTTGGCATCAAAAGCCTTGCCGGGATACCCCAAATAGCTGATGCTGCTGACGTAGGTTGAGAAGATTGACATACCCACCACCCACCCGGGCAGCGAGCGTCCGGCAGAAGTGAAGTCATCGGCCGTTGCTTTTCTACTGTAGAAAGATGCTCCCAGCAGCACGATGCCGCCGGTGAAAACGAAGAATATAATCAGATCAATAATGTTCATAATAAAAGAAGACCCACCCCCTGCCCCTCCCTATAGGGCGGGGAGTGATTAGAGAGTTGTATGAAGTGTCTTTTTCTTCATGTTGAAGAGAGTATCCACTCCCCGCCCTATAGGGAGGGGCCGGGGGGTGGGTCTTTTTCACGACAGCAGCGACGTATCGCCCGTATAGAGTTGGTAATACTTACCCCGCAGGCGAATGAGTTCGTCGTGTGAGCCCTGCTCGATGATACGCCCGTGGTCGAGTACCACGATGAGGTCGGCATTGCGGACTGTCGACAGGCGGTGGGCAATGACGAACGTCGTACGCCCACGCATGATACTGTCCATACCCCGCTGTACAAGCTGTTCGGTATGTGTGTCGATGCTCGAGGTGGCCTCGTCGAGGATGAGCACGCGCGGGTTGGCCACAGCGGCACGAGCGATGGCCAGCAACTGGCGCTCACCTGCCGAAAGGTTGCCGCCGTCGCCGCTGAGCATGGTGTCGTAGCCCTGTGCCAATCGGCGTATGAAGTCGTCGGCCCCCACCAGTCGGGCAGCCTCGCGACACTCTTCGTCAGTGGCGTCAAGTCGTCCGTAACGTATGTTGTCGAGCACACTGGCCGTGAACAGGTGTGTCTCCTGCAGCACAATACTCATCGAACGCCTCAGCGACTCCAGTCGGATGTCGTTCACGTTAATTCCGTCGTAGAACAAGTCGCCCTTGCCCTCCTCCACATTATAAAATCGGTTGATGAGGTTGATGATCGTCGTTTTACCGGCACCCGTTCCTCCCACGAAAGCAATCTTCTGGCCAGGCATAGTATTGATGTTGATGTCGAAGAGCACCTGCTTCTCAGGCACATAGCCGAAGTTGACGTGGCGGAAGTCCACATCGCCCAGCACAGGAGACCCATCCCCCAATGTCTTGTTGCCGTCGTCCTTCTCGGGTTCGGCATCCATCAGGCGGAACACGCGCTCAGCACCTACCGAGGCATTGAGCACGGAGTTGATCTGTTGCGACACGTGCGAGATGGGCTGCGTGAAACTCTTGTTCAACTGTAGGAAGGCAACAATGGTGCCAAGAGTGATGGAGAACTGGACGTTGGCTATAGAGAAGTGCCCCAGCGCCAACGAAGCTCCCACCACGGCTATGAGCACATAGCCCAGCTGACCGAGGTTTCCATTCACGGGCATCACAATACTGGCAATGCGGTTGGCATTGCAGGCCGACGACCGCAACTGCTCGTTGATGCGCTCAAAGTCGCTGATTGCCTGCTCCTCGTGGCAGAACGTCTTCACGACCTTCTGCCCCGTCATCATCTCCTCGATGAAGCCGTTCACGCCAGCCAGCGACTCCTGCTGCGTGCGAAAATAGCCGCGCGACCACTTGCCCAGCTGCGTGGTGGCAATCGACATGAGCACGGCAATGAAGATGCTCACCAGCGTGAGCGGAACACTCAGCACGAGCATCGAGGTGAACGTCACGACGATGGTGATGAGCGAGTTGAACACTTGTGCCATACTCGTCGAGATGACCTGCCGCAGCGAGTCTACATCGTTGGTGTAGGTCGACATCATCTCGCCGTGCGAGTGGGTGTCAAAGTAACTGAGTGGCAGCCGCTCCATGCGCTCGAAGAGTTGCTTGCGCAGTCGCAGCTGAGTGCCCTGCGAGACGTAGATCATCAGTCTATTGTAGGTATAGGAGCAGATGACGCCCAACAGCAGCACGAGACCGAGCTTGAAAAGGGCTTGCAGGAGTGAGGCATATTGAGGATTGTCGACCTGCGTGAGTGGCACCACGTAGTCGTCGATGAGTGTACGGGTGAACAGCGTTGATGCCAGCGACGTCACAGACGAGATGGCGATGCACACCAACACCGTGAGCACCATCCACTTATAGTGCTCCAGTACCAGTCGCAAGAGCCTGAGCAGTGTTGACCTTTGTTCTTTATTCATCTTCTGGAAGCCTGCCTGAGCCCGTTGCCCAGGTCCTCCACCTCTATTGAAATTGGGTTGGCGCATGATGATGATTTTCTGATTTACATTTTTATGGATTTCGCTACCACGAATGGCAAGGATTCTCAATTTTCAACTCTCAACTTTATCAAAATCTCCCGTTCCCATGCTCTGTAGTTCGTTCACTTCGCGGTAGAACTGGTTCTCGGCGAGCAGGTGCTCGTGGGTGTCGAAGCCCGTCACATGGCCGCCCTCCATCACAAGGATTCGGTCACAGTGCTGCACGGTCGAGATGCGCTGGGCAATGATGATCTTCGTCATGCCTGGCAACTGCTGCCGGAATGCCTGCTGAATCTTACGGTCAGTCTCGGTGTCGCAGGCCGAGGTGGAATCGTCGAGAATGAGTATCTTCGGGCGACGCAACAGCGCACGTGCAATGCAGAGGCGCTGCTTCTGACCGCCGCTGACGTTGGTACCGCCCTGTTCAATCCGGGTCTCGTACTGCTCAGGCATCTCCATGATAAAGTCGTCGGCCTGTGCCATACGGCATGCTTCGCGACACTCTTCCAGCGTGGCGTCGGCACGGCCCCAGCGCAGGTTGTCGAGGATGGAGCCCGTGAACAGCGTGTTCTGCTGCAGCACCACAGCTACGGCCTGGCGCAGCGTCTTCAGGTCGTATTCTTTCACGTTTCGGCCACCCACCAGCACCTCGCCCTGCCCCACGTCGTACAGTCGGCTGATGAGGCTCACAAGCGTCGACTTGCCCGAGCCCGTGCCACCTATTACACCGATGGTCTGTCCGCTCTCCACGCTGAACGTGACGTTGTAGAGGGCGGAACGGCGGGAAGCAGACTCTTCCCCAACAGACTCTCCCCCCTGCCCCTCCCTATCAGGGAGGGGAGTAATTACTTTTTCTGACTGACTATCGTTGTTTCCCTCCATCTGTTGTGGGTTATCACTCCCCTCCCTATAGGGAGGGGTGAGGGGGAGGGTCTGTTGGGGGGAGAGTCTGCTGGTTGCCGGGGAGGTATAGTCAAACCTCACCCCCCGGAACTCCACACTGCCGTCCGATACCTCCATCACAGGGTTCTCAGGGTTCACGATGTCGGGCTGCTCGTTGATCACCTCGCAGACACGCTTGGCCGAGGCGGCACTCTGGGTCAGCATGACGAAGATCATCGAGAGCATCATCAGCGCCTGCAGAATCGACATCACGTAGGTGAAGAGCGACGTCAGCTCGCCCGTGGTCAGCGTACCGCCCACAATGAAGTGGGCACCCCACCACGACAGGGCAATCATACAGCCGTACACCACCATATTCATCACGGGATGGTTCAGCGCCATCAGGCTCTCCGCGCGTACATATAGTTTATATAGCCCCTCGGCGGCTCGGGCAAACTTCTCGTTCTCAAAGCGTTCGCGCACGAAGGCCTTCACTACGCGAATGCCCGCCACGTTCTCCTGAACGCTCTCGTTCAGCGCGTCATACTTCTCAAACACCTGCTGGAACAGGCGCGACACTCTCGAAATGATTTGCCAGAGCGACACGCCCAGTACCACCATTGCCACAATGAAGATGAGCGAAAGCCGCGGGTCGATGACCAGACACATCACCACCGACAGCACCAGGCGGAACGGCGCACGCACCGTGATGCGCAAAATCTGCTGAAACGCCTGCTGCAGGTTCTGCACGTCGGTGGTCATGCGGGTCACCAGTCCCGATGTGGAGTATTTGTCAATGTCAGAAAAGGCAAACCGCTGGATGTTACGGTACATCGCCCGCCGCAGGTTAGCGGCAAAGCCCGTCGAGGCCACCGCCGACGTGCGGCCTGCGGCAATGCCCAGCGCCAGACTGATAAACGCCATCAGCAACATCAGCCCTCCGTAGCGATACACCTGGTCGATGTCGCCGGCATTGATGCCCTTGTCGATGAGTGATGCCGTCACCCACGGTATGAGCACGTCCATCACCACTTCAGCAGCTGTGAGCAAGGGTGTCATCACCGCAGCCCACTTGTATTGTCCTATTTGCTGGCAAAGGGTTTTTAGCATATTTCTTGTTTCAGGTTTCGAGTTTCAATTGCAAAAGTAATAAAAAATATTGATAATTATAAACGTAAACCATAACTTTTTATTCTCACAAACATGTAACGCTGCAACTATATCAATGTTATACTTCAAGTATCTCGGCATTATAGTACTGCTATTTCATCGTTATATTGCAACTATACTGGCATTATACATCTGGCATTTGGCTACAGAAAGAGCATGAAAACACTGTCGGGAGTGTTCCAGAATGGCAACTAAAATAAAAAAATGAGGATTCCTTTTTGTATTGTTTGTCTTTATTTGTACCTTTGCAGCACAAACTATCAAACAAAGACTAACCCATGAAGCAACCGATTCTCACGGCCCTTACTATCATTGGTATCCTTTTCGGAGTATCAACTGCCCTTTCGGCACAAACCAACGTCACCGAACAATATTTGACGAATGCAGGATTTGACAACACAGCAGATTTTGTAAGCTCAATTGTATATACCTATGCTAACGATGCAAACGCTAACGGTGGCGTGAGCAGTTGCCAACCTGTGACCGGATGGACAGCCGATGCCACGGGTGATGCCAAGGCTGGCGGAGTGTTTGGCTTTGGAAGTGGCTATGGGCTTTCGGGAAACGGCTACGTGGTGCCTACTACCAATGCCGAAGGCAACAGCACGGGCGGAGCACTGGGATTAGCAGGGTGTTGGAGTAACAGCGTTGGCTACAGTCAGACTGTTTCACTACCGAAAGGCCTCTATCGCATTTCATTCAAGGTATACAACGCAGGCGCGAACACAATTGCCAACTATTCGAGCACGATGGGCTTTGTCAGCGACAACGGCAAGGTACACTATGCCGACGTTGATTTCTACAACAGTGAATGGACTGAGGCTGTCATCTACCTGAAACTGTCTTCACTCACAAGCGGAAAGATTCATCTGGGCTACACGTGCGCGAACGTGGGTTCAGCGGCATCGCCCAAGCTGTTCGTCGACTACGTGAAGATTGAGCAACTGCCCGATGAATACATGCTTGAAGACTTAACCAGCAGCATTGATAAAGATGGTTGGGGCGGTACGGGCATCTACACGGCCGAGGGAATAACGGGGCGCGAAGTTTTTCAATGGGGTGCCAGTCTGGCAACAGGAAGACGACTGGGACAGAAGCTCACAGAACTACCCGACGGTCTCTACTCGCTGACGATGCTTGTAAGCGTATCGAGCACGTCGGGACGCGACAACACGTCGAACGTCCTCACCGAAGGTAGCACCACCTACGCCTCGCTGCATGCCAACAACCAGCAACACGGCGTTCCGGCCTATAACAGAGAAGCATGTGGTAAGTACGACCGCATCACACTGAACGACATCGCTGTAACCGACGGAACACTCGACATCTGGCTCAACCAAGACCAGACGGGGCCGAATTGGCTAATCTTGCAGGTGCAGTCGCTGAAGTGCGTCAGGCCAATTCCTATAGAACTGCGCTACACCATCGGCGACGTCAATGAGGACAAAAACATTACAGTGGCCGATGTGACGGAACTGGTGAGTGTGCTGCTGGAGCAGAAAACAGAATACAAGGACTATCTGGCAGATGTGAATGAGGACGAGGACGTTTCCATTGCCGATGTCACCTCCCTCGTCAACATCATTCTCGGCAAAGATGAAGCCGAGACGGTCGACAAAACATGGATGTACGCTGATTTAGATGCAATGGTCTATGCTGAGCAATCAGTGACGGAGAATGCCGACGGAGCCGACTATATGCTGAACTCCGCTATAAGTTCACTGACAGGTGATGACGTGTCAACTCAATACGACATGGCCGACTATCTGACCACGCTTCGCATCTCGACCGACCTCGCCAACGTGGCCAGCGTGAGCGTCTACGCGCTGGGCAAGGAAAACATTGCAGGCCCCATGACCGTCAACAGGCATGGCGACGAATGCGATTTCGGCTACGCTGCCGGCAACGAGCTCACCTACGCCAACAGTTTGCAGAGCGATGTCGTCAGCGTCGTCGGCAATGCCGATACCTACACCGCTTACCTGCGCCCCATCACCCTGCAGCAAGGCGTGAAGGTGACCATCCGCACCACCGACGGCAAGTTCTACAGCCAAGACTTCACCAGCATCACCGCAGGCCAGAAGAACACCCTGACTTTCACGCAGACCACCGCACAGAACCTCTGGATGGCAACGATTCCGGGAAATGTGCCCTTTACGTTCCTCAGCCTACCTGGTGCACACGACGCAGCCACAAAAGGAATGACAGCCAACACCACCGAATGTCAGAGTCTGTCCATTTCCGAGCTGCTTGCCTCGGGCGTGCGCTCGCTCGACCTGCGACCTTATGCAACCAGCAGCACAACGGCCGACAATATGTACATCTATCATGGCTCGTCACGAAGCAACGTTCTTTTCAAGACAGCCCTCAGCGACATCGTGTCGTTCCTGAGCGCCCATCCTTCGGAAACCGTGTTCATTCTGATGCACGAGGAGGACGACAACAATCTCAATACATGGCGCAACGCCGTGCTTGCCTGCCTGCAAAACGTAGCCAACTACATTAAGGTCATAGACACCAACATGATGCTCGATGACTGCCGCGGAAAAATGGTCATTATCTCGCGAGATAATGTGGCAGCCACCGACCTATGCGGAAAGTGCGGCTGGGGCAGCAGTTTCAATCCCAAGACCGTGTTCAAGGGCAGCGACTCGAACGGCACCACCCCGTGGACGCTGTACTATCAGGACGAATACACCTATTCGAGCGACTACTCCACCTCGCGCATTGCCAACATCGAGAAACTGCTCACCGACTTCATCATGCCCAACGAGACAAACCCCAACTTCATCTACGTGAACACGACGAACGTGGCCTACAGGATCCTCACCTCCGGCAGCTACATCAGGACCACTGCCCCCGTCGTCAACCAAGCCTTTTTGAACTCTCAGGTGTTCACAAACTCCACCTGTCGCTGGGGCATCGTCTCAGCTGACTACATAGCCGACGACACCTACAAGGGCGACTTACTGCTGAACGCCATCATCGCCCAAAACTACAAGTACATCTTCAAGAATCGTTCACGCGTGGAATAAGGACTGCGGATTATCTCTATAGCAACAAATCAAAAAAGAACAATGCTGCAACATGCGCCGTGGGCACACCACTCGCATAACCCATCAGCACATTCTGCCGGTCGCGCACACAGCCCTTCTGAATACGCCCCAGCAACATGTTCGAACGATCGCGAACCGTGCCATCTGCCTCCACACGTCCCAACAGCATTCTCATCTGATTTCTAATGGTGCCGTCATGCTCAATATATCCGACCAGCATGCCCCGACGGTCACGAATGGAGCCGTCGGCACAAAACCTTCCGACCATCACATTCAAACGGTCGCGCACCGTGCCATTCGCCTCCACCCGTCCTACCAAGACGTTCTGGCGGTTCCGCAATTCCTGTGCTTGCAACGCCATCAGCGGCAAGCAACAAATCCAGAACAAAAAACACATTCGCTTCAACATACTGACAAAGTTAATGATTATTCTGCAAACCGCAAAACATTTCGTCGGGATTCAATCAGTTCAAGAATCATTTTCGGATAATCTCGCCTCCCATTTCGCCGAACAATTCCTCGCCGACGACCTTTACCGACGCAGGAATGTAAAGCTTTAGGTATTGTCCACAAAAAAAGAAAGCACGGTCGCAGATGGTGACGACGCCATCGGGCACATGATATTCGGTCGCGTTGAACCCCGCCCTTGCACATAGCAGCCGCTTCCCGTTCTTCGTATACATGACGTGCTGAGCATCGACGGTGTGGTCGGCATCGGCTACGCAAAGCGGATCGGGCTCAAAATCCTGCTCCGCATAAGGGCGTTCCCAGAACACGATGCAGCCTATCACCCGATCGCTGCCGAAGATAGGCCACTCGGCCTCTGGCCTAAACTCCCACGAACAGCTCGTTGGCACGTGCAGCGTGTCGAACGTACAGCCAATGAACGCCAGCCGCTCGATGCGCTCCACGCCCTCGGGAATCCAGTATTCCTCCACCCTCTCGGCAGCCCTTAGCAGCCGCTTCCCGTCTCGGCTGTACACAAACCCGTGCTCGTCGATGCACCCATTGGCAATCTCCTCCAGCTGTTCTTCGCTGACGGCACAGTTCTCAGGATAAGGCCAATCCCAGAGATTCAGCTTCAGCCCCTCCGGCGCATGCTGCATACAGGCATCCTCTGCCAGACTGCCATCTTCAAAGAACGTCACCGTATACGGCACGTCCACCTCCCGCAGCTGCGAGCATCCGTCGAAAGCCCACTCGTCAATGCTCCAGACACCCTCACGAATGCGAAACCTCAACACCCCCGACGGCACCTTCAACAAGGTGCGCCCATCGGGGGAGTAGATTAGGTTAAAATCAATCGTACGTTCACACATAGCCTTACAGTGTTAATCAAGCACAAAATCCAATTCTGACGCCCTTCTTCGAAATAACCTCCTCACTGCAGAAGCGGTCGATGAGCTCTTCCGTGACGACATCGTCGCCATACAGCACGCTCTCCACGCCGCATTTGCGGGCGATGTTCTCTATTTGTCCGCCGCTGAAGTCGTACTTCGAAGCCAGCATCATGGCTGTCTCGTCCTTCAGCGTAGGGAGTAGCGACTGCCAGATGCGTCGGCGCTGCTCAGCCTCAGGTTTCTCGAACCTCACCTTGTAGAGGAAGCGGCGCTCAAAGGCCCCGTCCATGTTCTCCTCCAGGTTCGTGGTGGCTATCATGATGCCCTCCAGCGACTCCATCTCCTGCAAGATAATGTTCTGCATGGCGTTCTCCATTTTGTCCACCGAACGGTTGACGTTGGTCAGACGTTTTCCAATGATGGCGTCGGCCTCGTTGAAGAGCAGGATGGGAGCCCGCTTCGACTGCTTCACGATCGTGCGGTAGCGGTCGAACACTGCCTTGATGTTCTTCTCGCTCTCGCCCACCCACTTGTCCTTGATTTCCGACACGTTCACCTGCATGATGTCGCGCCCCGACTGGCGTGCCAACTGCAGCACGCTCTCGGTCTTTCCCGTGCCAGGTGCTCCGTAGAACAGGCAAGCAAAGCCCTGGCGCAGCCCCTTCTCCTTCAGTCGGGCGCAGATGTCGTTGTAGTGCTGCTCGCTGATGAGGTTGGCAAACGTGTCAATCTGTCGCTGCACGCCCTCGCAGAAGTACAAATCCTTATGGGCAATCTTGCTTGAAGCCAGTATGCTGTTGTCTACGTTTTCCGGCACCTTCACATCGAAGTCCTTCAGCAACCGCTTGCGGCACGCCTCCGTCAGGCAGAAGTCGCTGTCGCTCTCAAAACCGTCCTCAAAAGCCTTCTCGAGGTACTTCTTTTTCATCAGCGCGTGCGTGCCTTCCGACAATGTCCTGCAGAAACGATAGCGTTCGTGCTGCTCATCGAAGAGGAAGGCTAAATGGTCGGAATCCAGCGACTTCTTGCCATGCATCACCAGATGGCGGCAGAAGTGAGTCACCACCAGCATGTCCATAGGCTTCAGCTTCTTTGACGTGATGGCCTTCACGAAGGTTGAATCCGGATTCTCCTGAAACAGGCGCATCACCTCGTCCAACATCTGCTCGGTTGAGATTTCCTCCTCGTAGCGCAGGTGCGTAATGTCGTAGAAATGTTGGAAGAATTCTATTCCGTCGGCACTTTTATACGACTTACGCTTGTAGGGGCGGTCCTCCACCAGAGAGTCAATCACCTCACTCGGCACGTTGTACTCCATCCTGTTGAAGTGTCGGTTCTTCGACTTGCGCAGCAGCCCCATCTTGATCAACTCGTCGAGGCAACGGCGGTAGCGCAGCATCTTAACATTGTTGACGTTCAGAAAGCGTGCAAGGTCAGAAACCTCCGTGCTGTTGTCCGAGGCGCTCTTCTCCACGAGGATGGCAAAGAGCACGGCCTGCACGTCATCCAGCCCCTGACGCTTAGCTAACACCCCTACATACTCCTCTACCGCCTTCATGAATTCCTCGCTCATTCCTTCCCCATCGGCCAGCTCAACAATACAGTTGATGGCCATGAGCAACGACATTCCCTTATTTGCCCGGGGCATGTCTTTCTTTTTCTCCTCTACCGTCAAGGTCTTGTACCCTTCGTCGGGAAACATTGGTCTTCTTCTCATCTTTCTTTCAGTTTTTTATGCCTTATCCTCAGAGCATCCTCGGATTTCCAGTGCAAAGATATCTGTCTCTGAAAAGAAGACTACCGAATTCATACATATAAAAAACATTCCTTGTTCCCGCAAAAAAGATATCCTTGTCATTAAACAACGTGGCAAAAGGAACTATATTATCAATCATGAACAAGAATCAAGCCCCATCGCAAAAATGAAAAACAAGAATACTGTTTCGCCTCGCATTGATGGTGAGATACCCAATGTCAGCAAATATATAAGGACGTTTAGCAACATCAATTCTTTTAATCAAGATCATTGTATGGACAACAACAAAGCAGAAAACTTCACCGGCTGGATATCGGAAGACCCCGACGACTGGAACTCCTTCTCTGATTACGAGAGGAAGGTCCAGACGCTCGTCAACGAGTACAACCTGATGGCATTAGACACCGACATGCCCCTGCTCCGCTATTCCGTCGACAACCCACTCGGCAGCATCGTCGGTTTCTCAGAACTGAACACCGATGTCATCCAAGATCCTGCGCTAAGGCAGAAACTGCAGGAAATCAGGCTATGGTCACGGCTCAGAATGCAAAGTAGCCATCCCGACGACCCCGACCGCAGCCAGCAGCTTCGGAGCGATATGGCCGACATCGGACTCAAGGAGAAATACCTTACAGCCAAACAGAACCACTTCCTCGCCATGAACAGCATGGCCTACTGGTGGGACGACGAAAGGAAAACGTGGAGACAGCGGACGAAGCCCACACCTGCGCAAGCCGCCGATTACATGGAATGCGTGAAAGCCTCCCGACAAAGCCAAGTTCGGCAATACGAAGCCCTGCACCTCGACATGCGCGACGTTTCCTTTTGGCAAAACGGCAGATGCGGACTGCGCCAGGCCGACGGCCAACTGCTCATCCCACCCATCGACGCCACCGTCACAGAACGCTACGACCGCATCGACACCCTCCGCGAAAGCCAGGGTCGCGTCTGGTGCGTGCCCGTCAGGAGAGGAGACAAATACGCCCTTTGCACGATGGACGGCAGCGGCACGTTGCTCACCGACTTCGTCTACGACCACATCTTCCGCTATTTCGGAGGACGCGTAGCCACATTCGTCGTTGAGCAAGATGGCCGCAAAGGCCTCATCTCACAGCACGACGGCCAACTGCTCATCCCATGCGAGATGGACGAGATTTACGAAATGCTCGACACCGACGCAGCGGTCCCCTTCAAGAAAAACGGGAAATGGGACCGTTGGTATCATCAAGAAAAATAACACGCCTATGCTCTGCAAACTCCTCCGAGGCCTTGCCCTCGTCATCATCTTCGTCCTCGCCTGCTGGGGACTTGCCGACATCACCGCCCTCATCCGAGGCCGCGGCAACCTCCTCACAGGCAGTCAGTTACAGCTCACCACCTCCCACTGCGAGACCTCTCACGGAGAACTCTATTCGCTGGAAATCACCATCAAAAGACGGTAGCCGAAGAATCAATTAAGTCCCGCACATCCCAAAAAGAGATAATATAAAGCAGATGACGCCCAACACAAGGAACATCTTCAGAAGTTCACAAAATGCGCTCCAAAATACTCTAAATGATGGGGGATCATTTTCATAATCATACTCAAAAATGTAGTCGTCAATTTTTTTATAAAACTTTGCCATAATACTATTATATAAAATGTTAGATATCAATTTTGTGCAAATATACAAATACCCGTCAGTGTCAGTCGAAGAGGCTCAAGAATAGTTCCAAAAACCAAATTCCAAGTCCTATACACGCACAGGCGACTGTCATACCCACTACAAAGTAAAGCACACTTGTCCAACTGAACTCCTCCGTTCCGTCGATTGACATCCAGGTGTCATCGTCTAATTTCCAATACAACTTACTCATAATGATTTGATGTTAAATGATTTTGATAATGCAAAGATGCGCTTTTCATTTCTCACTCTACTAGTTTTTATACGTATAAAATTCGCTGAATTCACAGTCCTATTCGCTATTTTTGCATCGTAACAACTCAATTGTCGAACTCTAAAACCATAAACATTATGTCAAGACAATCATTAAGAGACCCCAACAACCACGTCAGCCGCAATGGAGCCTCCGGCAGCAGCCACATCGAAATCTATCCATAGTCAGCAACATTTCCCCCTCGCGCCCTTGCCGGGTGAGGGGAATTTCGTATCTTTGCAGCAGAATAAGGGCACTTTGGAGGCATCGCTTGTCCTGATGTCAATTCACCACACCGTGGATCGACTGGTAAAAGAAAGAAAAAAATCAAATCAGGCCTTTGGCGGGAGACTGACTTTCATAAGTTAGAGCCATAGGCGACATCCTGTCTCCGTCCCCCGTAACCAATCGGGGATGCATGTTAAACATCATATCAGCTTTCCTCCAAAGTCCCTTTCCTAAACGAAAGAAAACCATGTCCATACCAACCCTGCTCGAATTCGCCTCCGACAAGATGCTCATCCACTTGCTCGTCAAAGAACGCGCAAAGTGCCGCCGTCGCAACCGCACCGAGACCCATCACCATCTTGACAAGGACTGCGACCTCTCCGAACTCACCACCCGCAAGAAGCTCAGCCGACTCATGCCGCCCCGATACAGTTGGGTACAGCCATCGAAGAGAGTCACCCTCCCCAACGGCGCCCGCGACACCAGCAAGAATGCCGAAAACGCCCTCCTGCTCACCATCAGTCGCGATATGCGCCTTCAGAAGCAAGGGCATACCTTCGATTATCTCGACGAGCAGCAAGCCTACTTCAAACGAATCAGAAGCCTGTTGGCATCCCCCCGGCTCGCTTTCCATTCCCCGCGTCTCATGCCCATCCTCAAGGACACCCGGCAGCAGCCCGACGGCACCCTCCTCGTCACCTGTCGTCCCCTATCCGTCTACACCCAGCTCGACGACAAAATCATCCTCGCCCTCACCAGCCGGTATCTCACCCGCTACTTCGACCGCTATCTTCACGACAACATCCTCTCCTATCGTCCGGCGCGCAATTTCCTTGACCAGAAACACCATGTCACCGATTTCAACGACGGCATAAGGCTCATCAAGACCTTTCGCGACTCACACGCTTCCGACACCATCTACGCGTCCGACTGCGACATCAAGAAGTTCTACGACATCATCCCCCATCAAGTCATTTGTGACTGCTTCACCCGTATGCTCCGGAAAGCGCAACTCTCACCCGAAGGGCAGTCGCAAGTCATGCGAGTCCTCTCAGCCTACCTCTCCAGTTACAATTTCTATACCCATGCCCTGCAGCAATCCCGTCAGTGCGACGAAGTGTTTGCGAAGGTACGTCGTCGCCTTCATGATTCCGAACACCGAAACACCTATCAACTCGGCTGGGTCGACGAACTCCTTAATGGCAGTCCCGAACAACACGAGCAGGTAGGCGTGCCACAAGGCGGCTCCCTCTCGCTGCTTATAGCCAACATCGTGCTCAACGATGTCGACCTGGCAGTCCTCACCCACGACGACCCCCACCGGCTCTTCATTCGCTATTGCGACGACATGCTACTCCTCCACACCGATTATGCCGAATGCTGCCGCCTCATGAAAGCCTATGCCGATTCCCTCACCGCCCACGGCCTCTACTTCCATCCGTTCAAGAGCCTGTCCGAATGCACCCGTCACGACTTCTGGCACATCAAGTCCCACCACCCCTTCCTCTGGGGCGACGGCGACGGCAACTGCAACCGCTACATCGGCTTCCTTGGCTACGAGCTCCGTCGTGACGGACGAATACGACTTCGCAAGAGCAATATCAAGCGCATCGAAGAAAAGGTCCATCGCCAGCGTTTCGTTCTCCATCGTTATCGCAAGACCCACAATCAGGCCGACTATGAAGCCCATAGAGAGAAAAAATGCCGCACCCTCTTAGACGGCATCCAGTTCTACACAGCCTTCGACCTCCCCAAGTTTAAGCGTGGCAGCCAATACCGCCATATCCAGAAGCTAGTCCAGTCGCTGTCAAGAAACCCTAAATAGTATTTATAGGTATAAAAACCACCCACATTCAGCAAAGGAATCCTATATTTGCAACATCAGACAATCATCAAGCAACAACAATTCAAGACATGTATATCCACAAAACCATTGAAGAAAAGACCAACGAATGCCTCGCCCTGCTTCGTTCCACGAAACGCGATAAGATTGAAAATCTCATCGCCCACATCACCGAAATGGGATACTTCGTCGCCCCGGGCTCACTTCAGCACCACCGTTTCGAAGGAGGACTGGTCAGCCATTCCCTGGAAACCTATCACACAGCAATGGCGCTCCGCGAGCAGAAAATCCTGCAGGGCACCAACCCTTCTGAACTTCCTGAAGCAAGCATCATCTTATGCAGCCTCCTTCACGATCTCTGCAAAGCCGACACCCTTCGCTATAGTCACGAAACCCACAATGCATTCGCCGCGAAGCATTCAAAAGGCCACAGTCAGCGTTCAGTTCGCCAAGTAGGCTATTCCGGTTTCGAACTGACTGATGCCGAAAAAGATGCCATCCTTTGGCATATGGGTGGCCGCCGTTTCGCCGAAGACCGCAATGAGCATTTCGCCCACCATCCACTCAGCGAAATCATCTACGATGCCGACAAGCAATCCATCCACATCGCAAAGAAGCGGCACCATCCAAAACGAAGATAAAAGCATTCAACACTCCTGGATCCTTTGATGAAATCAAGGCACAAAATAAATATTTATTAGTAGAACTAAAGATAATGATAGTTAATTATGGACGAAAACAAGAAAAAGGAACTACTGAAGGGGTTGGATGAATACTATGCAAATCGCACTGATTTGTTAACCGAAACCAATACTCCTCAGAATACTGTAGAAATAAATGGGCTGACTTATATACAAGTTGATTGCACAGCAGAAGAATGGATAAAGTCAGTCGGTGGTGTAAACATTGAAGATATGCAATGGCAAATGTAAACGTAGAATTTGCAAAACATAAACACTTAGTTATTCTATCTCCTCGTGGATATGGAGATTTGGATTACAAGCAGAGAACTAATTGGAGTTCGCAAAAAAGGTTACAACGTGAAAGGGCAAACTTGTTATTTAGCAGGGTATATCAAGGATTATATAACCTCGCTAATGATATAAAACCAACAACGATTTTAGCAGCAGGTGCCCCAAACGAATATGTATATCAACTATCTGATAGCATAGGGAGAATTATATTTAAGCTAATAAACACTACAACTGAATCAATTATATATGTTCTTGATTTCATTTGGGATTATAAGACAACGCCCAATAGTTGGTGGAGCATTGTTGAAAGCAAGAAGTCGATTGATAGCATAATAGCCGAAACCATCAATAACTATCTAAGAAGAAATCTTATTAAAGCATAAAATGAGCAGCCAAATTAATGACTGCTCATTTTGTGTATAACTATGCATTATTGAAATTTACTGCCAACAGGTATATAGTTCCCCCAAAAAGAAGGTCATATTGTGCCTAAGAGGGAAATCTCAGATTGTATTGTAACGTTATTCCAATCTAGCCCGAAAGTCTGGGAAGTTTCCCTTTTTGAGGCTATCAGTTTATTTAGCCGTACTGCATTTTCTGGCATAATCAGTTTGAATTCAAGCACATGCCCTTTTCCCTTGGGAATAATATATGATCCCTGATTCCTTCCACTCGTTGTCGGATTGAAGTCCGTCAAATGATGTAACTTTATGTATTCCGTACCTCCCTGGTCAGCACTATGAACAGCCAGAAGACACGAAGGATGGCAAATAAAGATTTCTGCAGGAGGTTCATTCACGTTAAATCCATTCTTTTTAATATCCCCCAGTCTTGTCTTTTCTTTGAACTTGCTCAGACGAACAAGGTTCACGGTTCCACTCTTATGGCAGAACACAATGACGACATCAGCTGCATCTTCACTCACAGGAAGTTGTCTGAAAACAATATCCGCCTCTACTTTTGCCTTTTCACGAGACCACGTTCCGTCGTTATACCATACAATCCAATATTTCGGTTCATTTACGGTTTGGGTTACAGGAGCAGCAACTTCCAATCGTCTGTCATTAATGGCAGTTTTGACTGCAGAGCGTATAAGCGAGGTCATCTCTTCATTAGACACCTCTTGTCCTCTTGTCCCCCCTGCCATAGCAACGATGTAATTACCGATTCTTTCACCAACAAACTGCGTTATAGCTTCACCACGCAACATCTGCGCTTGGTTTCCTTGTCTTTGGAACAGCATGTTACCTTTCGTCCAAATAGGACGTTTGGCAGGAGTTACGTCTATTTTGCAATAAGTCACTCCCTCTTGTTGTGGGAAAGAAATCTTAATAAGCGACCCAGCAACCGTAGAGCAAAGACTTACTATTGTGTCACGTATTTTTAATTGGTAATGATCGTAGTCTGCAGTATAACTGGCTGCATAGGCTGATTCGCCTTCACATAAGTGAGGAAGGTCATTCTCTATTCCAATAATCTGTCTGGTTTTATCATGAATGCCTATATATAGCGTTCCGCCTTCTGCATTCATAAATGCGGCCAGTTCGCGCACTATATTAAACATCTGGACATCAATATCTACTTCATGTTTGGGCGTAAAGACAATGGAGGTTTTATACTCTACGTTCTGACCTTCATCTCCTCCTTCAAAAAGTGGACCGTTGACTGATACAGATTCTACTCTTTGCTCGGATTTGGTTTCCGGAGACAGAACGCTCACAGGCAACTTGTGCCGCTCATAGTAGAAATAACCATTATTGTTAATAGATTTAGCCAACAATATGACGTCGTCGCCTATTTCAAAATCTTCATCAGAATACCATCGCTGATAGCTGAAGTCATCCTCTAGGACATAATACGTCTTGTCGTTATTATCCTTCCGCTTATCTGATATCTTAAAAGTGTAGTAATGGCCTAAATCATAGTGTTCCTGAAGCACGCGACACTCATCCTGTTTTATACGCAAGGCACCATTAGTATTCCTGCCTGTTACAATACCATATATGGTGGCGGGCATACTGGTATACTGGCATTTTATGATGTTATACACCTTATAAGTCTTGTCGTCAGGACCAAGCACTAAGAGGTAGTCATATCCATTCGTATTGCTACAGATATCAATAACCTCAAACTCGTAATGATCGTTTAACTGAAGTTCCATGGTTCGTCTTGTTTTTACTTATTTCACATCTTTAGAATATACGGCAGCCGTCAGCTTCTGCTGAGTCATCAACACCGGCCAATAGAAGGGAGCATCATGCCAGCCTTTATCTTTAGCCCCATTCTGTTTGATAAACATGATTACAGGCCTGTCAACAGCCTTCGCTCTCGATGGTGCAGTATCGGTACGACCATCATCAGGCGCATCAATAAAACCCTGGTTAGCTCTTTTCCTACTCATGTCACGATTGTCTCTTACCATAGCAAACAACTTATTGTCTGAAACATTTTGTAGGCAATACTCAAGGCTGGCGATTATCTCTTCAAAATCCCAATCCACCGCATCTTGATAAATAGTTAAAACGGCTTGACCCTTTCTGGCACGTTTCGGATGTCTATAGAATGTTTTATTAATCAATTCAAGAATATTCAGGACTTCAGCTTTTCCAATCTCAAAGAATCCATCTTTGTCTCGCACTTGATACTCCGGCTTTCCCAGTATTCCATCGATTTTCTTAATAGTTCCCTTGATTTCTGTATTAGACAAAGTCTGGAATCCTATTGGCAAGACTCGTTTTCCTGGTTTTATCGTCAATGTATTAGAGATTACCAACTTGTTTGTAGAACAAGGACGGATTCCCATTTTTGAATCATAGCCTACAAAAACAGCCGAAGGGTCAGTACCTTTTGTTACGCTGCTTTCAAACCAATCTCGAAGTTGATTGTCTAATTCATTGATTCTAACGAGAGCAGAATAGACGCTTTGAGTCGTGTAGAACCTTGTCACAGCCATATCTTCCTTACTGCGGTTACCATACATACGAGCATGCTGAAGCACAGTATCTTGTTGTTTTGATTTAGCATCTCTTCCATAAAAGAATGCCAACATATGGTCAATTGTAATGCCCCTGTCAAGAATACCACCTCCAACAAAGATGTTGGCCGTCAATTCCAACTTCAACTGGCCCGAACTCTTGTCGAGCAATTGTTTTACATCGTTATCAGAGTTGACCGGAACCACCCTATAATCCTTTTTTTCAAGGATTCTCTTCATCTCTTCCTGAACCTCATCTTGTTGCGGCACTTGAAGACTACTGGGGAGTAATCCTTCTTTTTGACCAACTTCTATTGAGTTACACAACATAGGGTACACCAAATTCAGAATTACAAAATCAGAAATGTTCATCTTTTGATTCCCCAGATGAAGTGAAACCCTAACGCTTTCAATAACAGCCTCCAACAGTTCTACCTGCTTTGAATGGTTTTTCTTTCCAATATCAATATGAACAAGGAAACTGGAACGATAAAAACCGCCATTTTGAATCTTTCTGATAGCAGTAGCCATCAAATAAGTAATAATGGATATCCTTATTTCCGATATGTTTTGTGAATAAGTATTATTAATATAATTTGCCCTAGGATTCCGGAAAATACCCATACACTTGTCTGATACTTCACAAAACAAGTCATGATACATTGAATCAGGATTCTGCGAGTCTTCAAAATACTGTTTTCCTCCAACATAATCCTTATGAATAGGTACCAATTCCGTAAAACGAGGTTTTGCAGGCAAAACCCTGCCATTGTCAATAACTATTTCATCATCAGGCTGCAAATATAAAGAATAAGGTGTTGCTGTTACGTTTAGCAGTCTATAATACTTGAGAAATCCTCTGAGTTTATTGACCAACGACGTTATTTTCAACATTTGATCCTTTCCATCCTTCGATGTGAAAGAATGGCCTGCGAAGTCAGCTTCATCGTCTATAATTAATACTTTTTTCTGATCAATAATAGCCTTATTGCTTTTGAAGAGTTTTATCAAGTGCTCCAGATTGCGTGCTTCTTTCTTACATACTATGATGACTTTGTTAGAGTTTAAATTGTATTGAGGGATGCTCCCCTTTACTTCAATAATATCATAGATCTTCACTTCCGGCATATATGGGTTCTGCTGCTTACCATCAACGAAATCATGAAAGTCTGCATTCATTCTCAAAACAGTCTGTTCCGCCAGAGGTTTTGTGCCTTTAGTCATTATGACACAAATATCGATACCTTTGTCAAAGCAAAGAGCCATAACACCTACGAACGCCCTCGTTTTACCGCTTTGTATCTTACCCAAGAGAAGCCCCGGTTTATCAGCCCCCTCTCCATCCTTCAGCAATTCATCGGTTGTTTTCTTAATACATTTCTGTAGGTCATCACTATATCCAATCTGATTCTTCAGATGAGTATAAATCGGGAACTGCTGGGCAACAGACTGCATTTTTTCGTCTTCTTCCTCCCACTCCTGATACCAATCCCAGAATTTCTGTTCCACAACGATACCAGCACTCTCCATGAATGCAATCTTCTCTTTCGCATCGCTGAAAGATGCAAACTTATTTTCTTTGCTAATCATATTCTTTTCCCTTCTTTTTTATAAGTTTATTCTTTTATTGTCAAACAATCCACGTATTTCCTTGTCGAAGTCAGAGTCGATCCTCTGTTTCGGGTTAAACAGTTTGTATTCCTCCTCAGCCTTTCTGTCAGCCTCTTCGCGTGAAATCTTTCCTCTGTCGGGCAGTAGAGCGTATCTGCGGAAAGTAAGGAATTCATTCACCGATGCAGCAAACTGCTCCATGCTGAAGGCGTTCTCACGTTCTATCAAGTCCTCTATGTAGTCAAAGTAGCCAGTAACTGCCCGTTCAAGCTGCTTGATCTCTTTCTCTGGCAGATAATTCTTTGCCACCTTCGTGTCGCTCAGCAGCACTCTTCCCTCAGGCGCATTCTTCCAAGTCTGCAGTCCCATGTGATCCTTGTTGTGGTCAGCCCTCGTATAGATTATCTCAGGTGCCGTCTGTCCGGTGATAGCATAGTGAAAACGGTTCTGCACCATCTGGTAGAACTCCCTAGTTGTCGGTGAGTTCCTGTCATAGTCGAACGAACATTCAGCATAGATATCTGTTATCTGTTGCCAAATGCGTCGCTCACTTGCCCGGATGCTGCGCACTCTCTCCAGCAATTCGCGGAAGTAGTCCTTTCCAAACACCGCTTTGCCCTGCTTCAACCTTTCATCATCAAGCACAAAGCCCTTGCGGATATATTCATTCAGAATCTTTGTTGCCCAGATTCGAAACTTTGTTGCTCGAGCTGAAGACACTCGATAACCTACGGCAATGATGGCGTCGAGCGAATAGAACTCCACTTCTTCTGTGACCTCGCCACGAAAGCCCCTATTTACGACTATTTCCATTTTGGAAACAGTCGCGTCTTTGTCAAGCTCACCTTCGTCAAAAATATGTGCCAGATGCTTACTGATGGCAGGCACGCCGACGCCGAATAACTGAGCCATCGCTTTCTGCGTAGCCCAGATAGTTTCATCCTTGATTACCACCTGCACCTTTCCTTCTTCGTCAGGCAGCTGGTATAATATGAATTGTATCTCGTTGTTCATATCTTATATAGCCTCAATTTTGATGTTCTCCTTCAGGGAATCCGCAATCTGCATCAGGTAGTTCGACTTGGTGTCAAAGTTCTTTGCGTCAATTCACTTCGTCTCTATCTTTAATCCAAGATGATAATAGTTGTCAATCAGGTTGAGGCATCTCAGCTTTTCACCGTTGGAGAGATACGAGTAGACGAAGAACTTGCCCACTTTCTTCTGCCAGGTTCTTCCCTTGTCTGTGCGCTGGCGGGTGTCAACGAGGTTATATCCCATAAACATAATACCAACTTTGGCAACCTCGTCAAAACCGATTTTCTGAATGGTTTTCACGAAAGTGCTAATAGCTTTATCGTCGTCGAAAACGGTACCATCAGGGAAGGTAACGATTAAGTCTGCATTTGGATTGCGAACATCTGGAATATCGGTTAATGCTGAATTATACTTGCCAAAGCAATCAAATGTTGTCCACGGATAAGGAGAGGGCTCTCCGATGATAGTCTCCATTTCTCTCTTTGCTTCATTGAATGATTGGCATCCATCAACCATTCTCAACGGATGACTATCAATGTCTATAAGCCAAACTGCCCATTCGTTCTTTTCAAGAGTTGCCAAATAGCCATAATACTCGGAACCCGGTGATGGCACACAAATACGTACATCGTCAAACCTAAAAGGATTCTTTATGGAATAGAACTCTGCCACATCCATACCCATTCCCATAAATAATGCTCTGAACAATCCATACTTACCATTGGAACGAACAACAGGGATGAGCCCCTGTATGTCACCACTCAGAATCCAGCGAATCTCATAGTCACTTGGCATATCTTCTTCCTTAATAGGGAATAAGCCCTTATACAAATTCGGGAATCTTGGTGACCAGTTATTTGTTTTGGAGTTTTCTTCTACCTCATAGTTAGATATCCCGTATTGGCAACAAATGTCATCAATCGTTTCACGGAATTTCAATACTATACTTTTCCTTGTCTCATCATCAAGGATACCGAAAGATTCCGACTCAATGAAAGACGAAAGTTCTGTTAATGTTTTCATATTATAAATATATTATTATAATGCTTTATAATAGAACAAAGTATCTTCTTCTAAGTTAGGTCTATTGGTCACCTTACGAACATAGTCGTCTATCAGGTGACGCCAATCATTAGGCTGCATGCTAACATATCGTTCTGCAAACTGTTTAATGCACAAAGACCAGATGTTTTTCATCATCGTACCACCATCCATTTCCATCATATTGTGAATCAGACGGCGTACCTCATCGTCCTGATTGACATCCTTAAGCATGGTTGAGTCTGATTGGAAACGGATGATCTCTGCTTTTTGTTTCCGTCGTTTCTTAGATGTTGCCGATATTGCCTCCTTTGCTTTTTGTACCTCTGAGAGTATTTCTTTCATTTCCTCTATAGTATATGGTGGATCTTTTCTGTGTAACATATAATGGCAGTTTGGGCATACAGGAACCAAATCAGTTTCCACATTCAGTTTATACTCCTTGCCAATGGTTGAAATTGGAGTTAAATGATGTACATGAATAAAGTTTTGGCCAATCTCACCATATGTCAATTCAAAATCTTGTCCACAAACTAAGCACCGATAGCCTTTTTGGGCAACACATTCCCTACGAGCCCTTTGATTGCGTTCATACTTGTTAGCTTTTACGGTAACCAACGCTCCTTCATAGAGTTTGTCATCATCCTCGGGATAATCTACGTCATATACATCTTCATTCACCATTTGGTGGGGATGAAGTAAGAAGTCAAGTAAGTATTCATCCTTACACTCCTTAACACTTCGAGGATCGCCTTGATAGCCATGTTCGTGCAAATGGTGCAATGAGAGGATGTCGTCCGAATAGTCTTCAAGTAATTTAAGTCTGGTGTAATAACTGATAATACCGCTATAATACTGGTCCTTATCTGTCCAAAACGATTCTTGTTCAAAGGCTTGGTCGAAGATGATTTTCGTCTTCACGACCTCCATCTTGTAGCGAATGCATTGTTCCGGCTTGGTTTTATAGATGAAAACAATATCCCCTATAGAGAACTTGTCTGTTCTCCAGTCTACCAAACCGTTTTGCGCCTTGATGGCATCACTAATACGGAAGGTTGTGTCCTTACTTGGAACTATCCAATACTTCATATCACCCCATCGTTAGTACCTTTGTTGATTCTTCACCGAACTGCGAGACCACACGGACAGCTATCTTCTTGCCCTTCTCATAAGGAATCGGCTCACTCTTGAATCCATAAAGCGTATCCCAGATGTCTTCGTTGAACTCCAAACGGAGAGTTCGCTCAGCCTTCTTCTTGGCCAGGTCGCGGGCTACGGTGTCGAGACCTTTACGCCAGGCCGCGAAGTCTTTCTTGTCGCCTCCACAGAAGTGGATGCTGCGCACCTTGAATAGTCCGCCCGTATAGTTGTCGTCCATCTCCCAATAGGCGATGTCGTTCACATTGCGGGCCTTCACCTCATCTTGGATGGGGTCGTACATATCCATACCGTTGATTTCCACATGACAGTTACCGTCGCCATCATCCACAAGACTTACGTCAGGCTCACCAATGATGATAAACGAGCCCGCTTTCTTGTCTTTTTTCAGCAGACCGTCTTGCAATAGGTCGTCGCTCATGCGAACCTTTGACACTTGGAACGTACCAAAGTTATAGTCTTTGTTCTCGCCACTCTCTATGCTGTCCTCAAAGGAGAAACCAAGAATCACGAGCCAGTTCGATTCGTCCAAATGCTGGCGAAAGGCACGAATGGCTTCATTGACTGCATACTTGCTGACGGTGCCGAACTTGGGGCCAATCATAAAGTAGACGCAATGCTCCGTTCCGTTCTCCTGTTTATAGTAGCCTTTCGCATTCAAATAAGGCTCGTCCAAATGTTCCATCGAGTGCATCACGGCCTGTTGTTGTTTCATACCATTGCGAATACCGTTAGCCTTCAGGTTGTTGAAGATGCGTTCCGTAAAGGCTGCATATTCATCAAAGTCGTTTTGCTTGCCATTCAAACTCTCTGGCGAACTCACATCAAGGCTCTGCAAGGTTTCTATGGTGAATGGACCACTCACACGAATGCGCTTCTTATCCTCCTCCGGCTGGTCGTAGAGGGTTTCTTCGTCAAAAGGCAAATCATTGGCCAATGCCTTCATTGTGATATGGGGCACCTTCTTATAAACAAAACCTCTTCGAATATTAGGATTCTCGCTGTCATCGTATGTTTTATAGTATGGGAACAAAGCCGTAGTCAGTCGCTTCTTGGCAATATTCAACGCTATACGGCTGGTGTCAATTGTAATCCATCTTCGTCCCCATTGCTCTGCGACATATGCTGTTGTACCACTTCCGCAAGTCGGGTCAAGAACAAGGTCGCCTGGGTCTGATGCCATAAGTATACATCGTTGAATAGGCTTTGTAGATGTTTGAACAACATATTGCTTGTCTTGCTCTGCAGTACCCATTGTGTCATCCCACAGATTACTCAGATTAACAACAGGGAAATCATCGAAATAAATTTTATAGTTTAGGAAGTCTTTAGTTTTTATAATTCGATTCAATTTGACAAGTTTGTTCATTCCGTCTGGATATGTAGCAGACCAATGCCTGTTCCGTGGAGGCAAATATGTTTTACCGTCAAATACGAATGGTTGTTCTTCTGATGCAGAATCCTGGGATGTAATAGGTCCACCTAAAAAGATTCTTGCACCTTTAGGAAGTAACTGAGGATTAAGTTGTTCTTCTATTCTAATTGGCCTAATAGTTCCATCTTTTTCCTCTATTCTGTTATATCTAAGACCTACACCTTCAGTGAGACTCTTTTGAATATACAATTTTCTAATTTTTACCAAGGTAATATCCTTTGAGTACCAAAGAATGTAATCTGAAATATTGCTTATAGTATTACTTGCTAATCCACCACTTTTCTTTGTTGTTATCATGCTAATAAAGTTCTCACTTCCATAAACTTCATCCAAAACGCTTCTAACAAGATGTACATTTTCATCTGATATTTGAACGAATACAGAACCACTCTCTGTAAGCAATTCTCTTGCCATAACTAACCTATCACGAAGATAGGAAAGATAGCTATGGATGCCCAACTCCCATGTATCACGGAATGCCTTAATCATTTCCGGTTCACCAGAGATATTACTATCATTGTCTTTTACATCGCGACTATTCAACTTCATCTGCCAGTTAGAGGCATACTTGATACCATACGGCGGATCAAAGTAGATGCATTGAACCTGCCCTTTCATGCCCTCACGATTCAGCAAGGAATTCATCACCAACAGGCTATCACCTTGAATCAGTCGATTCTGCCAGTTGTCACTATGCTTGTAGTAACCAGCCAATCGTTCCAGTTCATCTTCCTCCCTATCTTGCAAGTCGCCAAAAAGGTCAAGCTGTAACTTGGCACTCTCGCTCTTATGTTCATGCAGTTCATAGAGACTGTCGATAATGGCCTCCGGGCGAATGTCCTCATGTTTATACAGACTGCGGATGTCCGTTCGCAGTTGGGGCATACGCAAAGGATTGTCTTCATCGTCGTTCTTATACTTGTTGAGCCAATAGAGTTCCGGGTCGCGTCCACGCTGGAACTCATGGCGGAAGATGTCGTATTCACTCTGTTCGGGCATTCCGCTGATAGCCATCTGTTCCTCTCCCTGATGGGCACTATCGGGGATAGCTACACGCTTATCTTCGTGTTTAATACTGCTGACGGGTCTGTTCTTATCGTATGTCATAGTTGCTTGATTTTTTCGTTAATGAGGTTTTCCAATTGGTCAATGTCTCTTACTTCCAGCAAATCCCACTGGCCATATTTTTGCAGGTTGTTGGCTGCTGGAATCCAGTAGTCTTTCAGATAGTGGCGCTTGGCATCTTTGTTGCCACTCTTGTCGCTTTCGAAATCTTCGCATTCCACAATCAGGTTGACGATGCATTCATCCTCCAATTTCACTTTCACAATGAAGGTCGGCTGATATTCTTTATTCTCATCGCCAACGGTATAAGGAATACGGAAACCAAGATAAGTGTTCTTTACCCAGCATACGACGTTCTCCATAGAGTCTAGCGTTTTGGCTGCTATCTGCTGCCAGCTGTTGTCCTCAGCAATCACATAGTTAACATGACTATTAACTGTGGTATAAACAGGCTTGTTTGTAGGGCGATAAACATGTTGGGTACTGCCTTCGGGGTTGTAGTAGTTGAGCACGGCAGTTATCTCTTCGTGGTCGGCATTAGCCTTGTGGATTCCTTCGTTGATGTTGCTCAGCACGGCTTTATAGTCCCATAGCATCACAAGACGTTTCTGGTCTGCACTGCCGTCGCCACCTACAATCTCCAACTGCTCGTTAAACCACGTTTCCACTATTCGTTTGATGTCAGGGAACTTTTGGAACTGCTGCCCATGTTCGGGACTGGTGTAATATTCGCGAATCATCAGGTGGGCGAAGTAATAGATTACCTCATTGTCGCGCAGTTCCATATAGTCTGTCTTCAACATCTTCTGGTCACCATTCACAATGGTTTGCAAAACAGTCTCGGTAGGAATTCTGTTGAAGTCGAGTTTGAACTTAGGCAGATCTGTGAAGTCTGCCTTCAAAGCCCCCTCTATATTGTCTGAACGATAACCTGTAATAACAGGGAATCGAATTTCCAAAGCCTTTCGCTCTGGCAATGCCCTCAAGATAGCCTTGGGTTTCTGTGGTTTAGTAACGACAGTCTTTCCACCTTTGAAAGTATTGAACGGCACACCGATAATTCGGGCATATTCTGGTGGGAACTTATAGGTAACATTCTCTGCTTTATATTTTTTAAGGTCTTTACGGTCAATCTCACGCCCTAGTTTGTCATAAGGTATCAAGTCATAACTCTGACGTCGCAAAGCACGGCCAACCACTTGTTCACACAGCAGTTGGGAACCAAAAGCACGGATACCACAAACATGTGTAACAGTATTTGCATCCCAGCCTTCAGTCAGCATGGACACGCTAACGACACACTTGATGTCACCACCAAGTTTTCCTGGTTTGCCAACGGTATTCACCACCTCACGAAGGATGTCGGCATCCGTCAGATTATCAGCTGAACCTGCACCATGCTGGTTGGCGTATTCGTGTTTGAATTCCTCAATCTCCTTAGCATAGGCTTTCTTGAAACTCTCGTCAATACGAGTTGATGCTTCATCGAGTGCAGAAGAGTCAATCAGCAGAGTAGGAAATTTCTCTTTTGGCAGGCCCATCTCGTCATAATTGGAGAAAACAGGGAATCGTCCATGACGATAACGTGGTTCTCCATCTTCGTCTACGCCATCTTGATATCCGGCAATATCACGATAAACTTCATGTGAAACAGTAGTGTTATTGCAGACCACAATCAATACAGGTGGAGCACTATAGAGCGAACCCATTGCCTCGTAGTCTTGTCGCAGACCTTTATCATAATCAATATAGTCGTTGACGAACTGTTCCAATGCGGTATTCAACAGCGTTGGCAAATTTGGGGCCTGAGCAATCACAGAAGATTCTACATTGTCTTCTTTGTCCTTCTTTCTCTGGCCACGAATACCTCGTTTTGGCAACTTGTCCTTGACGCAATCATAAATATTGCGCAGTTTCGGTTCATCAAGGTCAGGTGTATTGTCGTAGGCTGGCAGGAAAGGAATCTTTACTAGTCCGCTTTCAATGGCATCAACCAATCCAAAATCACTTACTACCCATGGGAATAATGAATATTCGGGATAGCCAGAACCTTTTAGATAATAAGGTGTTGCAGAGAGGTCATAAACCTGCTGGAGTTTATAACCCAATAGTTTCATCTGTCGCAGACCTTCATACCAAACCATAGCGGTCTCGTTTTCCTGTTTCAGGTCGCTCTTTTCGTCATCAGTCAGGCTTTTGTCTTTATTCTGCTTGGGTAAATAGCAATGGTGAGCCTCGTCGTTAATAACGACAATACGTTTGCCTTTTACGCCTTTTTCCAAGATGCGACTTAGCATCACACTAAAGTCTTCTTTGTCCTTTTGCGTTTCCAGTTTACCATTAACCCATTTCTGCTTCCCATCAAGTGGCGATGCATGTTTACCAGAAAAAACACGAGGCAGAAACTGCTGATAGTTAACAATGGTAATTGAGGAATTCAAGCCTCCGAGTTCCTTTTCGAACTGTGGAGGAATAAGACCACGTTGATGATAATAATCTGTTCGCTCGAAGTTATTACTTCGCTGGCTATAGTCCAATTGAAGCACTCCAAGACGATCGCGGATGGTGATACCTGGGGCGCACAGCAAGAAATGATCAGCATAATGAGTATCCATCGGATTCGCTCGCTTATTCAGATAGTTATAAAGAATAAGCATAGCCATTACGACGGTCTTACCTGTTCCTGTTGCCATCTTGAAGGCTGTTCGAGGTAGCACAAAGGCGTCATCACTTGAAACGGTGTGACGACGTTCACCAAGCAAGTTCAAAATATAGTTTCCCGTATTGGGGTCACGTTCTGCTATTTCGTTCAACCACACAGCTGTTTCTACTGCCTCGCGTTGACAGAAGAATAAACGGAGGTTAGGCCTGCGTTCCTTGTTGTTGAACCAGAAATCAAGCAACTCCTTTGTGATTCGAGAGGATTTCGGATAACCACTCTCACGCCACGCCTTCACTTCCTTTCGAATGCTGTTTATGAAATCCGCATTAGGATCAACAGAAGAGAATGCCTCCATAGAAAACATATTCTTCTGGCTTCGTTTAGGTACGATATTCACATCATAGCCAAAAGGTCGTCGTCCATTGATGACGGTCTCATAGTCTATGTTGCCATCCATATCGGTATCGTAATAACACCTCGGTTCCTCGTAGGGATTATTCAATACGGGGTTGTCACTTTGAATAATTGTTTTGTTATCTTTATCCATTATTGTTTGTTATTCTTATTCTGTTTCCCAATCTGACTCAAATTGTCTCCCTTTACTTTTTAAAGTCATGAAATCACTATTCATAAACTTTTGATTTAGGTTTCTAATCTGCAAAGATACAAATCTTTTTTGAAATGAAAGCTCAAAACGGCAAGTTTTTTCGGCGGTTTGCTCAAATCACGTAAAGACGAGAACGGCGGCGGTATGTGAAGAGACGTAGCCACCTGTTGAATAAGCTGGGGCTTAGATGTGCTGATCCAAACATGTATGCTTATGGGTTGCTAAAGACATACAAAATGTTTTCGTATAGTATTTGTTCCACATTGCTAAGAACAATACTTCGGGATTCAGTCGAAGAGGCTCAAGAATAGTTCCAAAAACCAAATTCCAAGTCCTATACACGCACAGACGACTGTCATACCCACTACAAAGTAAAGCACACTTGTCCAACTGAACTCCTCCGTTCCGTCGATTGACATCCAGGTGTCGTCGTCTAATTTCCAATACAACTTACTCATAATGATTCGATGTTAATGAACTGATTATGCCAAGATGGCATCCTTGCTTCATAGACGTTAGGGACACGCAGCGTCCCTAACGTCTATCCCTGTTATTATGCTGCTTCGCGGAGGATGTGGAAGAGGTGTTTCATCTGCCTGTCGTTCAGATGGTGCTTGCGGGCAAAGTCGGATGAGGAGTAGCCTTGCCAGAGCATTTGGTGAAGGTCGACGACCAGGGCTCCAGCCCCGCACAACCGCTGGTCGGCGTGCTGGCAGAGGCGACTGACTGCGTCGTTGTAGTGGAGGTCCCAGTCGGGAGCCTTCGCGGAAGTGGTTTCCAGAAGGTCGCCGAGGGTCGAGGAATCTTCGTCGTCGGAACAGAGAGGGGCATCGAGCGACGCGACGTCGTGGCGGAGGTAGTCGTAGGCTGCTTTGTGGATTTCGCTCTCGATGCTCCAGGTGGCGAAGGTGATGAAGCGGCAGCCGCGTGTTGCATCGAACCTGTCGGCCGCCTTCACGATGCCTTCGCAACCGGCCATGATGAGGTCTTCGAGGGGCGTTCCAGACGGGACATACCGCTTGGCCACGGCGACGACGTAGCGCAGGTTGGCCGAGATGAGCTGGTCGCGAGCCTGCCTGTCGCCCTGGCGTATGCGGAGCCAAAGGGCGTACTCCTGCTCGTCGGTGAGCGGCTCCGACTTGCTGACGGAGTTGAGGAAACTGTTGACACTGCCGACGCTGCGGTCGGTGAAACTGATGTTTTTACCATTCTGATACATACGTGTAAGGATTTTTAGAGTTATGACTATTGCTGCGAAGTGATGCGTCGATGATGACGTTGCCTCCTCTTGCGACGAAGGGTATGAGCACCTTGCCGCCGTGGGCTTGCGGACGGTCGATAGCGAAGTCGGCAGCCAGCGGCGATGCCTCGCGGAGGGCTTTGCGCGACTGCGCCACGCATTGACTGAAGAAGTGGTCGAAGCCCGTGCTGGCTATGGTCTTCAGCAGGTCGGCGCCCTCCTTGAAATAGAGCTGGCTGTAGAGCTGGCGCAGGGCGTGGCAGTCGTCGGCTTCTGCTGTGCGGCGCTGGTAGCCTTGCGGACGGAGGAGTGTATAGACATAAAGGAGACGCGAGCCGCGGTCGGGGAACTTCACGGGGGTCTCCCCACCCTCTTCGTCGATGAGCAGCACGTCGTAGCGGCAACGCGTGTTCCCTGTCTGTCTGGCCCTGACCTCGATGGCGACGAGGCGGGGCAGGAGGCGCAGGTCGTTGTTCATATAGTAGACGAGACGTGTCCTCAGCTCGTCAATGGTCATCGTCTGAACCTGTTTTATGATGCTTGCTTTCATACTTATTGTAATTTTGACGCAAAGGTATAGTTTTTGACAATACACTCCAAACTGTTTGTGTATTGTTAACACAAAGCAAAAAGACTTTAACATTCCTTTACTTGGATAATTGGGAAAAAGTTTGTAACTTTGTGACATCTAAGAGATACAATATATAATATATGCGCGTATGAGACTGAATGCAAACAATATGTGGGAGTCGAGATACTGGCACCCAGCCGTCACAGTGGATGCTGTCATCTTCGGATTCGAAGATGAAGAACTGTCAGTGTTGCTGATTAAGCGCAGTCCGGAATCGGATGCTTATCCTGACTGCTGGGCGCTGCCTGGAGGATTCATCACTCAAGCCGACAAGTCGGCCAAAGATGCCATCTGCCGCGAACTGAAAGAGGAAACCGGCATTGACGGAATCGAACCGATAGAGTTTCAGACGTTCTCGAAGGACGGACGCGATCCGCGCGAGCGCGTCATCAGCATTGCCTTCTACGCACTGGTGAGCAAGACGAAGTACAATGAGATAAAGGGCGGCGACGATGCGGCGGAGGCACAGTGGCACAAGTTCTGCCAACTGCCTGAGTTGGCATTCGACCATGAGGAAATCATCCAGTCGGCCTTCGAACGGCTGCAGCAAAGCATACATTTTGAGCCTATAGCCTTCCGACTGCTTGACGAGCGATTCACGATGTCCCAACTGCAGAGCATCTATATAGCGATACTCATGCCTCCTCTTGGCTCGAACAGAGTACGCGACAGGCGTAACTTCGCGAAGAAGATGTCGAAACAGGAATACATAGAGGAGACTGAATTTAAAGAAACGGGCAACCCATGGAGGGCTGCCAGACTGTATAAGTTTAACGAAAAGAAATTCAGGGAAGTCAAGAAGAAGAAAATGCGACTGGGTTATTGATCCTCAACCGCATTTGGGCTTCATCAGGGGGTGACGCCTGTCAGAAGTTGCACGACATACGGGAGTACCGAATCCGAGATGGCGGCAGCGGCATCCAGACCGTCGGAAGGAATGTCGATGACATGCGGGAAGGCATGTGACACAAATGTATCTCTCATGAAAGAATACGGCAGCTTGTTGATGAAGAAAGTCCAGCAACGCTGACGGCTCTCACCCGAGAGATTGTCGAAAAGATGGGTTTCCAACTCGTCGAGCGACCTGGCATTCATGAATACGCGCGGGATGAAGAGCGTGCTGGGGTTGATGCAAATTCGTCGGTAATCGTGCATTTTGACAGCATACACGGCCCCGAGGCCAATGCCAATGACGAGCATTGGGGAGTGTTCTTGACAGAGAGAGGCAATGAGCGGCAGGTCATCATCAGGATTATTAGCGAGCGTGGGCGACAACACCAGGCAATTAGGAACTAATTCCTTCAATTCCCAGGCAAGGTCTCCTGCATCAGTCAGCCCTTTCTCAACCAAGAATAAGACGGGAAGTGCTTTTTCAAAGGAGTGGGGTGACATTGGGCGCAACATCTCCCATGTGGCACGGGCATTCTGGAGATTCGTGATGGCGGGCTGGAGGGCCGATGGTTGGTCGAGCCATAAGGGATAGCTGTCGATAATGTAGCCGAACACCTCATCATTGCTTCCACGACTGAGAATATCATCAAGCAGAGCACTGCCAATGGGAAACGTCAGATGCCAGCCTTCGGACTCTATATGCACTCGCGGGAGATTTCCATCCTGGCTCTTGACCGTGATCTTGAATTGCGCATAAGGGAAAATACCAGTGGCTGGCTCATTGATATTGATGCGCGCCACCTCATTGGAAAAAAATCTTTCTGGCTTCATTGTTTTATATTTATGACTGGTTCTCAATGCAAAGATGTGTTGTTCTTACGATAGAAATATAGAATTTATACCTATAACGGTACGCTTATTCAGAAAAATATTAGTAATTTTGCGACATCGAAACTACTTATCAACAAAAACACTATGGAAATATTCTATCACGGAACGACTGCCCTGTTCAAGAAGTTTGACACGGCTCACGCCTTAGAGGGCGACGGAAAGGCTAAGTTCGGCTTCGGCACATACGTGACGGAGTCGTATCGGTCGGCAGCACACTACGCCTTCAACAAGAAGCGACCCGAGAGGAAGGACTACTACGTCTACACGCTGGAGATTCCTGACCTGACGTGCGACAACCACCTGCACTCGCTCCGTCCTGTGCACCCTTCCATCGTAGAGCGCACGGAGCAAAGTCTTGGCGAACAGATTCCCGACGAGGCGAGAGCGGTAGGCAAGCTGTTCCGCAAGTATGTGGGCAACCGCCTGACGGGTAAAACGGGGACCGTAAAGAAACTGACAGGCAGTGCCGACCTTGAGGCTGAAAAGGCTGCGGCCAAGTTCTTCAGCGAAATCGGACTTGAATACTTCGTGTGGCCACAGGCACAGACCAAGCCTGACGGGCTGACAAACCGCGTGGTGCTGAACAACGACAAGATACGCATTACGAGCATTGAAAAGGTGGAGTTGGATTCCGAGAAGCACCAACTCATTGAGGGAACGGCTGTGGAAGTTGCGCTTGACAGTTTTTAGGCGGCGGAAGATGGAGCAGGAAGCAAGACCGATGAAGGTGTCGGAAATGATCAGGACGTACTACCCGGCTTACTACAAGTGGGAGACGTACCCGGCCGACCGATGCGCCTGCATACGCAAGACCACCGACGAATGGGGGGTGCTGCATAATATGGCAGCGACGCCACTCAGCGTGGAAGGCGTCAGCTTCAAATGCTGCGAGACGCTCTTCCAACTGATGAAGTTCAAGGAGGAAGAGGTGGTGACCGATGTATACAGGCGCAACAACAAGAAATGGGCGCAGCACTGGGAGAAACAGGGGCGGCGGCGCGAGGACTGGGGAATGATGATTGTTGACGCACTGAAATTCTGCCTGCAGACGAAGTACGAGCAGTCGGAAGCCTTCAGGCAAGAACTGGCGAGAAGCAAGGGGCTCTACATCGTGGAAGACGAAACGGGACGGAAAAGCACGTCGTATGGCGTCAGGCGAAACGGCAACTGCTACGAGGGTTCCAACCTGCTGGGACGCCTGCTGATGGAACTGCGCGACGAGGGGCGGCTGACCTATCAGCTGCCTGCAGACGCGCTGCACTTTGCTGAAATACTGAAAGCGAACGTAACGAAATGAGATAATAACTGTCGGAAGTTAAAGAGCAGAATGATGAACAGGCAAGAAATCGTATTAGGACGCGTGGAGTGCTATGAAGCATCGCCGAAGGTGTGGTCGTTCAAGAAGGTCGACGACATCGTACACGGCATGAACCTGAGGCTGTCGAATATGGTCGGGGGCTTCCCGTTCGAATGTCAGGACACCGTGTGGAAGGACAGCGAGCGGCTCTATCTGTGTGGAGAGTTCTCGAACAACACCGAGGAGCATCGGCAGATACAGGAGAAACTCTGCTCGGCGAAGAGCGGATATGCCGCCAAGCGATGGGTGAAGACGCCTAACAAGCGGGCGGTGAGGGAGGACTTCGCGACGTTCCGACTGGACTGGATGCTCTACTGCGTATGGCAGAAGTGCTTGGGCAACAAGGACTTCCGCGAACTGCTGACGAGTATTCCCGAAGAGGTGACACTAGTAGAAAACACGACAACCGACAATCAGGGTACTGCCGACATATGGGGCTGCAGGAACAAGGCATTGGTGGCTGAACGGAAAAGGCTGACCGAAGAAATCACTCGGCAGAACGCTCATCTGGGGAAGAAGGAACTGGAGCGACTGGTGAACATTGAAACGAACAAGGTGGACAGCATCGGCCAATGGCAGGGGCAGAACAACATCGGCAAAATCCTGATGATATGCCGCAACGCTCTGCTGGCTGGCGCAGCGCCTATGGTTGACTACTACTTGCTGAAGCGTGCCGAGATTTACATTCTGGGAAAGAAGGCTCTGTTTCCCTGACAAGAGGCAGGCATTTCCTCACCAGGACGGGGAGACAAAGAAAATCATAAGAAGGCCTTTGATAGAGAAGGCCTTCTTATGTTTTTGTGTATGGCTAAACGTGCCTGGCGTCTAACTTATAAAAGCTTAACAAACAAGGATTACTTTTTCGCGGCGAAGCGCTCTGCCTGCGAACGGATGAGCTCGACGTCGTCGAAATAGTTGATTTGCATGGCGCGGCGCACCTCATCCATGGTCTGTGCAGCGGTCTCGCGGGCGCGCTCGGTGCCGCGGCGCAGGATGTTGTAGATCTCGGGGATGTCCTGCTCGAACTCGTGGCGACGCTGGCGCATAGGCTCGAGGAACTGATTGAGCACCTGGTTGAGGAACTTCTTGCACTTCATGTCGCCCAGGCCGCCGCGGCGGTAGTGGTCCTTCAGTTCGTCGAGGTTCTTGTAGTCGGGCCAGAACTCTGCAAAATGCTCGTCGGTGGAGAAGGCATCGAGATAAGTAAAGACGGCATTGCCTTCGACATGGCCGGGGTCGTTGAGGTTGACGTGGGTGGGGTCGGTGTACATGGAGCGCACCTTCTGCCACACCTCGTCGGCCGGGTCGCTGAGGTAGATGCAGTTGCCGAGGCTCTTGGACATCTTCTCCTTGCCGTCGGTGCCGGGCAGACGACGGGCGGTGAGGTTCTCAGGCAACAGGATGTCGGGCTCGACGAGCACCTCACCATAGACGTTGTTGAAACGGCGTACGAGCTCGCGCGTGACCTCGAGCATGGGCTCCTGGTCTTCGCCGGCAGGCACGGTGGTAGCCTTGAAGAGCGTGATGTCGGCTGCCTGCGACACGGGATAGCAGAAGAAGCCCAGCGGGATGTTGGCCTCGAAGTTGCGCATCTTGATTTCGGTCTTCACCGTGGGATTGCGCTGCACGCGCGAGACGGTGATGAGGTTCATCAGATAGGTGGTGAGCTCGGCGAGCTCGGGTATCTGGCTCTGGATGAACAGGGTGCACTTCTCGGGGTCGAGACCGGCAGCGAGGTAGTCGAGTGCCACCTCGATGATGTTCTGGCGAATCTTCTCGGGGTTGTCGGCATTATCGGTTAAGGCCTGCACGTCGGCCATGAATACAAACATCTTTTCGTAGTCGCCGGCATTCTGCAGTTCGACGCGGCGGCGCAGTGAGCCAATATAATGGCCCAGGTGGAGTTTGCCCGTAGGGCGGTCTCCGGTAAGGATTACTTTTGTCATAAAATATTTAAAGGTTATTGTTTTTCCATAAGCATGCCATCACCGGCATCAATGCACTTGCGCTTCATATTGAGGCGCCTTACGGCGAGTTCGCCATCGCCAAAGTCGCAGAAAAGCCTACCTTCTTTATAATAGAAGGTGCCGCGGCTGATTTCGCCTCCCGACTCCTCGGCAATCTTGTTGCCATGAATGGTGATGGTGATGACGCCATACTCGGTCTCAACGCGCCATGTGCCCTCGAGCCATTCGGGGATGGGCTCCGGATGGATTTCCACGAACTCGTCGGCATCCCTGACCACGGAGCCGTCGCCGAACTCATCGAGCGACTGATTGATGCCCTGTTCGAGCATGGCCTGCTTGTAGGAGCGGTCGCCGAAGCAGTTGCGCACGGCAAACACCAACGCTACGAAAGCGAGGAGGAACACGATGAGGCAGTTGCGAAGGCAGCCGCGACGTTTTTTCTGCGGCTGGTTCTCGGCTGGGATGGCGTGTTTTATCCATTGCGGCTTGCCTTCTTCCTGGGCATCGCGCTGAGGAAGGGGTGCGGCAGCGCCTGCGGAGGCTGGGACAGCCTCTGTCGAAGTACTGGCAGCAGCGCCTGTGGCGGCTGGGCTGCCGACGGCTGCGGCGTCAGGCTGAGGCTGACTGGCTGCGTCGGCTGCGGCGAGGTCTTCCTCGCTGATGGTATGAGTGAAGGGGGTGCCACAACGCGGGCAGACACAGGCAATCTCTGTGATGCCTGCGCCTACGGGTGTGTCGTAACGGAAACGACATTTAGGGCATTTTACTTCCATGTATAAAGGTTCAATGCGACAGAGTCGCGGTTCAATGCGCTACGCGCGTTCAAAGTTCAAATGGCCTGTCGGCCGTTCAATGCAGCAGAGCTGCGGTTCAATGCGCTACGCGCGTTCAAAGTTCTTTCTCCACTTCGCTACGAAAGCGGCAGAGCCGAGCACAAATGGCCTGTCGGCCGTTCAAGGCGACGGTGTCGCGGTTCGTTACTCGAATCGGACGACAGCTTTTCGGGTGACACGCCAACCGGCTCCTTCGCGGGCGGCGGTGCCTTCCTCAACGGTGACGATGTGGCGGGGGAACTGAGCCGTAGGTCCATCGACCCTGCAGACGGGTTTGATGAACGTGGAGACGCTGATCATAGCCGTCGCGATGGCGTCGGGGGTGTCGAGCAGGATGAACGTGCCGCTCTGTTTGTCGGCAGTGGTGAGCTGGTAGATGCTCTTGCCAATCTGCTCGCTTTCGGTGGCCTGCACGAACAAGCCATCGGCTGTGGGAGCAGGCAGGAACAGTACGGCCGTTTCCACGTGCGAGGGGGCAGGTGCTGCGACGGGTGACGAAAGGGGGGCTGCCGTCGCTGCGATGGAATCGACCGACATCGTGATCTCGACGGGCTGTTCCTGCTCATCAGCACTCGCCGCTGTTGCTTCAGGAGAATCCATCACGGCCGATGCTGCCTTGTTGCGCTGGGAAATGAGGTCTTCCTCCAGTTCGGCGATGCGGGCCTCCATACGACGGCACTTGCGTTCCAAGTGCTCGAGGCGCTGGAAGAGTTCCTGAAGGTCCTGCTGAGGGACGTCGTCGTCGCGTTTGTTATTGAAAAGTCCCATATAATAGGCGCCTGCGGCGCGGTTCAATGTTCAAAGTTCAAGGCGCCTGCGGCGCGGGTTAAGGTTCAAAGTTCAAGGCGCCTGCGGCGCGGGTTAAGGTTCAATGAGGACTGGCTCCCTACAGATTCTCGATGAGGTTGTCGCGGATGCTGCCAATGATGGGATAGAAGAACACAGTGTCCTCGATGGGATCGCTGCCGTTCTTGTCGTCGGCATTCTTGTTGACGAAGGCCCAGCCGTTGAGCAGATGGTGCTCAAGGTCCTTGTTGACGAGTTCCTTGAAACGGAGGAGCGACTTGTTGTCGACAAGGAATCGGTCGACGACGTGAATCTCGTCGCACAGGCGGCAGAAGAAGTCGTTGTACTGACGCACGGCATCTACGAGCTGCTGGCGCGTCTCGGCCGAGGCCATATCGTCATAGGTGAGCTTTTCGGTGGAAATCATCGAGAAGTTGTATTTCAGCGGTGTATCGAAATCGTCGAGCATCTTGTTGAGACGCTCCACGCTGACACAGCCCGTATCGTCGCGCACCTGCATAAGGGCACCGCGACAGGTGATTTGCTTGGGTTCCTTGCGTTCCATGACGACCGAAAATCCGTCGACGTCGTACTTCTCGCCATAGACGCGTTCGAAGACGGCCTGCGAGATGAGGTCGAGGTCGCGGTTGGAGCCCACGATGTCGAGCACCTTCGAGCCGGTGCCACTGAACATAATGGAGCGTGGCTTGGCCAGTCGGCGCTGCTTCATCATCGATGCCACATAATAGATTAAGGTGACATAGAAGTAGATGAAGATAATTTTGCGCTGCGGGTCTTCGTTGAGTCGCTGGTTGTAGGAGAACACGTCGTTGCCGCCCACCACTTTATTGTTCTGCACGGAGAAGAGGAAGGCGTTGATGTCTTCGCTCTTGCGCTTGGCCGTGATGTCGTCAAGAATACCATTGAGTTCGCCGTAACGCTCGTCGTCGCCGTCGAAAAGGCGTTTGAAGTAGTCGACATACTTCACGAGCATGGGGTTGGAGTCGCCGTGGGGCACTTCCGAGAAGCCGTCGCCGAAGAGCACGTTGGCGGCAAAGCGGAACGAGGTGAGGATGGCGGGCTGCTTGGCACCCGACTCGAACACCACGACGTCGCTGGAGCCGCCGCCGATGTCGATGCTGGCCACATTGGAGGCAGAGCCGCGGAACTGGCTCGACGACTTATAGAAGTAGTAGGGAGCCACCGACTCGGGCATCTGGATGAGGTTCTGGTCAGTGGCGGGAATGCCGAACACTTCCTCGAACGTCTTCGCCCACATCTCGCCCATCTTTCGGACGTTGCCCACCTTCATGGCAAGGGGATAGAACCAGACGAGGCGTGTCTTGGTGATGTCGCCGTTTTCGAGCAACACCTTGGCCCGCATCAGCAGGGCGAGTTCGGTGAGGTAGGCGCGCACGCGCTTCGACGTGGCCATCTCGGTTGACCACTTCAGATTTGGTACGATGCGATTGCCGTAGCCGATGCTCTCCTTTTCGTAGATGAACGGGATGTTGGCATCGGCAAGTGCGAGGATGGCATCGACGTTCTCGGCATCGAGCCGCTCAGCTTCGCTGATGACGGTGCGCTGCGGGAATCCGTAGTCCTCGCCGATGGTCTTGGGCAGGAACTCCTGCTTGAGGATAACGTCGTAGAGCACCTGCTCGCCGTTGTAGAGCGTAGCCAGGAGTCGCTGCGTGGCGGCAGAACTGAGGTGGAGCGGTTCGGGCATCTCGCTGCCCTTCATACACTCGAGGTGGGTGTTGGTGGTACCGAAGTCCACGGAGAACGTGAAGGCGTCGTGGCCGGGGATGTGGGCAGCCCAGCGCGGACAAATCATGCCTTCGGCAGCTCGGTTGCCGCGGTCGTCGGTGAGGGTGACGCCGATATAGTCGAAGTCGCCCGAGAGCTTATAGTATTGCGAGCCGACACGCTTCTCCGACTTCAGGCTGCGCTCGCGCACGACAACACTGTCGCCAGCGAGCTGCTGCTGATAGCCGTTGCGGAAGAAGGAGAGCGAGAGGCTGTAGTTCTGGAGCATGCCCAGAGCGCGGTCGACGAGCTGCACGGAGTACTGGTTGGCCTGGGGTGTGCGCACGAAGGGGAAAACGCTCAGCGCGAAGGGCACGGTGAGGAAATGGCCGCGGTTGTTGGCCTCATCGTAACGCAGGTCGTTGTTGAGGGCAGCCACGTAGTTGCGCTCCAGCGTGATGAATTTTCCCTGCTTCTGCACGGGTATGCGCAGGATGGCTCGCACGGTCTCGGTGGCGCCGTTCTGCGTGTGTATGAGTTCAAACTTAGGTTTGCCGGCGATGGTGCCCCAGAGGTCGCTGACGTTGAAGTACTTGAAGAACAGGGGCTTCAGCGGCAGGAGGAAGTCGCAGTCGTCAGTATCGCGAGAGCCGACGGTGAGATTGCCGTCGAAGAAGCAGTCGCGGTCGAGGGTGTAGTCGAGCTTGATAAGTGTGGGCTGGAAGAAGTCGTCGTCGGTGAGCCAGGGATATTCGTGGCTGGTGGCCGGCAGGACGCGCTTCTCGGGCGGCAACTGATAGTCCTCGGGACGTATGACGGTGGCGTCGGTCCAGGGCGAGGTGATGTATTTGAACGGATCTGTCAGCGGAGCATTCAGATGGTTCTGCAGCACGAGCGGCAGCAGCGGTCCGCAGTCGTCGCGCGAGGGAACAATCTTGAAATCGCTCTCCTGGATGGCCTTCTGCACGTCCTCGGCACGGGCCTGATAGAAAGGCACGCCGAGTGCCTGGATGCCCTCGTCCATCTTGGTGAACGTGGTGTCGAGGAAGGTCTTGGCACGCTCGATGCCCTCGTAGTCGTAGGCGGCTGGATTGCCCACCTCCTTGAGGATTTCGTTCTGCAGCGTGGCGGGCAGCAGCGGCAGCGAGGTGATGAGATAACTGTTCACCTCACCGCAGCACTTCTTCAGGTCGGGATAGGCCGTGAAGAGGGCGTAGATGTATTTCACGAACTTCTGGTCGCGCTCGTGAAGGGGACGCCAGAGGTCGAAGAGGTTCACGTTCTGCTCGACGGGTATGGGGAAGCGCCCTTCGCGGGCGTTGGGCGTCGCCATGAAAAGGGTGACGGGCGACGTGGAGCCGACGACCTGGTTGCCATAGACGAGGAAATAAAGGCGGTCCATACGATCGAAGTTGAATGCCTCTTTGTCCTGGTCGAGGAACATCTCGATGGTCTCACCGAGCAGGTGGTGCTGAGGCGAATCCTTCAGCATCTGCAGCTGGGTGTCGCGGTTCCACTCGACGATGCGCAGCTGGTTGCGCAGTTCGGCGTAGTTGAAGAACAGCTGGGCCACGTCCAAGGCGTTGGCAACGAGTTTCTCGTCCATGGCCTCTCCGTGCAGGTTGGCATGAGTGGAGAGGCGCTTGAAGGCGTTCTTCACGAGGTCCATCTGGGCAAAGGGCGACGGGATGGCCGTACGTGGCTGCTGCGAGAGTCCGCCGTTGGGATCCTCGATCATCTCTATTTCGTCGGCGTTGTACTGACTGGTCAGCGGTATCCATCCCTCGCCAGCAGTCTTGTTGTTGTAGGATAATATCTTGCTCATAACTGGAGACCCACCCCCTGCCCCTCCCTAAAGGGCGGGGAGTAGTATGATTTTGTTTTATCTGTTTCTATTATTTCTATTTCTCTTTCAGGAAGACTTATTACTCCCCACCCTATAGAGGAAGGGACACAAGTTCAGTTTTCAGACCACGCCCACGAACTTCTCGTCGAGCAGATGGTCGAGGGTGTCGTCGAGCAGGTCGAGCAGCTTCAGGGCTGTGCGGTCGGTGCCGTACTTCTGCGTCTTCATGGCCTGCTGCGAAGCCTTGTTGAGCGCCGAGAGCACGGTCTTGTAGTCGATGGCGGATTTCAGGAAACCCGTCTTCGGCGCAATATCGTTTAGGCAGTCACTCAGCTTCTCAGTGGTTAGGTTGAAGGGCACGAAGCTGCGCTGGTTCTGGCGCAATTCGCGCAACCACTGGCGATAACTGACGTAGAAGTCGCTCGTCAGCGTGTTGAAGAAAGACGTCGAGAGGAAAGCGTTCGAGATTTCGGGCTTGTCCTGGGTGTAGCCTCGGCCGATGTCCTGACGCAGCTGGTTGGTGATGTACATATAGGCCAGGTGGAACTTTGCCAGCTGGCGGTTCACGAGTCCGCGTGTCTGCACGCCGAAGTCCTTCAGCGTGAGCGTCTGCTTGTCGTAGGCCAGTCCGAACTCCTTGTAGATGGGGTTCTGGGCATTTCCGTCAACGGTCTGCAGCTGGTCGTCGGGAATGGAAAGGAAGTCGAGTATCGAGAGGGCGCCTACATACTCCACCAAATGGGCGTCGTTGCGCTGGCCGTTGCCGCCCGGGTCGTTGAAATAGGGGTTCGACGGCACCTGGTCGCCCAGGTAGTAGCAGGCATTGATTTTCGACAGCGGCAGGTCCACGCCATTCTTGCGCAGGCCCGTCAGGTTGTCGTGATAGTAGAACAGAGCCGACTTGGTCTTCGAGATGAAGTCGCCGCGCGAGATGGGGCTGTTGTCGTCCTGCTGCACATTGAAATAGGGCAGCACCGTCAGTGCGCCGATGCGGGCGTCGCGCAGGTCGCCACGGTTATTAATCTGCGTGTTGCGGGCAGCATTGCGGATGTTCTTCACGATGATGGGATAGCCGGCAGCACCCGTGCCGCCGAAGATGCTCGACACGACGAACACGCGGTCGCTCTTCTGGAACACGTTGGAGAACTGCTTGAACTCCTCGGAATCCTTGAACTGGTTCAGGGCAACGCTTCCGATGTTGGGCGAGCCCACGAAACCAATGTCCATCTTCGTATTCAGCTGGTAGTCGCTGAACATCATCGAGCACAGCGCCTGGTTGCCTGTGTCGAGGGTGGAATAGTTGATGAAGTCCTGGAACTTCTTCGACTCGATGGCGCCCATATTGAAGAGGAACGTGTCGCTGAGCTGCGAGCCGTTGGGCAAGATGTCGGCCAGGCTCGATATCTTCACTGAGAAGAAACCCTTGCGCACGTCCACCTGTTCGCCATAGAGCGCACGGCGTATCTGCTTGTACCAACGCATGAGGTTGTCGGTGCGCTTCAGGTCTTCGTTGGCCTTGTGGGGATCAACGACGATGGGGATAATTTCAAGCGGCATGGGCTGCCCCTGCTCATCGACAGGATGAATGCCGGCAGCCATCTGCATGATGAGCGGACGCATGACTCGCGAGCCAGTGCCGCCTACGAGAAATAGGAATAATCGCATGTCTTATTCAGGTATGGGAGTATGACGACAGTTAGATGACCACCAGCGCATGGCGAACGAAGCCACCGTGAAGAGCACTGCTTCCACAGCCAGGTCGACCACGCAGAAGCCGCCCAGCTGGGCCGTGAAGTCGAAGCCCTCGGCCGAGAAGGCATTGTTGCACACCACGAACGAGGCAACGGGGGCAGCCACGCAGGCAACGCCGAGCACGCACAGCCAGTGGTACCAGCGCGAGAAGCTCACCGAGTTGACGACGTAGTAGAACACGGCAGCCAGTCCCCACGCCACGAGCACCGTGATGAGGGCCACAACAAAGTAGAGGTTCTGGTTGTACATCTCGTTAGAGAACTGGCGCTCGAAGAAGAGTGCCTCGAAAATCTTCGTGTTCAACACGAGGAACAGCAGCGTAATCACTGCGCCTGCAATCAGTAGGATTGAATTCTTCATATATTTTTGTTTGTTATTTCATTTTACGTAAGGCCCTCCCCTCATTCGGAGGGGTCGGGGGAATCTTACCCCGTTAGGCTCTCCCCTCCTTTGGAGGGGTCGGGGAAGGTTTTTACGGCTTCATCTCCAGCTCCAGCTCGAAGTAGTAGGGGTCGCCCTTCGAATGCTTGCGATAGCTGTCGTAGATGCCCTGCAGGAGATACTTCAGGCCGAACGTCGTCGTGGCAAAGCCCGGGCCGCCCACGTTCGTGTCGTCGTCGGTCGACGAGGCCTCCACCCAGTCAGGCAGCCGGTTCATCAGTTTGATCTCCACATCCTGGCGGTGCTTGATGCCCTGGCTCTCAAGGATGAAGAGATGAGTGGCCTTGCCCAGATGCTTGCGCTCGGCCGGCGAGACTTCCTTCTGGTCTATCGGGCGTATCTCCTTGATGGTCAGCGGGTCGTCGCTCTCCACGCGGTAGTTCTCCGTGTCCAGCAAGTACTGCTCGTCGATGAGCATACCGCTCAGGTCGACGGCCAGTGCCAGTCTGAGGTCGCCCGAGTTGCGGTCGGCCTCCACGTCCTCGATGTCGCGTATCTGGTCGCCCTGCCCATGCACGGGACGGAAGCGGCCGCGAATCTGCTCGTGGTCAAGCAGCAGCGAGTAGTAGGGCTTGTAGACGTCGTCGGTCTCGAAGAGATACATGTCCTCATAGCCGCGCAGCTCGCTGAAACGGCTGAAGGGCACGTAGCTGTCGTCGCGCGTCAGGCGCGCTATGTTCTGGTTGGAGCCTACGACCACGATGTAGTACGGGCGACGGCCGCTGTACTGCTGGCCGCCGGCAGCGTTGTAGGGATAGTAGGGACCGTTGTAGGAGCCCTGCATCTTCACCACCAGCAGCCCCTTCTCCTTCACCTGAGTCTTGAAGACGGCGTTGGTCATGCCCTGCGCTTCGGCGAACACCTTCTGCGGGTTGACGCCCACCATCTGCTTCGTCGAGTAAATCATATCGGTGACGAGGATGGAGAGCTCGTCCGGGCCCGTCTTGTCGAGCAGTTGTTGGAAGATGGCGGCAAAGTCGGTCGACGAAGCGTCGCCGATGCCCTTCGTGGCCTCGAAGATATTGGGGTCGCTGATGAACTGCGAGAAGCCCTTCGGATAGGCGTTAATCTCGGAGTTGACGACGTAGATGCGGTTGTCGTCGCCCGCGCTGGGCAGCTTATTCAGCATACCCACGATGGCAGCCTTGAACGAGCCGTCGCCACCTGCGGCGTCGTAGGGCACCATCGAGCCCGAGCGCTCCAGGTAGAAGCTGACGCCCAGCGTCTTGCGACCTGCCTGAATGTCGATTTCCTTCGGCGGGCGGCGGCCCTCGAAGAAGTCCTCGATGTAGTCTTTCACTTCCTCAACGTCCAGCTGGCCGTCCTTGTAGAAGTCCTTGAAGTGAGCCTTCTGACCATCCAGAAACTCCACAATCTGCTCCCACTCGCCAGCGTCGATCACCTCGTCGCGGTCGGCCACTTCCAGCAACAGGCGGTTCAGTTCCTTCCGCTCGCTGCCTCCGCAGGCTGCCAGCAGCAGGCACACCAGTGCTGCCACCACTGCCGTCAAAGCATTTTTCTTCATCATCTTTCTCAATTCTTCTTTTTCTTCTGACGCACCGGCAAGGCCAAAAGTTGCAATCGCCTACGCACGTACGCTATTAAAAACGTGCAAAATTACTAAAAAATATCGGAATCCGCCCTATCGCGCCCGTATTATTCAGAGTTTTTAACTGATTGCCGCCAGCCGCGAAGGTCCCTCTCCCCGCCTCCACCCTACCCTTTCGGCACCTCCGGAAAGGGCGATTTTCCAGAGTTTACCCACCGCACGTTTTCTGAATTTTATTAACAAACAACCTACAAACACAACTTCCTTCCAGCACAAACCAGCCTCCTTTTCCATAGCCCACGCCCGTCCAGACCCTCCAAATCAACACTCCGATACATCCAAAGCATAGGTCTGATATCTCTATCTCTTTGTTCCACTATCTCCATCTCATTGAGTTACATATATAAAACCATAGAGATAGAGATATTAAACCATAGGTTTACACAAGCCGGACAGCGCGCCCGCGAACCCCACATTCGGCAACCTTCTAAGAATCAACAACTTAGCAAAACCTCAAAATTTTACCGTTTTCCGGGCAACGAGTCACCCAATAGCAAATTCTCCGATTTTTCGAGCATCAGATTTTTGATTTTTTATTACAAATAGACAACAACAATAAATCAATTTAATGAACTACATATAAATATAAAATTCATTATATCGTTATAAAACAAAAAAATCATTGCTGCTCCTGCGGCTGGCGTGAAGGATGCTCAGCAGAGGTTCACAATCGACGGCAAGCAGACGCATGCTACGCGACGGGGCATAGCCATCGTTCGGCAGAAGGATGGCAGCACGAGGAAGATTCTTGTAAGATAGAATCTGAAAAAGCCTCGGCGATTGCCAACAGCTCAAAATGACCAGCGCCGCCCTTCCTGCATTCAGGAGAGGACGGCGCTTCTTCTATCAATCGTTTATGTGTGAATAGTTGTGTTGGTTCGTGGGGATTGGTCAGAAGTGCAGTCGCAGGTCGACGCCGAACTGGCGGGGGTTGCCGAGCTGGCCGAAGTAGAGTATCTGGCCTGTGGCAGCCGACGAGACGGCGAAGGTGTTATAGGCAGCATCGGTGAGGTTGCGGCCCCAGACGCTGAGCTGCAGACAGCCGAAGTCGAGGTCGGCATGAGCGCCGAGCGTAGCGTAGAGGTCCTGAGCGTAGGTGTTGGCCTCGTCCCAGTAGGTACGGCCTTGGCCGTAGACATTCAGTCCGATGGTGAGGGCGCGCAGCGAGAAGGTGCGGGTGTCGGCCAGCCCGCGACCGAGGTCGAAGCGATAGTCGGCAGAGGCGGCGAAGGTGTGCTCCGGCACGAAGGGTACGCGCTTGTCTTTATAGTCGACGGCGGTGAGCGTGCCGTCAACGTTGATGCTATCGGTGTACTCCTTGAACACGGAGCGGGTGTAGCCATAGCTGGCAGCCCAGTTCAGGTGGCCGCCTGCGGCCTGTCCGCGCAGCGAAGCCTCCACACCGCAGGAATAGCTCTTGCCGGCATTCACCATCATGCGGCCAAAGCCGTAGTTGCCGGCCATGACGGAGAGCTGCTGGTCGCGCACCTGGACATAGAAGCCTGCCAGGTCGAGCTGCACGGTGTTGCTGAAGAGGTTCAGATGGGTGCCGAATTCGTAGTTCCACGAGGTCTCGGGCTTGTAGCTGATGGTCTCACGGATATTGCGATAGGCCTGCTCGTCGTGATTGATGACCATTGCGCCGCGTGCCGTCTGGGCACTCGACTGCAGTTCCGTCTGCAGGATGTCAGAGAACATCTGGAAGTTGAAGCCTCCGGCGCGGTAGCCCTTGGTGAGGGTGGCGTAGATATTGCTTCCGTTGTTGAACTTATAGGTCAGTCCTACCTTAGGCAACAGCTGGTTGAAGTGGTCCCAGTCGTGGTGGGCCAGGGCCGAGCTGACGGAGGCGTCTACATGTACGCCCATGACGTCTTCGCTGAGCGTAGCCAAGGCGCGGGTGTCGTAGTCGATGCTGGTCTGGCTAAGGTCGTAGCGCAGGCCGAGCGTGGCGGTGAGGTGGCTGCCCAGGTCGATGTTCGACTCGTGGAAGATGCCGAAGTTCTGCTGCGGTGTGCGGAAGAGCCCGGGTATCGTGGCCACCTGCATGTCGATTTTGCAGCCGCCCATGCGGGCAATCATAGCTGCTGCGGCCTCCATGCCCATGCGCTTGGCCATGGAATTGAGCATGCCGTAGTAGGCGTAGTCGGTGATGGTCTGCGAGAGGAAGGAGTTCATCTCAGGATCGAAGTAGACGGGAGCATTGGTCTTCAAGCCCTGGTGGGAGAAGAAGCCGCCGAACACCCAGTGCCAGAAGCCGCCGTTGAGGCTCTTCAGCGTGATTTCCTGAGTGATGGAGTTCTGCAGCTGAGCCTGCTCCATGTGCATGAAGTCCTGCGGCTGATAGTCGATGTCCATGAGCATCTGGTCCTTCAGATACTGCCAGCTGGCAGCGTAGTTAGCCACTGCCCAGTCGCCGCGATACTCCATCGTAAAACCAGTAGTGAGCATGTGGCGCTTGTAGTTGCCCTGATAGTTGGTAGAGGGGTCGGCAGTGGTGCCGGCTTCGAGGTCCATGAGTCCATAGGGGAAGCCGTTCTGACGGGTGTACTGATAGTCGGCCGTGAGTCCGAGGGTGAGCCGCTCGGAGGGTTGCCAGACAAAGCGCATGCGGCCGCCTGCCTCGTTGCTCTCGTCGGCGCGGTCGCCCGTGGCCTGGTTCTTGAAGAAGCCGTTCTGGCCCGTGTAGAAAGCCGAGAGCGAAAGGCCCAGCTGGTTGCTGAGCTTGCTGTAGTGGGAGAGTTCGGCGCTGCGATGGAAACCCGTTCCGGCGCTCAGCAGGACGTCGGTGCCCTGATAGGTGAGCGGATTGCGGGTGTACATACGCACAAGTCCGCCCTCGGTGTTCTGCCCGTACAGCGTGCCCTGCGGGCCACGCAGCACGTCGACGCGGTCGATGCCGTAGGTGTGGGCGTTGAACATGCTCTTGCTGATAAGGGGAATGTTGTCTATATAGACGCCGACGGCCGGACTGTTGACGCGCGAGCCTATGCCGCGGATATACATCGACGACGTGTAGCGCGAGCCGTAATTGGGCATCGTGAAAGCGGGCACGTAGTTGGACAAATCGCGCAAGTCGCGCAGACCAAGACTGCTGATCTCGGCCGACGTGAACACGCTCGAACTGACTGGCTGCAGACGCAGGCGCACCTGCTCTTTGGGTTGCGAGACAACCACTACTTCATCAAGGTCCTGCACGCGCGAGGTGTCGCTCATTTCTTCAATGGATTCGGCCATAACAGGCATCGTCGCTGCAAGCAAAAGACCTGCAAAAAATGTTTTCTTCATCTTTAAAAATCGTTTCGTTTCTATTTCGGGTGCAAAGGTAGTAATTTCTTTCCGTTTACGAAATCCTCATTAATGTGGATTTTTCAGTCTTTATTTGGTTTTTCCCTCACTTATTCGTAACTTTGCCCCCATGAAACGACTCTTTACATTCATTGCCCTCCTCGCACTGGTTGCCCTGCAGGCACAGGGTCAGTGGACGCGGTACACCAATCTGCCCACGGTCTACATCGACACTTATGACGGTGCCGGCATCTACAGCAAGACAGAATACGTGCTGGCCACGATGCGCTACGTGGACGAGCAGGACCAGCTGACCGTGTACGACTCGCTGCAGATACGCGGACGAGGCAACTCGACATGGAATCTTTCAAAGAAGCCCTACAAGCTGAAGTTCAACCAGAAAGAGAAGCTGCTAGGCAAAGGGCGCGCCAAGGCGAAGAAGTGGACGCTGCTGGCCAACGCGGCCGACAAGACGCTCATCCGCAACGCGGTGACCTCGGCATTGGGTGAGAGAACGTCGCTCAGGTTCAACCCGGCGTATAAGTTCGTTGACCTGGTGCTGAACGGACGTTTCTTGGGCAACTATCAAATCAGCGACCAGATAGACGTGCGGCCGCATCGAGTGGACATCGTCGAGCAAGACCTGCCACTCGGCGACGACAGCGACATTACGGGCGGATACCTGCTGGAGGTGGATGGATTCAAGGACGGCAACTGCTTCACGACGTCCAGCTACAGCGTGCCTATTCGCATTCACTATCCTGAGGACGAGGACATCGCGTCCAAGCAGAACACCTACGTGCGCAACTACATGGCTCAGTTTGAGCGGGTGCTGCGCTCCAATGCTTTCGACGATCCGCAGGAAGGCTATCGCGCCTATGTCGATTCAACGTCGCTCATCGACTGGTTCCTCTGCACCGAAATCAGTGCCAACCTGGACGGTTATTACAGCACCTATTTCTATAAAGAGCAAGGCGACCCACGACTCTACTGGGGTCCGCTCTGGGACTACGACATCGCCTACAGCAACGACTACCGCGAGCAGACCACCGTAAACAAACTGATGACAGACGTGGGGTATGGTCAGACGAAGTTGTGGATAAACCGCATGTGGCAGGACAGGTGGTTCGCCAAGAAAGTGCACACGCGCTACAAGGAACTGCTGGATGACGGGCTGGTGGATTACCTCTTCGAAACCATCGACAGCCTGACCGCGCTGCTCGCCGAGTCGCAGGAGCTCAACTACCAACGCTGGGGCATCGACCGCCGCATGTATCACGAAATCGTCATCTATAGCAGCTATGACGAGTACATCAGTTACCTGCGCAGTTTCATCTCGGCCCACTGCGCATTCCTCGAGGAGGCTTTTGCCGACCGCAAGCCTGTAGAGCCTACACAACCCTTCTCGCCAGTAGATCGTTTCTACCGCATCACGAATGCCAACACGGCAAAGGCCATCGATGCCAGTGGCCCTGGGGTGCAGCAATATGAGAACATTGCCGAGAGGGAAGGAGAAGACTGGTGGATAAAACGCGCCAACGGCCACTTCATGCTCATCAACCGGCAAAGCCTGCAGGCGCTGAACGACCCCACGCAGGGCGAGGTGGGGCCAGCCGTGAACGTGGGAGCACAACTCAATACAGCCGCCGAGGACTCGCTCGACGCCCGACAACTTTGGGACATCGTGCCGCAGGGCACGCAGGGCTGGTACAACCTGCTGAACGTTCACTCGCAGCACGTCGCCAACCTGAGTGGAGGAAACAGCGCCGACGGCACCCCCGTCCTGAGCTATACCAACGACGAGCGCAACGGCACGAGCAAGAACCGCCTTTGGTACTTCGTCCCGACACGCGACGAGGTGCCCGAGACGCTGACGGGCATCCGCGACATCGAGCCCGACGACTACGCCCTGGCCTTCAATCCAGCAACAGAGGAACTGCACTTCGGGGCGGAGACGCCCGACCTGCTGCAACGCTTCTCGGCGCGCGTCTTCTCGGCATCAGGCAGACTCATAGGCACATTCCGTGCTGACGAGCGCTTCAGCATGGCCGGACAGCCACGCGGCATCTACATCGTCACGTGGCAATGCGGCTCGCAGAAGCGGTCGGCAAAGTTCAACAAACAATAAAATCAAAAGAATGATTATTCGTTCATCGCACCGCAATAGGGACAACGGCCCAGCGTGCGAAGTTTCTTACCACAGTTGCCGCAGACATAGCGGAGACGGTGGTAGCGATAGTATTGGCGAACGGCGAAAGCAACATATAGAAACAGCAGCACGTAGCCCACATACCAGAGTGTTGTGATGCTGAACACGATGTAGTCTACGGCGCATACGCCAGCCAGGCCGCCCAGATAGAGCAACGCATCGCCAAAGGGCAACTGCGTGCGTACATCGTCGACAGCGGCAATGCCAACGATAATCATCGCCCACACCGAGACCAGGAAAACCGACAGCAGACCGGGCACGGAGAAGGGATTGAGTGTGGGATGATAATAGAACTGCTGCCAGAGCTCGGGGGCGAACATCTGCAGCGAGGCATAGAACGTTGCTGCCGCAGAGACAATCACCGTCAGCAACGTGGGATAGAAGGAGTCGATGTCGTTGAAATGCACGATAGGGGCATTGTGCTTCTCGGCCTTCCGATAAAGATAGACAAAGGCCAGCAGGCCGACGATAATCAAGGAATAAAGCACGTGCTTGTCGGAGAAGGTGGCAATGAACTGCGAAATGGGGTCGTCGGGCACTACCGACTCCAGCAGTTCCGACTCGCGCGTCCAGCCGAACTCCGACGATTCGGTGGCCAGCTGCACCCAGACGGAATCGATGCTATCGCTGGGCAGCGTGCGGAAGTCGGCCACCACCAGCCTACTGCCCTTGCCGACGCAGAAGGAGTCGGTGAGCAAGTCGCTGGCCAGTTCTTCGGGCTGCTGGCGAAGTAATTCCAGACTGTCGGCCTTCACCTCGAAATTGTAGTTGAACGAGTAGTGGCGACCTTCGGAATACTTCTTGTTGTAGCACGAAGAACACAGCATGCTCAGCAGGCAGACTGCCAGCAACGCCAAGGTGGTTGTTTGTTTCTTACTTCCCATTTGCCAATTCTTTTTCTTTGTTCTTTCTCCGCTATGCTACGCGCTCGAACTTGTTCGCTTTCGTAACAGCGTGGAGAAAGAAAGCGAGCAAAGCTCGTGGTCCCTTGTTCTTTCTCCACTTCGTTCCGAAAGCGTCTCCTTCGTCGCCGTGGTCCTTTGTCACCTTGAAAAGATGTTCATCTGGCACTCCCGGCAATCGAACTCCAATCGGAACTCGCGGCCGTCGCCCAGACGAAGCATGAGGGGTTCGCGCCACGTCGGCCTCTTTCCACCGTGCTTCACGCAGTAGCCCAGCGAATAGCGCAGGCAGTAGCGGCACTGCATGAGAAGCAGCCCCTGCCCCACTCCGGGCTTCTCCAACTCGAGAGCGTCGCCAGCCTCAACGCCAAGCTCGCGGTAGAAACGGCGTGCCTGGTGGTTGGCGACATTCAGGAGATAGGGGAACTTCTCCCATTCCCTGTCAGGAAGTGGAGTGACTGCGCTGCAGGCTCCGGCATCCCCATGCTCTTCAGCTTCGGGGCAAGCTGGCTCGCCGACATCCTGCCCGTCGGATGCCCCGACTGCCTGCCGCCTGAGTTCGGCCAGCTGACTGCTGGGCACGAAGTACTCATCGCCTTCCACCACGATTTCCTGGCAGACGTAAGGCGTGTTGCCAAGTTTCGTCAATTGTCGGACAATGTTGTCGTGCTGTGGTTTCTGGGCCGGCTGCAACGTCGTTGCGACCTGTGCCGCCGACACTGGCGAACCGTCGGCAGCATCGCTGATGAGCAGTTCTATACCCTGCTCGTTTGCCTTGAACACCATCTTCACAGGAATCTTCCTCTCGGCTGTTCTGCCACTCATGAGGCGCTCGAACGCCACATCGTTGTTGCGGTAGAGCGCCATGCCCGGACGCAATCCGTCGGGCATGCGCAGCGGAAAGAGCCGATTGCCCTCCGCCCGATTCACGCGGAAGCCCACGAGCGTTCCCTGCGCCCGGCGCGAAGCAACGCTTCCTGAGCGAAGTGGAGCAGTAGCTACCGTCTCGAAGAAGCACAGCCCGTCGCCGTTGGCAAAGGCGGCCGTTCCGGCAACCGTAAACGAGTCGCGGCGCACCTCCTTGACCTTGCCCACATATTCGCCCAGCGCCTTCGGAGTGTCGAACGAGACGATGTCGGCCTGACGGCCCTGCAGCACCCCATGCTCGTCGCGATGGGCATGCAGGAAATAGTCAGTGAAACCGCGGTTGAAGGTCTTGCGCAGGTCGGGCTTAAAAGAATAGGTGACGCGCCCGCGCGAAGCCCGCACGTAATCATTGGAACGTTTGGCGCACAGTTCGTCAAGGCGCTGACTATAGGCCGCCACCACGTTTTTCACGTAGCCCACATCCTTCAGCCGGCCTTCAATCTTGAACGACACAGCCCCCGCATCGGCCAGTTCCTCGAGCGAGTCGATGCGGCACATGTCGCGCAGCGACAGCAGGTGGCGCTGGTGTTCAATCTCTCGCCCGTCGGCATCGAGCAGGTCGTACTGCATGCGGCACATCTGGGCACACTCGCCACGATTGGCCGAACGCCCCTGACAATACTGCGACATGTAGCACTGGCCGCTGTAGCTCACGCACAGAGCCCCGTGCACAAACACTTCCAGTTCCACATCGGGCACCTGCCGATGAATCTCCCGAATCTCCTCCAACGACAACTCGCGAGCCAGCACCACACGGCGGAAGCCCAGCGACCGCAGCCACCGAACCTTCTCGGGAGAGCGGTTGTCGGTCTGCGTGGAGGCATGGAGGGGGAGACCCACCCCCCTGCCCCTCCCTGTATGGAGGGGAGTAATATGCTTTTTTTGCTGCAAAGGGTAACCACTCCCCTCCCTCACAGGGAGGGGCTGGGGGGTGGATCTTAGCCCCATATCCTGCACGAGGACGGCATCTACGCCTGCCTGCTGCAACTCGTCGAGGAGCTGGCGAGTGTCGGCAAGTTCGGAGTCGTAGATGATGGTATTCACGGTCACGTAGACCTTCGCTCCAAACTGATGGGCGTAGCGGCAGAGCGCGGCAATATCGTCCACCGAATTACCGGCAGCGGCACGCGCACCGAAGCGCGGGGCTCCGATGTAGACGGCGTCGGCGCCATGCTCGATGGCTGCCAATCCGCACTCCAGGTTCTTGGCCGGGGCCAGTAGTTCAAGACTTCGCATTCTTCAGATTATCAAGCCAATTCCTGTAAAACATCACTGCCGACGCATGCCACGTATCTACAGGTGGTTGCGAGGGGTCGTCTGCAGGATAGTAACCAAAAGGCAGTCCCACATCCGTGCGTCCGCGCTGCTGGTCGCGCCGGTATTCGGTGTCGAGCGTATGGGTGGCATATTCTATGTGCCCTGTGATGTAGATTTCACGTCCGTCGAGGGCCGTGATGACCGACGGGCCAGTCACGTCGCTGTCGGCAGCTATCGTCAGGTCGGCACAGGCTGCAATGTCCCCGCGCCTTATCTCCGTATGACGGCTGTGCGGCATCATGAACGCCGGGGCAAGACCGTCGAACAGGCTGCTGCCGACGAGCACTTCCTGCGGGAAGATGCCGAACATCTTGCTCTTCAACCCATACTTCCTGATGCCGTAGTGATGCCATAGGGCGGCCTGGGCGGCCCAGCAGACGTAGATGACCGACTTCACTTCGCGCCGCGCCCATTCCATGATGCGGCACAGCTCCGGCCAATAGGTCACCTCTCCGAACTCGAGTTGCTCCACCGGTGCTCCTGTCACCACGAGTCCGTCGGGCACCTGCGGCAGCGCGTCCCAGTATTCGTACATCGAGTCCATGTGTTCCTGCGAGGCATGCTTCGGCACGTGGCTACGCAAGCGCAGCCAATGCACCTCCACCGCCACCCCCGTGTCGGCAAACAACCGAAGGAAGTCACTCTCAGTGGCTTCCTTCAGTGGCATCAGGTTCAGTATTGCAATTCTCAACACTCTATATAGTCCTCATCTCTCCCCGCTCGACCCGCAGGTTCAATTTCGCAGCGAAGCGGAGAAAAAAAATAAATACTCTAAACTTAGAACAGACTCTAAACTCTAAACTCTCAACTCTCAACTCTCAACTAAAAATCACCAGAGGTCCAGGCGCTGTTCCTTCGGCAGGTACATCTTGTCGCCGGGCTTCACGCCAAAGGCGTCGTACCACATGTCGATGTGCGGCAGCGCACCATTCACGCGCCACTCACCCAGTGAGTGCGGGTCGTTCTTCACGCGCTGACGAATCTCCTGCTCGGTGATGTTCTGTCCCCATACGCCGGCATAGGCGATGAAGAAGCGCTGGTCGGCCGTGAAGCCGTCCTTCACCTTCAGCGGTTTCTTGGCCGTGGCGTTCTTGTAGGCATACCATGCCACCTGCAGACCGCCGTGGTCGGCGAGGTTCTCGCCCAGCGTCAGTCGGCCGTTGCTGTTCAGGCCCGGCAGCACCTCGATGGCCGAGAAAAAGCGGTCGTAGAGGTCGGCGCGCTCGTTGAAGCCGGCAGCGTCGCTGGCTGTCCACCAGTCGTGCATGTTGCCCGTGGCATCAAACTGGCGACCCTGGTCGTCGAATCCGTGTGTCATCTCGTGTCCGATGACCACGCCGATGGCACCGTAGTTGAATGCATCGTCGGCCTTCGGGTCGAAGAACGGATACTGCAGGATGCCTGCGGGGAAGCAAATCTCATTGGTCGTGGGGTTATAGTAGGCGTTCACGGTCTGCGGCGTCATGTACCACTCGTCCTTGTCGACGGGCTTGCCAGCCTTCTCGTCGATGTGCTTCTGGTGGCGCCACATGCGCACGGCCATCATATTCTCGTAGTACGACTTTGCGGGGTCGATGGTGAGCTTCGAATAGTCAGTCCACTTGTTGGGATAGCCAATCTTCACATAGAAGGCATCCAGCTTCTTGTGGGCGTTCTGCTTCGTGGAGTCGCTCATCCACTTCTGAGCATCGATGCGCTCGCCCAGGGCAATCTGCAGATTGCGCACCAGCGTCTCCATCTGCTTCTTCGACGTGGCGGGGAAGTAGCGCTCGCAGTACATCTTACCCAGAGCCTCACCCATGGCGCCCTGCACGGCGTTGGTGGCGCGTCGCCACAGCGGGTAGTCCTGCTGGCGACCCGTCATCGTGCGACCGAAGAAGTCGAAGTTGGCCTCGCGAATCTCGTCGCTCAGCATGCCGGAAGCACCCATGATGACGTCCCACTCCATGTAGGCACGCAGGTCGTCGGCGGTCATGGCGGCGAGCAGCTTGTCGACGCTCTCCATGAACTTCGGCTGACCCACAATCATTTCCTGCAGGTACTCGCTCTTCACGCCCTCGGCGTTAGCCATCTCCTCAAACGGAATGTTCGGGCAGAGGGCCTTCAGTTCCTTCAGCGTCATCTTGTTGTAGTTGGCCTGCGGGTCGCGCAGCTCGGTGCGGCTCTTCGAAATCAGCGCCACCGATGTCTCGAAGCGGAACACGGCGTCGCGCTTGGCCTCGGCCTGTGCCTTCGTGAAGCCGAAGAGCTGGAACATGCGGGCGATGTGCTCCTTGTAGGCCTCTCGAATCTTCACCGTGGCCTCATCGTTATTCAGATAGTAGTCCTTCTGTCCGAGGGTGAGTCCGCCCTGCGAGACGTTCAGGATGTTCATCTCCACATTCTTCTCGTCGGCACCGAAGCCCGAGCCGAAGGGCACGCCGTAGCCCATCGGGGCATACTTCAGCTGCAGCTTCTGCAGGTCCTGCTTCGTGCGGGCAGCCTCCATCTCGTCGAGCAGCGGCTTCACAGGAGCGATGCCCTCATTGTTGCGGCGCACCGAGTCCATGGCCAGCTTGTAGAAGTCGGCGAGCTTGCGCTCCGTGGTGCCGTCGGCAAACTTTTTCTTCTGCAGGTCGCCCAAGATGGTGTTGATGCGCTTGTTGTTGTCTTCCTGCAGCTGGTCGAAGCTGCCGAAGCGCGAGTAGGCGGCGGGCAGCGGATTCAGTTTCTGCCAACCACCGGTTGCAAACATGTAGAAGTCCTCGGCGGGCTTCACGTTCTTGTCAAGATTCTCCATGCGGAGGCCCGACTTGTTCTGAGCCATGCCTGCCACGGGCAGCGCCAGCATCAGAGCCATCGGAATCATCTGTTTCATTTTCATGATGGTAAAAAATATTTGTTGTGTTCAATAAATTTCGTTTGCAAAGGTAAAAAAAAACGGGCATTCAACCAAATGAATGCCTGTCTTTTTTAGATGTCTGCATTTTTCTTGGCGACATTCGTCACTCTTGTTGCGTTGTCTGTTGGTTCTCTTTATCCTGCAATTTCAGTTCAATGAAGAACGAAACTAGCAGTCCGAGACCGATGCCGAAGGCAATGACGAGCCAGAAGTAGATGTTGTGCTTGGGCTCAAGACCGAGCAGGAAGTCGGCGAAGGCACCGACACCCAGGCCGATGAGGACGCACGCCCAGCGCAGCGACACGTATTTGTTAGACTTCTTTTCCTGCTCCTCAATGAGGGCCTTGGCGGTCTCGAGGTCGGTGTTGTGCTCGATGAGCAGCTTGCGCAGCTCGGTTTCGCTTTGCTTCTTTCGGATACTCATGATGACCCCGCAGATGATGGCCACAATGGGAATGGCTAAGGAAAGTACGATGGCAAAAATGCCTTCTAATTCAACTGGATGCATATTATTTACCTTTCTGTTATTAATTAAACTTGTTCAATCATCTCGTTTCGCCTATAAGACAGGCCAATATTTCAATTATTACACTTTTTCAGTAGAAAAATTTCTAATTGCATGCCATGCGACATAGAGCATGGCGGCAGCAGGGAATACGAGGCAGATGTATACGATTGAACTCTGTCCTTGCTGGCTGACGAAGAGCCAGAGCAACCAGCCGAAGAGCAGAAGCACAAAGGGCAGGCCGAAGGCAAAAGCGGCGGCACTACCCCACTGGCGCAGCTGGCTACGACGGGCCTGGCGACGCAGGTCTTTCATCACGGCGGCGCCGATGTCGGCAGCTATCTGTTGGCGCTCAAACGACTGGCTGATGAGTTCATCGAGCTGCTGGTCGGTAATGGGTGTTGTATTCATTTTTTCCTCTTTATGGTAGCATTTCATTATTCTGTTGACTCCAACGCCCTCCGCAGGCGTTCGCGGATGCGGTGAAGCCGCACGAGAACATTGGCTTGCGAGAGGCCCGTCTGGCGGGCTATGGCGTCGGTTTTCATTTGTTTGAAGTAGTGCAGTCGGATAATGGCCTGGTCTTGCTCTGGCAGTTGGCTGATGGCCTGTTCCATGCGTTGCAGCAGCAATTCGCGGTCAGGGTCGTAGTCGGCAGCAGCTGGCGCTGGCTGGCTGCTGCGGCGCTCGCGTTCCAGCTCGTTCAGCGCCGTGTGCATGGCAATGGCGGCGAGCCAGGGCCCGAGCGAGTCGGTGCGCCAATAGCTGAGTCGCTCGTAGGCTCGGATGAAGGTCTGCTGGGCCACATCCTTCGCCAGATCCTCGCGGCGCACGATGGCGATGGCTTTCGAGAAAACCATTCCCGAATAGCGGCTCACGATCTCAGCGAAGCTCTGCTGATGGCCGTCGCGCAGCACCTTGTTGACGAGTTCCCTGTCAGTCATTCTGTTATAATGACGGGCTATTGACGAAATTATTACACGCAACGCACAACTTTTTCCGATTGCTGTAGGGAAAAACCTTCTTCATTTCGACGAAGCGCGGCAGAACCGATAGCTCAGTCCTATGTTCACCACGCCCTCTACGCCATAGCCCAGCTCAGCAAAGAAGCGCAGATGCCGACCGCCTACATCGAAGCCGAGGGCCGTCAGCTGTGGGGCGAGCTTCCAGCGCTTGCGGTTGAACACTTCCTGACGGTGGTGCTCGTAGCGAAGTTCGGGAAAAAGCGATGCCTCGTGGGTGTGAATCGATGCCCACGTGTGGCTGTACTGTGCTCCGAGTGCCGCGATGGAGTAAAGGGAGTACACATCCTCGTGAATCCAGCTGTACTTCACGGCAGGCATGGCGAAAGTCGACTGCGTGTCCACATGGGCGTAGGGCGACAACGCGTAGGCGTCGGGGTCTTCAGGATCGTAGGGCGTTTCCAGACCGTCGTAGGCCCACGCCCTTCCGAAGGCTGCACCAATGGCCACGCGCGGACTGATGTGGTAGAAGTAGCGAATGCCCCATGTGGCTCCGTCGACATCGAAGCCACACATTTCGGGATACTCCATGCCCATGTCGCGAAACTGCCCAACCTGCCGATCGTGAGCGCCTCGCCAAACGGAAGAGCCCAGGCCTACCCGCACGTCAACCTCGTGGCGATAGAGGCGGGGCTCACGACGAACGGGCAACTGCACGATCTTGCTCACGCCTACTGGCGCCAAGGGCTCGGCACCGATGCTTTCCACCTTGCTGCGCTTGCTGATGAAGTAGCGCGACATGGCAGGCTCGTAGATGGCACCAGTTATCAAGTCGATGGGCAGGCCCAGAAATCCGTTGAAGTAGTTGGCCCAAATCCAGAGGTTGGTGTTGCGGCCGGGAATGATGTCGGCATAGTCATAGCTGGGCGATGTGAGCGTGATGGGCTCGGTGAGCTTATCGCGCCTGATGCTCAGGGAAGCTGGCAGCGGGACGCTGTCGTAGGTTTGCTCGTCGGCAACAATGGTCAGGGGTTCGGGTGCATCGCCGTCGATGATGACGCGGGCACGTGTGCCTGAGAAGATGGTGGCACACGACGTCAGCAACAGGGCTGACAGGGCTAACAAAGGCAGGTATTGTTTCTTCATTTCGTTTTATGCTATGATTACAATAACTACCCATTAAACGACGATGAAACAAAAACCTTGCACGGTCGAAGAGAAAAAAATCCCCCTACACAATCTCTCTGCCGAACGGGGTGAGGGCGATGTGGGCGAGCTTGAAGTGCTGCTTGCCAAAGGGGATGCCGATGATGGTGATGTAGAACAGGCAGCCGAAGAACACATGCGTGAGCCAGATCCAGATGCCGCCGACGAAGAACCACAGCACGTTCATGCCCGTGTTCAGACAGCCGCTGGTGGGCTTCTTCCTCACCTGCGAGCCAAAGGGCCACAGGGCCAGCAGGCCGAGCTTCAGCGATTGCAAACCAAAGGGGATGCCGATGATGGTAACCATCATGGCGAGACTGGCGATGAGATACTCAATGGCGATTTCGATGCCGCCAAACACCAGCCAAATGATATTGCCTAATAACTTCATATCTTTCAAACGTTTTTGGTTGTTTTTACTATTAGACTGAAAAACGAAAGAAAAAGTTGCAATGTAGGGACGCGACGTGTCGCATTGCTTGGCGGGAAGGCAAAGGCGACGAACGCGACACGTCGCGTCCCAACTTTTATTGCAGCGCCTCCAGCTCCTCTGAGAGTTGCATCCAGCGGTCGTTCTCCTCGTCGAGCTGGCGCATGGTCTGTGCATACTCCTCGATGAGCTTCATGTCGGTGGCATGTTCGGGTTTCGAGAGGAGGGCATCCATCTCCTTGATGCGCGCCTCCATCTGGGCAATCTTCTCCTCGCAGGCTTTCACGGCCTTCTCGGCTCGCTTCACCTTCTTCTGCTGCTCCTTGCGCTCGGCGTAGGCCTCACCCCCAGCCCCACCTGAAGCCCCACCCCGTCCCTCCCGGGGGGAGGGTGACTGCTGCGGCGTAGCATTTGCTGGCGACTGCGGATTGCTCATAGCCAGACGCTCATCGATGGTCATGGCAGTATTTTCCCTCCCCTTTTGGAGAGAGCCGTGGTGGCCCTCACCCCTTCCCTTTAGGGAGGGGGATGGGGGTAGGCTTCCTCTCAGCCAGTCGTAGATACCGCCGAGATGCTCGCGCACGCGACCGCCGCCAAACTCGTAGACCTTCGTGACGAGGCCGTCGAGGAACTCGCGGTCGTGGGAGACGATGATGGCTGTGCCGTCGAAGGCGCGGATGGCTTCCTTCAGCACGTCCTTCGACTGCATGTCGAGGTGGTTCGTGGGCTCGTCGAGAATCAGCAGATTGACGGGTTCCAGCAGCAGACGAATCATGGCCAGACGGCTGCGCTCGCCGCCCGAGAGCACCTTCACCTTCTTCTCCGATTCCTCGCCGCCAAACATGAAGGCACCAAGAATGTCGTTGATGCGCAGACGGATTTCACCACGTGCCACGTAATCGATGGTCTGATGAACGGTCAAAGACTCATCGAGCAGCTGGGCCTGGTTCTGGGCGAAGTAGCCTATCTGCACGTTGTGGCCAATGGTCAGCTTGCCGTCGAAGGGTATCTCGCCCATGATGCACTTCACAAGCGTCGACTTACCTTCGCCGTTCTTGCCCACGAAGGCCACCTTCTCTCCGCGCTTCAGGATGAAATTCACGTCGGAGAACACCTGATGCTCGCCGTATGCCTTGCCCACATCTTCACAAATCACGGGATAGTCGCCACTTCGCAGGCAGGGCGGAAACTTCAGATGCAACGCCGAGTTGTCGACCTCGTCCACCTCGATGGGCACTATTTTCTCCAGCTGGCGAATCTTCTGCTGCACCTGCACGGCTTTCGTGGCCTGGTAGCGGAAACGGTTGATGAACTCGCGCGCCTCCTGAATCTCGCGCTGCTGGTTTTCGTAGGCCCGCAACTGCTGCTCGCGTCGCTCTTTTCTGAGTACGACATACTCGTTGTATTTCACCCGGTAGTCAATGATTTGTCCGCAGGAGATTTCCAGCGTACGATTGGTGACATTATTGATGAAAGCGCGGTCATGACTCACGAGCACCACAGCCGACGCGCTCTGTGCTAAAAATTGCTCCAGCCACTGGATAGACTCGATGTCGAGATGGTTGGTAGGCTCGTCGAGCAGCAGCACGTCGGGACGGCGCAACAGAATCTTCGCCAGCTCGATGCGCATGCGCCAACCGCCGGAGAACTCGCTGGTGGGGCGGTCGAAGTCGGTGCGCAGGAATCCCAGGCCCAGCAGCGTGCGCTCCATCTCGGCCTCATAGCCTTCGCCGCCGAGCATCAGGTAGCGCTCGTGCTCCTGCGTGAACCGCTCCACGAGTCGCATGTAGTCGTCGCTCTCGTAGTCGGTGCGCTCGCCCAGTTCGCGCTCCATGCGCTCCACGCGCTCCTTCAGCCGCGTTGTGTCGCTGAAGGCCTTGCGGGCTTCTTCCTTCACGGTGGTATCGTCTGCCAGCCGCATCACCTGCGGCAGATAGCCTATCGTGGTGTCGTTCGGAATGTTGACCGTGCCGCTCGTGGCCTGCTGCTGGCCACACAGAATCTTCAGCAGCGTCGACTTGCCCGCGCCGTTCTTGCCCACGAGGGCAATGCGGTCGCGATCGTTGACAACGAAACTTGCCTCGCTGAACAGCGGCTTCACGCCAAACTCCACCTTTAAGTTTTCAACTGATATCATTGGGATTTATGAATTTTGCTGCAAAATTACAAAAAAAAGAGAAAAAAGCACAAAATCTTAATTCGATAATTTGCGAATCGGATATTTTTCGCTACCTTTGCAGCATAGAAAGCCGTCAAGTTTCTGATACATGCCAAGCGGTTAGAGGACTTGTATCCATTTAGGGCATTACATTTAGAAGCTCTTCAAGGCGACAAGAAAGGGCGTTACACTATTCGGGCCAACGATCAGTATCGGGTGGAATTTACCGTTTCATCGAATGATACCGAGCCCATTGTGACGATTTGTAACATATTGGATGTCTAATCATTATAAATGACGAAAATGAATAAAAACGCAACACATACTGCAAACGGCATGTTCTCCTCAGAACTGATTCATCCAGGTGAAATAATCAAGGATGAAATCATGGCGCGTGGCCTTACACAAAAGGAATTGGCTCACCAGATGGGTGTGTCATACACGGTGTTCAACGAAATTCTCAACGGCAAGCGCCCTGTGACAACAGAATGCGCCCTGCTGCTTGAGGCAGCACTCGGCACTGATGCAAATATTTGGATGAGCTTACAGACAGATTACAACCTACAGAAAGCCAGACAGGACAAATCATTCATGAAGCGGCTGGAGAATGTTCGCCGCATCGCTGCAATCCTATAGTTTACTGACATGAGAATAGATATCATTACCGTATTGCCCGAGATGCTGGAGGGATTCGTTCACGAAAGCATCCTGGCACGGGCAGAGAAGAAAGGACTGGCAGAGATTCATCTGCACAACCTCAGAGACTACACGCTCGACAAGTGGCGGCGCGTGGACGACTATCCCTACGGCGGCTTTGCCGGTATGGTGATGCAGTGCGAGCCCATCGACCGCTGCATCTCGGCGCTGAAGGCTGAAAGGGACTACGACGAAGTGATCTTCACGTCGCCCGACGGCGAGCAGTTCAACCAGCACGTGGCTAACGAGCTGTCGCTGCTCGAGAACATTATTATATTATGTGGCCACTACAAGGGCATCGACCACCGCATTCGCGAGCACCTCATCACGCGCGAAATCAGCATTGGCGACTACGTGCTGACGGGTGGCGAACTGGCTGCCGCAATCATGGCCGACGCCATCGTGCGTGTGGTGCCGGGCGTCATCGGCGACGAGCAGAGCGCACTGAGCGACTGCTTCCAGGACGACATGCTCTCGGCTCCCATCTACACGCGCCCTGCCGACTACAAAGGCTGGAAGGTGCCCGAAATACTGCTCTCGGGCAACGAGGCGAAAATCAAGCAGTGGGAGTTCGACCAGGCCATGGAGCGCACGAAAAGGTTGAGGCCCGACCTGCTGGAACAAGGTAACAAAGTAACAAAGTATCAAGGTAACAAAAAGAAACAATGAAGAAACTGATTGCAAAACCACAACTGGCATTCGGCGAGGCCGTGAAGCTCGCCTTCAGCAGACTGACACAGATGAGTGGCCGTTCGCGCCGCTCAGAGTTCTGGTGGTTCATGCTGGTGTACGTCGTCATCTACTGGGTGCTGGGCACCATCGTCCCGCTCGTGCTGCCGCCCATGGCCGCTGAGATTGGCGTGGGCGCCATCATGCTCCTGGCCTTGCCCGCAACGGCCCGCCGACTGCACGACACGGGCCACAGCGAGTGGTGGGTCATCGTGAGCTGGGCACTGAACATCGTGCTGAGCATCTACCTGGTGCAGTGCGGCTTCATTGACGAGCTGCAGAGCGTCAATGCCGACCCCATGAAGGCAGTATCCAAGCTGAGCATGCCCGTCATGGGCATAGGCGGTCTGGTGCTGGCCGTCACGTCGTTCGCCACGTTCATCTTCTGCCTCATCGACAGCAATCCGCAGGCCAACAAGTATGGCCAATCGCCGAAGTACGAAGTGGTGGAAGAGAACGACGCTCTTTAGCAGGAAAACAACTTGATTTGCCGAGGGAAACAACTTGATTTGCTGCGCAAAACAACTGAATTTGCTGAGGAAAATAACTTATTCTCGTCAGCAAATTCAGTTGTTTTGTTGTCAGGAAACTATCACTTGTGCTCACGGCAGAAGCGGTCGCCGAGGCTGTAGCCTTCGTCATAGAGGCGCTGCAGCTTCTGCACGTCTTTTTCTATGCGGTCTACCTCCAGCGGACGCTCAGGCCGGATGCAGGCCACGCGGCCCTCGCTTTCGAGGTGCTCGACGAGTTCAAGCTGGCGGTTGTAGGCCTCCAGACGGCGGCTCAGCGCCACGCGCAAGCGCGGATAGTCGCGATAGATGAAATGAGGTAACTTGCGGTCGTGGCCCGTCTTGCGATAGCCGCGGTTGCGGGTGAGGATGACGACGTTGCGCTCGTAGCCCTGACTGATGGCTCGCTCCACGGGAATAGAGTCAACGATGCCTCCGTCGAGCATCGGTTTGCCGTCGACCTGCACGATTTTGCTGACGTAGGGCAGCGAGCTCGATGCCTGCACGATGTCGAGCGCACGCTTCGGGTCATGGCGTTCCGAGAGATATTCGGCCTGCCCCGTCTGGCAATTGGTGACAACCATTTCGTAGACCGTTGGACTATGGAAAAACGTGTCGAAGTCGAAGGGGAACAACTCGTTGGGCAGGCGGTCATAGAGCAGGTCGGGATCGAAGATGCAGCCTTTTGTCAGCAGGTTGCGCAAGCTGATGTAGTCGTATTTCTCCATCATGTCGATGTTCGAATAGCGCGCGCGTCCGGGCTGTCGGCTGACGTACGACATGCCGTTGCAGGCGCCTGCCGACACCGCCACGATGTAGGGAAACTCCACGCCATGCTTCATGAAGGCATCGAGCACCCCGCTCGTGAAGACGCCGCGCATGCCGCCCCCTTCGAGTACCAGACCTGTTTTGTTATCAATCTTCATCATCCTGATATAGGAAAAATTTGGCTGCAAAGATAATAAAAAAGCGAACACTGACGAAAGAAACTGCCCGCTTTTTATTGGGAAAAAGACTCTCCCGTTCTTTTTTCGGACAAAGATTTGGAAAAACAAAGCATGTTGGCAAACATGCCCACCATCAAAGCAAGTGGTTATCGAATCCGTACTCCTCCTTGCCGGGGAACAGGTTCTGGCAAGTTGAAGCGGAAGGGGATGTTATACTTCACATCGACAGGATTCCCCATCATAGTGCCTGGCTTCCAACGAGGCATGAGCCGGCTGACGCGCAACGCCTCAGTTTCGCACAGCCCGATGAGCACAGAATCCTTGCAGGCATTGCCGAGACTGTCCTTCAGCATGCATCTAATGGCCTTGAAGTCGCGAAGCAAGCCATCCTTTTGAACGACAAAACTGATGACTACGCGCCCATTGACGCCTTCGCGCAGAACGGGTTCCGGACAGACTACATTCGAAGCGATGAATGCCTTCAGCGAATCCTGACCACCTGGAAATTGCGGCATCACCTCGACAACGCTGAAGACCTTTGTCCCCGCATCCGACACTTCATTCAGCCAGGCGTAGCGCCGCTCCCGGTCGGGTTTCAACGTAATGAGCACGACTCCATTCCTGACCCGCTCGCCATAGGATGCCATGTACGGCTTGACAGACTCCGAATCTTTCAGCACCCGAATGCTGTCAATATCATCTGTGTTGAGGGCATCAAGACCTCCGGCTGGCAAAGCCTTTCCATTGACCATAATGAGCGGCTCACCGCTGCTACCACCCAATCCGCGAACTCGCAGCATCTGGGAAGGCGTCTCATCTTTGCTGGTCACGGCTTTCGCCAACATCGGTCTTTGCTCCTCAATAATGAAAGGCCCTGCGTCAGACGTATCAGGCATCGCCGCAGGCTGAACATGTGGGGGCGGAGTTGTCTCAACAGCCAGCATCACCTTGCTTGAGGAGAAGGGGTTTGAAAGAATATTCGTAGCAACGAGCAGTCCGTAGGTTGCCACCAGCATGCCAACGAACACGGCAGCAGCACGGAAAAGCCGCAGGTGACGAGGGTGGTGGTTTGCCTGAGAATCGCCAAGCTGACGCGCTTCAAACTCGGTCCATGCAGCCTCAACATCAGGTTGCTGGTCGATATCGACCATCATCGCTTCTATTTGCTGTTCAGCATAGCGTTCCGGATGCTCCTGCATGTCGAAGAACACTTGCTTACTATTGTCTGTAGTTTTCATTTTGCATTTTGGTTAAAATGGTTTCTGACTGTGATTAACAGACGCGACAGATTCTTCCACACCGCCACCTTGCTGATACCCTCGCTGGCGGCTATCTCTTCATAGCTGTAGCCATCGGCGAAGCGCAGATGGAAGATGCGCCGTTCGCGTTCCGACAGATGAGATTCGGCAAACTCGAAGATGTCAGCCAGCCGGTCGTCAGCATCGGTGTCGGTTGGGGGCCACGTTGCCCGGCTAAAAGATTCCATCTGCCTCACCACTTCTTGATGATGCAGACGGCTGAAGCACAGGTTGCGAACGCTCGTCAGCAGATAGCGTTCTTCGCCTTGGGCCATCAGCAACACGTCGCCACTGAGCAGTTTTTCAAAGATTTCGCTGACCACATCCTTGCTCTCCTGCTCATCGTAGAGAATGGAACGCGCCACCCTGTACATTTTCGCGTAATGCTGCCGGAACAACCGTGCTATGTCTTTCTTCTCCATTGCGTTCTGTTTTCTTCTAATACGAATCAGAGTCTGAAAAAACTAACCAAAGTGTACAAAAAAGTTGTTCAAACTAAATATCTTTAACTTCTTTAACGTCATTATTTGTAATATATTGCTTAAAATTGTTACCTTTGTACCCAAATAGACCAAATGCAACTTCAATATGTTTAGCAAAGAAACTTACATACAGCGCCGCAATGAGCTCAAGAAGCTCGTCGGCGAGGGCGTAGTGGTGCTCTTCGGCAACAACGAGTCGCCCAACAACTACCCCAACAATGCCTACTATCCGTTCCGTCAGGACTCGTCGTTCCTGTATTACTTCGGACAACAGCGCGACGGACTGGTAGGCGTCATCGACATCGACAACGACCATGAATGCCTCATCGGCGACGACATCGACATCGAGAATATCGTGTGGTACGGCTCCGTGGAGAGCGTCAGCGATCTGGCTGCCCAGGTGGGCGTGGCGCAGTCGGCTCCGATGGCTCAGCTGAAGACCATCTGCGACGAGGCCCGCGCGAAAGGCCGCACCATCCACTTCCTGCCGCCCTACCGGCACGACATCAAGATTCAGATCATGGACCTGCTGGGCCTGCATCCTTCGGAGCAGAAGAAGGCAGCCTCGATGAAGCTCATTCAGGCCGTGGTGAAAATGCGCTCGGCCAAGACGCAGGAGGAAATTGAGGAACTGGAGCGCGCCGCCGAAATCGGCTACATGATGCACACGACGGCTATGCGCCTCATCAAGCCCGGCGTCACCGAGAAATACATCGCCGGACAGGTGGACGGCATCGCCCACAGCTATGGTGCTCAGGTGAGTTTCGCCACCATCTTCTCGCAGCACGGCGAGATTATGCACGGTGCTCCGTCGCTGCGCCCGCTGGAGGCCGGACGCCTGGCCCTGTGCGACTGCGGTGCCGAGACCGTCAACAACTACTGTTCCGACAATACCCGCACGATGCCCGTCAGCGGCCGCTACACGCAGCGCCAGCTCGACATCTATTCGATTGTCGAGGACTGCCACGACTTGGTTTTGAACGTTGCCAAGCCCGGCGTGAAGTACATGGACTGCCACTTCGCCGTATGCCGTCTGATGACCGACCGGCTGAAGGAGCTCGGCCTGATGAAAGGCGACACCGAGGAGGCTGTGCGCGCCGGCGCCCACGCCATGTTCCTGCCTCACGGACTGGGCCACATGATGGGCATGGACGTGCACGACATGGAGAACCTCGACCAAATCAACGTGGGCTTCGACGAGGAGACACGCCCCATCCTCGACCAGTTTGGCACCAACGCCCTGCGCATGGGGCGCCGTCTGGAGGAAGGCTTCGTCGTCACCGACGAGCCGGGCATCTACTTCATCCCTGACCTCATCGACGACTGGCGCAAGAGCGGCCACTGCAAGGAGTTCCTCTGCTTCGACGAAATCGAAAAGTATAAGGACTTCGGCGGCATCCGTATCGAGGACGACATCCTCATCACCAAGGACGGCTGCCGCTTCCTCGGCGAGAAGCGCATACCGTATCACCCGAAGGATGTGGAGGAGTTTATGGCAGTAGCCCCCTAAAATAGGGGGATGAGGGTCTTAGCACCCTCTATCAAACATAAAGAGAAAGTTATTAATATATTGTTTCACAAATTAAAAGACCCTCAACCCCCTATTTTAGGGGGCTAGTAAAAATGAAAAAGATTCTGACTATTGCGCTGGCCCTGTTCGTAGCAGCAGGCAACGTGTCGGCAGCCAAGAAGAAGTCTGCCGCCAAACAGAGTAACAAACCCGTCTTCACCATCGTGAAGGAAATTCCCGTTACCTCGATGAAAGACCAGAACCGTTCGGGCACGTGCTGGGACTACTCCACACTGTCGTTCTTCGAGGCCGAAATTCTGAAGGCCACAGGCAAGAAGTACGACCTCTGCGAGTCGTTCATTGCCAACAAAACCTACATGGACCGCGCCATCCAGGTGGTTCGCTACCACGGCGACTGCCAGTTTGCACAGGGCGGTTCGGCTGAGGACGTGCTGGCCACACTGAAGACCCACGGCATCTGCCCCGAGGACGCCATGCCTTTCCCCGGCTCGCTCTATGGCGACTCGCTGAACAACTTCAACGAGTTCTTCTCGGTTCTGGAGCCTTACGTGGCAGCTGTTGCCAAAAGTTCGGCTAAGAAAATCTCTAACCAGTGGAAGGTCGGCTTCCAGGGCATCCTGGATGCTTATCTGGGCAAGTGCCCCGAGAAGTTCACGTTTGAGGGCAAGGAGTACACGCCGAAGTCGTTCATGAGCACACTCGGCCTAAACCTCGACGACTATGTATCCATCACCAGCTATACCCACCATCCCTTCTACACCACGTTCGCCGTGGAGGTGCAGGACAACTGGCGTTTCCCGCAGTCCTACAACCTGCCTATGGAGGAGATGATGGAGATTATTGACAACGCCATTGAGCAGGGCTACACCGTGGCTTGGGGCGGCGACGTGTCGGAGGACGGCTTCACCCGCAAGGGTCTGGCCTACGCCGTTGACACCAAGGCCACTGAGAGCCTCGCCGGCAGCGACATGGCTCGCTGGCTGAAGCTGGCTCCCGCCAAGAAGACCTCTATCCTGGACTCGCTGGGATGCAAGGTGCCTGAGGTAGTGCCCACACAGGAGATGCGCCAGGAGCGCTTCGACAACTGGGAACTCACCGACGACCACGGCATGCACATCTACGGCATCGCCAAAGACCAGAACGGAAAGGAATACTATATGGTGAAGAACTCGTGGGGTGAGACCGGCGACTACAAGGGCACCTGGTACATGACCAAGGCCTTCATCGCTGCCAACACCATGGACTACCTCGTCAACAAGAACGCCATTCCCGCCGACATCCGCAAGAAGCTCGGCATCTAAGCGAACATACTTTCAACGAAAAACTACTGAAACGATTGCGGGAAGATGGGGCCACCGCGGCCTTCATCTTCCCGTTTTACATAGTCCTACTGTGAAAAATCGCTAAAAAAACTGCAACTTCATTATTTTCAAGAAAGAAAACTTTCAACCTTTCAACTTTTCTTTGTAACTTTGAAGGCTGAATTAAATATATTGCCTGAATAGGCATTCTTCCGAGCTTGCCACGACGCAGGCTCCCTCCGGACGGAAAAGAAACAAAAACAATTTATAAATGCACTTCAAATGGAATTACGAACCGCCTACACCACAGGAACAACTGACAGCTAACGAGCTCGGCGAGAAACTTGGTCTGAGCCCGGTGCTGGCCTTGTTGCTGCAACGACGCGGCATCACCACCGAAAGCGCAGCCAAACGTTTCTTCCGCCCGCAGTTGGCCGACCTCATCAATCCCTTTCTTATGAAGGATATGGATGTGGCCGTAGATCGTCTGAACGATGCCATCGGACGCAAAGAGCGCATATTGGTCTATGGCGACTACGACGTAGACGGATGCACGGCTGTGGCACTGGTCTACAAGTTCTTGAGGCAGTTCTACTCGAACATTGATTATTACATCCCCGACCGCTACGACGAAGGTTACGGCGTAAGCAAGAAGGGATTGGAGTACGCACGCGACACCGGCGTGCATCTCATCATCATTCTCGACTGCGGCATCAAGGCCGTAGAGGAGATTGAGTATGCCAAGTCGCTGGGCATCGAATTCATCATCTGCGACCACCACGTTCCAGACGAGGTGATGCCCGATGCAGCAGCCATCCTGAATCCCAAGCGGCCAGACGACAGCTATCCCTTCAAGCATCTCTGCGGTTGCGGCGTGGGCTTCAAGTTCATGCAGGCATTTGCCAAGAACAACGGAATCCCCTTCTCACGGCTGATTCCGCTGCTCGACTTCTGTGCAGTGAGCATCGCCGCCGACATTGTGCCCGTCACCGACGAAAACCGCATCCTGGCCTTCCACGGGCTGAAGCAGTTGAACCAAAGTCCCAGCACCGGACTGAAAGCCATCATCGACATCTGCGGACTCAGCGGCCGCGAACTATCCATGAGCGACATCGTCTTCAAGATTGGCCCGCGCATCAACGCTTCGGGACGCATGGAGAACGGCAAGGAATCGGTTGACTTGCTGGTGGAAAAAGACTTCCCGACAGCCTTCAACATGGCGAAGCACATCAACGAATACAACGAGCAGCGCAAGGACATCGACAAACAGATGACCGAAGAGGCCAACCAAATCGTGGCCCGGCTGGAGAGCCAGAAGCACCGCTCGAGCATCGTGCTTTACGACGAAGGTTGGAAGAAGGGCGTCATCGGCATCGTTGCTTCCCGACTGACGGAAATCTATTTCCGGCCGACCGTGGTGCTGACGCGCGACGGCGAGTTTGCCACCGGCTCGGCACGCTCGGTGACGGGCTTCGACGTCTATTCGGCTATCAAGAGTTGCCGCGACCTGCTCGTGAACTTCGGCGGCCACACCTACGCTGCCGGCCTTACCCTGCGCTGGGACGACATACCCGAATTCCGCCGCCGGTTCCACCAATACGTCGACGAGCACATTCAGCCCGAGCAGACGGAGCCCATCCTGAACATAGACGCCATGCTCGACTTCAAGGACATCAGCAAGCGGCTCCACAACGACCTGAAACGCTTCTCGCCGTTCGGCCCCGACAATCCCAAACCCATCTTCTGCACGACGGGGGTCTACGATTACGGCACGTCGAAGGTGGTGGGGCGCGAACAGGAGCACATCAAGCTGGAACTTGTCGATTCGAAATCGAGCAGCGTGCTCAGCGGCATTGCCTTCGGGCAGAGCGCTTCGGTGCGCTACATCAAGTCGAAGCGCGCTTTCGACATTGCCTACACGCTGGAAGACAACGTCTTCAAGCGCAGTCAGGTGCAGCTCCAGATAGAAGACATTCGCCCCAGCGAGGCCGAGAGTTGAGCGTGCTATGATTTCCATCCTCAAGCAGTATTGGGGCTACGACCATTTTCGTGGCATCCAGCAAGACATTATTGAAAGCATCAGTGCGGGCCGCGACACGCTCGGACTGATGCCTACAGGAGGCGGCAAGAGCATCACCTTCCAGGTGCCGGCTTTGGCAATGGAAGGCGTGTGCATCGTCATCACGCCGCTCATTGCCCTGATGAAAGACCAGGTGCAGCGACTGCGCCGGCTGGGCATTCGCGCCACAGCCATCTACAGCGGCATGTCGCGACAGGAAACGCTCGTGGCTCTCGACAACTGCGTGCTCGGGGGCATCAAACTGCTCTACGTATCGCCCGAACGGCTGGCTTCAGAACAGTTCCAGGTGAAGTTGCGCCACATGCACGTTTCGTTTATCACGGTCGACGAAGCCCACTGCATTTCCCAGTGGGGCTACGACTTCCGGCCTTCCTACCTCGAGATTGCCAACATCCGCAAGCTGTTGCCCGGCGTGCCCATTCTGGCACTCACGGCCACGGCAACACCCCGCGTCATCGACGACATTCAGGAACAGTTGCAGTTTCAGCAGAAGAACGTGTTCAAGATGAGTTTTGAGCGCAAGAACCTGGCCTACATCGTACGCCACACCAGCGACAAGCAGGCCCAGCTGTTGCACATTCTGAATGCCGTGCCCGGCTCGGCCATCGTCTACGTACGCAGCCGGCGGCGCTCGAAAGAGATTGCCGACTTCCTGAACAGCCAACTATACGACCCGAGCGCGAAACAGAAGCCTGCCACCTACTACCACGCAGGGCTTGACCACAGCGTTCGCGACGACCGCCAGACCGATTGGCAGCAAGACAAGGTGCGCGTGATGGTGGCGACGAATGCGTTCGGAATGGGCATCGACAAGCCCGACGTGCGACTGGTCATCCACATGGATTGCCCCAGTTCCATCGAAGCCTACTTCCAGGAAGCCGGGCGCGCCGGCCGCGATGGTAAGAAGGCTTATGCCGTGATGCTCTACCGCCCCGACGACCATCGGAAACTGGAACAGCGCATCGCCAGCACCTTCCCCGACAAAGAATACATCCTGAAGGTCTACGAACACCTGGCCTACTACTACCAGATGGCCGTCGGCGACGGCTACGGGGTGACGCGCGAGTTCGACATCGAGCGCTTCTGCCGCACCTTTCGCCACTTCCCCGTGCTGGCCGATGCAGCGTTGAAGATTCTTGCCCGGGCAGGCTATCTCGACTACGAGACCGACCCCGACAATGCTACGCGCATCCGCTTCCTGCTCAGCCGCGAACAACTCTACATGCTGAGCGAGGCCACGCCACGCGAGGAACTCGTCATCACTACCCTGCTGCGCAACTACGGCGGTCTGTTCACCGACTATGCCTACATCAGCCTCGAGCAGATAGCCCGCAACTGCAACCTGACGAAAGACGAGGTCTACCTGCAACTGAAAGCCCTCGACCACAGAGGCATCGTTCACTTCATTCCACAACGCTCCACGCCCACCATCACCTGGACGCAGCGACGCGTGGAGACCGAGCGGGTCGTGCTTCCCCGAGCCGTCTACGAAGACCGTCGCGAGCTCTTCGTCAAACGCATTCGCTCGATGTGGCTCTACTGCGAGAACAACGAGACGTGCCGCTCGCGCCAGCTGCTCAGCTATTTTGGCGAAGAGCGGTCCACCGACTGCGGCCAGTGCGACGTCTGTCTCCACGCCACCTCCGTCGAGGAAGGCGAAGAAGCCTCGTTCGTCCGCGAAGACTGGGACGAGGCCAAAAAAAAGATTCTCGACCAGCTCAGCGACCATCAGCCGCATCCAGTCGAGATTCTTGATAAAATCGGCATTCCCAGCTACCAACTGCACGCCGCATTGCGCGAGCTGCTCAACGACGAGGTCGTTGCCATCAGCGAAAGCATGGTGATGCTCCTCCTCGAAGACGAGTCATTGCTCACTGGCGAACGCCTCTGAACACCATCCTGCAACGGCACACCTCAACGGGCTCGGCATCGTCGCCGGCAGCCCTCTTGGCTATTCTCACGAAAAACTCGTCCTGCTCCTCCTCATCGGCCTGCTTCTCGGCCTCGTCCATATAGAGCAACAGGTCGTCGCCCAGATGGGCCTCGGCCACATAGGCAATCTCAAAGCGATGCAGCCAGTGGTGCTTATAGAACTCTGTGTCCCAAAGGTCGAGCGCGTGCTCAATGTATTTGACGCTGTTCACGTGCCCGTTCATGTCGATGTCGCTATAGGCCGTCGGCACCACGCGCATCAGCGGAGCGTCGTCCTTCATCTTCACTCGCGACACCTTGGCAATGGGACATTCCTTTTCCTTCTCCACATATTCCATGAGCCTCCCGCCGTTCACGGCAAACAGGTCGGCAGGCTGGCGCGTCTCGGTGTCGATCATTGCCCACACCGAACGCCCGTAGCCGAACACCTTCCCTTCCTCTGAGGAGCCGGGGGCAGGGCTTTCGCTGATTTTGAAGTCTCTGTTCGTGAAGAAGCGCATGGCACTCTCCACCCACGTCTCCACGTCGAACTGCGTATAGGCCGGGGGCATCTCCTCCAACTCTATAGCCAGTCGCGAGAGCACCCACGTCTTGTGAATGGTGTTCAGATAGAGCATGCCGAAGCCGCGGTCGTTGGAGTGGAAGTCGGCAGCGTTGATGAGGTGGTTGCCCAGATGACTCACAAAGAGCCGTCCCGCGAAATCGCAATGGAACGGCTCTGCCATGAATGGATATTTTCCTACTTTACTTTTCATTTTCATTAAGTTCACCTTTTCTATTACCCTCCCACGATCCCCCTCCCTATGGGGGAGGGGTTAGGGGTGGGGCTTTCCCCCTCCCTACTGGGGAGGGGTTAGGGGTGGGGCTTCCCTTACTTCACATACACTACAGCCAGACGGTTGGAGGTAGTGCCCTGCACACCCTTACCGGTGGCCTCGTCGACAGCCACGCCGCGTGTCAGCAGATACTGAGCCACTGCGTCGGCACGGGCCTGCGACAGCTTCTGGTTCAGCTCGGGATTGCCTTCCGGCGATGCCGTGCCTACAATCTGCACGTGCTTGCCCGGCTGGATGTTCGACAGAGCCTTGCGGGCATCGGCGGTCAGCTCGCTCTTGCCCTGAGCGAAGGTCACGAAGACGAGGTCTTCCACCTTCACCTCGCGCACGACATTCTGTCCCGGCACTTCCTTCACCACTTCCACTTCCTTCACAATCTCGCGAGGCTTCTTGGCCAGCTCGTCGCGCAGGCGGTTGATCTCGGCGTTCAGACCGTCAATCTCGGCCTGGTCGCGCAGGCGGGCAACGGTGAAGTTGTGCGTGCCGTTCGAGTTCTTGAACTTGTAGATGAAACCGGCATTCAGCTGCACGTACATCTTATTGATGTTGTACTCCAGTCCGCTCTTGCCCATCACGGCCAAATCCGTACCCTGACGGCTCGGCGTGATGACGTCGTTCAAACCCCATGTCACCGAAGGCTCCACGTAGAACTGCCAGGCCTTCTCCTCGCCCAGATTGAACACCAGGTCCAGAGCGGCCTTCGAGGTGAGGTTGTTGCGATTGATAATCTGGCGTGTCACGGGCGCTACCACGTAGTAATAGTCGTCGACGGGCACCAGCACGTTTTTCGGGTCGCCGAAGAGATGGCCCCAGCCCAGTCCGTAGAGACCCACCACCTCAAACGTGCGGGGCTCGCCGGGATAGCCGCCGAACCAGTTGGTGAAGTTCACCGTTCCCAACAGACTTGAGTTCAGGAAGCGCACGAAAGTGTGTGTCGGCTTGTAGGGCTTGTTCGAGAAGTAGGCATTGCCCTCCACGGCCAGACCGAACACCGGTGTGAACCAGCGGCCTATTCTCAGCCCTGCATTCGGGTCGAGGTCGTTCATCCACTTATGGCCCGTGGCCTTCGTAGCCAGGCCGCCGTTGATGCCGATGTAGAAGTTGTCAAACGTCTTGCTCTCAGTCACGGTCTGTGCCTGAGCGCCCGCTGCCATCAGTGCGGCAGCAAACAGTAAAAATAGTTTTTTCATATCCTAAAACTTTATAAAATGAATAAATACAATGCAAAATAACGCAAAAAAAACGAAACTGCCAAACAAAACGGCAAAAAACCGCTGTTTTCCGGCGGCAATAAGCCCAAAAAAACACAATCCCCGATGGCTCTGGAGAAGAACATCGGGGATTGCTTTATCCGGATTGCTTTTATCCGGCTGGCTTTATCCGGCTGGCTTTATCGGGCTGGCTTTATCCGGATTGCTTTATCCGGCTGGCCGAACGGCTTACAGCTCAATGGCGCATACGGTGTAGGGCTGCAGCGCGACCCGCTGGCCGTCCACCTTGACGCAACGCTCGCCAGGCAGGTGGGCATCGTCGGCGTTGTAGCGCGTCACCGTCTTGTCGCCGGGCTGTGCCGTGAAGGCGCTGATGCGGGGCGTGGCCGGCAGGGCGAGGCCCTCGACCGTTACGCTCAGCTCGCGCGGCAGGGCGTTCACGAGCTTCAGATAAGTGCGGCCCGTCTTGCTGTCGCGCACCACGCTCGAGGCAATGCGGAGGTTCAGCTGCTGCTCTCCCTTCCCTTCAGGGAGGGGACGGGGGTAGGCTTCCAGCGTGGAGGCGATGTAGCGGTCGCCGCTGTGGTTGCCGAAGAGATGCTGCGTGTGGTAGCTGGGCGTGAGCTCGAGGCTGGTGTTGTCGAAGTATATCATGTCGGGATTCCAGTTGTGGTGACCCTCCTTGGCCAGCAGCGGAGCGTAGCTCGTCATCTCCACGATGTCGGCGTTGCGCTCTATGTTGCAGAGGTAGAGGGCCTCGGCGAGTGCCGACTCGTGGGTGCGGGTGCGCGAAGCATACTCGCCCACGTACACTTTCGGACCCTTGCGGTCGTAGTGGTCGTAGTAGTCCTGGTGGTGAATGAACCACGCGGGCGACTCGTAGTAGTGCTCGTCAATCATGTGGAAGAGGTCGCGGTGCTTGTTGGCGAAGTCCCAGCCCTCGATGTAGTCGGCCGAGGGGAAGTGGAACGGCCCTGCCGTGCCGCAGAGCAGAATCTCGGGATGGCGCTTGTGCAGCTCCCTGGCAATCATCTCGCAGCGCTCCTCGAAGACGGTCGAGATGATGTCCTCGTTGCCGATGCCGAGATACTTCAGGTGGAACGGAGCCGGATGGCCTGCGTCGGCGCGCATCTTCGCCCACTTCGACGTGGCGGGGTCGCCGTTGGCCCACTCGATGAGGTTCGAGAGTTCGTCGATGTAGGCGGGCATCTGCTCCATGGGGATGCCGCCCTGCTGACCGCCGAAGCCCTCGCTGTTGGGAGCGGAGTTCTGGCAGGGCACGCCGGCAGCGAGCACGGGCAGCGGCTCGGCACCGATGTCCTCGCAGAACTGGAAATACTCCAGGAAGCCCAGTCCGCGCGTCTGGTGGTAGTTCCAGATGTTCATGTCGGGCTTGCGGTCTTGCCAGGGGCCGATGGTGTGCTGCCAGTGGTAGATGTTGTCGAGTCCCTGTCCGTGGCTCATGCAGCCGCCGGGGAATCGCACGAACTTCGGCTTCAGCGCGGCAATGGCCTCAGCCAGGTCGCTACGCAGGCCGTGACCCTTGTAGGTGTCCTGCGGGAAGAGCGAAATCATGTCGAGGGCAGCCTGTCCGCCCTTCTTGCCCACGATGCGCAGCTGGCATCGCTTCACGTCGTCGTCGGTGAGCACGGCGGCCTGCAGGCGCTTCTGCTTCTTGTCGGTGTCGAGCACGAGCGAATAGCGCTGCCAGCCCTCGCCTTCAGCCTTCAACCGGCCTTCAGCCATCACCGTGCCGTCGTCGGCCACGAGGGCCACCGTGAACTGCTTCTTCTTGCAGCCCTTCAGGCGTATGTAGCACGAGAAGTCGTAGCGGGCACCCTCGTCGATGATGCCGTCCCAACCGCTGTTCAGCAGCGTGTCGGCATCCATCACCACGTGGTGAGGATTGTTCTCCGAGAGCGGCCCGTCGGTGGCCAGCTGCACGCCCGCAGAGGTCTTCCATGCCGTCAGCGCGTTCCAGCCGCGATGGTCGCGGGCCGTGTATTCGAAGTCGCGGTTCTGCACCAGTTCGGCATAGAGTCCGCCGTCGGCGGCATAGCTGATGTCCTCGAAGAACACGCCGATGAGCTTGTCGCTGATGGCCTTCTCCTTCGACGTGTCCACGCTGAGCCGGGCCTCCACCCTGTCGGGCAACGAGGCGAAGCGCTCGGCGTCGTCGCTCATCTGCTCGCGGTTGAGCTTGTCGTCCTCAGCCAGCGCGTGGAACCACTGGCGGATGTAGTCCAGATGCACCTTCGGCACGTCGAACAGGTCGCCCTCGTACGTCTTGGCTTCGCCTCCGCCCAGGGGCACGATGCTGGCGCTGCCGCGCGACCAGGCCACGTCGTCGATGGTGCTCAGCGTCGAGTCTTCGGTGAAGTGGCGGAAGTCGGCCGAAGCCTGCACGTAGTGCTTGCCGCCCTGACGGTCCTTATAGTAGATGTCGAACGTGCCGTCGTCCATGGCAAACACCACGGGCGCCAGGCATCCCCGCTGCGACATGCGCGGATAGTCCTGCGGCCGCCAGCTGACGAGGTCTTCGCTGTAGGCGGCGGCGAAGCACGGAGCCGTGTCGTTCACGCCGAACACCAGTCGCCACGTGCCGTCGTTGGCATGCACGACAGAAGGCCTGTACATGCGCTTCTCGCTGCCCCACTGCGCATAGTCGGAGCCGCACAGCTGCCCCACCTCCTGCCACGTGTCGTTTTCCGTGAGGTAGGCCAGATGCAGGCCCTGCTTCTCGCCCGGCGAATAGATGAACACCTGACACGTGGTGTCGGCGGCGGCAATGGCATAGAAAGGAGTCTGTGCCCAGGCGGCACCACCCCATATCGTCAAGGCCAAGGCCGCCATCACCGCTGCCCTGGCACCTTGTTTCCCACAAAGTAGCTTCATATTACTGTCTTAATTCAGTGCGTTCTTATCAGTTCCGTCAGCAAATCCTTATGCCTCGCTGAACTCATCCTTACCCACGCCGCAGAGCGGGCACACCCAGTCTTCGGGCAGGTCTTCGAAAGCCGTTCCGGCAGCGATGCCGTTATCGGGGTCGCCTACTTCAGGGTCATACTCGTAACCACACACGTCGCAAACATACTTTTTCATTGTCTTTACCTTTCTTTGTAAGTTAATAATGCTGTCACTCTCCGGCAAGAGCCTCTGCAGCCCCTTGCATGTTGCAAAGATAGCGAAAAAAGCTGAATCCCCGCTTTTTTTTCAGTAACATTAACGAAAAAACAGCAGCAGGACAACCACCCCGATGAGAAATGTTGTGTCAATAAGTCAAAGAACGCGCTTGGGCAGGAATGCCCTGCCACGTAGTCCCCTCCTCCCTTTTCCCCACAAACGTGCCTACGGCACGCCCTTGGAGGGGCTCTTCCCCCCTCCCTGCAGGGGAGGGGCCGGGGGAGGGGCTTCCCTTCAGAGGGCCCGAGGTTTCCTCCTCTCCTCCCGCAAATCCTTCTCACACAGGCTCCATCCCATCTCCACGTCGGCGCGCTTCGGGGCGCGGCCGCACTCGATGGTGGCGATGGCCGTGGCCAGCCGCGGCATGGTGATGGGCGTGAAGTGCAGTTCGTCGTCGTCCTCCATGTGCATTTTCTCGCAGAGGGTGTAGATGTAGTCCTCGGTGTTATTCTCTCCGCTGGGTGCCCACCGTTCAACGATTTGTCGGATGGTGCGCAGGTCGTACTTTACGATGTAGGTGTGCAGGATCATAAACAGGGCGCGGAATCCCCACGCCATCGAACGGAAGGTCTTGAAGACCGTGTCCAGGCCGTCCACCTCGCCTCGGAAGCGTTCGGCACTCTTCTTGATATTGCCCGGGTTGCAGTTTCGCCACCCTCTAGGCAGTTGCTGTAGGTTTGC